>CAZJWX010000077.1:0-21428 GCA_964549915.1 uncultured Anaerolineaceae bacterium | reverse complement strand
ATTGAAAAGTATCTACCACCTGTTTTGTGTGATGTCTAATTGCTTTGTCCATGAGCCAGTTTTGAAGACGCTGACCGATGTAGATGGTATACTGCGGAAAACACTTTGTTCAGAGGATTTCGCACCATGAGTACATTTGACAAAGACTACCTCCAGAAGCTGGAACAACGCCAGAAAGACTGGAAGTCCATGACGCTCGGCAAGGCGCTACAGCGAAAGCCGGAACGCATGGAGAAGTTCATAACTCAATCCAGCGTCCCCGTAGACCGAATCTACACCCCGCTGGACATCGCCGATTTTGACTACGAACGCGACCTGGGCATGCCGGGGGAATATCCCTACACGCGCGGTATTCACGCGACGGGCTACCGGGGCAGACCCTGGACAATGCGCATGTTCGCGGGCTTCGGCACGGCAGAAGAGACCAATCAGCGGTTCAAGTACCTGGTCGAGAACGGCAACATGGGGCTTTCTGTGGCCTTCGACCTGGCGACGCTGATGGGCTACGACACCGACGCGCCGGAAGCCCTGGGCGAATTCGGCAAGTGTGGCGTTGCCATCTCGTCGCTGAAGGATATGGAAATTCTCTTTGACGGCATCCCGCTCGATAAGATCAGCACCAGCATGACGATCAACAGCCCTGCTCCGATGATCTGGGCCATGTACATCGCTGCTGCCGAAAACCAGGGCGTCGATAAATCGGCGCTGCGTGGCACGCTGCAAAACGACATCCTCAAGGAATACATCGCCCAGAAGGAATTCATCTTCCCGCCGGAGCCGTCCATGCGACTGGTGACCGATACCATCGAATTCGCCACGCAAGAAATGCCACAGTGGAACTTCATCAGCGTCAGCGGCTATCACATCCGTGAAGCAGGGAGCACCGCCGTGCAGGAACTGGCCTTCACGCTGGCGGATGGCATTGAATACGTGAAGTGGGCGCTGGAACGCGGCCTGGATATTGATGATTTCGCGCCGCGCATCAGCTACTTCTTCAACCTGCACAACGACTTCTTCGAAGAGATTGCCAAGCTGCGCGCCGCACGCCGCATCTGGGCACGTGAGATGCGCGAGACCTTCGGCGCAAAGAACCCGCGTAGCTGGCTGATGCGCTTCCATTGCCAGACCGCTGGCGTGAGCCTGACCGCACAGCAGCCCGAAGTGAACCTGATCCGCGTGGCGCTTCAGGCGCTGGCAGGCGTGCTGGGTGGCACGCAATCGCTGCACACGAACAGCATGGATGAAGCACTGGCGCTGCCTTCCGAACACGCCGTGACCCTGGCGATGCGCACGCAGCAAGTCATCCTCGAAGAAAGCGGCGTCGCCCATACGATTGACCCGCTGGGTGGCAGCTACTACATCGAGAAACTGACGAACGAGACCGAAGCCCAGGTCTATGAATACTTCCGCCGTATTGAAGACTTCGGCGGCGTCCTGCCTGCGATTGAAGCCGGATTCTTCCAGCAGGAAATCGCGGACGCCAGCTACCGCCATCAACAGGAATTGGAACGTGGCGAACGGCATATCGTCGGCGTCAGCAAGTACAATAACAACGAACCGTTGGGCATCCCGATCCTGGAAATGGATCCCCAGGGTTACGACAAGCAAGTGGCTCGCTTGAACAAACTACGTGAGGAACGCGACGCAGAGAAGGCTCAGGCGGCAATCGATGCCCTGCGCGATGCCTGCGTGAACGACAAAAACACGATGCCCTACCTGATTGATGCAGCACATGCCTATGTCACCCTGGGCGAGATGACGGATGTCATGCGCGAAGTCTTCGGACTCTATCGCGAACCGCTGCACATCTGACGCAGAACTCACGTGAGGAAAGCACGACCAGCGACAAACAAGCTCTGTGAGTCGCTGGTTTGTGTTCTAGCGAAATTGCAGATTCGTGATGAGGTGGCGGGCAATCCAACCGACTTTCGTCACGCGCTCGCGCTCTTCAAATAGCTCGTACTGGACGCGGTACCAGCCGCTGTCATCACTCTCACCCGTGATGTAGACGTAACTACCGCCTGCAATCACCTGGACGACTTCGGCATCAATATCCGGCTCAGTGCGGACATTGACCACCGTGCGCGTCTGCCCCACGGGATACGGCAAATCGTCGTAATCAATATAGAAGCGGGAGATACGTGGCGGGAAACGGGGGCTGTCATCGGCTTCCTCGGTGGCTTCAGCGGTGGCCTCCGGCGTGATTTCGGGAGGGAGGGCCGTCGCGACGGGCAAGGCCGTGAGAGCGCCCTGCACTTCTACCGCGCAGCGCGTGACCCAGCCCGGAACGCCTACATATTCGATCAACAACCATCCGGCATTCAGATTCAGACCATCTTCCAGAGCGGCACAATCCTCACCCAGCCCTGCCGCAGTCCGTCCAATAACCACAATGGCATCGCCCGGACGGATGACCGTGCGCACGTCGAATTCAGTACCCGGGCCGCTGCGCACATTTACTGCTGTCAGCACGCGACCTTCGAGGCGCGGTACATCCTGCGCCAGCGCAGCTCCCACAATCATCGCTGCCAGCAACAGCAGCGCCGACGACACAGCGTAAAAGCTTTTCATTGTCTTCCCTTTCCCCTTCGCAGCCAGCAGCATTATCCAACACTTCCCACTGGTGCACAAATGCGGCTCATGCGCTCAGTAAAGGCAGCGTGAGCAATACGATCAACAGCAGCAACGCGATGAAAATGGCGAGGTTCAACAGACCTTCGGCATGGCTCATGATGCGCGTCTCCCGTGCCTATGAATCTCTGATGCCTTCAGCGTAGCGAACTGGAAGAAGGGAAAATGGACGCACAGCCTATCCCCATCTGACGCCTGCCCTGTTCTGGCGATGGTGCCGCAGAATAGCACGGATCCGTGTAGAACTTTCGCAGAGACTCGACGAGTGGGCTATACTTTTTGCGATGGTGCTACACGAGAACACAAGGACAAGTCATGATGGAACAGTGGGAATATCTGACGCTCTTCGTCGAGGCGCGTGCTGCAACGAAGGAAGCCCGTCAGTTCATCAAAGACAATTTTGATAAGAAACCGAAACGCCACTCCCCCGAGGCGATGATTCCGGAGTTGAATCAACTTGGTGAAATTGGTTGGGAACTCGTCCACATGGAACCTGTACCCCGTGTGGGTGGCAAGGAAGACATTCAGTTTGACCGATTCAGTTGGAGCAACAAGTACTTCTGCGTCTTCAAGCGGCGCAAGAACGGCGCTGTTCCCGTGCGCGTGGCGCAACCAGCGCAGACGAACCCACCCGGGGGCGACGAGCAGGCATGACCGCTGGGAAACAGGCGCAGGTGGTCTTCATCACAGGAGCATCCAGCGGCATCGGGCGGGCGGCGGCACTGGCCTGCGCGGAGGCGGGCTATCATGTCGCCGGGACGGCACGACGCGCCGAACGGCTGGATTCGCTGCGCGACGAAATCGCGGCGCTCCCCGGCGAACATGGCGATTTTCTGGCGCTTCCTGGCGATGTCACAGCGGAAGATTCGATGCGGGAAGCCGTGTCGCGGACGGTCGCGCACTTTGGGCGGCTGGATGTGCTGGTCGCCAACGCGGGAGTCGGGCATCGGGGCGCGGTTGCCGAAGCGGACTGGGATGACCTGCAAACTCTGCTGCGCACCAACATCGACGGCGTGCTGCACAGCATACGCGCCTGCGTGCCAGCCATGCGCGGCTCCGGCGGCGGGCACGTCATCACGATTTCGTCCGTCTCATACAATCTCGTCGCGCCCAATGCCGCAATCTACAGCGCCAGCAAAGCCTTCGTCAGCAGCCTCGCTCGCTCACTGCGACTGGAACTCCAGCGCGACAATATTCGCATCAGTGATTTCATCCTGGGGCGCACCGACACCGAGTTCAACGAAAGACGCCTGGGAGCCGGAGCACGTAAGCGCAGCAGCGTACCGAGCATGTCTGCCGAACAGGTCGCGGAGGCCATCGTGCGCACCATCCAGCGCCCGCGCAACACGGTCATCCTGCGCTGGATCGATCGCCTGATTGTGTTGGGCAATCGGCTGGTTCCGGGGTTGATCGGCTTATTCGTCAAGCGAGAATATAAGTGATGGTGGATCATTCGGCACATACCTGAGGAGTATCACGACATGCTGCACACACTGCAAAACCAATACTGGCAGGCGGGGATTTTGCCGGAAACCGGGGCAAGTATCGCCTTCGGGCGCGTGCGCTACGCCGGAACCTGGATTGACCTTCTACGCCCAACCGAGGAAGCGAATTACGGCAACAGCAGCAAGACCGCCAGCTTCATCATGGCACCCTGGGCGAACCGCATCCGCGAGGGAAAATTCACCTTCGGCGATGTGACGTACCAACTGAATACGTCGTCAGATGATGGCACTGCGCGACATGGCGATGTCCGCAAGCGCCGCTGGCAAGTCCTCGACAGCGACGAGACGAGCATCCGGCTGCGGCTGCGCTCAATTGATTTCGGTGACATGAATTGGCCTTTTGCCTTCACCATCGAAGCCCG
Source organism: uncultured Anaerolineaceae bacterium (assembly GCA_964549915.1). GTDB lineage: Bacteria > Chloroflexota > Anaerolineae > Aggregatilineales > Phototrophicaceae > JAUZRW01. Next base: position 16,930 of record CAZJWX010000077.1, on the reverse strand, counting down.
CTACGCGCTGGAAGATGCAGATTTCGTCTGGGAATTGGCGCTGACCAACGAAGACGAGCGCGAGATGCCCGCCGGGTTCGGACATCACCCCTACTTCATGCGCCTGGGCGAACGGATGCCGATGCTGCAAATCCCCGCCGATCAGCAGTACACGCTCATTGACGCCATGCCAGAAGCCGCCGCTGGCGAGCTTGAGCCACGGCTGGATTTTCGCGAACTGCGTCCGGTGCCGGATGGCCTGCGGATGGACAATCTCTTCCGGGGCGAACATGCCAACCAGCCCAATATTTTGCGCTATGACGACTGGGGCATCACGCTGGAAATGCAGGCCGATCGCATCTTCGAGCATACGATTCTCTTCTCAGCGCCGGATGGCAGCATAGCCGTCGAACCACAGACGAATGCAAACGCAGGCGTCAATCTGATGGAGGATGGCATCGAAGGGCATAATGTCATCGTGCTGGCTGCGGGCGAGACGCTGCGCGGAACTGTGAAACTGCGTCTTCAACAGAGTTCTTGATGGCGGTATGCTACACGTTCACGAATGCCGATTCCTGGGAAACAGACGTGCAATGGATGCTTACAACTACCTGGCGATCACCCACGCGAACACGCGCTTTTGCAGTCCCCTCAGCAGCAAGATGGTGGAGCAGGTCTCGGAGATGCTGGGGCTGAAACCGGGGTCTCGCGTGCTCGACCTGGGCTGCGGCAAGGCGGAGATGATGATTCGTCTGGCGTCTCGCTGGCAGATTCACGGGGTCGCCGTTGACCCCTCCCCACACTACATTCAGGCCGCCCATGAAGCGATGGCGGAATTCTGCCCCGGCGGCGACCTGCACCTGCACGAAGCGGAGCCGCTGGCCTTCGCTGGCGATGGGAAGCCCTGGGATGTCGTGCTGTGCATCAATGCGGCGCGGCAGATGAACGGCTACCGCAGTGCCCTGCGCGAGATTCAGCGGTATGTGGAACCCGGCGGATTGATCGTCATGGGTGCGTACTACTGGGACGATGTCCCGCAGCCGGAACTCGCGTCTGCGCTCGACCTGGAGTTGGGCGATGCCGACTACGACTCGCGCATTCAGACCGGGATCGAAGAAGGGCTGGTTCCCGTGTATGCCGTGCCCGCAACCCAGGGCGACCTCGATCACTATCACTGGGTGCAGGTCTACGCGGCGGAGCAATATTGCGCCGAGCATACGGACTCGCCAGAGATTGACTTCCTGCGCGAACAGACCCAGATCATGCGCGATAGCTATCGCAAAGTGCGCGAATCGCTGGGCTTCGGCATTTTTCTCTTCCGCAATCCCTGAAGGACGACTCATGGCGAAGAACAAGAAACTCAATTCCATGCGGGTGCTGGACTCCAACAACATCCCCTACGAAGTATTGGAATACGACGCCAGCATCCGTGACGCCGAAGAAGTGGCGGAGATGATCGGCGCACCGGAATTCACCGTGTACAAGACGTTGATTGTGCAATCCGTCGCGACGGACAAGCCCTATATCGTCATGATCGCGGCAGATCGCCAGCTCGCCCTCAAGCAGGTCGCCGCAGCCGCTGGCGAGAAGAAGGTACGCATGGCGAAGCACGAAGATGCTGAGAAAATGACGGGGCTGCAAGTCGGCGGCATCAGCGCCCTGATGTTGCTGGATAAGAACTGGCCGATCTTCCTGGATCAGCCAGCGACGGAATTGCAGAACATCCACATCAGTGCCGGGCAAAAAGGGCTGCAACTGCGCGTGCCCGTGATGCCGCTGATGAACTTGCTCAAGGCCAGGATCGCAGATGTGAGTACCGAGGTGGACTGAGACCTCGTGTGCGCAGGGGCGAGTAGTCGAAACGCTCACGGCCTCTCCCCTTTCGATTCAAGCTCATGACCCAGACTCACAACAAGCTCACAAAAGGATTCTTTCTATGCTCAAAATTGGCGATTTGGAGATTCACCTGATTAACGACGCTCGCACCATGGTTGATGGCGGTGGTGCCTTCGGTCTCGTCCCGCGCAAATTGTGGAGCCGCTACTTCACCCCGGACGAAGACAACATGATCCCCATGAATCAGACCTGCCTCTATGTGCGAGCCGGGGATCAGAACATCGTTGTCGATACAGGTATGGGCACCAAGATTGACGACAAGACACGACGCATCTTTCAGATCTCTGGCGAAGGTGGCTTGCTGCGCGGATTGGCAAAGCTGGGCTTGCAACCGGCAGACATCGATCTCGTAATCGACACACACCTGCATTCCGACCATGCCGGGGGCAATACCACCTGGAAAGACGGCAATCCCGAAGACATCGTGCCGACCTTCCCCAATGCGGAGTACGTCGTGCAGCGCCGCGAATACGAAGACGCCATGCACCCCAACGAGCGCACCCGTGCCACCTACATCGCCGCCAACATCACGCCACTGATGCAGCATGAACAGCTTCGACTGCTGGACGGCGATACGGAGTTGGCACCGGGGGTCTGGGGCATCGTCACGCCGGGGCACACACCGGGGCACATGGCTGTGCGCTTCGAAAGCAATGGTGAGTACGCGGCCTTCGTCTGCGATATGGCGACCTACGCTGTGCACTTTGAGCGCCTGGGCTGGATGACCGCCTATGACGTGGAACCACTGGTGACGCTGGAGACCAAGCGCGTCTGGCAGCAGTGGGCGCTGGAACACGACGCCATCATCATCTTCCCGCATGACTCAACACGTCCGCTGGGACGGCTGCGTCAGGGCGAAAGCGGTAAGGTCAGCCTGGAGACGATTGACGAGCCGTATGTGGAATGACCTGAGTGCACTCGCGCTGCGGTGCGGCTCCTGCATCGTCTCAGTGCCGCTCTTGCCACTCATCAATCGTCTCTTGCAGCAGTTGGCGCACGTCTGGGTCAGTTACTTCGTCCACGAAATCGTAGGAGCGCCCATCCACCTCAATGCGCACACCGCCTGAGGCCGCAGATTTGATATGGATGCCGCGCCGCTGGAACTGCGGTAACTGTTCAATTTTGTATTGCAGGTATTCCTCAATGGCCTCGGCGATGTTGATTTCGGGTGCTTTGTCCACCTTGGTCACGCGCACGTATCCATAGCGCGTCCGTTTGTAGTTATCCGGCTCCTCGGCGAGGGTCAAGTCTGGCAAATCCCCCGGCATTCGCGGACGTTCATCCTCTGCTTCGTCGGCTGCCTCGTCAACTGCACTGGCCGGGGATTCGTCCTGGGGTTGGGCAGGCTCCGGTGTCGGTGAAGGCGGCGGAGCCTGCACCGGGGGCGGCACTACAGGGGGCGGAGCGTCATCGGGCTGCATGATCGTACCGGAGAGTTCTTTCATCACGCGCTTGAACTGCTCACGCGCATCCGGGTCTTCCGATAGCGTGCGGTAGGCAACATCTCCGACTTGCACCAACAGCCGTTTATCTCCCAGGTCACGCTGCACACTGAGGACTTCGCGTGCTGTTGTCACTGCGCCATTGCTCAGGCGCACCTGCATTGTCTGTAAGGAAATCGTGTGCAGATCGGCAGATGCATCCGCCAGGGCAGTTGTTTCCCCATCATCGGGCTGCATGATCGTACCGGAGAGTTCCTTCATCACGCGCTTGAACTGCTCGCGCGCATCCGGGTCTTCCGACAGTGTGCGGTAGGCCGTATCTGCAATTTGTACCATCAGCCGTTGGTCGGATTGATCACGCAGAATACTGAGGATTTCGCGACTTCGAATCACGCTGCCATCATCCAATCGCGTGAAGATTGGCAAGCTCGTGATGGTGTGCAGCACGCCTGCCGTGACTGGCTGTGGCAGGGGATCGTCTGTAGGTGCAGCAGGGATGGTCGTTTCCGATGGCGACATCGCAGATGGCTCGAGGGGTTCGGCGGGAATCTCACCCAGTTCTTCGGCTTCTGCCCGCGCCTGTGCCAGCAAATCCAGGGGATCGGGTGCAGCCTCATCGACGCTCTCATGGTCGGCAGATGCTTGTGGGTCTTGCGGGATGAACGGCTCCTCATAGACGGGCATCCAGCGATGGTCTCCCTCAGCGTTCACTTGCACCGGGATCGTATCATTCCCCGTTGGGCGCTCCAGGATTTCGCCAGCCGCACGCCTGCGCCGACGTTGCGAACGAAAATAGAACAATAACGCAACCCACAGAAACGGGCCACCACAGACGATCACCAGCAGTAGCGGTGGAAGCTGACTGATGAACTGACCCAAAAACTCCTGAAATTCCATAACCCATCCTCATCGCACCTGGCAATTCGGGCAGAAATGCGTGCCTCGCTGCGTCACGCGGATCTTCTGGATGATGGCGGATTGGCAAGTTCGGCAGAGCTGGCCTTCTCGCCCGTAGACGAAAAAGTGATCTTGCGAATTACCCGCCGTACCATCTGGCTTGCGATACCAGTTGATGCTCGCACCTTCGTAGTTCACACCATCCAGCAGCGCTGCCCGAATTGTACCATGCAGGGCGACGATTTCATCCGCACGCAGCCCGTCAGAGCGCCGCTCCGGGTGGATTCCGGCACGATGCAGGGCTTCATCCGCATAGATATTCCCTACACCCGCGACAAACGTCTGATCAAGCAGAAGCGCCTTGATAACCTTACTGCGCCCCTGCAAGCGTTCGCGGAAGGCCGCCAGCGTGAATGCATCATCCAGCGGTTCGGGGCCGAGCGCACCCGTCACTTCTTCCAGTGTATCCGTTAAGTAGACTTTTCCGAATTTACGTACATCGCTGAAGCGTAGCTCTTTGTTCCCATCCAACCCAAATTTCACATGCACCCAGCGATCGACATCGTGCGCCGCGTCGGCGTCCGTCACGTAGAGTCGCCCGGTCATGCGCAGATGCACGAGCAACAAATCCTGTTCCAGTTCGATGACGATGAATTTCGCACGGCGCGAGATGCCGGTGACGCGCTGTCCGGTCACGCGGCCTTCAAATTCGTTGGGGGCTGGCAGGCCGATGGCTCGTTCCCAGTCATACCACATGCTCTCGATGGTATGCCCAATCAGCGGTGCACGCAAACCTCGCACGACCGTTTCGACTTCCGGCAGTTCTGGCATGGATATACGTTTTCGAGACTATCAATAGACTGGGCGCTATTGTACCACAGGGGTCAGGCCAGGACGTCTGGCGGATCAATCTGGTCTTTCAGGTCAATGATGCGCTGGATGGTCTTGGCGGCGGCACCATACATACCTGCCGCCAGTTGGATCTCGCCGAGTTCGTCGAGTTGGCGCAGGGCGGCTTCTTTGCGGCCCTGGTTGAGGTACTGCTGGATCAGGCGCTCACGCAGTTCGAGCGTGTGCGGGAACTGGCTGACGAAGTATTCCAGGGTTTGTACCGTCTGCTCCGCACCGACCATCTCCTGGTCGCTCAGCAGGCGATCCAGAACGCTAACCGCCGCCGTCGGACGCCGCAAGCGCATCAGGTGGATGATTTTCTGATAGGAGGCACGAACGCCGGAGTCAAACATCATCTCTTACCCTGGTCACAGACAGTTGCTTGCTGCAAAAAACAATTTTCCCCGCCCGTCATTGTGCACTCAGCACGTTGCGTTAACCTATCATGCTGCGTGCAAGGTGCGAATTGGCGGGTTGCAAGGGTGTCGTTTCAGATTTCTAACGCCTCTCAACTTCAGCATGCCACACCCTGAACGTGCGCGACAAGATGACTTCAGTCCAGGGTGACAAAGGTCATGATTGAATGTGGGATCAGAGATGGATAGCGCACAATCCGGCGGTGATTTCGGTGCTGCCGCCTACACAGCACTACCCTGCTTCGTGTAGAATACACTTGTTCTAAGCACCCAGACCATGAAGAAAATCCAGGAATTGCCGACATGCCGAGCGAATATGTTCATCTGCACGTCCATACGGAGTTTTCCCTGCTCGACGGGCAAAGTCGCATCAAAGATTTGATCGCACGCGCCGAAGAGTTGGAGATGCCCGCCGTCGGCATCAGCGATCATGGCGTGATGTTCGGCGTGATTGACTTTTTCCGGGCGGCGAAGGATACATCGGTGAAGCCGGTTATCGGCATGGAAGCCTACCTGGCGCCGCGCAGAATGACGGACAAGGAGGCCGCACGGGATAAGCGCCCCTATCACTTGTTGCTCTTCGCACAGAACATGACGGGCTACCGCAACCTGATGAAGATGGCTTCCGCCGCGCAGCTAGAAGGCTACTACTACCGTCCGCGCATCGACTGGGAGTTCCTGGCAGCGCACAGCGAAGGTGTGATCGCAACCAGCGGCTGCCTCGCAGCGGAGATTCCCAAGCTCGTTGAAGAAGGCAAGGACGAGGCTGCCCGCGCCAAAATCGGGCAATACCTGGATGTCTTCGGCGAGGACAATTTCTATCTGGAATTGCAGCCACACAACATCGAGCAGCTCGACATCCTCAACCGCTGGCTGATCGAGTATCGCAGAAGCAATCACACCAACGTGCAGTTCTACGCCAGCAACGATGTGCACTACGTGCGCAAAGAGGACTGGGATGTGCATGATACCCTGCTCTGCATCCAGACCGGGGCGCACAAAACCGAACAGAACCGGATGCGCATGGATCCCAGGGACAGCTACTACTTGAAGACGCCCCAGGAAATGCGTGAGGAATTGCGATCGCGCGGGATGCCGGAAGAGATGATCGACGAGGCCTTCGCCAATACGCTGAAAATTGCGGAGATGACCAATGTCGATCTGGACAGCAAAGACTATCACCTGCCCGTATTCCCGGTGCCGCCAGAGTTCAACGACGACGCAGGAGCTTACCTGCGCCATCTGGTGGAAATGGGGCTGTCCTGGCGTTTCCCCGGGCGCGAAGATGATCCGGTGCTGCAAGAACGCCTGGAACGTGAACTGCGCATTATCGGGGATATGGGCTTCAACACCTACTTCCTGATCGTCTGGGATTTGTGTGAATTCGCACGCGCGGCGGACATCTGGTGGAATGTGCGCGGTTCTGGCGCGGGCAGCCTGGTCGCTTACTGCCTGGGGATCACCAATATCGACCCCATCCAGAACAGCTTGCTCTTCGAGCGATTCTTGAATCCGGGGCGCGTCTCCATGCCGGATATTGACCTGGATTACCCGGATGATCGTCGTGGGGAGATGATCGCCTATACCGTAGACAAATACGGCAAGGACAAAGTCGCTGCGATCATCACCTTCGGGACGATGGGTGCCAAAGCGTCTGTGAAGGATGTGGGGCGTGCGCTGGATGTGGAACTCAGCAAGATCAACCGCGTGACCAGCCTGATCCCACAGGAAGCACGCCAGAAGAAACTCACCGAATACATCGAACTCAATCCAGAACTGAAAGACCTCTACGAACAGGACGCAGAAGTCAAGCGCGTGATGGATACCGCCATCAAGCTGCAAGGCATGACGCGCCACGCATCGACCCATGCGGCGGGGGTCATCATTGGCGATAAGCCGCTGGTGGAATATACGCCGCTGCATCGCATCACCGGAACCGACCCCAGCGGCGGCTCACTGACTTCGGTGACGCAGTTCCCGATGGAGACTGCCGAGTCGATTGGCCTGCTCAAAGTCGATTTTCTGGGTCTCTCCACGTTGACGATCTTGCGCAAAGCCTGCGACCTGATTAACCGTCATCACGGCACCGATTACACGATGGACAATATCCCCTACCGCCACGATGACACGCGCCATCCGCTGACGGAAGAGCAAAAACGCATGCTGGATGAAGCCTTTCAGATGATGGGGCGCGGCGAAACCGTCGGCGTGTTCCAGGTAGAAAGTACGGGGATGCAGTCCATGCTGCGCGGGATGCGCCCCAAAGTCTTCGAGAACATCATCGCAGGGATTTCGCTCTACCGTCCAGGGCCGATGGACTTCATCCCGGATTACAACAAACGTCTGCACGGGGAAGAAGATATTCCCTATAAGCACCCCAAACTAGAACCCATCACAAAAGAAACGATGGGAATCCTGGTCTATCAAGAACAAATCATGCAGGTTGCGGGTGAACTCTTCGGCTATGAGCTAGGCGAAGCCGACTTGATGCGCCGTGCGGTTTCCAAGAAGAAGCAGAAAGAACTCATCAAGCACAAAGCAATTTTCATTGAGCGCGGCCCCGATAACGGCATTGAACCCGATGTCGCAGAAGCCATCTTTGATGAAATTGAGTTCTTCGCTAACTATGGGTTCAATAAGTCGCACGCTTCGGATTATGCGGTCATCACCGTACAGACCGCTTTCTTGAAGTGCCACTACCCCGAAGAATACATGACCGCCCTGCTCACCGTGCAGTTTGATGACAGCGCCAAGGTTGCGACCTTCCTCGATGAATGCCGCCGCCTGGATATTCCGATTCTGCCGCCGCACGTGAATTTCAGCGCGATTGACTTCGACATCGAAGAGCGTGACGACGGCAGGCGCGGGATTCGCTTCGGGCTGGGGGCAATCAAGAATGCAGGGATCGCAGCGCTGAAATACATCATCGACGAACGTCGTGAGAACGGCCCCTTCAGCAGCATGGCGGATTTTGCCCGCCGCGTTGATCTGCGGCATGTGGGCAAGCGTACCGTCGAGAGCCTGATCCGCGTGGGCGCTTTCGCCGGATTGGGTGAACATGGGCGCGATGACCTGCTGGCTTCGCTGGAACGCATTATGGGCTTCAGCGGAGAACACCACAAAGCGCAGGAATCCGGGCAGATGAGCCTCTTTGGTGAGGCAATGGGCGGCACAGACGAAGACTCGCTCCATATCCCCCGCGCCCCTGAAAAACAGCAGGCCACCAACCGCGAAATGCTCGCCTGGGAGAAAGATTTGCTCGGCCTCTATGTCACAGGTCGCCCGGTAGATAAACACAAAGACAAATTCCAGGCGATGAGCAATCTCGCCATCGTCGCTCACTTGCGAGACCCGGAGAAGCCTCATCCATCGGAGAAGGTGCGCGTGGCGGGCGAAGTTGTCTCCCTGCGCAGGCTGACGACGAAAAACGGAGAAGCAATGGCGGTGATGATGGTAGAAGACTGGCACGAGACCGCCAACAGCATTGAAGTTGTGATGTTCCCGCGCACCTGGGAGGATGTACGGGTGCGCGTCAAGGAACACAAGTACCAGCGCTATCGTGAACTGAACGACGGAGCCGAGCCACCGGAAGATTACCTGGGTGAACTGGAAGAGGGAGATATCCTGGTCGTTGCGGGCAAGTTCGATACATCGCGCGGGGATGTGCAAATCATCTGTGACAAGATCGAATTCGAGTTCGAATACATGAGCGCTGAAGACATCTATCAGGCACAGTACTCGGACGATGTCCCGGCCTGGTACGATGAGAGCGCAGTTCCGGCTTCGTCGATTGAGCCGCCACCACTGGACTATAACGAGGAGACGGGCGAGCTTGTGGAAGAAGCGCCGGAGCCAGAGCCAGCCCCGGTCACCGATGTGATGCCAGCGACACAGGGAGCCAGCGTGATGACTCCGGCAGTAGAGCCGCGTTTCGGTGCTGTGCTGGATGAACCGACCCCGGCCTGGGCTAACGGGCCGGATTCCGAAGGAGAACCGCTCTTCGATGACTGGGAAGCGGAAGAGGAAACCCAGCCCCAGGTGCAAATTGTGGTGCATTTGCAGCGCTCGAAAGAGCCGAACAAGGATCGTCGTCGTCTGCGCCGTATCCACCGCACCTTCACAGGCTATCCGGGGCGCGATCGCTTCAGCATCGTCATTCACAGCGGGAAATCCACCAGCACGATGGACTTCCCCAACCACACAACGGGCTACTGCGACGCACTGCTCCACGACCTGAGCGCCATCGTCGGGGCAGATAGCATCGAAATCGTCGAGGCATGATGCAGCCAAATTACGCGAAAGCAACCGCAAAAAAACCATCATGACTTAACACCCACTTCACAGATGACGGGTATTATCTGGTGTGCTCAGGCCGGAAGCGTTACAATGTTCCGGGTTACTCATTCGTCAAGCGAACTACGAATGCATTCCCTTGCATTGAGTTTTCGATACGCTGGCAGGGAGAAGAAATCGCATGAAGCGAATCGCCGTAATGACAAGCGGAGGAGATGCGCCTGGAATGAATGCCGCCATCCGGGCAGTCGTTCGATCCGGTATCGCGCACAACCTCGAAGTATTTGGTATTCGCCAGGCATATTCCGGCTTGATTTCGGGCGATTTTGAGCTGATGACCAGCCGCGAAGTCAGTGGGATTTTGCAGCGCGGCGGTACGATCTTGCAGACGGCACGCAACGAAGAATTCAAGACCAAGCAGGGGCAGCGCAAAGCCCTACGCCGTTTGAACGAACATGGCATTGATGGGGTGGTCGTCATCGGAGGGGATGGCAGCCTGCGCGGCGCACTCGCGATGCACACACTGGGGGTTCCGGTCGTTGGTGTGCCCGCCAGCATCGACAATGACATCTACGGGACGGATACCAGCATCGGCGTCGATACCGCGCTCAACACGATTCTGGACGCGCTGGATCGCCTGCGTGACACGGCCAGCTCGCATAATCGCTGTTTCTTGATTGAAGTGATGGGGCGTAACAGCGGTTACCTCGCGTTGATGGGTGGCATCCTCGGCGGCGCTGAAATCGTCATCGTGCCCGAACACGAAACGCCGATGGAAGAAGTCGGGCGCGAACTGGAGCAAGCCTACATTCGCGGTAAAGCCCACGCCATCGCGGTGATGGCGGAAGGTGCTCCCTACAAAGTCCATGAATTGGCGCAATACCTGGAACGGCAAGAAGTCGGCTTCGAAATTCGCATCACAATTCTGGGGCACACGCAGCGCGGCGGCAGCCCGACGGCCTTCGACCGCCTGCTGGCCACTCGCATGGGCGTAGAAGCGGTAGACCGCCTGGTCGCAGGCGAAACTGGCGTGATGGTCGCCCGCAATGGACGCAGGCAGAATACTGTGCCGCTGGAGGAAGTCACCAGCAAGTCTCGCCCGATCACGGAAGAATACATCAAGCTGGCGGAAGTCCTCGCCCGCTGAACGCAGCCACAAGGGGCGCGGCATGCTCTGACCGCGCCTTTACACTGCTGCGAGCCAACCCTGGAATTTGCGCACCAATTCTTCGCGTTCGCCATCCGGCAGGAACGAAGCACGCGCTGCCCGCAGGGTGAACTCCTTGATCTCGCTCAGCGAAATAGCCATTGTCTGCACCACACGAGCGATTTCGTCGCTGAGCGTGATGTCGCAGATCAGCGGATCATCCGTGTTGATCGTCGTCAGCACATGCTGCCGCGTCAGCGGAATCAGCGGGTGGTCCTCCAGTTCGTCTACGACTCCGCTGAGCACGTTGCTGGTTGGGCAAACTTCCAGCATGATCTCGCGTTCAGCCAGCACCTGCACAATCGCCAGATCATCGAGCGCCTTGATGCCATGCCCGACGCGATCCGCATTCAGGTTGCCGATTGCATCCCAGACGCTGCGTGCCCCCGCCCACTCGCCAGCGTGGATCGTCACTCCCAGCCCGGCGGATTTGGCGCGACGAAACAACGGTCGGAAAGGTAAGCAGGAGAAATTCGCCTCATCCCCTGCCAGATCCAACCCCACAACACCCCGGCTGCGATTGTTGATGGCGGCACGCAGGACATGCTCGCCGATTTCGACGGATTCGTGGCGGTTCATGGATGCGATGTAACGCACGATGATGCCGCATTCTTCCGCCGCTTCGTTGGCCGCATCGCAGACCAGCGGCACAATATCCTCCAACGGGATCTCCGATGCAGTGCTCAGTGCTTTCGGCGTGAAGCGCAATTCCATATAGCGCACCTGGTCAGCGGCAGCATCTTCGACCGTTTCGCGGGCAAAACGCCGAATAATCTCTTGCGAGCAGAAGAACTGGCGCAGCACATTGAACTTTTCCAGGAAATGCTGCGAATCGTAGGAGTCGTTGCTGGTCATCTGCACCAGGGGGCGCAGTTCCTCCTTCGTGCGGGCAGGCACTTGCACGCGGCATTCGTCCAGTATGTCGAGGAGCGTGCTCAAGCGCAGCGACCCTTCGAGATGCCGATGCAGCTCGATCTTCGGCATCGCCTGGATTTTCTGTAGGAGGTCGGGTTGGATGGACTGGTTCAACAAGGCAGAGCCTTTACACGTTGCCGACATGAGAACTGTTCAATCGCGCTCAGCCAGCAACCAGCTCCAATAATACCAGGTCACGACCAAGCCCAGGGTAATCCCGATGGCAGGGAGGCCATCGCTTACTATTGTATACACCAATTTTGCGCTCGGTGCTTCAGGCATCGCCTGCATAACCGTTTGAATATAATAACGCATCCCGGCACCCACCCACACCAGGGCTGCCGCAACGTACAACCAGCGGAAGTGCTTGCGCGACCCGGTCACGCTGCCGAGCCTGCTGCTGAGCCGCGCCAGCACGACCAGCGCAATGCCAATGGCTACCAGACCGGAAGTTGTCAGCAAAGCGGGCAACATGGGTTCATTCGTCCTGATTCTTGCGGCGCAGCATGAGATGGGCGAGCAGCAGCACCAGCGCGGTCAAGAAAACCCCTGCGGTGAATGATAATGCACCGGATAGCCAATCCTGCTCTGCGAGGCGCACCCCGGCTTGCCGGATGGCTAATCCACCGAAGAGGATGACCGCGACGACATAGAGGGAATAGTAGGTCTGTGCGGCGGAGAAACGCTGGTAAAAACGTGCGATCAGCAGCAAGAAGACCAGCAGGGCAGCGAGCGGAAACCACATATACAACACAAGAAACTGGTGCAGCGCGATGTGGACATCCATGCCTCACTACCCTGGAAAGTTCGTACACAGCCAGCTCACACAGGACGTGCGAACGCCGGGTACGCTTCAGTAACTGCGCGAGTCGCGCGATTGGGAGAAGCCCATTCCGTAGATGACGTGGTTGATGGCCTGGACACGGAATTCGCGGTTGTGGCAGGCAGCGACAAAATCATTGATAAGCTGCCGGATTTCCGGATCGTCCGAGAGGCGGTAGACAGCGACCCCATCGACGTTGCGGCGCAAGAGAACGTCCGCTTTCGCCAACCTATCGAGTTCGAGTTGCACCGTCTTCGGGTCGCGCCCCACGAAGTGCGCGATGTGCTCTGCCGTATCGACTGTGTGCGGATTATCGTGGAAGAACCGCACCAGATCCCATTTGATGAACGAATTGACCTTCGTGCGCAAGAACTGCTTCCAGAGCGAATTCATCTCGGCATTCATCAGGTGTGAGTCCTGCGTTTGCACCATCGCGGCATTCTCCTGTTCAATTTTGCTAGTTTAAACCACATGCACAACAAGCAACAAAATTGTTCAATTTTGGAGGATACCCACATTGGCCTAGTATACATGGCAATGTGAGAAATGCATCCGAAAATTGGACGAGAATCGTTGAGATAGTGGAAAGAGTTAACATTTCACCCTTTCCCCCATTCAGTTTCAACTTATGTTGTCGGTTGTCGCTGCTTGTCGGTCTTATAGTGGCAGTGCTTATACTTCTTGCCGCTGCCGCACCAGCAGGGGTCATTGCGCCCGATATTGTCTTTGGCGCTCTTGACGACCGTGCGGGGTTTGCTCGCTTCCCCCCCGTTGACGTTGGGGCGCATGGCACGCATCTGGCGACGATCCTGCGGACTCACGACCTGCGGCTGTACGCGGAAGATGCGGTTGCAGGCTTGCAAGGCAATCTGCCCCTGTAATTCGCGGAACATGGTGAAGCCTTCGCGGGTGTATTCGACCACCGGGTCACGCTGTGCCAGGGACGAGAAGCCGATACCCTCGCGCAGCATATCGAGCGACGTGAGGTGCCGCTGCCAGTGTGAGTCGATGGATCGCAAGATGGTCAAGCGCAGCGCCTGATCCATCAGCCCTTCTTTGGCTGCTTCGAGTTCTTCTTTCTTGCGCAACAGGGCTTGTTCTGCCGCCGCAGTCAGTTTCTCTTCCAGTTCGGCGCGTTCCAGTTCAACCATCGTATCCGGGTTGATTTCTTCCGGCACCGGGAAGATCATCAGCAGGTCTTTGTGGAGCAGTTCCACGTCCCAGTCTGCCACGTCCTCGCTGCCCACAGCGTAGGCTTCCACCGTTCCCAGAATCTCGTCTTCGATCATGCCCAGGTACTTCTTCCAGACCTCTTCCGGGCTGGCGTCCAACCATTCGCGACGCTGAGCGTAGATCAATTCACGCTGGCGATTGACAACATCGTCGTATTCCAGCACGCGCTTACGGATGTCGAAGTTATGGCCTTCCACGCGCACCTGCGCTTGCTCAATCGACTTGGAGATCATGTTGTGCTCAATTGGCTCATTTTCCGGCAAGTTCGCCCAGGACATGAAGCGCTTGACCGCCTCGGCATTGAAGCGTTTCATGAGGTCGTCTTCCAGGCTCAGGAAGAAACGTGACTCGCCGGGTTCACCCTGGCGACCCGAACGACCACGAAGCTGGTTATCGATGCGTCGAGCATCGTGGCGCTCAGTACCCAGCACATAGAGGCCGCCCGCATTGAGCACGGTTTCACGGTCGCGCTGCACCTCTTCGCGTGCCTCAGCCAGGGCTTGCTGCCACTGTTCATCGGTGGCTTCGGTTGTATCTACGCCCTGTTTGCGCAGCTTCATGCGTGCCAGCCCTTCCGGGTTGCCGCCCAGCTTAATGTCCACACCACGACCCGCCATGTTGGTCGCAATCGTCACGGCACCGGGACGCCCCGCCTGCGTGATGATCTCCGCCTCGCGGAAGTGATTCTTCGCGTTGAGAACTTCGTGCGGCACGCCCGCCCGCTTCAGCTTCTTGCTAACCGTTTCCGAAGTCTCAATCGCCACAGTGCCGACCAGGACGGGTTGTTGTTTCTCGTGGCGGCGCTTGATCTCATCAATGACGGCGTTCCACTTGGCCTCTTCGTTCATGTAGATGAAGTCATCTTCATCTTTGCGTGCGACGGGCAAGTTGGTGGGAATCACGACCACATCCAGGCCATAAATCTTCTCGAACTCTTCCGCCTCAGTCGCCGCTGTACCGGTCATACCGGAGAGCTTGTCGTACATGCGGAAGAAATTCTGAAAGGTGACCGTCGCCATTGTCACGTTCTCACGCCGGATCTGCACGCCTTCCTTGGCTTCAATCGCCTGGTGCAACCCTTCGCTGAAGCGGCGTCCTGGCATCAAGCGGCCTGTGAAGTCATCGACGATCACGACCTGCCCATCCTGCACCACATAATCACGATCCAGATGGTAGAGTGCGTGCGCACGCAAGCAGTTATCCAGGTAGGGGATCATCTCGCTGTTATCCGGGTGGTACAGTTGCTCGACTCCCAGAATGCGCTCGACTTTTTCCACCCCTTCTTCAGTCAAGTAGGCAATCCGATCTTTGATCTCCACGACGTAATCGCCATCGGGTTCTTCTGCCTCAACCGATTCTTCGCTGCTGGGCTTCAAGCGCTTGACGATGGCCGCAAATTTGGCGTAGTAATCAGACGGCTGATCCGCCGGGCCGGAGATAATCAGCGGGGTACGTGCCTCGTCGATCAAAATGTTGTCGATTTCGTCGACGATGGCGAAGTGCAATTCACGCTGCGCCAGCCGATCTTTGCTCCAGGCCATGTTGTCGCGCAGGTAATCGAAGCCGAATTCGTTGTTCGTGCCGTAGGTGATGTCAGCGCGGTAGGCTTCGCTGCGGCTGATGGGTTCCAGGTTCTGGTAGCGATCATCGGCGGATTCGAAGTCGGGGTTGAAGAGGAAGGAGCCTTCGTCAGGCTTACCGCCTGTGTTCTGGATGACTGCCGAACTCAACCCCAGGAAGTGATAAATCGGCCCCATCTGCTGCAAACCCACTTTACTCAGATAGTCATTAGGCGTGATGAGGTGCACGCCGCGCCCTTCCAGCGCATTCAGGTAGATGGGCAAGGCCGCCGTGAGCGTCTTACCTTCACCCGTTTTCATCTCCGCGATGCGTCCTTCGTGCAGCACCATGCCGCCGATGAGCTGTACGTCGTGATGGCGCAGGCCAATGGTCCGCCGCGCCACTTCGCGCACGACAGCGAATGCTTCCAGCAGCAGGTCATCGAGAGTCTCGCCTTCGCTCAGACGTTTGCGGAATTCGTCCGTCTTCGCTGCCAGCGCGTCAGCACTCAGCGCCTGCACGTCTTCTTCCATCTCGTTGATTTTATCCACTGCATCGCGGTATTTATTCAGCGCCCGTTCCATTGGGTCGCCGAACACCTTTTTCATGACATTTTTGAACATACCGTATGTACTCCCGATCAAGGTCGGCTGTTGTGGCTCACAAATCGTACTGTAGCACGGGGTTATATACAAGCCATCAGAGGAGATGCACAACTCGGTCGCTGCCGCTCATCTGCTTCTTACCCCCGAGTCTACCATACTGGCATTACGACTATGTGAACACCGTACAACCGCGTGCTTCCAGGTCTGCAATCCAGTCCGGCACATCCAATGGATTCCAGCGCAGGTCGAGTTTTTCGAGAACCGACAGATGCAACACCCACCCTGGCAACTGGCGCAGTCTGTTACCGCGCAAGTCAAGTTCGCGCAGGGATTGCAGTGTGCTCAAATCCGGCAGGGCTTCCAGACGGTTGTCACGCAGATTCAGCTTGCGCAGGTGTCCGAGATGAGCCAGTGTCGGCGGCAAGGTCAGCAACTGATTGCCCTCAAGATGCAATTCACGCAGCGCATCCAGTGTGCCAATCGCCCCTGGCAAAGCCAGTAATTGGTTGCGGTTCGCACGGAGTTCGCTCAACCCGGTGAGACTGCCAATCAGCGCGGGTAATGCAGTGAAGCGATTGTCGTTGATGTTCAAGTAGCGCAAATTCCGCAAAGACCCCAACGAAGCAGGCAGCGCTGCGAGCCGTGTGTTGCTCAGGTAGAGGAAGCGAAGCTGTTTCAGGTTGCCCAGGCGGACGGGAAGTTCCTGGAGCGGATTATGCGCTAGTACTCAGTCAATCTGAAAGAGACGGATAAAGGCGATGCAATTTCACACG
>CAZJWX010000076.1:0-21804 GCA_964549915.1 uncultured Anaerolineaceae bacterium | reverse complement strand
GGACGCAAGGGGGGATAGTGTTTCCCGGCACACAGTCCAGGGTGCCAGACGCGGATTTTGCGCCCGGCATGGTGGTGGGCTAGAGGATTGCGGAATTGAGCGCGTCGTGTATCATTCACCTGCCAAATTCGCCTGCCACTGTGTGCGACAGGGGCGTCATGCAAACTGACGCGCGCAGGTCTGCACCTAGCGAGAGCAATCTGAGGGTTCATGTACGAAGAGAAAAAAATCGGTGTGGTCGTCCCCGCCCACAATGAAGAGAAGCTCATCACGCGGGTGATCGACACCATGCCGGATTTCGTGGACGCGATCTACATCGTGGACGATGTGAGCAAGGATCACACCGTCCAGGTGATTGAGGATCACACCGCCGCGAACGACCTCCAACATGTGCATTTGCTCCAGCATACCGTCAACCAGGGAGCCGGGGGCGCGATTGCCACAGGCTACCAGTACGCGGAGCAAGACGGCTGCGATGTGGTCGCTGTGATGGACGGAGACGCCCAGATGGATCCGACGGAACTGCACCGCGTCATTGAACCCGTCGTGCGCGGCGAATGCGATTACGTGAAGGGCAACCGCCTGCACACGGAAGAGTCCTGGAGGAATATCCCGCGCGTGCGCTTACTGGGCAATGCGGCGCTCTCGTTGATGACCAAGATTGCTTCGGGCTACTGGCACATCCTGGATTCGCAGACGGGCTACACGGCCATTTCGGCAGAAGCGATCCGCACAGTGCCCTGGGACAAGCTCTGGAAGCGTTACGGCTACCCCAACCACATCCTGATTCTGCTGAACATCTACAATTTTCGGGTGCGCAACGTGCCGATTAGCTCGGTTTACAACATTGGCGAGAAGAGCGGCATTCGGCTCTGGCGCGTGATTCCGTCGATTTCGTGGCTGCTGCTGCGCGGCTTCTTCCAGCGGTTGGTGCACAAATACATCTTTCGTGATACGCATCCGCTGGTGCTGTTTTATTTCGTGGGGATTTTCACCTTCACCGCGGGAGTCCTCTACACCCTCTACCTGATCCTCTTCCAGGCAATTCCCGCGCGAATTGATGCGATTCGGGCGATCATTGCCGTCTTCCTGATCCTCTTCGGCATGAACTTCATCATGTTCGCCCTCTGGTTCGACATGGACGACAATCGGCATCTGAGGTGAAGACCGCATGACGCACGAATCCGCAGAGAATCCGCCGTGCGGCTTCTGGGGGCATGTGCTGCATCCGGGGCAGGCGCTGCACGCGCAGCCGCTGCGCCGCTGGGAACCGCTCTACCGCCAGTTGTTCGCCTCCAGGTGGACGCTGCTGTTCTTGCTTGCGCTGGGGGTGGCGCGGATGCTGTTCTTCCTGGCGGCCTATGCCCCGGCGGATGGCGCAGACGGCGGCGACTATTACGTATATGCGGCCTACATCGCTGGCTTTGATTTGCCCGAACGCGCGGCCAACGTCTCGCCCGTCTTCCCGATTTTCGTCTATCTCAATCATTACGTCCTGGGCAATTTCGACCTGATCATCGTCTGGCAGTTGGTGATGTCGTCGCTGCTTGGCGTCCTGATGTACTGGGGGCTGCGGCGCTACAACGCCCTGCTGGCCTTCCTGGTGGCCCTGGTGGTGTTGGGCGATGCGCAGGTCGGCGTGGTCTTCAACTTCGCCGCTACCGAGCCGCTCTATATCTTCATGCTGGTGGTGGCCTTCGCGCTGGCAGCCGGGACGCAGGTCATCCCGCAGCGTTTTTTGCGCTGGCAAGATGTACTGCTGGGGGTATTGCTGGCGCTGCTGCGCGAGACGCGCACCGTCGGCGCGTATTTGTTCGTCCCTTTCGGGGCACTCTTCGCCCTGCACACCCGCGACTGGCAGCGTATCCTGGTGCTGCTGGCGTCCTTCGGCCTGATGACGCTGACCTTCACCGGATTGACGCAGACGGTGGAAGTTGCCCAGACCTCTACCCACAATGCGAATATGTACGTGCGTCCGCTGATCCGCGATGGGCTGCTGGATGCGGCAAACGGCGAAAACTCGGCGCGGCTGGTCGAACTGCGGGACGGTTGCCAGGAACGCCCCGACGACGTGACCATGCAGGCCTGCCTGGAAGCCGAAGTGGGCGATGTGAATCGGGTTTATGATCTCTACCGGCTGGCCTACCAGGAAGCCCTGCGCCAGCAGCCGGATATCCTGCTGCAATCGACCGTAGAGGCGTTCTTCGACTTCCTGCGCATGTCCGGGCACCAGTACAGCGGCAGCCCCTCACCCGCACAGGTGCAGTGCGAGGACATTGATGCCCGCGCCCAACGACAGATCGATCATTTCCTGGGGCGCGAATGGGCAGCGTTGGAACTGACTCCGCAGCAGCTCGCCGATTTCTACGCGGTGACGGACGACTTCATGCAGCAGATGTGCCCGCCAGGGTGGGAATCCGAGCCGATTCGTGAGATCGTCAACACCATCAGCTATCGCTACCGTTCGCTGAGCCGCCCGACCCCGGTGATCTGGAATGGGCTGCTGGTCGCGCTGATTCTGATTTTGCCCTGGGCACGCCGCCTCTGGTATCCGGTCTTCCTGGCGGGCGGAATCTGGGCCTATCATGCGGCGATCAGCGCAGCGGTGCAAAATGTACAGCCGCGCTATGTCGTTGTGACCAATCCCATGAAGGCCGTGCTGGTGGTGACGTTGCTCTTCCTGGTCGCTCATCTGCTGCTGCGCGTGCTGGATGCTTGGCTGGCCTCTCGTGACCATCAATCCAACCACCCGTCCCGCGTTCTTCGATGACATGCCAGGAGCCATTATGCTGAAGCGTTCTTCCCGACTTTACCATTGGGTTTCCCATGGCTGGCAATACGCCCTGCGTGCCCGGCTCTATTTCAACCTGTACGTTCGCCGCCAGACACCCATCGCCGTCTTCCAGATGGGCAAAGTCGGCTCGATGTCGGTCTA
Organism: uncultured Anaerolineaceae bacterium; assembly: GCA_964549915.1. GTDB lineage: Bacteria > Chloroflexota > Anaerolineae > Aggregatilineales > Phototrophicaceae > JAUZRW01. The sequence continues at coordinate 18,869 of CAZJWX010000076.1, read as the reverse complement.
CTTCGCGCTGAAGTCGCGCTATGCCTCGGTCTACCACGTGCATACGATGAATCCGGAAAACATCGCACAGCGTAAGGCGCTGCTCCGGCAGCGTGGTCTTAGCCCGCACAGCCACAATTACACCAATGGCACCTTCCTGCGCGAGCATGTGGGCAAGCGTGACAGACCCATCCACTACATCACTGCCGTGCGTGAGCCGATCAGCCGCAATCTCTCCGCGTTCTTCGAGACGTTTGAACTGTACATGGGAACTACCGCCGCGCAAACGTCCCTTTCGAACGAGGCGTTGACGGCGGCGTTCCTGGAACGGTTCCCGCATGAGCGCCCACTGACCTACTTCGATGTAGAGTACCGGGATACGCTGGGAATCGATGTGTACGCCGAACCATTTCCACATCAGCAGGGATACCAGCGCATCCAGCAAGGGGCTGCTGATGTGCTGATCCTCAAGCTGGAGACCGATCAAGCGTTGCGCGAACAGGCGCTGCGTGACTACCTGGGTTGGCCTGATCTGCGGCTGCCCGAGGCCAATGTCGGCGGTCACAAAGACTACGCAAGCGCTTACAAGTCCTTCGTCTCCGGCATTCGCTTGCCCACCGAGTATGTGGATCGCATGTTGAACGCTCGCTACACGCGGCACTTCTACACGGACGAGGAGCGAGCCAGGCTGCGCGAGCGTTGGCTGCGCGAATGAGACTTTGTGAGCAGAGCGGCCTGCTGCCTACGAAAGCGAGACGGACATGGCAACGATTTTGATCGACATTGGGCATCCAGCGGATGTGCATCAGTTTCGCAATGCGGCGCTGCGCTGGCAAGAGATGGGGCATCGCGTGCACTTCTCGGCGCTGGATCGCGAGATGATCGTGGAATTGCTGGAGCGCTACGGCTTCGCGTACGATGTAACCTACCGCCGCCGCCCCAACCGCATCAGCCTGATTCGCGAGATTCCACCGCGCACCTGGGCGACCCTGCGCATTGCCCGCCGCGTCCGCGCTGACTTGCTGCTGAGCATGGCGAATCCGACGGTTGGCTTCCCGGCCTGGCTGCTGCGCAAGCCCTATCTGGCGTTCCACGACACCGAACCAGCCGCCAACCAACTCGCGGCAGCGCTGCCCTTCGCCACGCTGGTCGCCACGCCGCAAGTCTACTACCGCGACCTGGGCGCGAAGCAGGTGCGTTACCGGGGCTACCACGAATTGGCCTACCTGCATCCCGATGTTTACACGCCCGACCCCTCCGTGCTGGCGCAAGTGGGGCTGGCAGAGGGCGACCCCTATTTTATCGTGCGCTTCGTGGCCTGGCAGGCGACCCACGATGTGCATGAGCGCGGCCTGACGCTGGAAGACAAACGCGCCATCTTGCAATTGCTGGAACAGCACGGGAGAGTGATTCTCTCGTCCGAAACTGCGATTCCGCCGGAATTCCGGCACCATATCACGGACTTCCCACGCGACCGTATGCACGACTTGCTGGCCTTCGCGCAGCTCTACGTGGGCGAGGGCAACACGATGGCCTCCGAAGCCGCCGTCCTGGGCACGCCTTCAATCCGCGCAAACAGCATGGATCTGGGCTACTGCCGCGACTTACAGCGACGCGGGCTGATGTTCCAGCTCCTCGACGGAGAGGCGATCCTCGCCAGGATCAACGCCCTGTTGAGTATGCCGGGGCGGGCGGATACTTTTCGCCAGCGACGCGCCACCCTGCTGGCGGAAAACATCTGCACGACGGATGCCATCGTCGAATATGGCCTGCGCCTGTTGAACGCCTGATTCTCTGTGCTGCATGAGCCGCACACATGAAGGGTGTAAGACGCCCTAGAGTCCCCTTTGCAGTCTTCGACTCCGCTCCTCACAGCCGTTTTAATGAGGCTGACAACACTGGAATCGAAGAGGAGACATGGGATGACAAAGGTAGCAATCAACGGATTGGGGCGCATCGGACGCGCCACGCTGAAAGTCCTGCTGGATACGCCAGAGTTGGAACTGGTCGCAGTGAATGACATCGCCCCGCTGAAGAACTTCGTCTATTTGCTGCGGTTCGATACGGTCTACGGACGCTATGAGAAATCCGTCGAGGAGCGCGATGGCAACCTCATCATTGATGGGCAGGAGATCCGCTTCCTGAGCGAACGCGACCCCGCCAATTTGCCCTGGAAAGAGATGGGCGTAGAAGTCGTCTTCGAGAGCACGGGCTTCTTCACCGAGCGCGAAGGTGCCAGCAAGCACATTGAGGCCGGGGCGCAGCACGTCATCATCAGCGCACCGACCAAGAGCGAAGACACGCCGACCATCGTTCACGGCGTGAATACGCAGATGGGGCTGGGAATCGATGTCCTTTCGACGGCCTCCTGCACGACCAACAGCCTGACTCCGGTGGTCGAGATCATCGGGCGGCGCATCGGCGTGGAGAAGGCGCTGATGACGACGGTTCACGGCTATACTGCGTCGCAGGCGCTGGTGGATAGCCCCATGAAGAAGATGCGTCGTGGGCGTGCCGCCGCGCAGAACATCGTACCGACATCGACCGGAGCCGCCGTCGCCACCACCAAGGCGCTGCCGGAATACGAGAACCAGTTCGACGGCGTGGCGCTGCGCGTGCCCGTCCCGGTTGGCTCCATCAGCGACATCACCTTCCTGACCAGCCGCGATACCACCGTCGAAGAGGTCAACAACATCCTCAAGGAAGAAGCCGCGACGGATCGCTACCGCGACATCTTCGCCGTTTCTGAGGATGAACTGGTCTCGTCGGACATCATCGGTGACCCGCGTGCTTCGATTGCTGACCTGGAGATGACCCGCGTGGTCGGCGGCAATCTGGTCAAGGTGATGGCCTGGTATGATAATGAATGGGGCTACACCAATCAGATGGTACGTCAGGCGCTGGAACTGGTCGGCGAACGCACCGGGGCGTAAGCGCTAACACAGCGCAGCAACCCCTATTGCACCCCCTGCTGGAGGCCTCCGGGAGGGGGTTTTTTGCGCCTCGTCTTCTCCCAGCGCAGCATTCGGGAGAAGGGGCCGGGGGATGAGTGCCAGAACAGGATCCCACCAAAAACGTTAGAACGAGAAATTTCCTGAGGGGGCGGATTCTCCGCAGCATCTGGTATGCTGGCCTGCGCACAAGCCATTCTCAGAAAAGGACATTTTGCGATGCTCAACGTTGATTCGATTCGTGCGCAGTTCCCCGCCTTGCAGCAAATGGTCGAGGGCAAGCCGCCCGTCTTCTTCGACAATCCCGCCGGGACGCAGGTGCCCCAGGGCGTGATTGACGCCGTTTCCGACTATTTCATCTACAAGAACGCCAACATGGGGGGCGCGTTCTCGCACAGTCAGGAGACCGTCGCCATGCTGACCGATGCACGCGAGGTGCTGGCGGCCTTCGTCGGCGCGTCCCGACCGGAAGAGATCGTCTTCGGCGCGAACATGACCACGCTCAACTTCGCCTTCAGCCGCGCCCTGGCGCAGACCATCCCCGCCGGGAGCGAAATCGTGCTGACGCGCATGGATCACGATGCCAACGTCGCGCCCTGGACGCTGGCAGCACGCGACCGCGACTGGACGGTGAAATGGGTGGACTTCGACCCGGAGCAAGGTACGCTCGATCGGGCGGCGCTGGAATCCGCCCTGAGCGAGAAAACGGCGCTCGTCGCAGCCGTTCACGCTTCCAACGCTCTGGGGACGATCAACCCCGTGCGCCAGATCGCCGATCACGCTCACAGCGTCGGGGCGCTCTTCGTGATGGACGCCGTGCAGAGTGCGCCCCATGTGCGCTTAAATGTGACGGAATTGGGCTGTGATGTGTTGCTCTGTTCGGCGTATAAGTTCTTCGGCCCGCATGTAGGCGTGATGTGGGCGCGTCATGATCTGCTGGAGAGCCTGCCCGCCTACAAAGTACGCCCTGCCAAGGACGAAGCGCCTTATCGCTGGGAAACCGGGACTCTGCCTTTCGAGACGATTGCAGGGACGGCGGCGGCGGTGCGCTACATGGCCTCATTGGGGACGGGCGATACGCTGGCGCAGCAGTTGGATGATGCGGTGGCACGCCTGACCGAATATGAGGGCAAGCTCGCCGCGCAGATGATCGGTGGCCTCCAGGCGATTCCGGGGGTGACTGTCGCGGGAATCACCGAAGCGGATCGGCTGCACGAGCGTGTGGCGACGGTCTCGTTCATCGTCGAAGGATATGCCCCGGCAGCGGTGGTAGAGAAGCTGGCGGCGCAGCAGATTCATGCGCGGCACGGCGATTACTACGCGGTAGAGGTCATGCGCCGCTATGGACGTGCAGCGGACGGAATGGTGCGCGTGGGGGCGGTGCATTACAACACGCCGCAGGAGGTCGATCGCTTCCTGGAAGTCATCGCCGGATTGTGATCCGCACGGGCGACACTTTTCACGGGGCTGTCATTCTTGCTGGTTTCAGCCCCACTCTCAATCACCTACCCCATTCACAGGTTGAGGAAATCCCCCCGGATTCCAGTCGCTATCACTGGTGAAGTCGCCGCGTTTGTGCGACACTTTTCTGTGAATAGTATAATCGCTGCGCTCCACCCTTCCTCGGGGCGCAGCACGAAAAATAACTTGTTCGCAGAAGGGCAGTTCATCATGACGATTGCATCTCTGGATACCGAAACGCAAGAGAAGATCAACCAGGCACGCACCTTCAACGGCGTCCCCGCCAGCCAGTATCGCGTGCCCTTTCGCAACATCCGCGATGTGCTGGGGCTGCATGTGAAAGCGTCCCCGCACAAACCCTATTTGATCTACTACGACAAGGATCACAACCGCACGGAGATGAGTTACGCGGATTTTTCCGCCAAGGCGCACCAGGTCGCCAATTTGCTCTACGAAGACCTGGGCATCCGGCGCGGGGATCGCGTGGCGACCATTGGCTACAACCACTCCGACATGGTGCTGATCTACTTCGGCTGCTGGTTGATCGGCGCGGCGGTTGCTCCGCAGAATGTGGCGGAATCCGATGATCGCATCGCCTTCATCCTGCGCAACAGCGACGCCAGAGTGGTCTTCGCCATGCATGATACGCTGGAACGCGCCGAACGCATCGTGCACGGTGGCAGTGGCGCGGAAGGCGAACTGGGTGCGCCGAACATCCAGGCGATCATCCAGGTGGGTGGCGAAGCGAGCGATGACTACCTGCATTTCCACAGCGTCGTCGCCAGCCGTCCGACCAGCTTCCTGGGAGATGAGAGCGGCGCAAAAGACAACGACATGTCCACGCGCTCTGGCAATGAGGCCAGCGCCACCCTGGAAGACGACGCCCTGCTGATTTACACCAGCGGTACGACGGGCGCACCCAAAGGCGTTGTCCTCAACCAGTACAATCTGCTGGCGGATGCCCAGGGGATCAGCAGTTGGCAGGCCATCACGGGCAATCAGCGCATGATGTGCGTGCTGCCCATCCATCACGTCAACGGCATCGTCGTCACCCTGGTGACACCGCTCTTCGTGGGCGCGACGACGGTGCTCAACCGCCGCTTCAGCGCCAGCCACTTCTGGACGCGCATCGCGGAAGAGAAGGTGAATGTCGTCTCCGTCGTGCCGACGCTGCTGCAATTCCTGCTGGAACACAGTCGCGAGTTGGTCGCGCAGGGCGATACGATCTTCGGCAAGGGGCTGGGCCGCCTGGAGATGCACCACTTCCGGCACCTGACCTGTGGCGCGGGCACGCTGGCGGTCTCGCTGGCGCGCGAGTTCGAAGACCACTTCGGCGTGACCATCCTGCACGGTTACGGCCTGAGCGAGACGACCTGCTATTCCTGCTTCCTGCCGATTACGCTGAGCTGGGAAGAACACCAGTCGTGGATGCAGGATTACGGCTATCCCAGCATCGGCTGCCCCATCGAGCCGAACGAAATGGCGATTTTTGACCCGGAAGGCAATGGGGTTATGCTGGGTGAAGGCGAACGCGGCGAAATCTGCGTGCGCGGTCACAACGTCATGCAGCATTATTATCAGCGCCCGGACGCCAACGCCAAGACGTTCAGCTTCGGCTGGTTCCGCAGCGGTGACGAGGGCTTCTACAAGCTGGGCAAGGATGGGCGCAAGTATTTCTTCATCACCGGGCGCATCAAGGAATTGATCAATCGCGGTGGCGTCAAATTCAGCCCCTTCGACATCGAAGAAGTGCTGCTGGAAATCCCCGGCGTGAAAGTCGGCCTGGCGATTGCCTTCCCCAATACGTACTACGGGGAAGAGGTGGGAGCCTATGTGGTGCTGGAAGAGGGCGTCAACGTCACCGCCAAAGCGATTCTCGACACCTGCCGCGAGAAGATGACATTCGAAAAATCGCCGAAGGTCGTCGTCTTCGGCACGGAGATTCCGGTGACCAGCACAGGCAAATATCAACGCCTGAAGCTGATTGACCTCTTCGCCGAGTACAAGGATACGCAGTTCCGGAAGTAGGCTGTAGCCCCCACCTCGATGCATCAAGCAGGGGCGACTGTAGCGCAGAGAAGGTTTCATTGGGCGTACTCACGGTAGCAAACCACAACGAGTGGAGCCAATGAAACCAAATACACCATACAAACCGTGGTGGCGCAACTACCGCTGAGCGAAGCCCTGCTTCGGCGCGATGGTGATGGGTGTGGCAGTCAGAACAGCGCAGTATTCCCTCAGCCTGGCGCATCGACAAAGCAAATGATGCCGATGCCTACGCAGCGGAGGGGCAGGTCGAGATGCTCCCGGCCCGGCTGCGGCTGAGGGAGAAGTTCGCGGGGGGGAGATTGCGCAGCGGGAAGCGCCAGCGAAAAACCCAGAACCCGGTCAGGACATGACGGGTTCGATGCCCCATGTTTCGCCCGCTATGCTCCCTCATTGCCACACCATGCCTACCCCCAGGCCTGAGGCGTTCACCCCCGGAAGCGCTGAGGATGCGTTGCCGTTCGCGGCGCAGTCTGGTAGAAACATGCTATCACAGGAGAGGAGAACGGCATGTCAGACGAACGGACGGCACAGGAGTGGATTGAGCGTTGCCACAAGTTGCTGCAAGGCAACCAGATTCGCAGCCGGGGCTACCGCTACACGCGCCCCGCCCCGCATGTGTACGAATATCAATGGCTCTGGGATTCGTGCTTCCACGCCATCACCTACCGCTGGTTCGATGGTGCGATGGCCTGGGATGAGCTGCGCAGCCTCGTGCAGCATCAAGTGCGGGAAGGCGCAGACGCGGGTATGATCCCGCATATGGCCTACTGGCAAGGAGACGGCGCGGCGCTCTGGGGCGTGGCGGATCGCAGCATCATCACGCAGCCTCCCTTGATCGCAATCGCGGCCTGGCTCGTCCATCAGCGTCACCCGGATCAGGATGCCCTGCGTGGGTTGTACCCGCGCCTGGTCGCCTACCAGGATTGGTTCGACCGACGGCGTGAACTGGACGGCGACCACCTCGTCACGCTGATTCACCCCTGGGAAAGCGGCTGGGATGCCTCCCCGCGCTGGGATGCCGCAATGGGCTTGCGGAATCCGACGGCGGACGAGAGCAAGGCCGCACGTCATGCCCTGGTGCAGCGGCTACAGTCCCATGATTGCGATGCGCGAAGGCTGCGCGAGGCCGGGTCATTCGCGGTCAAAGCGGCGGATTTCAACGCGATTCGGGCGGCGGAATGCGAGTCCCTGAGTCGGATTGCCGCCGAACTCGGGACGGGTGACGCAGCACGCTGGCAGCAAAAAGCGCAGGCAATTCAGCAGGCGGTGCGCGAAAAGTGCCTGCTCCCGCTCGGCGGTTCGTTCATCGCCCATGATCTCAGGGGGGCGCAGGCTGTGGCAGCTTCTCCGGATAGCGCGGCGAAGTTCGTGCTGCTCTTCGGCGGCTGCGCCACCCCCGCGCAGTCGGATACGCTGGCGGCGGATTTGCGCAGCGGTGGATTCGCCACGCCCTTCCCGGTGCCCACCACGCCGCAGGACAGCCCGGTTTTCGATGGTGATACCTACTGGCGCGGCAACGTCTGGCTGGCGGTGAACTGGTTGATCTGGCGGGGGCTGCTGCGCTACGGGGAGCAGGCGCTGGCGCAGACTCTCGCCGAGCGCAGTCTGGCGCTGGTCGCGCAGTCGGGCTTCCACGAGTATTTCAGCCCTATCTCTGGTGCCGGGCACGGCCCCGCACAGCAAAGTTGGTCAGCGGTGGTGCTGGATATGCGCATGGAGCGAGAGCAAGCCTGAAGCGTGGCAAAGGTTTCCGCCCTTCCGCCCCCCAGGCTACCCGGTGGCAGGCCAGTGGCAGGACGGAAGGAGCGCTGAACGCCGCACGGGGGCATTGGCCTCTGATTTAACGAGGTGTCCCTTCTAGCCTGTTCTGCCTCAACACGGGTTCTTTTGTGTGAGACGTGGAATGGCAAATCCACGCCAGTGGCTTCGTACCCCCACCATGCTCATCGCACCTACTGGCAGAACACCGTCCCCTCTGCCGCGCGGAACTCCATGCTGCCTTCCACCGAGAGATTCGATTCGCCGTTGCTGGCGCTGAAATCATAGCTACCACTGACGACCTCCCCCGGCGCGCTGGCGACGGTGTTCAGGATCAACGTGCCGATGACGCTGCCTGCGAAGACCTGATTATCCGCCAAAGTGACCGAGGCAGAGGCGGCGGCGGGGTCGCGGCTCATATCGCCGAAGCTGTAGGTTCCCGGCGTCACATCCGGCGGCAAGATCAGCGTGACTTGCGGGAAGTTCTCATTGGAAGAGCGGATCACGTAGCGGTCGTTCTCGCAGCCGATGTAGCCTGCCTCCACGATTTCGCCAGAGAAGGCCGGCCCCGATAGCTGGGCGACGAAACCGCGTCCCTGCGTACTCGTGTCGGGATTGCTACCCCCTGGCGGGTCGCCGATGAGGGTCATTTCGCCTTCGCCGGGCAGGATGATGCCGGGTTCGCTGGTCGGTTGGGCAGCGCCTTCCGGCGTGGGAGAGGCTCCATCGGGGGCTGCCGTATTGCCACCTCCGGAGTCCGTTGTACCTGTGTCACAGGCTGCGACCAATACCGCAATCAGCAGCAGCGTCAATCCCAGGATGAGTCGTCTCATGTCATTCCCTCGCTGATTCAGGATGGTTCTTGCGCCCAGTGTAGCGCCAGTTGCAGGTCAGCGCACCTGAACGCGGCTGCCGCTGCCCGTCTTCTGCACGACGATATGCACGGGGAAGGCGTCGCGCAGTTCGTCAATGTGGGTGATGACCAGCACCAGGTCGAACTCCTGCTGGATGGCAGTGATGGCTTCGACCAGTTTGTTGCGCCCGTCGTCGTCCTGCGTACCAAACCCTTCATCAATGAAGAGCGTCCGCAATTGTGCCCCGGCACGACGTGCCAGCAGCTTGCTCAACGCCACGCGCACCGCGAAATTGATGCGAAAAGCCTCGCCGCCGCTGTACATCTCGTAGGCACGGGTTCCCAGTTCGTCGGCAATTTCGATGTCCAGCGTCTCGATGGTGCCGCTGCCGCTGGCTTTGGCACGCTGCGTGCTGAAGCGCAGATGCATCCGGCCATCCGTCATGCGAGCGAGCAACTTGTTAGAGGACTGTTCCAGTTCGGGAATCGCCGATTCGATCAACATCAGCGGGACGCCATTCTTGCCAAAAGCCTGCCGCAGTTCGGCGTAGATGTCGTGCTCCTGGCGCTGCTGCTTGCGCTGCTCAGTGATTTGCTGCTTGCGTTCGCGCCGCCGTTCCAATGAAATCAACTCCTGACGCGCTTCGCCAAGTTTGCGGTTGGCTTCGCTGGCCTCGATGCGTAACTGCGCCAGTTCGCTCTGACGGCGCTCGTATTCCTGTTCCAGCAATGTCAGGCGCTGAATCTCGGACTCTTGCTCTGCGGCGGCAGCCTCTTCCTCCTGGATGGTCTTCTGCAAGCGTTCGGCGCGTTTGCGGGCACCGTCGAGGGCATCCTGCTCACGCGGTAGATTCTCGCGGGCGACTTCCAGTAAGGTGTAGCTTTTCTCGTATCCCTGGTACTGCTGTAGCTGCGATTGCGCGGCTTCATGCGCGTCGGGATCGTAGCCAATGGCGGCGCGTTCGGCTTCCACGGCTGCAAGCTGGGTGCGCAATTCCTGCGCGAAGTTGCCCTCTTGCAGCGTTTGCTCGATGGTTTCCAGGGCGGCCTGGGCTTCTGCCAGCCGCTTACGCGCATCCGAAGCCGTCTCCACGCGCTGCTGCAAGCCACCCGCGCGGCTGCGCAAACGCGGCAAATCCGCCAGCGCTTCCCCAATGGCTTGAATCGCGTGCTCGTGCTCCTTCGTTTCGCCATCAATTTCCTTGATGCGCTCAGTGGCCTGGCGGTAGGTCTCGCGCTTGCGATCCCGGTCGGCGATCAAATCCGCCAGCACCTGCTCGCGGTGCTCATCCGTGAGCGCCTGCCCACAGAGCGGACAGGCCGCGCCCTCCGCCTGTTCCAATGTGGCGATGCGCTCGTTCATGTCCTTGCCCTCTTCGGTGAGGGTCTTCTTGGTCGCCGCCAGCCCGGAACGCTCCTCGCGCAGGGCGGCAAGCTGTGCCTGGCGTTCTTCGCGCTGCGCCTCTTGTGCTTCCAGGGCGGTGATCTGCACATTGACCTGCACCAGCTCTTCCGCCACGTCATCTGCCAGGATGCGCTCAACGTCCTGAATGATGGTCTGGAAGCCGCGTTTTTCCTGCTCAAGCTGGCTGCGTGCGGCGCTGATCTGCTGCTGCAATTCGTTGTAGCGGCGCTCAATATCGCTCATCTCGCGCAGCTTGGAACCCAGTTCGCTGTCCGCAGCACGAGCATCTTGCAGAGTCTGATACCCCTGCTCAATGGACTCGCTCTGGTCGATCAACTGCTGGTACTGGGCGATGGTCTGCTCATGCTGGGCGATTTGCGCGGCGAGGCTTTTCTGGTCGTTCTGGTATTCGCTCAGGCGTCGTTTGATGCCTTCCACCTGGGCGCGAACGCTCTTCAATTCCGCCGGGACGGATTGCACTTCGTCCAGGCGTGCCTGCGCTTCGTCAGCGGCTTGTTGGGCGGCTTGCTGTGCTGCTTCCGCCGCTTTGAGGTTGTCCTTATACTGCTGTTCCCTGGCCAACTCTTCGTCAATGTCCCGCAGGATGCCTTCCAGGGAGGCAATCGACTGTTCCAGTTCGCGCAGTTTTTCCTTGGCGCGTTCTTCGTAAACAGCCCACAATTCCAGCCCCAGGATGTCGCTGAGGATCTTTTTGCGCTCCGCCGGGGTCTTGGTCGTGAAGGCATCGGCCTTACCCTGCTGCAAGAAGGCGCTGTTGGTGAACGTCTCGTAATCCAGGCGCAGAATGGCGTTGATGCGCTGCTGCGTGCCCTTCATGGACGGCTCGTTGATGGTGCGCAAGTCGCCATCCGGCTGCATCACAAAGAGATCGAGCGTGCCGTGCCCGCGCTTGCCGGATTTGCGCCGACGCAGCACGCGGTAGACGACGTTCTCCTGCTCGAAATCAAGCTGGACGTACATCTCTTGCTGCCCGATGTGTACCAGTTCATCGTCGCGGCGGGCACGTGCCTTGCCCCACAGCGCCCATGTGATCGCATCCAGCAGGGAGGATTTGCCCGCGCCGTTGTGTCCCGTCAGGCAGGCCAGGTGCACACCATCGAAGTAGATCGGGTCGGGGCTACGATAGGGCAGGAAGTTCTTCATTTCCAGACGAACCGGAATCATGGGCGTTCTCGCATGGATTCAGCAGTGGGTAGAACATCTGTGAGTCTAGCGAGGAGTGCCCCCGGGCGCAAGGCGGGATGTGTGCGGCCCAGGGCAACCGCGACTGGAACGCATCGCTTCGATTGTCGTCAACGACACGTCCCGACTCATGGTTGCTATCGGCTTGGCCCAATTGATCCCCATTGGTTTGCTGGGAGATGGCTTCGGCAGGTTATGGAGCATTTCGCTGTGGATCGCGTATGACGCCACTCCGACGACGTGAAACGCTTCTTGCGCCAGACGGCGAATGATGGCTGAGACTGGTATTGGTGCAACGCGCTGTTTCCTGCTAGAGTAGCGCTTCGTGTCGTACCCGGCGGCGCAGCAATGACCACACACGCGGAATCCAACGACCATGTTCGAGACCATCATCCTCCCTGCCATCAGCCTGGGATTGAGCGCCGTGAGCGTCCCTGGCCCGCTGCAAGCCTATCTGCTCAACGTCACCCTGCGCTACGGCTGGCGGCGCGGAATCTTCGTGGTGCTTTCGCCGCTGGTCACCGATGGCCCGATCATCCTGGTGACGGTCTTCCTGCTGGGGCAATTGGACGAGCGCATCATTCAGGGGATACGGGTGGCGGGCGGCCTGGTGCTGCTGTGGATCGCCTGGGGGGCGTGGCAGCAGTATCGCGCAGGCGCATCCTACACCGCCGAGGTGGACAGCGACGATCCCCGGCTGGGAGCCAGCGTCAGCCCCTGGCGTGTGCTGGGGACGGCCTGCGCCATGAATTTCGTCAGCCCGGGGCCGTACCTCTTCTGGACGACCGTCACGGGGCCGCTGCTGCTGGAAGCGCTGGAAATCAGCCCGCTGGCGGCGCTGGGGATGCTGCTGAGCTTCTACGGCACCTTCATCGGCGGCATGGTCATCCTGGTGCTAGTCTTCAACCAGATGGGGCAGATCAACCAGCGTGTGACCAATACGATTCTGCTGCTGACCATCGGCCTGCTGCTCTGGTTCGGCACACGCTTGATCGCCGATGCCTTCGGGGTGGCGGCACTGCACAACACGCTCACGCAGGTTGCGCTGGTGGGGCTTGTGGCTGGCGTAGTGGTTCGCCGTCTGCGCACCCGGCGCTTAACTTAATGTTTGTTCATGGAAGAGCGGTTTCTGTGCTATAGTCGGGTAGGGTTCCAAAACCGATATCACTAGAGCAAAGGAAGTACACCATGCCCTTTGTTGTTGAGGCCGACTCGGAAGTCGGCGCAGTGATCGTGCGTTTGGGACGCGACTTCAGCCTTCAGACAGAAGCGACCCGTTTTCGGGCAGAACTTCATCAGGCACTGGATACGCAGCAAAATCCCGTCGCGCTCATCTTCGATATTCGCGACGCGAGTCTCTCTTCACGAGACATGCTGATCTCCACAGATTCGGAAAGCCAGCGGCTGCTGCGGCATCCCAACATCCGGGAAAGTGTCGTTGTCACCGATGACGCACTGGTGCAAATCGCGGCCAAGGGCGTCAACAGCATGTCCTTCGGCTTCATCAAAGTACGCACCTTCCCGACGCTGGAAGATGCCCTGGAATATGCGCGCCAGGGGACACTGGCTGGTCAGTAGCAGGCGCGAAAAGGGGCGTCGTCCGATGCCCCATCCGTGCTTGTGCGCTGCGTCTGAAATCTCATTCAACAAGGGATCCCCTCTGGCCTATCCTGGAATCAATACTTGTTGGTTGGTGTGAGCAGTGGAAGGGCAAATCCACGCCAGTGGCTTCACGTCGTAGAGGGGACTCGCACGCTTCTGCATATGTGCTGGATGCCGCACGGAGCGCTATTTGTGCGGGATTGCGAGCCGCGCGTGATCGACCTTGATGCAGCGGTTCATGGCGACATCCAGCCCCGCAGCCAGCGCTCTGTGGCGGGCATCGTCATCCATCACACCCAACTGCGCCCAAACCGCACCTGCGCCCACTGCGATAGCGTCCTGCACCACCCCCGCAACGTGTTCCGAGCGGCGGAAGATATTCACAATGTCGATGGGCTGCGGCACATCTGCCAGCGAGGCGTAACTGCGTTCGCCGTCGATTTCGGCCACAGTGGGATTCACGGGGTAGACCGTATAACCGACTCGGCGCAAATACTGCGCGATCTGGTAACTGGTGCGTGCGGGGTTGTCGCTGTGCCCAACGACGGCGATCGTGCGTGCATTCTGCAACACTGTGCGCATCCGGGCGTCATTTTCGTTGAGGTTGTGCATATTTCGCTCCCTGTAGGGTGATTCATCACGAAGCCACTGGCGTGGGTTCACCATTCTGCGGCCCACACCAGCCAACCAGTGTTGAGGCCAGTACAGGCTGGCAGTGGCTCCGCAGTAAACAAGAGTGCTCACATCTTGCTACCTGCATCTTGCTACCTGCATCTTGCTACCCACATATTGTTAGATGAACTGGTACGGCGAGGGCTTACACGGGCTGTGGGCGAAATTGGCGCTATCTTCGTTCATGAGTTTCATGATATATTGAACGTATTGAACTTCACACGTACAACGTGGCAATCAATCCAGGATGCTTATGATACGCGATTATCCAGCAGCCCAGGAGATGCTCCACCAGGCTGCTTCTCTATTTTCGGAGCAGGGCTACGACCATACCACGCTCTCCCAGCTAGCGACTGCCCTGGCGATGACCGTGCCAGCGCTGGAAGAGCAGTACCCGCAGAAGGAGCATCTCGTCCTCGCGCTCTATCGCCTGTGGGGGGCGGAGACGCTGACGCAGGCCGTGGAACTGCCGCGCGGCTCCGTCGCGCACCGCTACCGCTTCGCCTTACAGCGCAAGCTCCAGCAGCTCAGCCCCTATGAGGATGCGCTTTCGGCGCTCTTCGCCCTGGCGATGCGGCGGGGGGGTGCCCTGCAGGCGGCGGATATTGCCCCCGGAAAGAGTGATCCCATGTACCAGTTCTTCGCCGAATTGGTCCTCCATGCTGATGATGCCCCCCAGCATGACGAGGAAGTGGAAGATACTTCGCTGCTGCTCTACGGTGTCTATCACTATCTGCTGATTTTCTGGTTCTATGACCGCACAGAGGGCAAACGCGCCACCGACATGCTGCTGACGATGATCCACGAGTTTTTCAAGCTCTCGCGCCCAATGATGATGATGCCCTTGCTGGGCAAATCCGTCTCCAAAATCGGGCGGGTGATGATGCTGATCTTCGGTGGAGCGCGGCTGAAGGAACCTCCGACTGATTCCTAACAAAACCCTAGCTCATATCGCTGCAAAGATTCGCTGTGAGTCATGATATGGTAGAATCGGAAACGATCTGTAGGCAATTCCGCAATCCCACTGCGTAGCTGAATGGGAGTGAGGCGATGAACTGGGATTCGCTCGATTGGAAATGGCAATTTGGCTGGGAACTGGGCCTGCGCTCTGCTATGAGTTTCGTGCGGGCGTCGATCCTCTTCACGGCCTTCACCGTATGCGCGGTGTTGGGCGTCGGCCTGGTGCTGTTGATCTTCTGGCTCAGCGGTGGCTACGCCGGGTACATGGAAGCGGCGGAATTGCAAACCGCCGGGACGGGCACGACGCTGATCACGCTCTGGCTGCTGGCGCTGCTGGGCGCGGTGAGCATCAGCCTGCCCTTCGCGCTCTTCAACGGATTGGCGCAGGGCATCTGGGGAGCGCTGACCGCCGAACAACTCAACGATGAGGTCATCCAGCCCGCGCTCACCTGGCGGGCGATTCTGCTCAACGTGCTGGGGCTGCCCCTGTTGGTGACTCTGCTCGGTTGGGTCTTCTCTGGCGACCTGGGCGCGGCAATTTCCGGCGGATTCGTGGTGCTGACGGCGGCGGTTCCGGTGGGCATCGTGGCCTATACGTCGATCCCGGATGTCGTCGAGTGGTACATCCATTCGCCCTATTGCCCCAAGCGCAAGCGCAAATCCAAGCGAGAGTAACTGCTGCGGCAGATGAGACGATGAACGGGCGCAGCACGTTGCGCCCTGGTCATGACCAGGCGACGTTGCGGGTGCACGTTCCCCGTCATCACTCCTCCTGCTCGGTTTGTGCGCGTTGCTCTCCTTCCTGCTCGAACAATGACCACAGGCGCATCAACAGATAGCGGTTCTTGATGCCGATGGAATACATCAGCATACCCAGCCCCAGCAGCGTAGCCAACAGCACCGAAATCCAGGGGACTGTCGCGAAGGGGAGAGGCGTGAATTCGAAGAGGCCGGGCAAGATGTGCATGGCCCAGACGGAGAGCGTCACCGCCACGATCATGACTGTCACCGTGCGCCAGTGCTCCAGGAAGCTGCGCGGACGCATGAAATCGACCCCGACCAGGATCATCACAATGAAGGCGTTGAAGAGCGCATTGAAGAGCGTGACCGCGCTGCGTGCCTGTTCCAGGTCGCGCTCCGTGCCCAGGTAGACAATGCCGTAGAGCACCGTCAGCAGCACCGCACCCACCAGGCCCCCCGTCACAATCGGGTCGAGGACATCATCGCGGAAGTTCTGCATGAATTTGGGGCGGAAGACACCGAGGGCGATCAACCCGGCGGGCATGTTGATGCTGGCGAACGTCGCCCAACTGATCTGCACCGGGGTGATGGGGAAGGGCAGTGCCATGAACATCACGAAGATGAAGAAGAGCACATTGTAGACGCCGCGCATCATGAAGAGCTTGGTCGTGCCGTGAATCGTCTGCGTGGTCTCCGTACCTTCGCGGAAACCGCGCGGCAGGGTGGAGAGGGCGTTGTTCAGCAGCACGATGTCCGCCACATCTTTGCTGATCTGCGTGCCGTCGTTCATCACGATGGCGAGATTGGCTTCTTTCAGCGCCGGGACATCATTGACGCCATCGCCGACCATGGCGACGTATTCGCCGCGATCCTGCAATGCGCGTACGATGCGGCTCTTGGTGTGCGGCTCAATGCGAGCGAAGACGCTGGCCTGCGTCACGGCGCTTTCCAGTTCGGAATCAGCCATAGAGTCCAGTTCGCCGCCTGTATAAGCGGTGTCTGTCTCCATGCCCGCCGCAGCCGCCACCGCGCGCACCGTCTCCAGGTTATCGCCGCTGATGACTTTGAGCTTGATGTTCTCATCCCGGAAGGCTTGCAGCGTCTCCTGAATGTCTTCGCGCACCTGGTCGTTGAGGATGATCAGCGCCAGCGGATTGGCCTGGGCAGCGACATCCCCGTTTTCGGGCGCGGAATCCGCCTGGGCGAAGGCCAGCACGCGCATCCCCTGGGCGTTGTGCTGCGCAGCGGTTTCCAGCGCGGGATCGTCCTCGCGCAGCAGGCGTTCTGGCGCACCCAGCAGCAATACGGTCTCCTGGAAGATGACTGCGCCCCATTTGCGCCCGGAACTGAAGGAGATTTCGCGCTTCTTGAAGAGGGCTTGTGGCTGCGCGTGCTGGTCAACGTAGCGCTGGATGGCGTTGGCGGTCTTGTTGCGGTGTGCCAGGTTGTGCAGGTAATTGGCCAACTGCTGCAAGATTTCGTCGCGCCCCGCGTCATTCAAGGGCAGGATTTCGTCTACTTGCAATTGATTGCGCGTCAGCGTACCGGTCTTATCGAAGCAGAGAACCGTCGCGTTCGCCAGCGATTCGACGGCGTTGACCTTCTGCACGAGCGTCTCCTGCTGGCTGATGCGCACTGCGCCAATCGTCAGCGAGAGCAGCGCCGTCAGCACCAGTCCCTGCGGCACCAGGGTCGTCACGAAGACGACGGCGTTGCGCATCGCCGCGAGAAAGGGCAGCGACGGGTCGGACACCAGGAAATCGCGCACGAAGAGCAGCGGCACGAAGATGAACATCAGCACCACCGAAATCTCGACGATGATGTCCAGGCGTTTTTGCGTCGGCGTCTTGGTGACTTTGTACGTCTTGGCGATTTCGGAAAGCTGGTTGATGTTGCTCTCCTGCCCGACGCGCGTGGCCCGTACGCTGGCCGTCCCGGCGATGCAAAAAGAGCCGCTGAGGATCTCCGCATCCGTCTCTTTGTAGACGGCATCGCTCTCCCCCGTGAGCAGCGACTCATCCATTTCTAGCGAATCGCTGCGAATGACCATGCCATCCACCACGGCCTTGTCGCCCGGTTGCAACTCGAAGACATCATCCTTGACGACTTCTTCCATATTGAGGCTCTGGCGCACGCCATCACGCCAGACGATCACCTGCTGCCTGGAAAGCGTCGCAAGCTGATCCAGGCGGCGCTTGGCGTTCATCTCCTGAATCATGCCGATGAAGGTATTGCTGACGACGCTGATACCCGCGAAGAAGACCGTCGCGTAATCCTGCAAGAAGAAGACGATAATCAACAAGGTGAAGAGCACGATGTTGAAGAGATTCAATACGTTATCGCGGAAAATATCCCAGTACGTGCGCCCGACCCGCGCCTTGTAGTCGTTGGTCTCGCCGCGCTGGATGCGCTCCTTCACCTCCGCTGTGGTCAGGCCGAATTGGGCTGTCGATTCGGTCTTCGGTTGTTCTGCGGTTGATTGCGCCATGATGTTCTTCGTGATGAATCGTGTGAAAGGCACAGTATAGCAGGTTTCCGCCAGGGATGAGGGAGGCGGTCATGGGTGCGGCGGGGCAATCGCAGCAAAAAGGCGAACCCCGAAAGATACGAATGACGCCGAGAAAGGCAGGGGCGTCCCCAGGTGGGCGCTCTGCACGTTTTTCTCTCTTTGGGACGGCGGGACGGCTACTGTTTACGGGCAACGTGCTGCACAGAAGCAAGGCTGATCGCAGCCCTTCCGCTGCGTTTTGTTTCCCCCTGTTTATCCAGTCCTTCCTCCGTCGGTGTCCGGTATGAGTGGGTGGGCGGCAGCGATGTGCGCAGTCTTCCGAATGTCGGTATAATGCCCATGCTGTGATTGACCGAACGAGCTGCTGGAGAACGTCATGCATACCCAATTCGAGTACCTGGTCGTCTACCTGACCGACAGCAAAATCGCCCCGGATGCGTCCGAGACGGATTATCACCTGGATGCAGATACCTACACCGACAAACTCAACCGCTATGGCGAAGCTGGCTGGGAAGTGGTCAGCTTCGAGTGGGAGAAGGACGGAGCGAAAGTCTGCTTCAAGCGCCCGCAGCAGAGCTGATTGGTTCTGCGCACAGGATGCCGGGGTGCCAGACCGAGCACCCCGCAGACCGCATCCTTATGCGACAAGGTTTTCTTATTTAACAAGGTGCCCCTTCTAGTACTCAGTCACAGTGGATATGAAGGATAAAGCAAGGTAGAGTCTGG
>CAZJWX010000075.1:0-23304 GCA_964549915.1 uncultured Anaerolineaceae bacterium | reverse complement strand
GCGCCCTACATCCCCATAGCTAAAGCAAGGGGCTTTGGGCGCACTTTCGGTAAATCAAGACGGTGGGTTGGGGGTCGCTCATGTGGCTGCCATCCGATCTGCACGATAGAGAAAACGCTGGTGGATGCAGCCCTGCCACATCCACCCGTCGTCATTCTCGCGCAGCCGAAGGCTGGCTGGCAAGGGGAAGGCTCAGCTTCCGTCGGCGATGATCTCATCCACGGCGTTGGCGAGGTCGCGCAGGCTGCGAATCAAATACACGCCGTCGGCCTGGTCGGCGTATTCGTGCATGTCGCTGTCGCCGGTGCCCCACTGAATCGGCAGCTCGGGGCAGAACCAGAAGAGGCGGCGTGCCTTGCGCTGCATATCGCCGTGAATATCCAGGCGCGGATTGTTGTAGTTGTTGCGTCCGTCACCCAGGATGATGACTGTCGTGCGGCTGTCGATGGTGCTGTAATGATCGCGCTGGAAGGTCTTCAGGCTGTTGCCCAGATCCGTGCTGTAGTAGCCCGGTGGGTTCTCGCGCAGGACTTTTTCGACGGCATCCTGGCTGTCCATCTGCTCCAGTTCCATCGTCACATCCACCATATCGCTGATGAAGATGTAGCTGTTGGTCTTCTGCACATGGTCTTGCATCTCGTAGACCAGCGTCATCAAGAATTCGACCATGTACCGCATGGACGTACTCAAATCGCAAATCAGCACCAGCTTGGGCTTCTTGTGCTTGCTGCGATACTTCATCTCCATCGGTACGCCGCCGTAGCGCATGTTCTGGCGCAGCGTCTTGCGCGGGTCAAACGTGCCTGTGCGGGCTTTCCTCTGGCGCAAGGCGGCGCGGCTGCGCAACTTGGCTGCCAGGCGGCGGATCTCGTCGCGAATCTGGTCGATGTCGTGCTGGCCCAGGCGCTGGATGGGCAGATCGAGCAGGTCGGGGCGCGGGTCGGGGTCGCGCTGTGCCATCTGCTCGGCGATGCTCTGCCCCACGTACTGGCTGATCTGTTCGTTGAGTCCCTGCATATTCTCGCGCATCATCTCGGCGAGTTCTTGCAGGGCTTCGTCGCTCATGCCCATCTCGGAAAGCTCTTCCAGCAGTTCCGCCAGCATACGTTCCAGGGAGTTCATCTGCGCCTGGCGCATCATGCGCCGCTCGAACCAGCCGCGCTGGTACATCTGGTCGGCGCTGGGGAGTCCGGCTTGCTGCCCCATCTGGTCGAGTTGTTCCTGGTCGAAGGGCTGCCCATTCATCAACTGCTGCATCAACTCGCGCAGGGCATCCATATTGCCCATCAGGGATTGCAGGGCGTCTTGCAGCATCTGCTGCTGTTCCGGCGTGAGTTCTTCGTTGATGTCTTGCAGGGGGGGCTGATTATTGGTGAAGAACAGCGGGAAGAAATATTCGAAAGTCGGTTGATCGCGATGCTCCTTGACGAGCGTGCTGCGCAGGGCGTCGCGGAACTGCTGCATCTCGCGGATGCCCACTTCCTGCACGCCGTTCATTGCGTCCTGGCTCTCGGAGAGGGACACGCGCACACCCGCCGCCCGCAGCGCCCGGATGAATTCCACCATGCGTTTATCCATTGTTGATGCCTCGAACTACTACCACTTACGAATGATGAGGAAAGGTGCAATCAGCCGATTGATCCACCGGGGTTTTCGATTGACGGAAGCACGGTGCGCAGCTCATTGCGACTTGCCCTTCATGGTAAACAATTTCAGCAAGCGTGACAAGCAATCGCAAGCCGCTTCTCATGTGGGGGCAAGGAGCAGCACGCTGAGGACGCCCACTCTTGGGGGTGCTGGTAGGTTCTGCTCTCCCTCAGCAGCGCAGCATGGATCGCCCTACTGACCGATCATGTGCGTGATCTCACTTTCTGGTGTGCTGTCTCACCAGTAGCATTCTCGCTTCCATTCCTTATTTACCAAGGAGGCTCTTCTAACCTGTCCTGGCCTCAACACGGGTTATTCTGTGTGAGAAGTGGAATCGTAAATCCACGTCAGTGGCTTGCATTTCCACAGAGGCCAACGCCTGCCTGCCAGTAGGTATAAGGAGCGGTTGACTACAGAGGCGGGTAGATTGTGATGCCATATTGTGCCATGTATCGGTTACGATGCGTAATGGTTCGAGATGATGCCGCAGAGGCATCTCATATTGTGGAGGGGGAGAGCCAGTGAACAGTGTGATGAGTTTCATTTTGACTTCTGTTGCTATGGGAGCGGGCATCTACGCATTGCTTGCTGTGGGCTTGACGGCTTTTGGTAAGCGCAGGGCTGTGCCTACTGGGGATGTTCATTTCGATGCGCTGTTGGCTTTGGATACCAGCGGGCTGCCCGAATTACAGCACTACACGACTCGCGATGGCGCAGCGCTGCCATATCGCCATTATCCAGCAGACACCGATGACGTTTTGATCTTGCTGCATGGCTCCGGTTACCACAGCCGCTATTTGCTGCCGTTGGCGCGGTTCATTAGTGAGAACAACTTTGCTCAGGTGGTGACGCCCGACCTACGTGGGCATGGCGAACGGCCCCAGATTCGCGGGGACATCGCCTATATCCGGCAGTATGAAGATGATCTCGCTGATTTGATCGCGCATATCCGGCAGACAAACCCGGCTGGGCGCATCCTCATGGGTGGGCACTCATCTGGCGGCGGTTTGGCACTTCGCTTCGCGGGTAGTCAGTACGGTGACGAGATTGCAGCTTATCTACTACTGGCTCCCTACATCGCTTACAATGCTCCCACAATCCGCCCCGATGCCGGGTGGGCGACCGTACATACTGGACGCATCATCGGCCTGACCATGCTCAATAATGTGGGCGTGCGCGTTTTCAACGACCTGCCCGTCATAGATTTTCAAATGCCTGAATCCGCACGCGACGGCAGCGAAACCTTGCAATACAGCTTCCGGTTGAACACGGGGTACGCGCCGGAGAATTACAAGAAGGCTCTCGCGAGCATTCAGCAACCGTTCTTGCTGCTGGTGGGTGCCGAAGATGAGCTGTTCTATGCAGCGCAATACGCGCCTTTGCTTGCAGAATACACGCAAGCCGATGTCGTTGTGATCGATGGTCTGGCACATATGGACATCGCGGTCAGCGACCAGACTCACCGCTTCCTACGCGAGTGGTTCGCCACCCTGGGATGAGTGGCGAACGTCCGGAAGCGAGCATCCGTCAACCGCGTGCTTCGAGCATCATCTGCATGCCGTATCGGGGGCGCATGGTAATCAGCGGCTCCGGCTCGACAACATGCCCCGGCACCAACCGCAGCCGATAGCGCTGCATGATGCTCGCCAGGATCAACCTGGCTTCCATCATGGCGAAGGCGTTGCCGATGCAGATGCGCGACCCGCCACCAAAGGGGAAGTAGGCGTATTTGTGGCGTGCGTGTTCTGCCTCTGGCGTGAAGCGTTCCGGTTGGAACTGCTCCGGCCTGTCCCAGTAGTCCGGGTGGCGATGCACGACATAGGAGACGATCATCACGCCCGAACGCTCCGGGATCCAGTAGTCGCCTATTCTCACATCTTCGATGGCCTGCCGCCCGAAGCTCCATGCCGGGGGATAGAGGCGCATCCCTTCTTTGAGCACCATCTCCGTGTATTGCAGCTTGCCCAGGTCGTCCAACGTCGGCGGATTGCCCCCCAGCACGGCATCGACTTCTTCGAGCAGTTTCTGCTCGGCTTGCGGATTCTGCGAAAGCAAGTAGAGCGTCCAGGTCAGGGCGTTGGCCGTCGTCTCATGACCCGCCAGCACCAGGGTCAGCGCCTCATCGCGCACTTGCTGGTCAGTCATACCCTGGCCCTCGTCGTCCTGCGCCAGCAGCAGCATGGAGAGCAAATCGCCGTGATCTTCTCCGGTGCGGCGGCGCTCTTCAATGATGGGATTCATCACGCCTTCCAGCGTCTCGATGACCTGCTGGCGACGGTTGCGGGTAGGAGTAGGAATCCACCTCGGCAGGCGGATGATCTGCTTGGCGGTGCTGGGGATGTCGTCCAGCAGGAATTCCAGCGCTTCCGCCACCTGCCCGGAGGACTGCGAGAGGTCAGCGTCGAAGAGCGTCTTGCCCACGATCCAGAGCGTGAGGCGCATCATCTCCTGGGCGATGTCACGCTGCTGCCCCGGCTGCCACTCGTCCAGCATCTGCTGCGAGTAATCCACCATTGTCTCGGCGTAGGCGTTGATGCGCCTGGTGTGGAAGGCGGGCTGCGCGAGTTTGCGCTGACGCTTCCAGAATTCGCCGTCGCTGATGAGCAGGCCGTCCCCCAGGTAGACGCTCAGCAACCGCTTGTAAATCGGTGATTTGTGGAAGGAACTGGCTTTCTGCACCAGCACCTGCTGGATCAAATCCGGGTGGTTGACCTGATAGGACGTGAAGCCGTTGAAGTTCAGCCGCACGATGTCGCCGTATTGGCGCATGTTGTCCATATAGAACGTCACCGGATCGGTCAGCTTCAGCAAGTGCCCGCCGATCAGGCCCTGTGGCGGGCTGGGTGGTGTCTTCTTCGGGGTAGTCACCGTTGCCATTTTTTGTCCTCGGTGTCTAGAAACGGACGTTGTATCTACATTCTACAGCGAAATACGGTCGGGTGGGCAGGCGAGTTTCGCCGAAAATGTCAAATCTTTGTGACGTGGCACGGGCGCTCTGCCGACGATGTGTTACACCAGTGGCATTGATTCTGCGAAGTGTGCGCAGCGAAGCACAAGTCCTGAGGCCGTCATGCGGCGGAGAAGGATTTTGTTCGAACAGGAAATCGTCTGTGAGATATGGATCGGGAATTAGAGCAGTGGTAGGGCAGTCCGATGAGGCGTCGGCTGCCCCTTTCGCTCACTCCGCCGGGGGTGGGACGGGCAGGTCGTCGATGGCGGTGTCTTTCCACTTCTTGCCCTCTTCGATCAGCATCACGGGGATGCCCTCGCGAACCGGGTACTTGTAGCCGGAATCCGCGCAGGCCAGCCAGTGACCATCGCGCACCAATTCCAGCTTGCCGGGGTCATCCCCCTTATCAGTGTAATGGACGGCTTCGGGGCAGCGCAGGATTTCCAGCATTTCCGGCGCGATCTCTTTTTGTGCCATGTTGCTTCCTCATTAACGTGATTCGTGTGCAGCAAAGTATAGCGCAACATGCACGTTTGAAAAATGACGTGCGTCTGCCAGAAATGGTTCGCCCGCGCGATGTTACAATACAGCGCGACTCGTCCGTTGAACCGCTGGAATGCGCCCATGCCGCGCACCATCTTCCGCCTGAGCCTGACTCTGCTGCTCGTCCAGGGCGTGCTGCTGTTGCTCGTGCTGGCCTGGGGACGCTCGCGCCCCTTCCCGCCCGTCGCCTACGCTGTGAACATCGCCGGGCGGCTCTCTGCACGCGAGATTCGCCTGCATGACCTGGAAACAGGCTACACACTGCCGATCTTCAGCCATCCCGCCATGCAGGAATTTGGCTTCTCGCCCGATGGGCAGCAGATTATCTACGCCCATCCCTTCGTGGGGCTGCACCGCGTCGGGCTGGCGGGGGGCAGTCCGCAACTGCTGGTGGAAGGGGTGACGGGCAATCCACTGTGGTCGCCCAACGGGGAGTGGATCGTCTTCATGGGGCGCTCGGAAGAGGAAGCCATCTACCTCTTGCCCGCTGATGGCTCCGCCGAGGCCGAGATGATCGCGCCGCTGCGCCCGTCGCTGAACTGGTCGCCGGATGGGAACCGTATCCTCTATTCGCAGTACGTGCGCGAGGCTGACCAGTACGAACTGCGCCTGCAAGATGTGCAGACCGGAGCCGCCGAGACGTTGCTGCGCGATGAGGGTTTCTTCTTGGATGCGGCGCTCTCGCCCGATGGGGAATGGCTGGCCTACACCCAGGGGGACAGCCGCCTGCGCCTGCGCAACCTACGCAGCAGGGAAGAGATTCCGGTGCAGGTGGAGGGCACGCATTATGCCCCGGAATGGTCGCCCAACAGCCGCTACGTCGTCTTCATGCACGTGGCCACCGAAGCCACCCGCGTGATCGACATCGTGGTGGCAGGCCGCGATGGGCAGCCGCTGCACCGCTACGCCTCTCCCGGCCTCACGCTGGATAGCAACGCGCTCTGGTGGCGCGTGCGCTAATCCGGGAAAGCATAGAATTGATCGTCACCGATCAGAATCGGAGATAACACGATGAACTGAAGCAACCCCTTCGGCGCGTGTTGGCTTCCTGTAGCTTGCTGCTTTGAACAGCAGGCGGGCTTGCCCCGGAGAAAAAACGAGACGAGCAGTGGCTGCGCGTCCCGTGTTCGTCGGTTTCGGTTGTGCCCCTGGCGTCACTCGCTGTCGCCGTTTTCGCGTAGGCGCTGTTCTTCCTGCACTTCGCGCATGACCTGCGTGCGCGAGAGCAGCACGGTGTCGTCATCTTCTTCCAGCAGCTCCCGCGGGATGGGGATCTTCTTTTCCGAGAGGAAGTCCATGATCGCGTGGCTGAAGGTGCGCTTCTCATTCGTTTCGCCGTATTGGCGGCGGATGTCGCGCAGGTGATCCGCCATCCAGATGTAGAGGTCGGCCTCTGTCATCCTGTGCTGGCGCGCAATATCGAGAATCTCGTATTTACGGATCAGCGTCACCGCCGGACGGTAGATGCGGTCATACCAGTCAGCAGCGGCGTCCGCCATCTTCACTGGCTGCCCCAGGCGCTGTTCCATGATCTGCCCGTGCAGGTAAATGTGCGCCAGCATCTCCGCATAGCCCACCGGGTTGCTCACTTGCAGCGATTGGTGATGCGGACGAGTCACGCGCAGGTTGGTCTCATCCAGGAAATTGACATACGCGGCGGCAGCATCCAGGTCTTCGACGGTCATGCCCGGTTTCATCTCTACGCTGGTAGGGAGTTCCCACACATGCGCCTGAATCGTCTTGGCACCCAGGTTACGCGCCACTGAAACGCGGTGGTTGCCGTCACGGATGAAGTAGGTATTGCCCACTTTGTAAACCTCAATCGGCGGCACACCAGACATGCTGTTCATCTGCGCGTAAACGCGGCTCCAGCGTTCGCGCATTTCATTGGTGCGCGGCAGGAACGACGAGGTAAATTCGGTGTGGCGGCCCACACTGCCCACGATTTGCTCCAGCGGAATATCTTGCAAGCCGCGATAGCTCTCTTCGCGCAGCCGCAGCCGCGCCCGCACATCGTCGAAGCTCAACAGTTCTGTCGATTTCCCGCGCAGCAACCGGAGCATTTCTTCCAGGAAGGCGCGTGTGCGCAACCCCTGGAATTTGTTCACGCCTTCGAGGTAACTGACTTGAAAGCTGCGATCTTCTGCCATGAGTTCGATTCCTCGCTACTCCGCGCACAGCCATACGGCCTGTATGGCGATCATCTGATCGACGCTCAGTATCCAGTCTAAACAAAATCTCCCGCTCATGTACAGGTCATATCTGTTATGAGTGGGTTAACAAAGATGCAGGAAAGGTCAAAAGTTTTCACCTTTACGCGAAGAAGCACTGAAGTATAGCAGAAAGTGCGCAAAATTGACCCCAGAATGATGATACCCGTGAGATCGTTTATTTTGCGTTAATTTTTCGCGGGTATGCGAAACCCGGAACTGGTTGGGGGAGTCCAGACGGTTTCCGCTGCACAAATCTTTGCTATGATACACGCCCTATATGATGCGAGAATGAGAATCGCTTAGGTTGAGGATCACACAACGATGACCAAGATTCTGGTGACAAATGATGATGGCTACCAGGCGCCGGGGATTCTGGCGCTGGCGCAGGCCATGCAAAGCCTGGGCGATGTCCAGGTCAGTGCGCCCGCCCGCAACCAGAGCGCCAGCGGACACAAGAAGACGCTTTTCAGTGATATTCACGTCGAAGAGACGACTATCGGCGGCGGCATCCCCACGCTGGTTGTCGATGGCTCCCCGGCGGATTGCATCGCGCTGGCCGCAATGGGGCTGCGTGATTGGCCTCCGCGCCTGGTCGTCTCCGGGATCAATCGCGGCGAGAATATGAGCCAGGACATCACCTACAGCGGCACGGTCAGCGCCGCGCTCGAATCGGCGATTCACGGCGTCCCGGCGCTGGCAGTCTCCCTCTCCGACCACTTCGCCAACGATCTGGCGGACTATGAGATGGCGGCTCAGGTCGCTCAGGTCGTCGCACGCTACATGATCCAGCAGGATATGCCGCCGCTGACGATCCTCAACCTGAATGTGCCCCGGGGCGAGGTCAAGGGCTTGCGCGTCACCCGCCAGGGCATCCGCATCTACCGCGACGAGATCGAGCGTGAGGGCGACATGGTGCGCATCGTGGGCGAGCCGCCGACGGGGCTGCTGGATAAGCTCGGCACGGATCTGTGGGCAGTCAATACGGGCTACGCCAGCCTGACACCCATTCACCTCGACCTGACGGCGCATCAATTCCTGGCGGAACTGGACGCCTGGGACATCGAGTGGTGAGCCTTCCCCCAGCGGTCTTCAGAGCCGGGTTTCTGCGGCCTGCCGAGGGCAGCGCGGCGTTGTGATGACCTCAACGCACCAGCAGAATGCCGACGAAGGCCACGCCAGCCCAGGCCAATTTGCGCAGGAGGTTGGCGTGGCTGGTGTCTTCTTTGTAGATGTGCGGCCAGATCAACGACAGCCCCCAGCCCAGGAAGATCCCGATGAAGACGTTCATGCTGCTGACGACGGCGACCAGCCCGGCCTGCCCCAGCAAAAACGCCTGGAAGAGCAGCAGATTGCGCACCACGAACAGGCCTTCGACGGTGCTGATGGCGAAGAAGCCCTCGGTGCGCATCGCCCGCAGGTGTTCGATGAAGGGGCGGCGCACATGCGGCAGCAGGAGCAGCAGCATCCCGGCGAACCAGTACCCCAGGTTGCTATACGCCAGTGACTGCATCAACGTGGGGATGTCTTCCACCCAGGCGTCCACGCTGGCATCCTGGAAGATGAACGAGAGCGACCAGAGGAAAGTCGCAGCCATCATCAGGCGCAGGGCGGCGCTGCGCTGGGGCAGCAGGGTGTCCTCGTGCTTCTTACGGCGATCCAGCGACACACCCACCGCCGCCACCAGAATCAGCACGAAGCCCAGCAGTTGCAACGCGCTGGGTCGTTCGCCCAGGAAGAGCACGCTCATCAGCAGCGTATACACCGGAACGAGCTGCCCCAACACGATCAAACGGCTCATCTCTTCCTGCATCACGGCCTGGAAGTAGAAATACCCCCCCGCCACTGTGACCATCCCCGCCAGCACCAGGGGCAGCGCCAGATCAAGCGGCAGAATCACGAATCCGCTGAGCGCCCACAGCAGCGCCCCAAAGGCCAGGTTCACGAACCCGTAGAAAATCTGGATCGCGTACGCATTGGGCACATAGCGCGAACTGACCAGTTTGTCTCCAAAATTGACAATTGCCATGATCGTCGTAGCGAGCAGCGCGGCAACAATCCAGGACATGGGGTTTTCCTCACAATGGCTGCTTGCCTGCGGCGGCGGGATTCAAGCAGTCGGTTTCGAACGTTGGGTATTGGTTGTTGGTTTCGATGGTAGGGCATGTCAACCCCTGTAGCCGCAACAGTGTAGCAAGGAGCCGCTGCAAAATGGAATGGCTTTTGTGGAACGGTGGCGATTGATGCCGCCGAGGGCGCTGCTCATACGCCCTCAGCTACACCAATCTACACAGGGAGGAGGAAACACACTATGCATTCGAGCGGTTTTGCTCATCAGTACGTTGCGTACTGTTGCTCACACAGGTTGTAGGTCACCCGCTTTGGCACGCTGCTGCCAGAGCCAACAGCTCAAGGTGCGCTGCGTCGGCAAGGTCTGGGTGATACGAATTGAGATATAGGCATGTACGAATGTTCCCAGAGGACGTTCGCTGTCATGCAGTCCGGAGCGCAAGCGGTTCGGCTCGTCTCCGGTGGAAATGTTGTACAGGTTTGGGGAACGCAGCATCATTTTACCTACTTGGGACAGACCAGGGTTCACGATCAAGTTGGCCCGATACGAACTCCCCTGCATCCTCCACACCTATATCCTTAGCAATTCGTTGTGATCATTCAACGATCACACCTACATATTAACGCTGCCTTCCCGATGTTAGTGTTAAGAATCGCAAGGTTAGAATACTGTAATGTGAAACCCGTGTCATCTCCGGCAAAATCTGGGGGTATCCTCAGCCTGATCCATCGTGAACCACAATGAGTCATGAATTGCCGCCGAGAATGAAAGAACATTAACGAAAGCCCTCATTTTGTGGGCGCAGCGGCAGTTTTGCGGGATAATTCTGCCGTCGTTCGTGAAAATTCAGTTGCATGAAGGAACAACACAATGATCAAATTTGGGTCTACCCGCATACTGCTGCTGATTGGGTTGCTGCTGCTGGCGCTGGTTGTCGTGGCGTGCAGCCCCGCTGAAGAGACCGAATCCACACAAGCCCCGGCAGCGGAAGAGCAGCAGAACGATGCTGCCGAAGAAGCGGAAGATGCGGACGCTGACGATGCCGAGGCCGACACCGAGGCGGAAGAAGCCAGCGATGAAGCCAGCGATGAAGCCGAAGCTGACGAAGAGGCCGCTCCCCCAGCTGAATCGGCGGCGGGCATTACGGAACTGCCGGATGGCTGCATGGTAGTGGTTCTAGATGATGGCAGCGGACGCAGCTTCGTCAATATCGGGCGCACGCAGCCGGATGTCGATGCGCCGACCAGCCGCTCCTATCGCGTGGGCGATGCCTACGAAGTGGCTCAAATCGTCGAAAATGAAGATGGGCTGTGGTACGAGCTGCGCCAGAACAACCGCACGCAGGGCTTCGTCTTTGCGTCGCAGGTCGGGCTGGGTGAAGGCTGCGAGTAAGCGCTTTTTCGACCGGGCCGATGCGCTGGGGAGGGTTTTCAGCCCTTCCTAATACAGCACGGACAACAGGCGGGGCCAGGCCGAGAGGGGGTGCGCTCCCAGCCCGGCATCCTGGTACCCGCCGCTCAGCCTCTCTCGCGGCGCTGTTCGCTGACGGCATCGCGCAAATTGCGGATGCGCTGCGCACTGCGTTCGCTCTTCAACAAGTCTTCCGACACGAAGAGAGCGTCTACATCGGCTTGCAGCGCCAATTCTACCTCATCGACCGTTTGCAGGGTGTGCATCAACATCAGGCGCATGTACCCCGGTATGTGTGGGCGGATGAAGTCCACCTGTTCGATGGTGCGCTGAATGTTGCGCGACAGAATTTCGCCGAAGCAGAGCACATGCGGGCTGAGGGTGAGCGCCGTCTCTAGCTCGTGCGTCTCGCTGATCTGCACGAAGACACTCATCTTCCAGCGCTGCGCGGTGGAGACCAACTGCCGCAATGCTTCCGGCTCATGCACGGCGGAATACAGAACGAGCGCCGAAGCATCCGCACCCCGCGCCGCCACCACGCCATATTCATCCAGCACGTAATTCTGGAAGACCAGCGGCACGCGGGGCACCGCTCGCGCAATCATCAACAAGTCGTCCAGGTCTTCGGTATAGAGCGCATGATCGGTATAGAGCGCGATGGCATCCGCCCCGTGCGCGACGCAGTGCAGGGCGCTCGTCACCGGATCGTAGATTTGCTGGCGGCTCACCTGGGCGATGAGGGTGATCTGTTCCCGGTCACTGGCGTAATTCAGCAGGCTGCGTGGGCGGCGCTGCATCTGCGCCAGTGACTGCACGGCTTCCAGCGGGAGGGTCTTCTTGCGGCGTTCGAGGTGCTGCCGCTTGCTCGCCAGGATGATATCGCGGTTGATGCGCAGATTCCTGGTTTTCATGAATAGCAGCCTTTGCTTGGTTCGATAGCGTACGCGCACGAGGCGCTGTACCTGTACTGGCTTGTCCCTGATGATCTGCTTGCCGCCCGGGGAACCGACAACTGCCCGGTAAGTTCGTGCGGCGCTTACGCCCAGTATACTCCCATTCATGGCCTGCACGTGGCGAATCATCGAGATTTTCGTTTGATTCAGGTTGCGCCAGGTATGCTATAATGCGAAAGCAGGTAAGAATACACCGATAGGAGCTGTCCCTTGAGCGCACCCACCAAGCTCACCCATGAAGAAGTCCGCGCGATTGCTGACCTGGCCAAACTGACCCTGAGCGACGATGAAGTCGCCATGTACGCCGAACAGCTCTCGCAGATTCTGGAATACTTCACCATGCTTCAGGAAGTGGATACCTCCGACGTACAACCCACTGACTCCACCATCCCGCACCGCAATGTACTGCGCGAGGATGTCGTCCAGGAACCGCTCGATCCGCAGACCGCGATTGCCAACGCTCCGGACGCTGAGGCGAATCAATTCAAAGTCCGCGCCGTCCTCAGCGGCGAATGAGGCCCACCTAGAGGAGTTGCATCATGGCGAAACATCGGCTGCTGCTTGTCGAAGATGACTACGATGTGGCGGAAATGCTGCTCATGTACTTCCAGTCGCTGAAGTACGAAGTCATCCATGCCGATACGGGCGAAGCCGGGATTGAAATCGCCCGCACCCGATTCCCCAATTTGATCTTGCTGGATATCATGCTGCCGGATATGGACGGCTACGATGTTTGCCGCAAGCTGCGCAGCATGTCGCTGACGAAATTCATCCCGACTCTCTTCCTGACGCAGCGCGATGAGCTATCGAGCAAGGTGCGCGGGCTGGAACTGGGCGCGGACGATTACATCACCAAGCCCTTCGACATTGACGAACTGCGCCTGCGCGTGGAAGGAGCCATCCGCCGCGCCACCCGCGAGAACTTGCACGAAGCCCGCACCGGCCTGCCCACTGGCCCGCTCATCGAAGAAGAGCGACAGAAGCGCAAGAACCAGAATTACCGCGAGATTTACTTCGTCATTGAAGGCTTCCAGACCTATACCGATGTCTACAGCTTCATGGCGGCGACCGATGTCCTATACCATGCCGGCAAGGTGATCCGCGATGTGCTCAGTGAATTGGGGCAGAACGACGATTTTGTGGGCAGCATGAATGATGAATTCATCGTGCTCACCTCGCTGGAGAACATCGACGACCTGGTCGATGCCGCGCAGGAACGCTTCGCCGAGCAGGTACGCGCCTTCTATTCCTTCGCCGATGCTGACCGGGGCGGCATCTTGCTGAATCCGGGCGAGGCCAATGAGCGCTTCGTGCCCATGATGACGCTGGTTCCGGCAGCCGTCGCGCAGAGCGGCGCAGGCAGCGGGGAAGATGCCGCCAGCGCATCCTGGTGAGCGCGGTGGCCCGGGTATCGCACGCAAGGGCAAAGCGCCTGCATCACATCCCCTTATAGCGCCCTTCCTTGGTGGTTCTGCCGAGGCGGTCTCGTGCGCTTTGTCCCTGTTGTTTGGCGGGCGCGTCGATTACAATCAGCGGCGCTTTGCACCGGATTTCACAAACGCATTCGTTTCGCCCCACCCAGCGGAGGAGGAATTAGCATATGACAGGCTACGACCACAAGCGTCTCGTATTGACCGGGCCAGTGGAAGTGCGCCCGGAGATTTTGCAGGCACAATCTGCCTGGATGATCGGGCATCGCTCCGGCGAATTTGCCGACCTCTACGCCGAATTGCAGCCCAGGTTGCAGCAGGTCTTCTTCACGCAGAATCGCGTCTACGTGCTGGGGTCATCGGGCACGGGCTTCTGGGAAGGCGCATCGCGCAACTGCATCCGCGATGATCGCAAGGCGCTGCACCTCGTCGGTGGCGCATTCAGCAACCGCTGGGCGAAGATCAGCAAGGCCAACGGCAAGCAGATTGATGTCATTGAAGTGGAATGGGGGCAGGCACACACCCCGGAGATGGTCGCCGAGGCGCTGCAAAAAGCGCCGTACGACGCCGTTTGCGCCGTCCACAACGAGACCAGCACGGGTGTGACCAACCCGATCCAGGCGATTGGCGAAGTCGTCAGCCAGTACGAAGATACGCTCTTCCTGGTGGATACGGTCAGCGGCATCCTGGGCACGGAACTGCGCACCGATGATTGGCACATTGATGTCGCCCTGACGAGTGGTCAGAAAGCCTTCGCGCTCCCGCCGGGGATCGCCTTCGCTGCCGTCAGCGATCGCGCCCTGGAACGCGCCAGAGCGATCGAACATCGCGGCTATTACTTCGACTTCCTGGAGATGGAGAAATACGCGCAGAAGAACAACACGCCCTCCACGCCGCCCATCACCCTGATGTACGCGGCGAATCAGCAGTTAGCTGATGTATTGGCGGAGGGGATGGAGAACCGCTGGGCGCGGCACCAGCAGCTTCGCGATACGACGCACCAGTGGGCGCTCTCGCGGGGGTTCGGCCTCTTCGCGCAGGAAGGCTACCGCAGCAATACCCTGACCTGCATCGACAACCGCGAGAAGGGCATGGATGTCTTCGCGATGGCGGATTTCATGGGGCAGCGCGGCTTCGCGATGGACAAGGGCTACGGCGACATCAAGGGCAAGACCTTCCGCATCGGGCATATGGGCGATATGCAGGCGGATTTCCTGGAGGAAGTGCTCGCCGGGCTGGATGAGTTCCTGGGGGCTTAGAAGCAAGCTCCCGCCCTGAGGGCTTCTCTGTGAACGCGCACGGGGTACACCCCCGTTTTGTAGGGACGGCAGGAATGCCGTCCATCGGGTCGACAACCAACCGATGACCGATCAAGCGCCCTGGCAGCAATGCTCGAAAACGCGCCTCCCTCGTATGGATCCACACGAACAGCAAAGAGAATCACACCATGCCACACGTACTGATTCCCGACAATGTTGACCAAAAAGCCGTTGACCTGGTGACGCAAACGGAAGGGCTGACCGTCAGCGCGCCGGGCAAACTCTCCCAGGAGGAATTGATCGCCCAGGTGCCCGCCGCCAACGCCCTGATTATCCGCAGCGGGGTGAAGATCACGCCGGAAGTCTTCGCAGCGGCGAAACACCTCAAGGCGATTGCCCGCGCCGGGGTCGGTGTGGATAACATCGACCTGGATGCCGCGACGCAGCACGGCGTCGTCGTCATGAACACCCCCGGCGGCAATACCATCTCCACCGCTGAACACACTTTCGGCCTGATGCTGGCGCTGGCGCGTCATCTGCCGCAGGGCGATGCCTCGCTGAAGGCAGGCCGCTGGGATCGCAAGAAGCTGGTCGGCGTAGAACTGCGCAACAAGACGCTGGGGCTGGTCGGCTTCGGGCGCATCGGGCAGGCGGTCGCCGTCCGCGCCAAAGCCTTCGGTATGACCGTGATTGCGACCGATCCACTCGTGCCGGATGCCGTCTTCGCCGATATGGGCGTGCGCCGCGTGGAACTGGACGCGCTCTACGCCGAGGCCGATTTCATCAGCCTGCACGCTCCCTTGATCGAGAGCACGACGGGCATGATTAATGCGCAGGCCATCGCCAGGATGAAAGACGGCGTGCGCATCGTCAACGCGGCGCGTGGCGGCCTCATCAACGATGCTGACCTCGCCGAGGGCGTCAAATCCGGCAAAGTGGCGGGCGCTGCGCTGGATGTCTACGTCGAAGAACCCCCGGCAGCAGATCACCCGCTGCTGGGGTTGGAGGGCGTCATCACCACGCCGCACCTCGCCGCCAGCACGAGCGATGCGCAGGTCACGGTCGCCGTCGAAGCCGCGCGTTTGATCGCGGACGCGCTCCTCAATGGGGTGTATCACAACGTGGTCAATTCGGCAGTGCTGGGATAGCAATAGCGGGTCGCAGGGAGACCGCAAGGTCTCCCCTACACTTCGCCTGGTCGGGCCTCAATCCATCACGCGGCGCCAGAAGCTCGACGAGAATTTGGGGTCGATGCATTCGGCGAATTTCTCCCAGCAGGGGAAGCTCTTGCGGAAGCTCTCGCCGGACATGCGCGAGTCCTTCGCCGGGTAGAGGGCACCGCCATTCGCGAAGACGATTTCGTCCAGTTCGTCCAGCAGGCGCAGCGTCTTCATCCCATGATTGGGGACATCCACTGCCAGCGTCACGCCCGGACGGGGGAAGGACAGATAGCCCGGAGATTGGATGTCGCCGAAGGTCTTGAAGACCACAATCGGCGATGATTCGCCGCTGTCCGCCAGGCGCTGCAAGATGCGCCGGATCGGTTCGCGGTCTTCGTAGGGCATCACGAACTGGTATTGCAAAAAGCCCTTCTTGCCGTAGACGCGATGCCAGTGATGGACGGCATCCAGCGGGTAGAAGAACGGCTCGTAATGGGAGATGCTCTCTTTGCGCTTGCCCAACTGCTTGTAATAGTAAAGCTGGTTGAACCAGTAGCTCGTCCGGGTTCCCACCAGCGAGAAAGGCAGGCGCACGGGCGGTACGGAGACCGTCAATTTGCTGGCTTTGGCGTCATGCCCCAGCGGTGGATCGTAGAAATCGCCCGCCATGAAGATGCCGCGCCCCAGGTTCTGCCCCGTCGCCTGACAATCCACCCAGCTCATCGTGTAGGGCGTCTCTTCGTGCGCATGGGAGATGTCGAAGAATTCGTCCATGTCGCCGAATTTGATGTTCTCCGACTGAATCAGCGGCGAGGGGATCTTGCGCAGGGTGAATTCTGCCCAGGTGATGACCCCGGTCAGTCCCAATCCGCCGATGGTGGCACGGAACATCTCGGCATTTTCTTCGCGCGAGCAGAGCAACCGTTCGCCGTCCGAACGCAGCAGTTCGAACTGCGTCACATGGCAGCCGAAGGTTCCTGCAACGTGATGATTCTTGCCGTGTACGTCGTTGGCGATGGCTCCGCCGATGGTGACGAACTTCGTCCCCGGCGTTACGGGCAGGTGCCAGCCTTCCGGCACAATCAATTCCAGGATTTGCGCCAGCGATACCCCGGCCTCGCAGCGGATCAGGCCATTCTCGCGGTCGAAGGCGATCAACTGATTCATCGCGGTGATGTCCAGCAGGACGCCGCCATCATTCAGGCAGCTATCGCCGTAGCTGCGCCCCAGGCCGAAGGGCAGCATCGGCGCATCAATTTCGGACAGGTCGGGGGTGCGGGTGCGCCAGCGGAAGGGCACGACCTCACGGTGTTCTGCTGTTGGATACCCGCCCCAGGAGCGATAGCGTGTCATAGGGTTCCTATGTGCGTCTTGGTTGTTGGTTATCGGTTTTCAGTTCGTAGCAGGTTCGGGTCGCTGCGCTGCGTGTGCATCAGAAAGCCAATCGCGCCCTGCTGCGCAGGCTCTCCCTCTAGCTCCCCCCGCTGCGCAAGGGGAGAATGGGTTTCCCCCTACGCAGTGGAGGGACGAAAGGGGGATCAACAGGCAAATCGATGATCAATCGTCAACAGACCCACCCCCTACACCCACAGTCTACACCCATAGTGCAGGGAATTTCACAATCGCGCCGAGTCTAGCGCAGATAGGTGGGAATGGCGATAGCCAACCCGCCGACTCAGAGCGTGAAGGTATATTCTTCGATGCGCTGCGGGAAGAGCACCTCATCGTAATCCGGGTAGAGGCGCGAGAGCCGGGACTGTGCCCGCAATGCGGGATAGGTCTTCTCCTTCGCCGTCTGCCACTGCGAGGCCGCATGGTCAATCCACACCGATAATTCCAGGAAGTGCGGTTGCGCCAGCGTCAGCAGCCGCCCGAAGGCGCTGCGCTTGAGGCCGGATTCCGCGATTGCGTGCGCGAGGCGCTGCTCCCATGGCTGCCCCCTTCCCAGGTGCGGTGTAGCGGCTGGCAATTGCTCTCGGACGAGGGCTTCGGTGACGCCGTAGCGCACCAGCAAAGAGGCCAACGTCTGCGCACCGATCTGCGCGTAATAGCCGTAATCGAGCACGATGGGGATGTAATGCGGGCGCTGTTCGGGTGCGCCTGGCTGACGGACGATGGGCTGACCGTCCGGACGCATCAACGCGCCACCATTCCCCCCGTGCGCATCCGCCACACTCACGCCCAGAGTCGCCAGTGCCGCTTCCAGCAAGTCGCCGGATTCGCGCACCATGACGCTGTTCAAGTCCGCACTGTTGAAGGGCAGCACTTCTGGAAGCACCTGGCAATGCAGAATCGCTGGATAACCCCCGGCCTGCGCCACGCGCCCATCGGCCTCGCAGAAGACCAGCTTCGTCGTATGCCGTGGCAGCAAGAACAAATCGGAGAGCAGCAGGGGATAGGCCGGGTCACGTATCGGCTCGTTGTCCGCATCCAGGCGCACGTCGAAGGGGCGGCGCTGCTGGTCGCTCCAGAGGATACTGCGCACATGATGTTCTGGTACCAGCCGCAAGACGCGCGGTTGCTGCCCCGGCGGCTGCGGATCCCGATGCCCCAGGACGACAGCATAGCCCCCATGCCCGACGACGCGCACGGACTCCAGGCCGTAACGGTAAGCGATCAAAGTCAGCAGTTCGGCGAGATGCAGGTCTTCGCCGCGAAAATGCAGCGGATGCTCCCAGGTGCGGTCGAAGAGAGTCGCGACTTGCGGCACCTGCGCCGCCGACCCGAAGAGAAAGTCATCATCCAGCATCTGACGGTAGTGCCCGATAATGCCGTTCATTTGCATCAGCAGCGATTCGAGGCGGGGGAGTACCTTGCGCGGCATGGGCTGTCCTGGTGTCGTCTTGCTCACTGAAGCCAATCTAGCGCACTTCGCCCCGAATGGCGATAGCCAACCCACCCCCCGAATGAACGATCTTCCGCTATCATGGACAGAGGATTGGAAGACGAATACGAGGGGCAGGTACATCATGGCAGCAGACCTCTGGGGCTGGTTCAAGAGCTATGCGGCGCAGGCACAGGCCGAAGGCGATCCGCTGAAGCAGCGATTGGTGGCGATTTTCTTCGAGGGTAATCAGATGCAGCGCTACCTGGGCAGCCCGCAGCAGGCCATCCGCGCCTATGAAGAAGGCGTGAAGCTGGCGCAGCGCCTGGGGGAACCCTGTTGGGAGTTGTTCTACGAACACCAGATCAGCGAGACGATCATCTACGGGCAGCACGACTACGAAACGGGGCGCGATCACGCGGTCAAGGTAGCGACGCGGGCTTACAAAGACGCCTACCAGCCCTGTCCGGTGCGTGCCAGCGTCTTCCATACCCTGGTCTACGTCTACGGGGCGATTGACTCGCTCGGTTACGAAGACAAAATGCTGGACATGCTGGATTACATGGAACGAGAAATCCCGCTGGATCGAGAGACACGCGCCCGCAACCAGTACATCCGCGTGTTGCTGGCCTATGATCGCCACGATTACGAGGCGTGTGAGCGGGAATGCCAGGTCTACATGAGCATGGTCGAAAATGATCCGACGCGGCAGGTCTACAACATGCTGATGGGAATCGCCTACGCACGGGGGAACTTGCGCGAGGCCGCGCAGTACGCCCGACATTACGCCGAATGGGGTATGCGCTACGGTTTATCGTCGGTGATCGCCCATGCGCGGTTGAATCTGGCGGTGTTCGAGCAGTACCTGGGGGAGCCAGAGCAGGCGGCGCAGCACATCGCCCAGGGCAAAGCCCACTACCAGCAGAGCAACCAGGAGCGCGACCCCAGCTACTATGATACCGTCTGCCAGTACCACGAGTTGATCGGCGAGGAACGGCTGGCGCTGCGGCTGCGTGAGGAGCAACTCGCCGCGATTCCGCGCAGCGTCGGCATTGACCAGCGCTTCTACCCGCAGTTGCAGTACTGCCTCCTGCGCGGACGCCTGGGACTCGACCTTGCCGACGCGCTGCGGGCTGCCGAAGCCATCGCCCGCGAATCCGTGAAGCCCGAACGTCACCTGGAGAAGGTCGAGCAGATCCGGGGCGGTGCCTATCACCAGTACGAGTGGCAGCAGCGCCAATGATCGTCCACCGACCCGCCGGAATGCCCGTCATCGTGTATCATAGGACGAAATTGGAACGCGACGGACTGTACAGGTAGGTCACCATGCATGCAGACCTCTGGGGCTGGTTTAATCGCTATACGACACAGGCATTCATGGAAGGGAATCCGCTCAAACAGCGGCTGGCGCTGGTCTATGACCAGGGATGGGAAGCCCTGCGTGCCGAAGAATCCGAGCGCGCGCTGGCGCTCTTCCAGGAAGGGTTGGATATTGCGCGGCGGCTGCGCGAACCCTGCTGGGAGTTGTTCTTCGAATATTGGAGCGCCGAGAC
Source organism: uncultured Anaerolineaceae bacterium (assembly GCA_964549915.1). Classification (GTDB taxonomy): domain Bacteria; phylum Chloroflexota; class Anaerolineae; order Aggregatilineales; family Phototrophicaceae; genus JAUZRW01. Next base: position 3,294 of record CAZJWX010000075.1, on the reverse strand, counting down.
GTACATCTTTTACCTGACGGATTATAAGACCGGGCTGGATCGCGCGGTGAAGATGGCGGCGCGTGCCCACAAAGACGCTTATCTACCCTGCCCGGTGCGTGCCCGCGTGTACTACACCCTGCTCTATACCTACTTCTTGATGGACGCCCTGGGCTATGAAGACAAAATCCGCGAAATGTTGGACTACATGGAGCGCGAGATTCCGCTGGATACTGATACGCAGCAGCGGATGCAGTACATTCGGGCGGGGATGGCTTTCGCGCTGGAAGATTACGACGCCTGCGAGCGCGAGATTCAGCAGTATATGGATATGTGCGTGGGCAATACCCACCGCGAATCCGGCGGGTACAACATGCTGCGGCGGATTGCTTATGCACGTGGGGATGTCAGGCTGGCCTTCGATTACGCCTACCAGTTCGAGCACCGTTCGCGCCTCGCCCGCCTGCAAAATTCGGTCTCGCACGCCCTGATCTGCCAGGGAACGTACGCGCAATTCCTGGGGCAAACGGAACGCGCCGCCAAATTGATCGAACAGGGCAAAGCGCATCATGCGCGGTACGGCCTCAAACGCATGTCCACCTATTTCGACCACCTCTGCCAGTATCATGAACTGCTGGAAGAGCCGGAAGAGGCGCTGCGGCTGCGCGAAGAACAACTCGCCGAAATGCGCGAGATTGACAGCGTGGATTACATCACCTATGTGCATTTGCAGCACTGCCGCCTACGCGGGCGCATGGGGCTGGATTTGACCGATGCGCTGCAAGCGGCCTACGAAGCGGCGGGGAAGCTGCTCAAGCCGCAGCAATACCTGGACAAGCTCAAGCGTGTCGAGTCCGGGGATTATACGCAGTACGAATGGGAAAAAGCGCCCTGATCGGCGAGAAATCAAAACTCTATCCTGAGAAGAATTTTGTGTCTTCAGCCTATGGGGAGTGTGGCGTTGGAACCCTTGCCGTCGTGATGTTGTGGTGCGGGGTTACACTTGCTGGTTGATGTGGTTGATGGCTTCCTCCAGGGTGTTGACGGTCACAGCCTTGAAATGCCCGAATGCTGCGCTATCCAGCCCGGCAACGGCGCGGTGAATGATCTCATCGGCTGAGACGAAGATCACGCCGCGTATGTTACTGTGCCGCCAGGGGGAGCTTTCCGCGCGTGCACCGCCGCTGCTGCCCCGCAGGATGTCGTTGAAGCTCAGTGTGGTCTGCGTCAGGTCGATGATGTAGTAGAGCGGTTCTGTCGCTTGATCCAGCAGCGCACGCACATCGTGCTGCAACGCGGACTGTTCTGCCGCCATATCAAACCCTGGAAGCGCTCGCGAGACGACTGCGGGCACTTTCGGTAAAGGCGTGCGTGGGATGAAAGCGCAGCTTCGCCCATCTGCGAGGCATTTCGGCCTATCACTGCGCGATTACTGCGACGTAGAGAGCACTTCGCGATGAGGATGGGGGGTGCCGTTGAAGGCGCTGCTGTCTTCGCCCGCGCCCAGGTCGGCATCGAGTGTCTCTTCTTCGCTGATGTCCTGATTGTAGACCAGGGGCAATGAGACAATGAAATCTGACCCCGTGCGACCATCGCTCTCCACCCAGATGCGCCCGCCATGCGCTTCGGTTGCCAAGCGGCAGAAGGCCAGCCCCAGCCCGATGCCCTTGGGGACATCCTGGTAGCGGATGCGGCTGAATTTGTCGAAGACCTGCTGGCGCATTTCCGGCGCGATGCCGGGGCCGTTATCCCGCACGCGCACGACGACATTTCCGTCTTGCACGCCCGCGTAAATCTCGATCAGGCTGCGTTCTGGCGTGTATTTGATGGCATTTTCGACGAGGTTGAGCAGCACGCGCATCACCATGTCCCGGTCAACGGAGAGGCGCGGGAGGTTTGGCGCAGCTTTGATGACGATGGTTTGCATCACCTCTGCCGCCATGGGCTGCGTCAGTTCGAAGACTTCGCGCAGCAAATCGGGCAGGTCAGTGGGTTGGCGGTTGAGGATGCTGCTGCCCGCTTCCAGCCGTTGAATATCCAGCAAGCCATCCACCATGTGCTTCACCTGCCGCACGCTGCGCTGCCCCAGTTCCAGCATACGCTGCACCACCGCGTTCGCGTCGTCGTTCAGCAAGCGGTTGAGGGTCAGCATGGACGCCTGCACATTGCTCAACGGCCCGCGCAAGTCATGGTAGACCATCGCGGTCAGGTCACGCCGAAGCTGCTCCAATTCCATTTGCGCACTGATGTCTTGCAGCATCCATTCCAGAAGCTGTTCGCCGTTGTAATCCAGTTGGCGGATGCGGATCATGGTCGGAATTTCGCGGCCTTCGATGTCGTAGACCGAAGTCGTCAGGAAGCGCTCTTCGTCCGGTTCCAGTTCGTTCAGGTCGCCCTGGGAGTTGATGTCGATGTTCAAGTCTTGCAGCGTGACGCCCTGTAAGTCGCGGGTGTTGAAGCCGACGTAGCGGGCGGCTTCGTGGTTGGCGATGCGGATGATCCCGGTGCGGTCGGTCAGCAGCATCGGCACCAGGGTGTGTTCGAAGAGCATCTGGTAGGTCAGCATACCCCGGTTGGCCTGTGCCAGGCTCCGCGCCGTACGCAAGGCGGGAGCTGCGACGTTTGCGGCGGCCTTCAGGTATTGGCCGTGCTCCGGGTTGAAGTAATCGATCTGGGGATGAGTCAGCAGCAGGACGGCCAGCACCTGCTTTTTGGACTGGATGGGAACCGCAATCGCCGACCCTTGCCGCGCCAGAAACGAAATCTGCGAGACATCCGACCAGCGCGGATCCGTCTTGATATTGCGCAGGGCAACGATCTGCTGCCCGTAGTAGACCAGGCCAATCACGCCATAATGCAGCAAATTCGCCCAGACGGCGCGCCGGGTGCTGTGTGATGTGCTCTGCGCTCCCAGTGCGTAGACCTGCTGCACGCTGGCATCCTCCGCAAAGGCGATGATGCAGCCGCCCTCTGCTTCTACAGCACGCCCCATATGCTTCAGGGTGGCCTGCAAGATGGAGTCTTCGCTGCCCTGCTGTTCGTGCAGGGTGGTCGCAAATTGGATTAACTGCTGGGATTGCTCTTCGCGCATGGGTTTGCCAGGATTCTCAACTTGCAGAAAACTGCACGCTTAGTTTATGAGATAACTGTAGTATAACGCAACATTTACAGAGAAAGCTTGCCGAAATCTTCATGCTTGCGCGATGATGTTTTGTTGTTCGCTAAGGATAGTATACACCATTTGCGCCACAAGAAGGATGAGCGCCAGGGCAATCGCTTCAAAAATGAAAGAAAGTTGGTAATGTGTAGTGGAGA
>CAZJWX010000074.1:0-24069 GCA_964549915.1 uncultured Anaerolineaceae bacterium | reverse complement strand
TGATTGCTCACACCCGCCAACCACCACAAGCCCCAACACGGGCTTTTTTGATTCCGATGGTGGAAGAGAAGACGGCGGCTTCTGCATGCCACGCACAGGAGACGCCGATCACACGCTTTGTTGCTGGTAGCCCCTATGCAGTGTCGGGCTTCTGTTTGTCCTGCCGCAGCCAGCGCCAGACGCGCCAGACCAGGAACATCATCCCCAACACAGCCAGCAGCGACCCCAGACGACGCACTTCTTTCTTGATTTCGCGCGGAATCAGCGGCTCGACGCGGATCGTATGCGTCTTCTTCACCCCGCCGTGCCAGTAGATCAAACGCTGATTCTCAGTGTCCTGCTCGTATTCGCCGTCGCTGACCGTTACCCGGTAGCCTTCGGGGTACTGGTAATTCGGGACGAAGAATTCTGTCGGCGCGTCGACGGCATCGTCATGGTTGAAACCATACTCGAAGACGCCTGTCGGCACATCATACCGCATGAAGAGCGGCTGTCCGGCGGTGGCCAGGGCATAGGGGCGCACGACAGCTTCCAGCGCTCGTCCTCCGCTGTGGATGTTCGCGGGGTCATCTCGTTGATCGGGACTATAAATGGAAAGGTCTTCGCCATTCCACAGGTCGCCCCGGAAATTGTCATTATCTGGCGTGTAATTCCAGAGGGTGGCACTCAGGAGATTGGCGTCCAGGGCTTGTAGCGTGTTGTCCATTGCCTCGACCTGGACGCTGAAATCATGCGTCCGGTAGGCGTGCTCGCGATTCAGGTCGAAGGGGATGCCCGTCTCGCCGATGATGGTTGGCACACCGCCAAATTGCTCGACAGCTATCTTCTTATAGTAGGCCAGTTGATCCACGAAGGAGCGGCGGATATTGCGATAGCCGAAGATCGGACGGAAACTGACCTTGTCCGCGCCGATGTCTCGGAAATAGCGCTTGGTCATCAACGTGACGTAATCATACCAGTGCGGCGCGTAGACGATGTTCTGCGCATCATCTTCACCCCATTTGGGAACACCCGGCTTGCCGAAGGCCTCGAACTCCACGAAGATGATCGCTTCCGGGTCAATCTCACGAATGCTCTCCGCATAGCGGTTGATGAAGGGACGCAGGTAATCGCGCTCGAAGTCAATCTCGTTGCCCTTCACCCGATGGAAATAGTCGGGGCGCATCAGGCGCGGCAAGCCCGTGCCATCAAAATCCCACACCTGGTGTTCTTGCCAGATGCAGCGTCGTCCCGGCATCCAGGCGCGTTTCCCATCGGGATCGATGAATTTGCGGCCCAGCGCGCGGACGCGCTCCGTATTCAACTGCCAATCTGTGACGCTCTGCGCGATTCCTTCTCCCAGCAGCATGGCCTGATACGGCGATGGCGTCGCTCCCAGGAGCAGCGGTGTTTCCGTTGCCTTCAGGTTGTGCTTGCCGATGAAGCCCATGGACGGCTCGTTGAAGCTGTCATAGCCGATGACGTGCTCCTTGCCCACCATGCGCCTGGCGACTTCCTGCATGGAACCCAGGAAATGCCGCTGAAGATAATCCTGGATGTTCTCGCCATCGATTGTCAGCTTGGGAGCGAAATCCCGCCCCCCGAAGAACAGCGTGAACATGGTCGCGGTCGCCAGCTTGGTATAATTGCCCGCCCATTGCATCCGGGGGAAGGGGTCGCCGTGCAGTTGATGCACCAGCGCCGCCCCTGTCTCCTGGAAATTAGCGATGTCGAATCCGACCAGTTCCAGCGTCCATCCCGGTGCGCCATCGCCCCCGCTGAAGCGGCTCCAGACATCCTGGTGTGGGTCGATGAAGAGCAGCATGTCGTACTCAGCAGCCTTCTCGACGACGGCCTCCAGGTAATCGAGGTACTCGTTATCGTAGATGCCGGGGCCAGCGTGTTCGACCGCCTCCCACGTCACCAGGAAGCGCAGAAAGGTCAGCCCCCAGGTGCGCAACCGCTCGAAGTGCTCATCGGCCTCTTCCAGCGGGAAAGGCCGCCCCACGAAACTCACATTTCGATGATCGAAAAAACCCGCGCTGAGGTGTGTCGCGCCGTTGGGCGTCGTCGGGATTTTGCTGCTACCCGCCAGGTTCACGCCGCGCAGGATCAAAGTGCGTCCCTGCGCATCTTTGAAGCGCGTTCCATCCAGGCGTATGCTTTTCGTGGTGTCGGGGGTCATAGAGGCGTGTTTCCTTGTTGAGTGCAACTACCTGCTCAGTATACCGCAAGTTGCCCGGGGTGAGGACAACTCTCTATTCCGGAGAATCGCCCTGCTTCCCCCAGGCGCTACGGGCATGAACGTTCATGCCCGTAGGACGGTCTGGCGTAGGAGCAACCTGGCTGGTTGCTCACAATTGTCCCGATGTGTCGCTGGCCTGGAAGCGCCGCTACTGCGCGGTTTCGACGAGGATTTCGTGTTCCTCGCGTGGTTGCCCCAGGCGGCTCTGCTCTTCTTCGACCATCTCCGGCTCCAGCTTGGTGAAGAGCGGCGACGGCTGGCGCAGCGCCTGCCCCGGCTGGATGTCTTGCGCTTCCCAATTGCCGATGGCGTTGGCTCCGTCGTAGAAGAGCGCCTTGTGCGAGCGCGTCGTTTCCTCGTATTCTTCAATGCGCAGTTCGCCGAACAACTGCCCGTCAAAGCCCAGGTACTCATGCACCTTCTGGCTGCTGAAAGGCACGAAGGGAGCGAAGAGCGTCTTCAGATCATTGATGCATTGCAGCGCTGTGAAGACGGATCGCGCGGCGTCGGCCTTGTCTTCTTTGTAGGTCTTCCAGGGTTCGCGCTCGTTCAACCAGGCGTTGACCTCCTGTGCCAATGTCAGCGCCTCGCTGAGGGCGCTTCGCAATTTCACCTGTTCCAGCAGGGTGCCGACTGTCTCGAAGCCGCCGCGCACCTGCTCGATGATGGCCTTGTCCGCCTCGGTCAACGCATCGTATTCGGGAACCTGGCCGTCGAAGCGCTTATAGGCGAAACCCAGGACGCGATTGACCAGATTGCCCCAGGCGGCCAGTAGTTCATTGTTCACGCGCTCATAGAAGCCCTGCCAACTGAAGTCACTGTCGCTCGTCTCCGGGAAGGTGCGTGCGACATAGTACCGCACGGCATCCGGTTGATACCGTTCCAGGATATCCGGCAGCCAGATCGCCCAGTTGCGGCTCTTGCTGAATTGCTTGCCCTCGATGTTCATGAACTCGTTCGCCGGAACATCATAGGGAAGTTGCAGGCGCTTGCCCTCATCTTCTTCGTAGATGCGCTCCACCCCGAGCAGTTCGGATTGCCAGATGACCGTATGGAAGGGGATGTTATCTTTACCGATGAAGTTGTAAATCTCCGCTTCCGGGTTGTACCACCATGCTTTCCAGGCATCGGGCTGCCCGATGTTCTTCGCCCATTCCACCGAGGCCGTGAAATAGCCCATCACCGCCTCGAACCAGACATACATCTTCTTGTCTTCCCAGCCTTCCAGCGGCACATCAATGCCCCAATCAATATCGCGGGTGATGGGGCGCTGCTGCAAATCCTTGACGAAATTCTGGCTGAAGTTGATCACAGCAGGCCGCCAGTGATGCTTATGTTCAGCAAGGTAGGCCTTCAACTCCTCGACGAAATGACCCAACTGCAAGAAGTAATGCTCCGTATCACGCAGCACCAGCTTATCCTCTGGATTCTCGATGTTGCGCGGGTCAATCAGTTTGGTGATGTCCATCAAGTTGCCGCAGTTGTCGCACTGGTCACCGCGTGCGCTGTCGAAGCCGCAGATGTAGCAGGTGCCCTGCACGAAGCGATCCGGCAGGAAGCGCCCTTCTTGCTCACTGTAGAGCAGCGTCTGCGCTTCTTTCTTCAGATGCCCGTTTTCCAGCAGCCTCAAGAAGATGTCCTGCGCGACACGGTGGTGATTCTCCGTATCAGTATGCGTGAACAGATCATAGCTGATGCCGATTTTCTGCTGAGTCAGCAAGAAGCGCTCATGATAGCGCTCGAACAAATCTCGTGCCGGGATGCCGCGTTTACGCGCTTCCACCATGATCGGCGTGCCGTGACTATCGCTGCCGCTGACCATCAGCACCTGGTTGCCCTTCAGGCGATGGTAGCGCGCGAAAATATCCGCCGGGAGGTAGGCTCCGGCGATGTGCCCGACGTGCAGGTCACCATTGGCGTAAGGCCAGGCGACGGAAACGTGAATATGCTTGCTCATTTACGAAATGCTCCTACGGTTTCTTCAATCTGTTGAGCGGTGGTCTCGATGACGCTGCGATGCGAATCTTCCAGGATGTCGGCGAACAATTTGAGCGTTTCCAGATATAAAGAGAGCGCGGCCAGCCCGCGCATTCGCGCCAGGCTGATCCATCCGCTGGGTAGGCGCAAGCCCACTGCCTGAGCGAATTCGCGCCACCAGGTGCTGCTTTCGCCGATGGCCGATTGCAGTGCGCGGTACATCTCGCCTTCAGAGGCAATCAACTGCCCCCGCTGCACCAGCACCAGATCACCCAGCGCACGACCGATTTCGCCCGCCTCCAGCGAGAGCAGCGACCAATCATCTTGCTCTACGCCGTGAATCAGGCATTGCAGCAGCGGTACGAGGTCATAGAGGCGCTGGCTGGTATCGTGGTTCGCTCGCTGCTGCAAACCTTCCCCCCACTGGAAGCCCTCGGCCTGCGCTTTGCGGGCGGTCAATAGGCCCTGCGGATCGTAGCGGATTTCGGCGTCGCGCCACGACGGGATCAGGCGTAATGCTCCGGCGGGGGTCGCAGCGGCGGCATCTTCGGCACCAAGACTGTGCTGCTCTACCTGGATCAGCGTGCCTTCGATGTATCGCAGGGGGGCGGGCACGGGTGCGAGGTCGGTCTCCTGCACATAGCATACGAGGCGCAGCACGCGCGGCGTTTCCGTGTAGGTTGCGATGGCCAGTACATGCGGATTCTGGCTGCATTCTGTCACAAGTTGTTCGAGAGTTGTCTGAGTTGCTGTGTTAAAGGTGCTCATCCTTCCTGATGCGGCGCTGATTATAGCGCGTTTTGCCGCCGCTGCACGGCACTGGAAACAAAAAACCGCCTGCACGGGGCAGACGGTCATTTGACTCGGTAGCACTCAGATCAAGATTGCATGCTAAAAGCGCCGTCTGCCCGTACTATGGGTCATCGGCATCGACATGCGGAACTTGCTGGTCAGGTGTGCTTGTGTGTTCATATGCAGCAGTATACTGACTTGTGCCGGGGTGGTCAAGTTTTTGATTTGATCCCCGGCGTGTGGTGAGGGAGAGTGGGGCAGCAACATCATTGCTCGCTGCGGCGTCACTCCCGCTTCAAGTCGCAGCGGCTCAATCCCCGCTTTCCGGCGTGGCTTCAGGGAAGAGTTCCATGCTCTGGCTTTTGACCAGACCGACGATCATCTCGCGGAAATCTTCCAGCGGCATCGCACCCTTGTCTTCATCCGTGCGCAGCCGGACGCTCACCGTGCGATTCTCCACATCGCGATCCCCCACGACCAGCAAGTACGGGATCAGCATTTTGCGATGTTCCTTGATCTTGCTGCGCATGTTCTTGCCGCGCAGGTCGGCCCTGGCGCGAATACCCACCGCACTCAATTCTGCGACGATTTCCTGCGCGTAGGCGTTGTGGTCGTCGCCGATGGGAATGACCATCACCTGCTGCGGTGCCAGCCAGACCGGGAACGCTCCGGCGAAGTGCTCAATCAAGATCCCGATGAAGCGCTCCATGCTGCCGAAGGGTGCGCGGTGAATCATGACCGGGCGCTTGAGCTGGTTGTCGCTGTCCATGTACTCCAGTTCGAAGCGTTGCGGCAGGTTGTAATCCACCTGCACCGTGCCAAGCTGCCACTCGCGCTTGAGCACATCGCGCACGATGAAATCCAGTTTGGGGCCGTAGAATGCTGCTTCGCCTTCTTCTTCGATGTAAGGCAGGCCCAGCTCGTCACAGGCCTGGATGATGGCTGCCGTTGCCTTATCCCACAATTCCGGATCGCCGACGTACTTGTCACTTTCCGGGTCGCGCTTGCCGATGCGGGCGCTGAAGTTCCCCAACCCCAGCGTGCCGAAAACCATCTGGATCAGGCGTACCACATCTTTGAACTCTTCCAGGAGCTGCTCTGGCGTGACGTAGATGTGCGCATCATCCACCGTGAAGCCGCGTACGCGCGTCAGGCCGTTCAATTCGCCGGACTGTTCGTAGCGATAGACCGTGCCAAATTCCGCAAGGCGCACGGGCAGGTCGCGGTAGCTGCGTGGCGCGCTCTTATAAATCATGCAGTGATGCGGGCAGTTCATCGGCTTCAGCATGTATTCTTCTTCATCCACCTGAATCGGCGAATACTGGCTGTCGCTGTAGTAGGGATAGTGCCCGCTCGTGCGATACAGATCCAGGTTGCCGATGTGCGGCGTCACCACGGGATCGTAGCCGTTATCAAGCTGCACCTGACGCAGCCAGCGCTCCAGCGTATCGCGCAGGATAGCCCCATTCGGCAGCCACAGCGGCAGCCCCTTGCCCACCAGCGGATCGAGGATGAACAGGTCGAGCTTGCGACCGACCACGCGATGATCGCGCTTCTGGGCTTCTTCCAGCAGATGCAGGTATTCCTTGAGTTCTTCCGGCGTTTCCCAGGCCGTACCGTAGAGGCGCGTCAGCATCTTGCGCTTCTCGTCACCGCGCCAGTAGGCCCCGGCGGGCTGGCGGAAGGTAATGCTGAAAGACTTCGGATGGATGTCCTTCGTGCTCTCGACGTGCGGGCCTCGGCAGAGATCCGTGAACGTATCCTGCGTGTAAACCGTGAGCTTCTCGGCAGGCTCCGCGATTGGGTTGCCATTGTCATCCACGCGCCCGTTGACCAGATCGTCGATCAACTCCAGCTTGTAGGGCTGGTCTTTGAAGAGTTCGCGCCCTTCTTCCGGCGTGATCTCACGCATCGTGAATTCATGCTTCTGGCTGACGATCTTGCGCATCCGCTTCTCAATGTCTTTCAGGTCGGCTTCGCTGAAGTCCTCCGGCAGATCGAAATCGTAGTAGAAGCCGTCCTCAATGGGCGGGCCGATGGCGATCTTCGCGTCTGGGTATTTTTCCAGCACGGCCTGCGCCATCACATGCGCGAGGCTATGGCGAATCTTGTAGAGGTGGCTTTCCTCATAGCGTTCTTCAGACATGCAATCTCCTCTGTGATGTGTGTTGAACGTCGTTCGTTTTGGGTAGCTGGTCGTTGGTGATTTGCGGGCAATCCAGCGGTACACCTCTTGCGATTGGTAGCAGAGGCAACAACTGCACCATCCACAAACGATCCATCCACGACTCGGAAAAATCGTTCCTGGGGCTGACGGCAAACTCGGCGCTGATTATAACAAGCGGCAGGCAAAATCAAAGCGAGGTCGTACGCCAATTCGCACGACCTCGCCAAAAAGCAGCGATGTTGAGGCTGTCTTCCTGAAGGGAGGGGGCGTCAGTCTTCCACCACCAACACATCCGAAATCACAACAGCCGCCACTTCTTGCGTCGCGCGTCTGCCGTCGCCGTTAGTTCGCGGCGGTTCGGGGTTGGGGATCTCTTCTGCTTCCGTCACCCGCGTGAAGTGACTCTCGAAGACATCCTGCACCATCAGGGCGTCAATCGTGTCTTCGATGATCTCGCGCGTGAGTTCGGGCACGAGGATGTGCGGCGTATCCAGCACATAATACGGCACTTCGGGGGCATCGGGCATTTGCTGGGTCATCTGGAAATTCAGTTCCAGTTGGCGCTGCAAATACTCGAACGTCACGAAGAGCGCCGTGTAAACCGTGCCATCATCCATGCAAACCAGGGCATCGCAAGCGTCGCCCTCGTCATTCACTTCGAACCAGAGTTTTTCAGGGGTATGCAGCCCTTCCAGGGCGTCGCCGTGTACTTCCATGGCAGCTACCATTGCGAAGTCCTCACCATTGTTCGTATTTATTCAACCTGGAAACAGTATAACGTGAATGGTTGTTCAGGTTTCTTTAACTTTCATTGTGATGCATGAATGGAAAATGAATTTCGCAACACTCTGCCCTCGTGTAATGCAGCGGCAAAGCCAGCGAAAGCGGCCTTCATGGTCTGTGTGACGGGGTTCTCACTGTGCCCTTGCTATCCCGATGCCGTGTAGCGCGTGATGAGCTGCGACAACTCCAACCGTGTGATGGGCTTGCCCAGATAATCATCAAAGCCCACGCTGAGCAAGTATTCTTTATCTCCCGGCATGTTGTTGGCGGTGACGGCAACAATCGGGATGTGTGCGGTGCGCGCATCATCTTTGAGTGCTTTGCAGGCTTCCTCGCCATTCATTCCTGGCAGGCCGATGTCCAGCAGCACAAGGTCGGGTGGTTCGCTGAAGCACGCTTCCAGGCCAGTTTCCGCATCCAGGAAGCTGCGCAGTTCACACTTCGTCGCATCGACAACCCAGCTAATCAGGCGTTGGTTGGCCGGGTTATCATCAATCAAATAGATCTTCGGTGTCATATGCCAGATCATCTCGCACAAGTGGTACAGGGTTAGCGGCGCGGCTGTGCCCATCACGAACCCCACGCGGGATTCATCATCCAGGCATTTTTTCGCCTGTGGATAAACATACCCAACAAGCAAGCGTTGCGCAATTCTCAGCCTGGCATCAGGCAGATTGTGCTGCGACCGGGCGCAAGAAGCTGTTGACGGCATTTTTCAGTTCGAGCCGCGCGACCGGTTTCGCCAGGTAGCCATCGCAGCCCGCTTCCAGGCACAATTCACGGTCACCGTGCATGGCGTTGGCGGTCAGCGCGATGATCGGGATGTGCGCCGTGCGCGGGTCGGCTTTCAAGCGGCGGGTCAGTTCCAGGCCGTCGATCCCCGGCAAGTTCACATCGACCAGAATCAGATCCGGCGAGCAGGTTTCGATCTTGCTCATGCCCGTCATGGCATCGGGTGCTTCTTCGATGGCGTAGCCGAAGCTGTTCAGCATACGCCGCACAAGGCGTAAGTTCAGCGGGTTGTCTTCTACATAGAGGATGGTGGATTTCATGATGATCCTGCACCTTCAGGCTTATTGTTGCTCAACGTTTCGTTAATTTTACACCCATATCTTGTGGGAGAAGTGTTGAGGTTTCGGGCAATAAGCCACGAGTCAACCTTGTTCAGGGGTCAACGCACCCGGAGATCATGCCAGGCGGAGAGGTCACCCAGCGTCGCCGCGATGTAGAGGTTGGCGGCCTGCAAATCCGTGTAAACGCCGTCGCGAGTCAGTTCGCGAATTTCCGAGTTCTGATACTCAATTGTTTGTCCCGGCTGTGGCGTGCGTTCGTTGTTTTCGGCATCTTCTTGCGCCAGCACAAAATGGAATTTGCCGCCACCCAGGTGCAGGTTGATCTCGCCGTATTCGGTGGCCGGGGGAGCTTCGCGCTTCTTGACCACTTCAGAAACGTAAATGGACTGAATCTCGTTGGCGGGCACCTGCCACACCAGACGACGATCTTTCCAGGCGCTGATGGTCCCGCGCACACCGTCAACGAAGATGCTGTTCGGCTTGCGCAGCGTGTTGAAGAGCGTCCACAGGATCAACACTGCCAACAGACCCACCGTCGCCAATCCCAGATAGGGTAGCCAATGCGGATCAGGCAGCAGGGTTCCGGCGTTGGGCAGCGCCAGATCACTGAAGAAGGTCAGCAAGGAGAGCACGAGATAGACGATCATCCAGAAACCGTACCAGAGGATGCGCCCTGTCTGGCGCATTTCCCAGCGCGTCGAACGCTTGATGACGAAGCGCCGCTTATCTGCCGAGGCGTACTCCATCGTCCACAGGCCGAACTTCAGCGGCAATTCCGGGAGCGGACGTTGTGGCGCTTGCACAGTAACGGGACGCGGTGGCACGAGGCGGAAGGGAACCCCCAGCACACCCGCCAGATGTTCGCCCGTCTGCTGTGCCAATTCCTGGAACACATGAATATCCGGATCAGGCCAGTAGACCAGTTCACACCAGCGGCTGCCACGCTGCTGCGCAATCTGCGGGGCCAGAATCAGCCCCAGATGCCAGGATTCGTCGCTGCGCTGCCACCCGAGGACGACTTGCTGAATATCCGTCGATGGCAGGTGCTTCTCAGCGGGTAGGCGTCGGCTGCTGCCGAAACGGTTGCCATAGCGCAGTCCGTTGCGTGTGGCTTCGGCGGTGGGACGCTCCTGGTACAGCAGTCTCCAGCGGTCATCAAGTACCTGGATGATGTGGTTTTCAGCAGCCGAGATTTGCGTCATGCAGCGTTCACATTCGTTGGGTGAGCTATATCTTTTCCATTATGGCAAAAAAAGCGCCGCTTGTGCAGCCAGAAGGTTGGGGCTTGCGAACAATCGCATCAAAAAGGCTCAAACGCGAAGTTGCGCAGGATACCAGGAAAAAGCCAGAAGCACCCCCGCAAGAGCGGAATCGTGCTCTCTGTGTGGTCGCCAGCCTCTCGCAATGCGCAGCAGCGGAGCATGTTTTACCTCACGGTTTGAGGCGACCACACGGGTTGGGGCTTCGTCAGGCTGTCAGCACCTGCTCCCCGGCCTGCACAGGAAAATTGAGTCGATTCTGCATCGGCGCCAGTGGGCACGTCCAGCGCGGGTTGTAATAGCAAGAGGGATGATAAGCGTAGTTGAAGTCCAGCAGCAACTGCTCGCGCTCCATGCCCAGGTCAGCCCCTTTGATCGTATCCAGCAGGTAGCGCCCCCCGCCGTAGGTCGTATCGCCATTGGTGGCATCCCGGAAGGGGACGAAGACCCCACCGCCGTAGCCCGCAATCCAGAATACGCCCAACGATCCAGTGCCCGTCGGCAGGGTGAAACGCACGCGCCCAATTTCCCGAATGCTGACCGTGCCATCGTCCCCGGCGTCCAGGCCGTAGCTCGCAGGCTTCTGCACAGGCTCCAACGCAGCCAGCACACGGTAATCCGGGTTGTAGTCGTAGTAGCGCAGCCCCTGGAAGTTCTCGCGCTGCTCACGGGGCAGGGCGGATTGTGTGTGATGGGCGAAGAGATCGTCGCGCGTCTGGCGGAAGAGGGCAAATGATTGGGGCGCGTCACTGCCCTGAACGCGAATCTGGCGGTACATATCGAACACCTGGCGTCGGTAGTCGAGCAGGTCGAGCATGAGTTTCTCCTCTGACGGTGCGTTTCTTCCTGGACTGAGCCGGCATCGGGTTTCTTTCGTGTCGCGACCATGACGCAACGCCAGCAGCCACCGATGTCCCCACGCTGGTGTCGAAATATTGTCTGAAAGACAAGCGAATTGTTGGAGCGATGGTATACTGTGAAAGAGATTCGCCATCATCAACACGGAGGCACGCGCCGATGACCAACCGGGTACGTGGTTTCACAATCGTTTCTTCTTTTGTTGTACTCTTTGCGCTAATTCTGTCGTTGGGCGTGCAGCAGTCCGAAGCGCAGATTTTCGGTTCGGGCTGGACGGCCAACTATTACGCCAACACCTCGCTCAGCGGTACGCCATCGCTGACCCGCGTGGAAGCTGCCGTCAATTACAATTTCGGCACAGCCGCCCCGAACGGCATTGCTGGCTTCCCGGCGGATAACTGGAGTGCTTCCTGGGATTCTACGCAGCAATTTGCCGCCGCCACCTATCGCTTCACTGCACGCTATGACGATGGTGTGCGCGTCTTCGTTGATGGCGTGGCGGTCATCGACAACTTCGCGGCGAATAACGGCCTCTTCGAGAGCACGGCGGAAGTCGTGCTGACGGAAGGCCCCCACACCATCCGCGTGGAATATGTCGAATTCACGGGCAACGCGGTCATCCAGGTCTTCTGGGAGCAGGTCACGGGGGGCACAGCAGGCCCGACCTTCACCCCCAGCAACACCGGGCTGCCGCCGATTCCGCCGGGTGCTCTGACTGCCACTGTGATCCGCGCTGGTGTGCTGAATGTGCGCGATGCGCCGTCCCTGGGTGGCAACGTCATCAGCCAGATTCTACGCGGGCAGACCTACCAGGTCGTCGGGCGCAACGCAGACGCCACCTGGTTCTTGCTGCAACTGAACGAGTTCCAGGGCTGGGCGTACGGTTACTACCTCTTCATCAACGGCAATGAATTTGTCGCGCCTGTTCGTTCAGCGACGACGGTCTTCGGCCTGCCGGAAGGCTTCAACGATACGGGCGTGCTGGTACAGACGAATGCCGGGATGCGAATGCGTGCCGAACCCAACGTCCTCTCACCACAGACAGGGCGCATTACCTGGGGCGCCTTCCTGCCCGTATCGGGCCGCACCGAAAATGGCGATTGGTTCCTGGTGCTCTGGAAGGGTACGACGGGCTGGGTCTTCACGGGCTTCCTGGATATCGTGCAGGGCAATTACGAAGATATTCCTGTGATACGGTAGATCGCCCATACAAGCAGAAGCGAAGCGGCCCCTGGAACCGAATCTCCGGTTTCCAGGGGCTTACACGCCGCGCCAGAGGCGCATCATGCACATTCGTGTGTTTTCGACTGCATGGTTTCGACCGTGAACCCTGCTGCCTGCCTCGCGCAGCCTCACCCCACGTAGACCAGCAGACGGCGGCAGTTGCGGCAGGTCAGGATTTCCTTGCCCTGGCGAATCTCGCGTGCATGCGTGCCGATTTGCTGGATGCCGCAGGCCTCGCAGATGCCATCGTCCACCAGCCGCGATACCGCTCGGTTGCGCGTCTGCGGCTTGAGCCGCTCGTAGCGCTGCAAATTCTCCGGCTCCACCTGCTCCCGGAGTGACTCGCGCTCTGCTTCCAACGTCGTGACTTCTGCCTGCAATTCTTCTTTTTCGCGGATGGCATCTTCGTTCTCTGCGGAGACGGCGGCTTGTGTGGCGCTGAGCTGCTCCTGGGCGAGTTCGAGTTCGGCGGCGGCTTCTTCTACGGAATCCATCGTCATCAGCATATCCGTATCCAGGTCATCGCGGCGGCGCTTGAGCGCTTCGATCTCATTCTGCATATCCTGGAGTTCCTTGGGGTTGGTCACGCTGCCACTGTAGAGGCGCTGCTCCGTCTGTTCGCGCTTCTGCTGTGCGGTCTGCAACTGCAATTCCAGGTCACGCTGCCGCGTCTGCAAGGGGCGCAACCGCTCCTGTGCGGCGTTCACCACTGCCTGTGCCGCCTGAACTGCGGTATGATTCTCGAGCTGTGCATCGATTTCGGCGATGCGCTGCGTGTGCTTGCGAATGCGAAGTTCAGCCTCTTGCAACTGGTAGAGCACTTTTGCCTGGTTCATAAGTTTGCGCATTCCTCATTGGTTCAGGTTGATTTGCATCCTTTATACTAGACTGTGAGCCGTTACCGATAAATCCGTTGCAAACTGTACAAGCGATCTCGTTTTCTGCGGGCAATGTGCCCACCAGCAACATGACAGCGAACAGGGAGAACTCCATGCAAACGAGAATCACCGGGCATGTGACGCGCAACGAATGGCGCTGGACGATCTGGATCAGTTTGACTCTGCTGCTCTTCTCGTTTTCGCCGTACTTGCTGCTGGCGATTCTGCGGCCACCTGGTGCCGACTGGCAGTTCATGGGCGTGCTGCACGATCATTACGATGGGGCAGCCAGCCTCGCCCGCATTCAGCAGGGAATCAGCGGTGATTGGTTGGTAGACCTGCAATACTCCCCTGAAGCCCTCAGCAGTGCCCTGGTACATCCACTCTACACCAGTATTGGTCAATTCGCCCGCCTGACCCTGCCCTCACCGATTCTGATGTTTCACCTGCTGCGCGTGTTGACGGGCACGTTGATGCTGCTGACGATTTACCAGCTTGCCGCGAGCATCTGGGTCAAGACGCGCCCACGCCGCATCTTCTTCTTGCTGGCGTCGGTCGGGTCGGGTCTGGGTTGGCTGGTCGCCTTATTGGGCAACCCTACCGGGGCGCTGCTGCCGGATCTCGCCCTGCCGCAACCCTACCCGCTCTTCAGTGCGACGGCGAACGTGCACTATCCGCTGGCGATTGCCTGTGTTGCGCTGCTGCTCTCGACCTTGATCGCGATTTTTCGCCCTGGCGAGACGGAAATGCCCAGCGTCGATAATGGCGGCATCGTGGTCTTCTTCGCCAGTCTGGTGCTGGCGTTTGTCTACCCGGATGCGCTGATCCCGCTGGGGCTGGCCTTCGTGCTGAGCGTAGGGGTGCAGTGGTACCAGCAGGGCAAGGTGACCATACGCGAATGGCGCTGGGGGTTGTGGTTCTTCGTCCCGGCACTGCCCGTCCTGACCTACGATTTGCTGCTGCTGGTGCATAATCCCGGTGTCGCCAGTTGGGTGCAGCAGCGCGGCCTGCTTCCATCGCTGCCGACGTTGCTCGTCGGGCTGGGGCTGCCGCTGCTATTGGCGCTGCCGGGGCTGTGGCGGGCGCTGCGCAACTTCGAGCCAGATGGGGATCGCCTGATGCTGCTCTGGTTGCTATCGATGATCGTGCTGGCGTATTTACCCCTGCCGGAACAGCACTATTTCTGGATTGGCCTGATGCTGCCGATTGCGTACTTCGCGACGCGTTCCATGGAAGATTTCTGGCTGAAGTACCTGCGTCATCGTCGCCGCCGCCTGGTCTATACCCTGGGTGTGCTGCTGATGGGGGTCAGTCATGTCGTCTGGCTCTTCTCTCCGCTGGTGCCAATCCTCCGGGGCTGGTCGCTAGGGGTGACGCTGGCACCGGAATACATCGAGGTCTTTTCGGTACTGGATGATGTCGTGGGAGAAGATGAGGTGATTCTGGCGTCTCCCGCCGTCAGCCTGTGGATTCCGGCCTGGGTCGGGGCGCGGGTGGTCTACGGGCATTACGCTGAAACGCCCAACGCCGAAGAACAGCTTGCAGCCGTGCGTGAATGGTACCAGACCGAAATCGACGATCTGTCCGAATGTGAGGTGCTGCTGGAACGCTATGACATCCGCTTCGTCCTCATCGGTTCGCAAGAGAACCGCATCGGTCAGGCGGCCTGTCGCACGATTCTGGAGCCTGTCTACCGCGTGAATAGTGTGACCATTTACGAATATTCCGGCGAATGAGATGCCAAACAGGATGGGAAGACGCACGATGACCTGGAAACACAGCACGACAGAACGGCATGTCCTTGCGTCCCCGGCGCTGCCCCGCAAGCGGCGCGTGCAGCTTCGCCTCTCCGAGCGGCGTCTGCTCTTGATGGCCGGGGATGCGCTGATGGTCACGCTGGCAGTCTTGATCGCACTGGCGACCTGGGCGTGGGTGGGGGCGCGTGCCTTCGACCAGGAATTTTTGCTGACGCAGATTGGCTGGTTCTTCGCCCTGAATCTGCTGTGGTTCTTGCTGGCGAGCGCCAATGATTACTACGAATTGTCGCTGGCTGCGGATCGTTGGCTCTCGTTGCAGCGCCTGCTGGCGATCACCCTGCAATCGCTGGTGGTCTATCTGATCGTCTTCTTCGTCTCTCCGCGCGATGCCTTGCCGCGCCTCTTCATTCTCTATTACGGAGTCGCTTCATTTGGGCTGCTGGCGATCAGCCGCTTGCTGAACCCGGCGCTGATTGGCTGGGCGAGTGCGCCGCGCCGCGCCCTGGTCATCGGCACAGATTGGGCGGCGCGAACGATGATTGATGTCCTGCGCGAACACGCCACGAACAGCTACACGCTGTTGGGAATCATCGGGAAGGGCGAAGAGGAGCGTGACGAAATCGCCGGGGTGCCCATCCTGGGGACGGGTGGCGATTTGCTGGACATCGTGCTGCGCGAGAACATCAGCGAGTTGATCGTCACGTCTACGCGCGAACTGCCGGGTGAAGTCTTCCAGGGGGTGATGGACGCCTACGAACACGGCGTGGCGATCACCCCCATGCCGATTCTCTACGAGCGCATCATGGAGCGCGTGCCAGTGGAGCACGTCGGCGATCATTGGGCGGTGGTGCTGCCCATCGCTGGAACGTCGGTCTTCAATCCCACTCCGGCAATCAAGCGAGTGATGGACATCACGTTGGCGGCGATTGGCCTGCTGCTATATGCCCTGTTGCTGCCCTTCATCGCGCTGGCGATCTACCTCGATTCGCCGGGACCGATTTTCTACCGCCAGGAGCGCGTGGGGTTGAACGGGCGCGTCTTCAAAATCACCAAATTGCGCACCATGATCCCGGACGCGGAAGGTAAGACGGGCGCGGTCTTCGCCCAGCAGAATGATCCGCGCATCACCCGTGTGGGGCGCTTCCTGCGCAAGACTCGCCTCGATGAAGTGCCGCAGTTATTCACCGTCCTCACCGGGCAGATGAGCCTGATTGGCCCGCGTCCGGAGCGCCCGCACCACGTCGAGCGCTTGCAGCAGAAGATTCCGTTTTATCGCACGCGCCACGTCATCCGACCCGGCCTGACGGGGTGGGCACAGGTGCGCTACAAATACGGGGCGACGGACGAAGACGCCCTGGTGAAGCTGCAATACGACCTCTACTACATCCGTCACCAATCGCTGTTGCTGGATATCGACATCCTGATTCGCACAGTGGGCAAAGTCCTGCGCATGAGCGGGCAGTAATCACAGTTCTGAGTGTTGGGTGCCGAGTGCTGAGTTTTTCACGATTGTACGCCAGTGGCTTCACGTTGGTATCAAGCTCCAATCTCCGAATATCTTGCTAGACATCCTCATAACCCCATAGGTACAATGTGAACATAATGATTCACACGAAAGGTTTTTCTGATGAAATATCGCACATTAGGCCGGACGGGGTACAACGTCTCGGAGATCAGTTTTGGGGCCTGGGCCATTGGTGGCTCCTGGGGTACAGTCAAGGACGATGAGTCGCTGGCGGCGCTGCATACCGCCATCGACCAGGGCGTGAATTTCATCGACACCGCCGACGTTTATGGGGACGGTCACAGCGAGCAGTTGATCGCCCAGGTGCTGAAGGAACGTCCTGAAGAGATCGTCGTCGCGACCAAGGCCGGACGCCGCCTGAACCCCCATGTGGCGGCGGGCTACAACCGCGAGAACCTGACCGCCTTCATCGAGCGCAGTCTGAAGAAGCTCGATGTGGAAGCGCTCGATCTGGTGCAGCTTCACTGCCCGCCGACCCCGGTTTACTACATGCCGGAGACCTTCGGCGTGCTGGATGACCTCAAGCAGCAGGGCAAGATCAAGCATTATGGCGTCAGTGTGGAGAAGGTCGAAGAAGCGCTCAAGGCCATCGAATATCCCGGCGTGGAGACGGTGCAGATCATCTTCAATATGCTGCGGATGCGCCCCTCGGAATTGTTCTTCGAACAGGCCAAAAAGCGCAACATCGGCGTGATTGTGCGCGTTCCGCTGGCGAGTGGTCTGCTCACGGGCAAGATGACGCGCCAGACGACCTTCGAGGCGGACGACCATCGCAACTTCAACCGCAAGGGGGAAGCCTTCGACGTGGGCGAGACCTTCGCCGGGCTGGAATACGAGACCGGGCTGGACGCCGTAGACGAGATCAAGAAGCTGCTGCCAGAGGGCGCGACCATGCCGCAGTTCGCGCTGCGCTGGATTCTGATGTTCGACGCGGTGACCTGCGCCATCCCCGGCGCGAAGAATCCGAAGCAGGCCAGCGATAACGTCGCCGCTGCTGATCTGCCGCCGCTGAGCGACGAGACTATGCGGCGCATCCGGGAGATTTACGGCGAATACGCCCGCCCGCAGGTACATCACCGCTGGTGAGCCAAACCCATTTGCACAATATCGGGCGCGACATGATCGCGCCCCTACTCAGGATGAGGAATCTATAGAGGCCATTCGATGAGCAGAATCATGCAAGCCTGGGAAGAATTGCTGCGCGAAGCGATTTCTTCCGATTTCGATGAACAGCAATTCGCCCTCTTTCAAATTGGGCTGATCTTGCAGCGCCATAACCCAACGGTGCCCAAAGAGAGCGATGTCTACGAAGAGACCCTTTCGCGAGAACTGCTGCGTTTGACGCTGGATGAGAGCCGCCAGAAAGACACCGTGACGTATCTGGTGACATTGCTACAGACGCAGCCACAGGCAGCCGCGAGTCTGCTCTATGCGCTCAGTCAGGCACAGCCGCAGTTGGTGGCGCAGCCCTTGCGTGATGCGATCCTGGCGCAGCACAAGAAGTTCGACAACGAGGCCATTTATCAGGCGTTGCTGGCGCTGGATACCGTGCGCAAAAATGACGATGACACAGCGGAATTGCTGGCAAAATCGACCCGCTTGCAAGGGCTGCTCACGAAATGGTCGGATCATGACGATGATCTCATTGGGGGCAAGGCAGAAAATCTGCTGAAGAAACTGGATTAATTTCACACGGGGAGAAAAAGAAGTGAGCGTTCCGAAGTACAACGAGTTGATGCTGCCGCTGCTGCAATTTGCATCCGATGGCGACGAGCATCATATCCGTATCAAACCAGTGGACGAGAATTACTTTCCGGATTGATGAACCGCAACCGTTCTATCCTCATCCTATTCGCGATTCTGCTGCTGGCACTGGCGCTGCGGCTGGTCAGCCTGGGCGATCACAGCCTGTGGTACGACGAAGCCTTCAGCGTACTCTTCGCGCAAAATGACCTGGCAACCATGCTCTCCGGCACGGTCAATGCGGTAGAGCATCCCCTGCTCTATTACTTGACGCTCTCCGGATGGATGCAGATGCTCGGTTCGAGCACGTTTGCGGTGCGGCTGCTCAGTGTGGTCACAGGAGTGCTGACTGTCGGCGCGGTCTATTGGGTCGCCCGCGATTTGTTCGATCCACGTACCGGACTCGCCGCCGCCTTCATCACGACGATTGCGCCCTTTCACGTGCAGTATTCACAGGAAGCACGCATGTACAGCCTGTTGGCGCTGTTGCTGCTGCTGGCGACCTATTGCTTCCTGCGGGGCTATCCACAACTGCGCACAGAAGATGATCCCGGCGCGGGGGCCTGGGGCTGGTGGGTTGGTTTCGGCGTGCTGGCGGGGCTGGCGATGCACACCCAGCAGCTCGCAGCCTTCTATCTGATGGCGTTGGGATTGATTCCGCTGATTCGACGCGAGTGGGAGATGTTCGCGCGTGTTGTCGGCAGCGCCGGAATTGCCGTTGTGGTTTTTCTGCCCTGGCTGGTGAATCTGCCTGCGCAGGTGCAGCAACTGAACGCCAGTTACTGGATCGAACAGCCCTCGGTAGCTTCGCTGCTGCTGGCGGTGCGGGTCTTCTTCGGCGGTGGATTGGAAGTGGCTCCCACGCCGTCGCTGCTGCTCTTCGCCGGGTCGTTGATCCTGCTGCTGCTGCTCGTGTTCCAGATTGCGATGGAAGTGCGCAGGCCGCGTTTCCGCCAGGAGCGTGCCCCGGTGTTGACTGTGCTCTGGCTCTTCGCTGCGCCGATTGCCCTGATGTGGCTCTTCTCGCAGATTGTACCCATCTTCCTCAACCGCGCCCTGATTGCCAGCGCCCTCATGGGCTATGTCTTGCTGGCGTGGCTCTTCGTGCGCAGCGCCATGCCGCGCCCGTTGAAGGCCATGCTGAGCGGAATCGGCATTGTGCTGGTGGGAATCGGCTTGTTCGCGCAGTATCAGTTGAATACCTTCCCCTACGTTCCCACGCGGCAGGCCATGGCAACCATTAACGCGCAGGCAGAGCCGGGCGATGTTATCATTCACATGAACAAGCTCACGGTGCTGCCTGCGGTGGTTTATGCGCCACAGCTTGAGCAGCGTTTCATCGCCGACCCGCAAGGATCACCGCAGGATACGCTCGATCCATCGACGCAGGCCGTCCTGGGTGTGGCGGAAAGGGGTTGTCTCGCCGCAGCCGCTGCCGGAGCCGAGCGCATCTGGTTCGTCACGTTGCAGCGCTCGGAAGACGAAATCGCCGAAGCGAGCAGCCCGCTGATGCAGGAGACCTTCGCCTGGTTGGGGCAGTATTACAAGGCAGGCGAACCCCTGCGCTTCAATGACCTGAATGTGTATCCATACGCGCAGCCAGCGGACGAGATTCCGACGAACTGTGCGCCCTGACGCGAGGGAACCTCCGTTGAACCGACGCGGACTCACGATCTTTGCTTTGTTCTCCCTGGTCAGTGCCCTGGCAGCCGTCTACGGATTCAACCAGCAGCCCGGGTTCACGGACTCGTTCTATCACTACAACGTCGCTGAACAGATCGCCAGCGGTAGCGGTTTCGTTGATGAATACGTCTGGCTCTATTTCTCCCCGCCGGATTCGCTCCCCGCGCCCTCGCACACTTACTGGATGCCGGGGACTTCCCTGGTGGCCGCGCTGGGGATGTTCTTCTTCGGCGTAGGCTACGCGGCGGCACAGGTCGGGTTGGCGCTGTGCCTGTGGGGCGCGACAGTCACAGGATACTGGCTCGGCTGGCGCTTCGGCGGCACGTCACGCCATGCCTGGATGAGCGGCTTGCTGACCATCTTCAGCGGGTACTTCCTGCGTGCCTGGGGGCAGACGGATACTTTCGCACCCTATGCCCTGGTAGGAGCCTTGGGATTGGCCTTCGCCGGGCTGGGGTTGACGGTAGAGCGTCATAATTGGCGCTGGTGGCTGCTGGCGGGGATTTCCGCCGGATTAGGGCATGTGGTGCGCAACGATGGCTTGCTGCTGCTGCTGGTCGGCTGGCTGGCGATTCTGTGGCCTTTCGGCAACCGCACAATCTGGAGAAAACGGCTGCTCTGGCTGCTGCTTTTCACGGCAGCCTATGCCCTGACCATGCTGCCCTGGTTCCTGCGCAACCAGGCGACGATTGGCGCGATTCTGCCTGCTGGCGGCACTCAGGCCATCTGGTACACCGAATACGACGACCTCTTCGCGTATCCGCCAGACGCCAGCCCACAGACGCTCTTCGCCGACGGCGCGGATGCCTTCATCCAGAGCCGCCTCTGGGCGACCTTCAGCGCGAACGGTGCATTGGTGAACTTCCTCGCCGTCGAAGGGGTGATTGTGCTGGCTCCCTTCATCCTGATCGCCCTCTGGCGACGGCGGCGCGATCCCTTCCTGCGCCCGGTGATCTGGTTTGCGATTGGGCTGCACCTGGCGTTTTCGCTGGTATTTCCCTTTCCTGGGGTGCGCGGCGGCCTCTTCCATGCGGCAGCGGCGCTGGTACCCTGGTGGATGGCGCTGGGTCTGGTTGGATTGGATGACGCGATTGACTGGATTGCGCAGCGGCGGCGCACCTGGAAGGCCACGCCCGCAAAACGCATCTTCTCTGGCGCAATCGTTGGCCTGATTGTGCTGCTGAGTCTGGCGCTGGCGATTCCGGCACGAACGGTGCGCGAAGTGCCGCCAGAAATGGCGCTGCTGGCGGAAATGCTGCCCGACGATGCGCGGGTCATGCTCAACGATCCGGCGCGTCTGTACTATTTCACGGGGTTGCAGGGTGTGCAGCTACCGAACGAGACGCCGGACATCGCGCTGGAGATCGCCGAACGCTACGAGGTCGATTACCTCTTGCTGGAAGAAGGCGGCATCACAGCGCCAATGCAGTTTGAGACGCCGCCGGAATTCCTGACGCCCATCGAAGTCGATTTGCCAGGAGTGATGCTGTATGCCTTTGAGCGTGACCCGACGTGACGGAGCCTTTCTGCTGTTGGCGGGGGCGCTGGTAGCGCTCTACGCGCTGGCGGCGGGCTGGGGCTTCCCGCTCGACGATAGCTGGATTCACCAGACTTACGGGCGCAATCTGGCGCTGCGCGGCGAATGGGCATTTTTGCCGGGGCAGCCAAGCGCCGCTTCGACATCGCCGCTGTATACGGTGCTGCTGGCGATTGGCTACGCTCTGCGCCTTCCCAACATGCTCTGGACGCATCTGCTGGGTGCGCTGGCACTGGGAAGCGCCGCCATGCTGGGCGCTCGCCTCGCGGAGCGGGTCGCGCCGGATACGCGATGGGTTGGCTGGATTGCCGGACTGGCGCTGCTGGCGACCTGGCACCTGATCTGGGCGGCGGCTTCCGGCATGGAGACGATGCTCTTCGGCATGTTCACCTTGCTGCTGCTCTGGCTGGCATGGCGCGAACTGGACGATTTGGCGCAATCGACCCCGGCGCTGCTGCGGCGCGGCGCGGTCTTCGGCGCGTTCACAGCGCTCACCGCCCTCGCCCGCCCGGAAGGGGTCATGTTGGGGGGCTTGTGTGCGCTGGCGCTGTTGGTGGCGCGTCCGCAGGGCAGTTTGCAGAAGGTCATCCTCTGGGGGATCGGCGCGGCTCTGGCCTTCGGATTGGTACTGGCTCCGTACTTGCTGCTGAACTGGCAGCTCACGGGTGGCCTGCTGCCGGATACCGCCGATGCCAAATTCCAGCAGCATGCCATCTTGCTGGAGCGTTTCGGTTTCTTCGAGCGCTATGGGCAGCTACTGCTGGCGATTCTGGTGGGTGGGCAATTTTTGCTGCTGCCGGGTATCTTCGCCTACGCCTACGCCGTCCCCAATCGAAAGCCCTGGAAACAGGCGCTCTTCTTCTTGCTGCCGCTGGCCTGGAGCCTGGGGCTGATCGCGCTCTATGCGGTGCGCCTGCCTGCCGCCTACCAGCACGGGCGTTACGTGATGCCAGCCCTGCCTGCACTGGTCGTCATCGGCGTGGTGGGCACGGCCTGGCTCGTACAGTGGGCGCGGGGGGCGCTGCTGCTGCGGACGCTGGCGCGGGTTCTGGCGATTTCAGCAGCGGCGCTCTTCCTGGCTTTCATCGGGCAGGGATTAGTCGCCTATGTGACCGATGTGCGCATCATCAACGGCGAGATGGTCGCCTCTGCGGAATACATCCGCGAGACCCTGCCTGAAGACGAATTGCTGGCGATTCATGACATCGGCGCAGTGGGCTACTTCGCGCCGCGCCCGCTGCTGGATATTGCAGGATTGGTCAGCCCGGAAGTGATTCCCCTCGTGACGGATGCCGATGCGCTCTGGCAGTTGCTGCGCGAACGCGATGCCCGCTACCTGCTGGCCTTCCCGGATCAGATTCCCGGTGATGACCCGGACGACCCGCGCCTTTGCCCGCGCTACACAACGGGCGAAGCGATCACCCTGGAACTGGGACGCGAGAACATGACGCTCTATGAATTGGCCTGGGATGCAACCTGTGACGGCTGAGTGCGGTATACTGATAGTGAGCAAGGGAACGGAGAGTATGAGATGCCGAACAATTTCTTCGATAAGCTGAACACCCTGGTACGGGCGCACGTCAACAACATCGTCGATCCCATCGACGAGAACACCAGCCGTTCGCGGCGCAAAGCCCTCGCGCGGCAAGACATCCGGCGCGGTTTGCAGGACGATGTGAAGACCCTGCGCCAGCGCATCGAGGATGCCCTCGCGTATCAGAATGAATTGCAGGCGCGTGTAGATAAGCTCTACACTGAAATCCGCGACTACGACGCCCAGGCGGATCAGGCCGTTGCTGAAGGCCGCGAAGAGGCCGCACGCTACGCCATCCGCCGGATGCAGCAAGCCCAGCGCGAACTGGAAATGACCGAAGCCGACCTGCGTGAACACCAATATCTGACGCAGGATTTGATCTCGCAGGTGAACACGATGGAAGGCGTCATCCAGGAAGCGCAGACCAATGAGGCCGAAGGTAAGGCGCAGCCAGACGAAGAGGGCGGCGAATCGGCAGATACCATCGGTTCGCAGATCGTGCAGCAGTTGGATGACACGCGCCAGCGCCTGAGCGAGTTGATTTCCAGCTACACGCGCACGGTGACCAACGACTTCGGCGACCCGGAAGCGGCGGCACGCGAAGCCCGGGAGCGCCGCGAACAAGAAGCGCCTGAGCGCCCCGTCACCCACACGGTCGATTCGCGCAAGGTGGATGATGACCTCTCGGCGCGGCTGGCACGCCTCAGCAAGCCGCCGAAAGATGGCGAAGAGTCGTGATGTGACATACTACTCCCCACGGCCTGAAGGCGGCAGCTTCTGCCATCAACAGCGATGCGAAGATCGTCTTACGTCGCCTCTGGCAGTATGCGCCGATGCCCCGGTGCGAATGTTGATCGCTGCGTTGTGGTCGCGATCTAGCACCAAGCCGCAGTGACCACACGCGAATGTTCGGTCTTTCAAGTCCAGCTTGTGGCTCTCACCACAATTCGAGCAGGTCTGAGTGGTGGGTGCCCACGGTTCGTTGAAGAGAACGGTGCTTCCTTCCTCGAAAATACAGCAGATTAGGCAGCAAGGGGTTCCAAACGCACCTTGTT
>CAZJWX010000073.1:0-24077 GCA_964549915.1 uncultured Anaerolineaceae bacterium | reverse complement strand
ACACCCTGTTTCGACCCTCCCAAGATGTGGGTAATGTATAGCTGCGCAAGGGGAGCATGGGTATCCCGCTACGAAATGGGGGACGCAAAGGGGGAACGTAGGGAATACACCATGTGTCACCCGCTATTCTGCTCCTTCTCTACACCATGCACGGCTTGAGGCGATTACCCTGGGCTTTGTGGCGCGTTCTTATGGCGTTTTTACCCACAAGCGTTACACTGTATACATTGTGTACGCCTCGGCAGGATTCTGCCGGGTTGTACCGGGCTGGGGTTGGAGCAAACCCGGCAGAGGAACCACACGTATACAGACGAAGAAGCCAACGAGAAACAACGAAAGACAGCGACATGAGCGACGAGCTAGAGCGCTTAATTGAACGACTGCTATCCAACAAAGGGAATGGCGAGAACAGCGGCGAAGGCGGCGTTGATCCCGATGTATTGGCGGACTTTGACGACGAATATGCCCCGCAGGAAGTACCGATCCTGCCCTTGCGCGGCCTGGTCGTCTACCCGCAGACGGCGATTCCGCTGACTGTCGGGCAGCCGCGCAGCATCAATCTGGTCGATGATGTCATCAACGGCGAACGGCTGGTGGGGCTGGTCACGGCGCATGATCCCGAACAGGAGAAGCCGGGTCCCGATGAAGTCTACCGGGTCGGCACGCTGGCCTCCATTCACCGCTTATTCCGCGCGCCGGACGGCACGATTCGCCTGCTGGTGCAGGGTTTGCAGCGCATCCGCATCCTGGAATTCACGGCGGAAGACCCCTACCTGAAGGCCACTGTCCTGACGACAGACGAAGAGATGGACGCGGACGAACTCCAGACCGAAGCCCTGGTGCGCAACATCACAGATCGCTTCCGCACGCTGGCAGACCTGATGCCGAACATCCCGACGGAACTGGTTTCCTCGGCGCTGTCGGTCGATGATCCGCTGCAACTGGTCTACTCCATCGCGACCTATGTGCGCATCGAACTGGAAGACGCCCAACGCCTGCTGGAGATGAACAGCGTGCAGGAGAAGCTGCGGCTGCTGCTGGAATTGCTCAACAAGGAAGTGGAAGTGCTGGAACTGGGGCGCAAAATCCAGACGGAAGCCCAATCCGAGATGGAAAAGTCCCAGCGCGAGTACTACCTGCGCGAGCAACTGAAGGCCATCCAGCGCGAACTTTCCGAAGGGGATGACCAGTTTGAGGAAGTCGAGCAGTTTCGTCAGAAGATCGACGAGACCAATATGACGGAGGAAGCCCGCAAAGAGGCCGAGCGCGAGCTGGATCGCCTGAGCAAGCTCTCGGTGGCTTCGGCGGAATACGGCGTCATCCGTACCTACCTGGATTGGCTGACGAACATGCCCTGGGATCAGCGTACGGACGACAATCTCGACATTGGGCATGCGCGTGAAGTCCTCAACGCCGACCATTACGGCCTGGAAGACATCAAGGAGCGCATCCTGGAATTTCTGGCGGTGCGCAAGCTGCGCAGCGAACGCGCCGACGAACTGGAAGATTACGAGGACAAAGTGCGCCGCGAGCGCACAGGGGCGATTCTCTGTTTCGTGGGGCCGCCGGGTGTCGGCAAGACATCGCTGGGGGCGTCGATTGCGCGGGCGATGGAGCGCAAATTCATCCGCCTGAGCCTGGGCGGGATCCGCGATGAGGCCGAGATTCGCGGTTTCCGTCGCACCTACATCGGTGCCATGCCGGGGCGCATCGTGCAGACCCTGCGCCGGGTCGAGTCGCGCAATCCGCTGATTATGCTGGATGAAGTCGATAAGCTGGGACGTGATTTCCGGGGAGACCCGGCCTCTGCCCTGCTGGAACTGCTCGACCCTGAACAGAACAGCGAATTCCGCGATACCTATCTCGATGTGGCTTTCGACTTGAGCGAAGTCTTCTTCATCTGCACGGCCAACACCCTGGAGACGATCCCGGGGCCGCTGCTGGATCGCATGGAGGTGATTCAACTGAGCGGCTATACCGAGCAAGAGAAGCTCGCCATCGCGCAGCAGTACCTCGTCCCGCGCCAGATTCGGGAGAACGGCCTGCGCAGCGAGGAGATCGAATTCACGCCGGAGTCGTTGGAGACCGTCATCCAGGACTTCACCCGTGAAGCGGGTGTGCGCAACCTGGAACGCGAAATCGGGCGGGTGGCACGCAAGGTGGTCACGCGCATCGCCGAGAACAAGACGGATCAGGTGGTGGTCGATGAAGCGCTAACTCGCGAACTGTTGGGCAAGCCGCGCTTCGGTTACCGCACCGAGTTGGAAGATCGCACGGACGCGCCGGGTGTGGCGACGGGGCTGGCCTGGACGCCCGTCGGCGGCGATGTGCTCTTCGTGGAAGCCACGTTGATGAGTGGTGGCAAGGGCTTCAAGTACACGGGGCAGCTCGGCGAAGTGATGCAGGAGAGCGCCCAGATTGCCCTCAGCTACGTGCGCAACCGCGCCGAAGCCCTGGGGGTGGATGCCAAGTTCTTCACCGAAAATGACATCCATCTGCATGTCCCGGCTGGCGCAACGCCCAAGGATGGCCCCTCGGCGGGCATCACGATGGCAACGGCCCTGGCCTCCCTGGTGACGAAGCAGCCCACGCGCAGCAACGTCGCCATGACGGGCGAATTGACCCTGGGTGGCAAGGTGCTCCCGGTCGGTGGCATCAAGGACAAGATGCTGGCGGCGCACCGCATCGGCGTGGATACGGTGATTTTGCCCCGGAAGAACGAGCAAGACCTGGACGACCTGCCAGACGAGATTCGCGAGCAGATGAATTTCATCCTGGTGGGGCACATGGATGAGGTGCTGGAACATGCCCTGCAGCCAACTGGACAGCCCGAAACAACCTGAGCTATAGTCGGGTTGGCGTGGGGGCGCTGCGCTCCGGCGGCAAATTTCCAGGTTCGTGCCGCCCCTACATCCCGCATCGGCTCGCTGTGGTGATTTCCAGTTTTGTGTATTTGCGGATGGCTGCGCGGCAGCATCCCGTATCAGAAAGATAACGGACTGTGACCAAAGTAATGCTCGTGGACGATGACCAGACGATGACCAGCTTGATGAAAACCTTGCTGGAACTGGACGGCTACGAAGTCGTCATCGCGCGACAGGGGACGGACGCGCTCGCCAGAGCGGAGAGCGAGAACCCCAACATCTTGATTATCGATTACCATTTGACGGATATGGAGGGGGTAGATGTCGTGCGCCAATTGCGCCAGCACCCGGCCTTCGCCAACCGCCCCATTTTGATGGCCTCTGGCCTGGATGTCCGTGAGGAAGTCATGGCAGCCGGAGCCGATGAATTCATCGTCAAACCTTTCGATCCGGCGGATTTGCAAGTCATCTTCGCGCGTCTCCTGGGCACCTGAGGCTCATACACGCAATCAACCGTAAATAGCAACTTGTGACACGAGAAATGAACCTTGAGTAACAAACGAGGTCAGCGCTCGCAGTGGTATCGGGTGGATTTGCACCTGCATACGCCTGCCAGCGTGGACTACAAAGACAAAGACGCAACATATATTGACATTTTGCGCCGCGCCGAATTTCGGGGCATCGACATCATCGCCTTCACCGACCACAACACGATCGATGGGTACAAAGCCATGATGCGAGAGATTGAACGCCTGGAATTTCTGGAACAATCCGGGCGTGCCCTGGCGGACGAGCTGCGCATCCTGGCGGAATATCGCCGTCTATTAGATCGGATTCTGGTGCTGCCAGGGTTCGAATTCACCGCGACCTTCGGCTTCCATGTGCTGGGGATCTTCCCGCACGATACGCCCCTGCGCTACCTGGAACACATCCTGCTGAGCCTGAACGTCCCGCCCGACGTGCTGGATCGCGGCGATCCGGCGGCGGGAGCGACCACCGACGTGCTAGAAGCCTATGCGCAGATTCACGAAGCGGGTGGGCTGGCGATTGCGGCACATGCCAATGCGGCGCACGGCGTCGCCATGCGCGGCATGAATTTCGGCGGGCAGACGCGCATCGCCTACACGCAGGACAAACACCTGCACGCCCTGGAACTCACCGATTTGCACCGCAAAGGCCGCAGCAGCACGCAGAGCTTCTTCAACGGCACCAAGCCAGAATACCCCCGCCGCATGCATTGCATACAGGGTTCCGACGCGCACTCGCTGGACAGCATGAAAGAGGGCAAGAATACCCGCTTCGGCGTGGGCGAGCGTGTGACGGAGATGCTGCTGCGCGAACGCTCCTTTGAGGCGATCAAAGAAGTGCTGGAAGGCACGGATTTCTCGCGGCATCGTCCCTACAATCCGGGGCATCAGCCCTACGATTACATCCTGGCAGCGCGGGAAGAAGGCCCTAGCCTGGTGCAGTCCTTCCACGAATCGATGGATCGCCAGGGGGGCAAGCTGCACGCCATCATCGCCGATGTCTGCGCCTTCGCCAACACCAACGGCGGCACGATTTACGTGGGACTCAGCGCCAACAAGAGCAAGCCCATCAAGGGCATCGGTGCGCCCAGCGATGCCATCAAAGTGCTGCAAAATGAGATCGAACGCCTGCTGACGCCTTCGCTGGATGTGCAGATTGACGCGCAGGAAACCCAGGGCAAGACCATCATTCGCATTCTGGTGCCCTATGGCGATGACCGCCCCTACGCCGTCAACGACAACAACATCTACCTGCGCGACGAAGCCGATACCAACCTCGCCGTGCGCGATGAGATCGTCAATCTGGTGCGACAGGGGGTCGTCTTGCAGCCGGGGGATGCGCCGCTTCCGGTCAACAGTCACGCTCTCGAATCCGCCCCCATGCCGCCAGCCAGCGCCAGCGCGGAACCGCCCGCCACCGAGCAGATTCCTGCGCCGCGTTCCGGTGTGGAAATCGCCGAAATTGATGAGCGCGGCGACACGACCTATTACACGATGCGCGACCTGCGCAACGATAGCAAGGTGAGCAAGGTCACGCGCACCTCAGCGCGGCGGTTGTGGCACTATGCGATCAAACAGTACGAGGGCAACCCGGTCAAACCGGAGCGCGTGGAATGGGTCGGCGACATCGGCCTCTGGCGGCGCTACCAGAAGGCGGGCAGCACGCGCTACGATCTCGTACAGCGCGACAACGGTCATCTGCGCGTATATTACGGCGTCACCGAAAATGGCATGCACGGTCCCTGGGCGCAATTCCTGGAAGAAGAGACGACCTGAGCCGCAGCACATCCGGGGGCGGCATCGGCACGCCAGCTCCCTTGAACCCGCCCCGCCTGCCGAGCAACAGGAGTACGGGGCGATGCGCTCTCAGGCTTTCAGCCCCGGGTAATCCAGAAAGAGCACTTCCAACGCGAGGCGCACGCTGGCATTGGTCTTGAGCGTCTCGTTGAGGGTGCGGCGAGTGGCCTGGAGGGCGTGCAGGGCGTCTTCCGGCTGGATGCGCTGGACAAGCTGCTGCATCTGCACATGGCGGTCGCTGTTGCAGGGCTTCACGGGGCTTCCCTGCGCCAGCAGCAGCACATCGCGCCAGTAGGTCTGCCAGGTTTCCAGCAGGGTGCGGATCGCGCCTTTGTCCTTGCGGGCGAGTTTATCCAGGTCTTCGGCGATGGCGAAGCGCCCCGCCCGACTGCTGCTGATGACGTTCTCCAGCATATCCAGCATATCGTCACGCTCCTGCATCACGACATCATCGCGCAGGGCATTCAGCGCCCAGCCGACTCTGCCGCTGCTGAGCCGCGCCAGCAGGGTGGCGCGTTCTTCGTCTGCGCCGTGCATTTCCAGGACGCGCTGCACCGTCTCGCTCGCAACGGGACGCAGCGGGACAACCTGACAGCGCGATGTGATGGTGGTCATCACGCGCTCAGTTGACTGCGCCAGCAGGATCAGGACGGCGTGCCCCGGCGGCTCTTCCAGCGTCTTCAAGAGGGCATCCTGTGCGCGGGGCTGCGCGGCGTCGAAGTCATCGAAGATGGCGACGCGGTAGCGCGAGTCGAAGGGTTTCAGGGCAAGCAGCCGCGTCACCTCCCGGATGGCGTCAATCTTCAGTTGGCCGCTCTTCTCGTCCGTCCGGCTGTAGAGCATATCCGGGTGATTGCCGCTGTAGATCAAACGGCAGGAGCGACATTCGCCGCAGGGATGCTGTGCCGGGTCTTCGTGCGTGCAGTTCAGCGCCATCGCGAAAGCGTGCGCGAGTTGGTTCTTGCCGATGCTGCTGGTACCTGTAATCAGGTAGGCGTGGCGGTTGCGTCCGTGCGCCATGCTCTTGCGCAGGAAGTCCACCGCCCAATCATGCCCCCAGACAGGCCAGTTGTGGGTTCGTTCGCTCATGGGATGCTTGTTCGTTTTTGGTTATCGGTTGTTGGTGTCCCCGCAAGAAGACTCGATCCTTCCCCTCTCGATTGCAATCGGAAGGGGATTGAGTGGCGGGGGCTGAGCTACCGTCATTCTACGCCGGATCCCCTGGCGCGACCAGCACTTGTTTGGCATCAATCGTCGCTGCGGCAACCCGTGACACTGCCACCTGCGAACAATCAAGCATGGACTGCGGCAGGCAGCCGCGGACGCATGTGAAGCCACTGGCGTGGATTGACCATTCCACTTCTCACACATAACAACCCGTGTTGAGGCCAGGACAGGCAAGGAGGAACACCTTGTCAAATAAGAGACCGGCTGAACAGCGAAGCCCCCGTGAGCAGCAAAAGATACAGCAGCAGCGCGTCGGTCACACCGTATTCGGGCAGCAGGATCGTGATACCGAGGCAGGCGTATAGAGCGGTGCCGTAATGCTTGCCCACCGGATCGTAGACGGGGTGCTGGCTGCGCGATGTGAACACGAACTGTCCGAACATCCCCAGCAACAGGAGCAGCAGCCACGCAGGATAGAGACGATGAAGAACCAGGACGGCGAAAGAACCGAACAACACCAGAAAATCCGCCGTCGCATCGAAGTACGCACCCGCTCCCGTGCTGGCGTTCAGGCGTCGTGCGGCCACCCCATCCAGCACATCCGTCAGCGCGACCAGGGAGAAGAGGGGCAGCGCTCGAATCGGCTCAAAGTGCCAGAGCGCCGCCCACAAAAACGGGGCAAGTAGCAACCGCAGCCCCGTGATTCCCATCGGCAATCCGTTCATGCTCCGCTCCTGAGTAGGCCCGTCTTGCGCGGTTGCAGCCCGCCACGCCAGATCACGAGCAGCGCCACGCCGATCAGCAAGAAGAGCAGCACCATGAAGACTTCTGGCGGCACCAGCAAGAGATTCGCCGTCAGGTTGATGCTGAAGTGCATCAGGATCGCCGCCAGCACGCTGCGCTCATTGTGGTTATACACCCAGGTGAAGAGAATCGAGTAGAGGATGGTCGTCCCCAGGAAGCCGAAGACGAACGTCGCATCAATCGCCGAGCCGTATAGATCGGAGCCGACGACCAGCACCAGCGGCACATGCCACAGCCACCAGGCGAAGCCCATCCACAGGCTGGTGACCAGGGGCGAAAACCGCTCTTGCAGCCAATCCTGCAAATAGCCGCGCCAACCCAGTTCTTCGGAGACGGGGCCGATCAATACGACAGAGAGCGCGATGATGATCAACAATGGCGGATCGCGCAGCAGTTCACCGAGGTAGCTGAAGTCCGGCGGTGTTCCGCTAACGACGGTCACGATCAAGAAAGAGAGCAGCGTCAGCGCCGGATACAGGCCGAGGATCACCAGTAGCCAGCGTGGCTGGATGCGGCGCGGCTCCAGCACCCGCTGCCAGAAATTGCGAATCTTGAGCAAGTTCTGCGTTGTGTGTACGGTGATGATCCCACCGATGGTCGGGCCAAAACCGCCCAGCACGTATATCAGCCCCACGCGCAGGTTGGTCGTGATGTCGATCTGCGTCAGCGCCAACAGCGCCCACAAGATCCACGAAATGCCGAAGGTCAGCAGCAAATAGCGCCAGGGAAGTACGAGTCGACGAGTCATGAAGCGGCCTCCGGCATTGTTGGGACGGACTGCGCGGAATCAGCGAGTTGGATCGTGATGGCGACTTTGCCGTTCACGAAGTCCGCGCGCGCCTCTTCCGAGAGCGAGGGATAGACGCGGGCGATGGCTGCGGCGATGGCAGTGGGATCGGTTGTCGCATCCGCCCTGCCGATCACTTCCTGCCCGCGCAGGAGCAGCCGGACATCCGCGCCGCCGCGCAGGTTCTTCCACCATTTGTATTCGGCGCTGCTGATGACGGTGAGGGTGTGGCCTTCCTGGGCGTATTGCACGGGAGTCGTATACACCTTGCCGGATTTGCGCCCGGTGAAGGTGATGAGCATGTACATGCGGCTGACGATGACGTGCAGCGGTGAGCGCAGCAGCCATTTCATCATGGGGTTCTGCAGGCGGATCAGGGTCTTCAGGACGGGATTCATGAGGTTCCTCCTCTTGTGCAAGGTCGTCACTAGCCAGTACGATTTGCATATAGGATTTGTCTCATATGATACTCCTCTTCTATGCGCGGGGATGCTGTTCTTCATCCCGACTGATTCACGAGGAATGTCATCAACAGCGGAAAGGAAGTCGTCATGTCCCTGGCACACGCTATTCTGGGCTTGCTCAGCATCCAGCCCATGAGCGGTTACGATCTGAAACATCTGGCGTTTGATCGCACGGTGGTGCATTTCTGGCGTGCGGATCAGGCGCAGATTTATCGCACGCTGGATAAGATGGCGCAGCGGGGTTGGGTGTGCAGCGAATTGCAGATTCAGGAAGAGCGCCCCAACCGCCGCGTCTACGAGGTCACGGAAGCAGGCCAGGCCGAGCTAGAGCGCTGGCTGCGCGAAGAACAGCCGCTCTACACCCACCGTGAGGCCTTCCTCGTGCAGCTTTTCTTCGCCAGCCACATACCGGATCACGTCGTGCTGCAACAGATCGAGGCGCAGATTGCGGGGCATCAGGCGCGATTGGCGCAATATCGTGAGATTCACATCCCACCGTCTGAAGATGCCGCTCGCAAGCGCGAACAGGGCTTCTGGCAGATGACGCTGGATTTCGGGATCGAACTGGAAGAGACCTACCTGCGCTGGTTGCAGCGCTGCAAGCAGACAATCCTGGAGCGGATGGTGCAGGATTGATGGTGCAGGATTGAACGAAGATCACAATCCCTCAGCCCCTGGTGGGAGAGGGATTTCGCGTGAGGTTGGTACGGGCGATGTCGCCCCGCTCCCTTGCGCGATGCGCCATTGGCCGCGTAGCAGCAGCCCGCCCTGCGGGTGGCACCTTCGTCAGGTCTCCGGCGTGAAACGATCCAGCAGGAAACGTTTGACGGCGCGTGCCGTGCGATCCATCGGCTCTTGCTCGTGCGGCGGCACCGTTGCCAGGGCGATCCGTTCGCCGCTGCGCAGCACCAGGAAGACGCCGAAGACGCGCACTTCCGGGTTCTGTTCCACCGCCAGATGCGACACACTGTAAATGGGAAAGGTCTGCCGCGCGGAACGAAGAAAACGCGCCCGCCGCACCGCAGCCGTCTCGCGTTCGCGGTCGAGCGTGCAGGTTACGCCTTGCAACATCGACGCAGCGGAGAGGATGCCCACCACCAGCAGGAACCCGATGAAGCCCAGCCAGATCACCCAGGAGATCGCCTGCCAGGAATTGAGACCGGACAGCCGCTGGAAACCCTGGACGAAGACATTCAGGAGCGTGAAGCCCATCAGCGCGGTGAAGAGACCCATCACCAGCCCCATGCCCAGCCGCCGCTGGCGCAGGACAAGGCGCGTATCGTTTTGCTCAACGATGTGCATACACCACCTGAGTCGCGCTACTTTCCGCCTGCTCTTCGCCCGGTTCTTCGCGCAGCAAATGCCACAGCGCCACCCCCTGAATCCCGGCTTGCAGGGCGACCGCCAGCGGCCAGAAAATGCCTTGCAACAGGGCATAGACCAGGGCGCTGATGAGAGTCGCCAGCAGCCAGGTTCCCGCCGACTTACGGCGCACGAACAACGTGATTCCCTGTGTGACGCTCATGCACAGCAGCAGGATCAGCAGCGGCAGCCAGAGGCCGATTTCGCCCGCGAGGGCGCGATCCAGCCCGGAAGCGCCCAGGATGCGGTTCGCCAGCAGCGCCAGGGGCACGCCAATCGTGCCGCCGATGATGGTCGCCGTCTGCCAACCGGGGATGAACTTGCTGCCTTCCTGCATCACGGCGGTTTGCAGCATCCCCGCCAGCCAGCCCAGAGTCGCCCCTGCCAGCAGCACCAGCAGCCACACGCTGAAGAGACCCATCAGCCCCAGGGCAAAGAAGCTGACCATGCCCATCACGGCTTGCAGCGTGACCAGGAAGACGCCGATGACCCACAGCAGGAAGGTCGCCCCGATCCATTGCAGCACGAAACCCACTCCGTTGACGGGCGGCATCACGGTCAGCCGTTTCGTCTTCACTTCTCGTAAAAGCATCATTCTAAAACCCATACCCTATTCCAACGACAGATTGTGCAGGCGCGCGGCGAGACACCCGCCCCGGTGCGAACCCACGACGACTCCGATTATAGCCCCAAACGGTGAGGAACTGCGAACGGATTCAGGGTTTTCTAGTGTCGCGCAGGCGCAGTCACGAGGATCGTACAGGGCGCGTGGCTGCCCGGGGCTTTGTGTAACTTGTACGAAGTCACCTGTAAGAGCGGGAAATGGCTTAACAAGTTGTTGACATCTGCTGAATGATCGGTTATTCTCATGTCAACTTAAGCTTGTTTTCAAAACACTTTTTTTGATGCGCTCGCCCCGGCGGGCGCTTTTGATTCATCCCCCCGAGGGTATTCGAACGGTGCGTTCCTATGTTGGGCAGTGCACAGGACTGCTCGTCGTATGTGGCGTCGCTCTTATGGCAGCCAGGTCTCGATGAAGAGCAGGCTATCGACCCATTCGCCATTCACGGCGACTTCCCAGTGCAGGTGGGGGCCGCTGCTGCGTCCCGTGTTGCCGCTGGCACCGATCAACTGCCCGACCTCGATGCTCATGCCGCGCTCTACGTTGATCTGCGAGAGATGAGCGTAGCCGCTGTAGACCCCCCAGCCGTGATCGATGAAGACGTAGTTGCCACGAATATCCAGCCGCCCCGCGAAAGTCACTTCACCAGAGGCGATGGCCTGCACGGGCGTCCCTACCGGGGCGCTGTGATCCCAGCCCGTATGCCGCGTCTGCACATTCTGGTTGAGGATGCGATACTGCCCGAAGCCGGAGGTCAGCGGCGCATTCAGCGGCAGGCTCCACAGGCGTTCTTGCCACAGGCGTTCGGCACGCGGCGCTTCCATCAGGGCATCCAGGCGGGCGTATTCATTGCGCTCAATGGCGGGGTCGGTCAGGTAGGCCAGGGCGGGGGGCACTTCGAAGAGCTGGCGGACGAACGCCCCCGACTCCACCGTCACCAGCCCATCAAAGCTCACCTCACCGCCATCGGCACGCCGCACCAGCACGGAGAAATTGTAATCACGCGGCTGTGCGTCAATATCCGCCACCAGCAGGGCATACCAGCCATCCTCACCCAGCGGGTAGAAGGGATACTGCTTGCTCCGGAAGAGAATTCGCGCTTCCTCAATGCCCTCACCACTCAGGCGCATCAGCCCGACCTGCCCCTGTTGCAAGGCCGTGAAATAACGTTCCAGCAGCAATCCATCGCTTTGCGCGGTGGTCGTCGGGATCGGGCGCGGCGCTTCGGCGGGTTCATCCTGGGCGATGGCGAACACGGTGGCAAAAAAGAGGGATACGAGGAGCAAACAGCGGGCAAACCAGCGAATCATCAGCTAACACACTCGGTCAATTTCTGGATGCAAATCAAGCGGATTGTAGCATACCTCGTGCGCAGATGACGCACCGTTTGACCGATGAACAGCCTATGAGCGCTGCTTTCGACTGGCCAGGCTCTCTGGTAAGCTGTTCAGGAAGGTGTTTGTACTGGTAAGGATGGTTATGTCTGACGATGTATTGATTGGGAAGAAGCGCCGCCGCATCGAAGATCAGATCGTGGAGCGTTTTCGGGCGGTGGATTTCCAGCAGGAGAAGCACGCTTACCTGGAAGATGAGGCTTTCTGGGATTTTGTCTTCTCCTGGTACGAACTGGTGAAGTATTACGAGGAGACGCAGGACACCGCAGTCGGCGCGCATATGCTGGATCTGTACGCCCAGTGTGGGCAGGTATTCCAGGCGGCGTCGCAGGATAGCCGCTTGCGCGAACGCCGTCGCGACAAAGCCTCTGACGCATTCTACCAGATGACCTACTATGTGGATCGAATGCTGAAGCAGATCGAACGGAATGGCATTGAAAACGAGAGCGCCCGCAACGATGCCGTCGGCGACCTTTCCTGGAAAAAAGACGAGAAGCCGGATCACAGCGACCTGAATTGAGGCCGCACCGCCGCCCGGCATCCCCGGCGCGATATTGTGCTGTGGTGGTACGGTTACAAGAGCAACTCTCACCCTTCTGGCCTAGAGTGCCAAGCAATTGGTCTGATCAACCACGAGCGAGGGCTGTTCAAGATGATTTACCGAATGTCGGCATGTTTCCCGATTAAATTTTTAAGTTGCATTAATGGCGTGGCTTGCGGCGGGTTCAAATTCTGTCATACCCGGTTCCTACACGCTGAACATCGAAGCCGCCGAATGCATGTGCTGATGCCAGGACAGGCCAGAAGATCCACCTGGTTAAACAAGTGACATCTGCCGGATCACCCCCCCAGGCATTTTGTCGTGTTCGTCGCAGCGAAATTGCTTTGTCCTACACCGCCCGCACGAAGGGCAGGCTCCGGGCACGTTCGGGGAGCAGGGGGCGCAGGATGGCGCGTTCGCCCTCATCCAGGGGATTCAAGACCAGCAGTACCGCCACATAAACCGCGCTGGCGACCAGCAGCGCCAGAAGCATATTCACCGCGAGCAGGGCATAGGCCGCCCCGATCATTGCCCCCGTCGCCAGCAGGGGCCGCCACAGCAGCCCGCCCCAGCCCAGCGGTGCGCCCAACCCACGCTGCATGAGATAAGCGAAGGGCAGCCACAGCACCAATTCGCTGAGGATGGTGGTCACGGCAGCGGCGCGGAAGCCAAACCGCGGGATGAAGATCAGGTTGGTGATGATGTTGAAGGCTACCGCCCCGACGAAGGCTCGCGTGATCATCCGCTGCAAATCGAGGGCGACCAGGGCGTACTGCGTCAGGCTGTTCATCCAACCGATGGGAATGCTCCAGATCATGATCGTCAACGCAATAGCGCCGTTCGGCAGGTAGCGTGCCCCGGCGAGGAGCAGGGTCAGCGGCTCGGCGAGGACGGTGAATCCCACCGCGACGGGCAGCGCCACCGCCACCAGCAGCTTGATGCCGAAGCGGTACGTCCGGCGGAAGGCGTCGCGGTCTTCCTGCCCCTGGCGCGAGAGCACCGGGAAGAGTGCCCGTGTGAAGAAAGCCGGAACCACGTTCAGCGCCGCCAACCATTTGTAAGCGGTGCTGTACTCGGCGACGATGGTCGCGCCGCGCATAGCCTGCAAAATCACGATGTCGATCTGGAAGAAGATGGTCGCCAGGAAGTGATTCAACAGCAGTGGCCAGCCCTCGCGCATCATGCCGCGCATGGAAGGCCAATCGGGACGGCTGGGCAGGCTCCCGGCGAAGAACCCGCGCCCCATCCACAACAGGGCGATCATGGTCAGAATGTTGTTGAGGATGCTGACCGCAGCCAGCCCCACAATCCCCCAGCCGATCACCAGCACGATCACGCTGAAAATCGCCTTGTTGATCGTGGTCAGGGTGGCGATGGCCTCTGTTTTGTCGGCCTGCTCGTGGGCGTAATACAGGGACGAGATGCCCTTGTTCAGGGTCGCCGGAATCAGCCCCAGGTAGAGCAGGACGATGGCCAGGAGGCCCTCCTGCGGCAGCGGATTGGCGGTGGCGTTCTGCCACAGCAGCAGGAACACTACCAGAATCCCCAGCCCAACGCCGCTGAGACCGAAGCGCAAGGCGCTGCTGTTGTAGAGGAAGTAGCCGCCGCGTGCCTTGTCACGGCTCACCTCACGGATCAAGAACAGGTCGAGGCCGAAGTTGGTGAAAATATCGAACCAGACGAAGACCACCACCGCGAACTGGTAGACGCCGACCATCTCCTGGGTAAGCAGCCGATAAATGACGAAGGCCAGCACGAAATCAATGGCGCGGTTGAACAGATTCAAGATGATGGGCGCGACGCTGTTGCGGGCGACTTTGGCGGTCTGCGAACTCTCGTCCGTATTGACGCCAACATAAGTCGCCCAGAACCAGATTCCCAGCAGGAGCAGCAGCAATGCGCCGCTGATGACGCTGCCGAAGAACCCTACCTGAAAGCTCGTCGGGCTGTAGACCAGGCGCAGAGTCCACTCGCCAGCGGGTAACTGCACGCCGAGGAAGGTGCCCGCCACGCGCACTACTTCTAGCTGGGTCTCCTGCTCTTCGCCCGCGCCCATTGGACGCACGAAGGCTTTCCAGCCGGGGGCGTAGTTCTCGCTGTAGAAGAGCCAATCA
Source organism: uncultured Anaerolineaceae bacterium (assembly GCA_964549915.1). Taxonomy (GTDB): domain Bacteria; phylum Chloroflexota; class Anaerolineae; order Aggregatilineales; family Phototrophicaceae; genus JAUZRW01. The sequence goes on along the minus strand of CAZJWX010000073.1, from coordinate 9,634 downwards.
TCCGCTTCCGCCTGCACCTCCAGGAATTTCTCGCGCCCTGTGTCTTGCGTGATGGTCGCCGCTTCGTACGGCGGGATCACATCGCGTGCGTACAAATCCGGCGCAGCACTCTGCGGCGGCAGCCAGTCTTGCGGCAGCGCATCGGCGGCGATCAGTGCCGCACGGGGCAGTGCATCGGGATTCTCCCAGATCGTCAGGGCTTCTTCACAGCAGACGGCCTCCCATTCCTGGAAGGGCACGATCGCATCCGGCGTGGTGACGACATAGCGCACATTCAGCAAATCCAGCAGCGGCGAATCCAATACCATCGGATAGCCGCCGTCATAGGTGAAGTCGTCGTCGGTGTAGATGGGCGCGATCCGGTTGAAGTCTCGCTGTACCTGGGGCGCAAGCTGGTTCATGAAATCCATGTACTGCGCCGGAATGATGCTGTCGTAACCGCGCACATCGTCCAGGCCATAACGCAGGGTGCTGTTGGCGTTGAGGATTGGCGGGGAACCGGGCGCTTCCAGCGTCGTATAGCGAAAAGCGCCATCTTCTTCGTAGCGCTCTTGCAGCCATTCAATCGCAGGGGGCTTGAATTGCAACAACGCCGGATCGCTGGCGGGGTTGAAGTTCCAGGAAGCGATCATCAGGTCAGCGGTCACGAGCACGACGGCGAAGGTCGCCCAGCGCCACACACCCCGGTACATGCGCATCCGCCCCACCCAGAAATAGACCGCGCCCGCCCCTAGCAGCATCGCCCCGAAGACCAGCAGGTTGGCGAACTGGTAGCTGAAAAACAGACGCGGATCGCTGAAGGCGTTGGTCGCGTTCGCAAGGCTACTCAACAGACGCTCAATAAATGGCTCCACCTGTGGATAGAAGAAATAGCTTCCGCCTAACCCGATGAAAATCAGCACGGCGATTCCCATCAACCCCAGCCCGATGCGCGTCTCCAGGGGGGTGCGTTTTTCGGCAGCACGTCGCTGCAAGGCATCCAGCCCGAAGGCCGCCAGCACCGCCACCGCGACGGTCAGGCCGAAGACCCAGCGAAAGGCCGAGTTGAGCTGGTTGATTCCGGGCAAGATGTAAATCAGGCGGTACGTCGGCAGCCCGAACATGAAGGTCAGGCTCAGCAACGCCAGGAGGGCAAAGGCGCGGCGGTAAGGTGGCTCGGTGCGCACGCGCTCGTTGTTGCGCCAGGCCGCCCCCCAGATCAGCACTTTGTCGATCACGGCGTAAGCAGCCAGGAGCAGCGGCAGAATCCCCAGGTAGAGCGCCCCCTCAACGTAATTCTTGATGCCCCACTCGGTGTGATTCTGATCGTTGGCGTTCTCCCAGTCGGTGACCCACTCCCCGTTGAAGACATCGAAGACGCGGTGGTGCGCCGGGTTGCCGTAGAAATTCGGCAGGGCGAACTGCACAATGTCGCGCGGGGGGTGCGCGAAGCCGACGACGGTCTCGTAACTGCTGCGCTCGGCACGCCAGTTAGTCTGCGCGAATTCGTAGAGCGGCAGGAATTGCAGCGCCGCCAACCCGATGCCCAATGCCAGCATGGCGGCACACCAGAACCCCTTGCGCAGCGCATTGCGCGGAGTCTCGCGATTTTTGAACCACCAATCGTGTATCCACTGCGTCAGGATGTAGTAGCCCGTAATCAGCAGCGTGTAGATCGTGATTTCAACGTGCCCCGCCAGGATGTTCATGCCCAGCGCACCCGCGCCGATGACTACCCAGGGAATCGCTGTTTTGCGCCCGAAAACGGTCTGCTCGCGGATGACGAATTCGGTCATCAGCAGGATCAACGGCAGCCAGGGCAGGCCGCCGATCATCATCTGGAAGACGACGCTGGCGATGCTGAATCCGGCGAACTGGTAGATGATCCCCGCCAGCAGCGCCCCGGTACGCCCTACGCCGATTCCGCGCACGAAGGCGTACATGAAGACACCCGCCAGCCAGAGATTGACCACCGTGAACCAGCCGTAGGCATTCGGCAGGGGCAGGGTGTAGTAGATGGCGCTCAGCGGGTAGAGGGCGCTGTGCTGCCCCGCTGCCAGGAACGGAATCCCGCTGAACTGGTGCGGATTCCACAGCGGCACTTCGCCCTGAGCCAACTGCTCGCGGATGAAGCTCTTCCACTGGTAATTTTGCAGGACGAGATCGCTGACGAGGTGATTGTGCGGGGCATCCGGCGCGCCGACCCCATCGCGGTAGCTGGCCCAGGGTTCGTACTGGTAGAGGTTCTCCGCCGGAATCAGGGTTTGCCCGCCTACCGTCTGCGGGAAGAAGAAGCCCAGCGGCAGGGCGAACAGCAGCAGAATCAGCCAGACATCCGGCGCGAGGCGACGCAGCACGCGCACCCTCCCTCCATACTCGCTTAATGGTCAGCAACGTGCCGCATACCATACCGTAGGGCGGGGGTTTTGGGTAGGGAGGAGGTCGTTTGCGCCATCGCCCACGCGCAGACACCCCGCTTTTGACTCGCGAACTCCTCCTTCCGTATAATCAGCGCAAATGCATCCGCGCAGCGCGAGGAGTGCTCATGACGGTTGAAACGCGCATCAGCCTCGATGAATACGAAGCCTTCCTGGAGGTACACCCGGATGGCCTTTACGAATTGATCGACGGGGAGATTGTGGAGAAAGTGCCAACGCAAGAACACGGCGTCATCGCCACCAGAATTGGTGCAAGATTGTTGGTTTTCGTAGAAGACAACAACATCAAGGCGCATGTCGCCGTAGAAGCGCGGTTTCGCCCGGAAGGTTCCCGGCACAATGACCGCCTCCCCGATATCTCGCTGCAATTCAGCGAGGAACCACCCGTAAGCCAGGGCGCGGTGACGGGCATGCCCGATCTCGCGGTGGAAATCAAATCGCCGTCGGATGACATCCGAGGGCTGCGCGAAAAAGCCGCGTATTACCTGGCAAACGGCTGCCGTATGGTCTGGCTGATTTACCCGGAACAGCGCCTCGTTGAGGTCTACCAGCCAGAACAGGACATTCAACTGCTGGTGGTCGGCGATACCCTCAGCGGTGGGAAGCTCCTGCCTGATTTCGCGCTGCCTGTCGCCAATATCTTCCCCGACGCATAGAGCGCGGAGAGCGCTGCTGCGATGAGCGCTCTCGCGAATGGTTGGCGTGATCCTCGATCCAGGCCTCGTCACTCCACCAGCAGCCATGCGACCGCTTCTTCGACGGCATTATGGGCGAAAAAGGCGCGGGTGCTGTTGAAGCGCAACGTCCTGACGAATTGTTCATAGAGGGTGAAGAAAACCGCTTGGTCGTGCAGGTAGGCCGCGCGGATGGGGAAGGAGGCCTGATGCCGCCCCCAGAAATCGCGTGCCTGCGAGATGAAGTACATGGCGGGCAGGCGATCCGCCTGATAGACCTGGAAGAGCAGGCGCAGGGTCTCTTCTGGCGGATGCTGGGGCAGCAGTTACGCCATGACGGCGAAGTGCTGGTCAACAGCGGCTTTTGAGGGCTGCATGATGAAACAATGAATGCCACCTTCCAGACGATCATACTGGCAAGGAACAACGGGATCGGACATCGATGTACTCCTCCTGTGAAATGATCTCTACCCATTAAGATGCGGTGGGGAATTACGAATCCCTTACACATGCATGCAAAGGCAGGAGAAGTACATGAGAAGCGGGTTCAGGCGCTGTCGTGCAGGCGTCGCAGGATCGCCCGGGCTTCGGTCTCGTCAGCGGCGTAGTAGACGCGCCCATCCTTCGTGGAGAGGGTATCGTCATCGTTCAGCGGCAGGCTCTCCCAGGCATCGCGCGGCATCCCCAGTACGACGGCGTTACCATCCAGCGCGGGCGTGAGCACCTTGCCAAAGCTGCTGACGTGCGCCGGGAGTCCTGCCGGGAGAGTCTCCCGCGTGCTGCCACGCAAATCCACCAGGATGCTGACTTTGTGGGGGTGTCGGTGCATGGAGAAGATGCAGGCGCGTGCGGCGGCGTGGTAATCGCGCCAGTTCCAATCCCCTTCGGCGATCAACTGCATCACGGTTTGTTCGTCATCGTACCAGGTGAAGTGAAATGGCATCGGTTTTCCCTCATCGGTCACGGAATACGTCGCCCGAATCTACGCCGAGTTCGGTATGGGGGCAAGGTAGGATCAATGGGATAAAATGAAGCCACTGGCGTGGTTCTGGTATTCCACCTCTCACACAAACAACCCATGTTGAGGCCAGAACAGGCTAGAAGCGAAAGGACAGCACATGAGCGGCAACCCGCAACTGGAAGCCTACTGGCAGGCGTATCTGGCGACACTGCCCGCAGCGCATCCACACCGGATGCAATCGTATGAAGCGTGGGGCTTCGGCGATAGCCCTGCGATGGCTGATGAACTGGGCGCACTGGTTCGCGCGGGGACGAAGACCGCCACCGCCTCGCTCATCTGGGAATACGAGCACGACGGCGATGCCCTGCCCCAGGTGGGCGACCTGAGCATCATTGTGGATGGGCAAGAGCAGCCCCTGTGCATCATCGAGACGACGGAACTGCGCCAACTGCCCTTCAACGAAGTGGATGCGCAATTCGCCTATGATGAGGGCGAAGGTGCGCGCACCCTGGAACAATGGCGGCGCGATCACTGGGCCTTCTTCGGGCGCTCCTGCGAGCGAATTGGACGCCAACCGAGCGAGACGATGCCCGTCCTCTGCGAGCGATTCCGCGTGGTGTACGGCGCTCTGTGAGCGTCACGCTTGGAAAATTACAATACGCGTGCGGAATACTGATCTCCGTCACTACAGAATCAGGTCGCAGTCAGGGTATACAGGGCATAACGCTGGAAATGGTACGGTGAAGGATAACCGATGATACAACGACTCAGTTCCATCATTTTGCTCTTACTCCTCGGCCTGGGCATTGCGACCAGCAGCGCGCAGGAAGAACCGGTTGCCTATGGCATCTTCTTCTACAGCCCGTCTTGCCCGCACTGCCATGAGGTAATGGATAACCACTGGCCCGCCATCGAAGCAGAATTTGGATCACAGCTCAACGTGATCTTCGTCAATGTGATGAACCCCGAAGGCAGCCGCCTGATGAACGCGGTGCGCAGCGCGATGGGCATCTCTTCTGGCGGCGTGCCCATGCTCATCCTGGGTGAAAACGTGCTGATCGGCTCGGTGCAGATTCCGCAAGAAGCCCCGGTTTTGATCCGGCAGGGGCTGGCAAGCGGCGGCATCGGCCTGCCCCCGGTACCCGGTGTTGAAGCCTACTTCGGCGGTGCAGCACCTACGACGGCGGCTGTCGCTCAGCCAGTGGCCTTCACCATCGCCAATGTGGTGGCGGTGGGCGTTCTGATCGCTCTGATCGTCGCGCTGCTGGCGGCGCTGGCGGCGGGGCAGAATCCGCGAGTGCTGAATGCATTGCAAGGCCGCCCCGGACGCCTCGCTCTGCTCGTCGGCGCACTGGCGGGCCTGGTCTTCGCGGTTTCGCTGGCAACGGGCGCGGGGGAAAACCTGGCGATCCTGGCGCTGGCGGGTGGAATCGCTGTCGGTTTCGGGCTGGTCACGCTGGGGGTGCTGATGACCCCGCTGAATCGCTCGCTCCCGGTCTGGCTGCTGCCGCTGATCGTCATTGCGGGGCTGGGTGTGGCCGGGTACATGACCTACATCGAGGTCTTCACATTGGATGAGGCCGTCTGTGGGGCGATTGGCGATTGCAACGCCGTACAGGACAGCGAATTTGCCAGCTTCCTGGGCATCCCGGTGGGGCTGCTGGGGATTGCGGGCTATCTGGCACTACTGGGTGCCTGGATTGTGCGCAGCCTGAGCGCGGATCGCGCCGTGTGGGATATGCTGCTCTTCTTGCTGGCGGCGATGGGCGTGGCTTTCTCGATCTACCTGACCTTCCTGGAACCCTTCGTGATTGGCGCGAGCTGCACCTGGTGCCTGACCAGTGCCGTGACCATGCTGCTACTGCTCTTGCTGGTGGCACCCGCAGGCTGGGAGAGCTTGCAGGTGAAGCCCAAGAACCGTTGAGGGCAGGCTGGCATACTCGCCGGAACAAACAATGCCCGATGTGGTTGGCGAATCGGTCGTAGTGGCAGAGAATCCTGAAATCGCCAACTGAGATTTCGCAGGGGCGCGTGCTGGACGCGCCCTTTTTTGTGTCTTATGCCCGAGTACCAGCGGCCTCATGCAGCCATGCCCCCAACAGAATCCCTACATTCCCGGCAAGACTTTCGTAATCGCCCCCCCATACGCTGAGAATGGTGTTGCGGGAGCAGACCAATAAAAGGTATGTGATCTCCCCCTGTGCGTTCCTGCTCCCCAATACCACGCTTGGTGAGGACAGTTTATACACGCAGAGAGGGTATCCATGACCATTCGTATCGCACCGCTGTTCCTGCTGTTGATTGTGCTCGTCGCAGCCTGTAGCCCTGCCGCCGAGGAAGCCACCGCCGCCCCCACTGCGGAAGATGTCGCCACCGAAGAAGCGCCCGCAGAAGAAGCCGCTACGGAAGAGATGTCCGACGAGGACATGACCGAAGAGGCGGATGCAGCAGATGACGAAGCCGCTGCCCCGGCAGAGGCGGAAGCGGTCGCCGTCGCTTATAACGGCCCGGAGTGGACGGGCATCCCGCTGGTGAATGCGCGTACGGGCGCAACCTTCACGCTGGCGGATTTCGCGGGCAAGACGGTCTTCGTGGAGCCGATGGCGACCTGGTGCAGCAACTGCCGTGCACAGCAGAGCCAGGTGGCGGCAGCCATGGAGCAACTGGATGAAGAGCAGTTCGTCTTCATCTCGCTCAGCGTGGAAGGCGGCTTCGTCACAGATGGTGACCTGGCTTCTTACGCCGATCGCAACAGATTCCCGCAGGTTTTCGTGGTCGCTTCCGACGAACTGCTGACGTTGCTGGTCTCCGAATTCGGTCGCGGGGTGACGAACGCGCCCAGCACGCCACATTTCATCATCTCGCCCGACGGGACGGTCAGCGAATTGAGAACGGGACGACACAGCCCGGACGCCATCATCGCCCAGGTGAACGCTGCGGCGAATAGTTGAGGGCGCTTTCCTCCCGAAAGCCTGCCCCACATTGTGGGGCGGGACTCTGAGTGCGTTGTAGTGTCTTCGCCCGTGAAACGTGTGGTGAACCTCGTGCGGTTGCAGCAACCATTGATAGCTGCCATCGCAAAGCCAGAACAAAAGACATGAGCCTGTTCGCAAGAATCATCCGAGTGTGCCACTAACCGGAAAGGTTCCGCATGAATGAACTCCTCGGCGGCTTCATCGCAGGGAACGCCGCCATCCTGACCAACGCCTGCTTGCTCCCGCTCTATCCGGGGTTGATCGCCTTCCTGGCAGGCAGCGCAGACGAGGAGCAGTCGCGCCTGACGACAGGTACGCTAGGGGTGCTGGTGCTGGCGGGCATCCTGAGCATGATGCTGCTGATTGGCTTCGTGCTCTCACTGCTCAGCGTCAGCTTCGGGGCGGTGCTGCCCGTCCTGCTGCCGATTGTCTACCTCATCGTGATCGCCCTGGGGGTGGTCATGCTGCTGGGGCGCAATCCCTTCGCCACCTTGCAGACAGCGCAAGCGCCCATGCTGCGCAATCGCTACCTGACGGCCTACGTCTACGGGCTGCTCTTCGGGCCGATGACGCTGCCCTGCACGGGGCCGATCATCATCAGCGCCTTCCTGGTCGGCAGTGGCTTCGGCGATGTCGCCCAGGGGATCGCTTACTTCCTGGCCTTCGGGTTGGGCTTTGGCTGGCCGCTGGTCGTCCTGCCGCTGATCGCGCTCCCGGTGCAGCGCCAGATCGTCGGCTGGCTCTCGCGCAATCACGAAGCGCTCACACGCGGCGCGGGCTTCTTGCTGGTGGCAGTGGGTGTCTTCGGCATCGTCACAGAACTGGTGCCGCAGGTCGCGCCGGATTTCCACTTCGACACGCCGCTGCAACTGCTCTACTGGGTGCTGGCGCTGGGGATGTCCGTCGGAATTGGTGCCTGGACGATCCATGGGGCCAGGCGCAAGAACGACGAAATTGCCGCCGTGTGAGGCGAGGATGGGGGGCGCAAGCGGGATCATGCGCCCCTGCGTCATCTCATCCGGGCATCAGGCCATCTCGGCCTCGGCGTCCGGCGCGCGCAGCATGCGCACCAGGCGCCAGATCGAGAGACCGAATAGCAGCGTAATCAGCGCCTCATGCAAGAGGCACCAGGGGCAATACGCGCGAATCAACATCGCCTGCACGTACACCAGATAGACGGAGTACAGGAAGGCGAACAAGACCAGCGCGAACACAGTCAGGATGGCGTTCTCGCGCAAGAAAGCGATGCGCGGTTCCAGCAGCAGCAAGGACAGAATCACCAGATTCAGCCCCAGGCCCAGCCACGCAATGGGAATGCCGGAGATTTCCGAATAAATGCTGTTCAACACGGTGTCGCAGTCGAAGACGCTGCCCTGAATGCAGACCGACGGCGTATCGTCAATCTTCAGATAGCTCAGATAGCCGCTAACACCAATCGCAAACAGCAGTACGACGATGCTCAGGTTCCGGGCGCTGAGGAGCGGTGTCCGCTTGGCCTTTTCCATAAGAATCTATACCCCTCGTTCCTAACAATCCTCACAATCCGCTGCGATTATACCAGACCATCATTCACCCGGCTTGTCTAAAAACAGCGACATGTGCGCAGGGCAGAGGAGGCAGGGACACCATGACGACCGTGCAGCAACTACGGGACACAGCCGATGCTACGTCCCGGTACTGGTGATTTGGGAGGGTTCAGCGGTTGACGAAGCGGTAGCCTACGCCGCGCGAGGTCACGATGTAGTCGGGCTGCTGCGGGTTCGTCTCGACCTTCTGCCGCAGGTAATGAATGTAGAGCTTCAGACTGTCGATGGCGTCGCTGTATTCTTCGCCCCAGGCCTGGGTGACGAGTTCCGTGCGCGTGACGACGCGCCCCGCATTGCGCACCAGCACCGCCAACAGGTTGAATTCCTTGGGCGTGAGGTGCTTCAGTTCGTTGCGCACCCAGACTTCGCGGTTCATGAAGTTGATGCGGAATTCGCCTTCGTCGAAGACCAATTCTTCGCTCATGTTGGGGCGAGGACTGCGCCGCAGGTGTGCTCGCACACGCGCCACCAACTCGTCATTGTCGTAGGGCTTCGTCACGTAATCGTCTGCGCCCATTTCCAGCCCGCGCACGACATCTTTCACATCGCTGCGTGCCGTCAGGAAGATGATCGGCACGTCGGACATCTCGCGGATGCGCTTGCAGATTTCCCAGCCGTCCATATCCGGCATCATGATGTCCAGCAGCACCAGGTCGGGCTGGTGACGATAGGCTTTGCGCAGGGCTTCTTCGGCACTGAACGCTTTGATCACTTCGAAACCGCGCTTGTCCAGCAGCATGCCGATAAGCTGTACGGTATCTTCTTCGTCATCCACAATGAGGATTTTCTCAGCCATTTGGGTTTGTCTCCTGTGCCGGTTGGTTTCCCTGTGTGAACTAACTGTTACAAACCATAAACCAAATTTATCACGCTTCGATATAGGGGCGCAAGTCTACGCCCCCTGCCGGGGTGAGCTTTACATTCTGTTTTAGTATGGAAGCCGTTTTCGCGCAAACTGGCGCGTTTGTAGGGGGAAACCTGTCCTCCCCTTGTGCAACGGGGGGAGTTAGAGGGGGGAGCT
>CAZJWX010000072.1:0-25355 GCA_964549915.1 uncultured Anaerolineaceae bacterium | reverse complement strand
ACAAGGTGCGTTTGGAACCCCTTGCTGCCTAATCTGCTGTATTTTCGAGGAAGCACCATCCTCCTCATTCCCCGCGTAGGGACTCCAGTTCGTCGGTGATCAGGCGCAGCACCAGTTCATCCAGTTCTGCCACGCTGTAATCGCCGATGCCCTGGGGATCCTCTGGCTCGCCCACATCCAGGTCGGGGCGTTCTTCGCCGGGGGTGCCGGGGACGCCGCCTTCATAGGTCAGGAAGATGAAGTGTCCCATCGTATACTGCCCAATCTGGCGCAGAATGTACTCGCCTTCTGGTTGCAGTCCGCTGGACGCAATCGGATGAATTTTGATACCGCGCCCGAGCGCCACCTGCATCGATTCGCTGTATTCGACATCATCTTCGTAGCGAAGCTGCGGCGGGGCATCCGCTACCAGGAAGACCAGCTTGATCGTATCCGCGCCGCGCCAGGAGACCACATTCAGCGACTCATCCAACCCCTGATTGAGCGACTCGGGGTAGTCCCCGCCGCCACCCGCCACCACGGTATTCAGATCGGCCTGGAACTGGCGCACATCGTCCGTGAAATCGAAGACGCGCGTGACGTAGCTATCTGTACGATCCCGGTAGGTGACCAACCCGTAGCGCACATCGACATCGCCGGGGAGGGCGTCAATCTGGGTGGAGATGGCGAGGATGTTATCTTGCAACTGGGCGATTTCGTCCGCCATACTGCCCGTCGAGTCGATCAGGAACATGACATCCAGCCTGGGCTGCGCGGCCTGGCGCTCCAGCGGCAGTTCGACGGTCAGCGCACCGCCAATCGCCGTGCGATCCAGCGTGGATTCGGCGACGGTCTGCCCATAGGTGGCGCGCACGGTGAATTCATCGACGTAGCGAGTATCCTCGCGCAAATTCGGGAAGAACATCGTCAGCCCGGTGGCGTAGGTGAAGCTCTCGGTGATCAACCGTTCGCCGTGAAAGACCTGCACGCAGGCACCCAGCACGGGCAATGCTTCTGCATCGACCACGCGAATCACCTGACGATCCGTCGTATCCACATCGCGGACAAAACGCTCTCCGTACTGCTGCAAATAGTTGCGGCGGTATTCCTGGTAAGTATCCCAATCGGCGTTATCGTCAATCTCACCCGCCTGCAAGGGCTGGATGGGATTCGCCGGGGCAGGCTCGTCCAGCACATCGGCGCTGCGGCTCTCGGCAGCAGCATCTGCCGGGCGCTCATCGAAGCTGGCGACGGAAGTCGGCACAATTTCCTCGCCTTCCGGATACTCTACCGCCAATTCGGCCTCTGGTTCGGGCGCGGATGCACCCATCGTGCCGCCACCACCGCCGGTATCGGGCAGCGCCTCCGCTTCTTCGTCGGCGATTCCACCCACTGCGTCCATCTCAGCCGCGTCGTCGCTGTCTGCTGCGTAGTCGCGGGCGATCGCAGTCGCTGTCGCTTCGACTGTCGCCCTGTCTATGCCGGAATCTTCCGGGGCGGACGTGGCGAGTGCGCTCATGGTTGCGCCGGATGCCGCCGGAGCACTGGCGCTGTCCGCTTCTTCGAGCGCCATGTCGTCCTCATACTGATTGCTGCCCTGTCCTTGCTCCGCGATGGGACGCGGCACGTAGTCCAGGCTGGCGCAGGCCCCCGCTGCATATCTCGGCTGCTGCAACGGATCGACGATGGCGGTTTCATGCACGACGAAGTATCCCAGCAGCGCAGCCGCGACCAGCACGAAGAGGCTGATCAACGGCACGGAAAGCGGCACACGCCGGGCTGGCGGCTGCACCCTTGGCTTGGCTTTCTCCTCCCGCAGCAAATCACGCACACGGTGCTGGTCATCGCGCAGCAAAACACGCAATTCATCGGCGTAATCCGGGTAATCTGCCACAATCGACCCCAGCGGTTCGCCGCTGGCGAGACGGTCTTTGGCCCGGGCGAGAATGTCTTTGAATTCGGGCTGGCTCATCACAAAATTCTCCTGAACGCATCATCTTTCAGAAAGGAGCAGGCCATACTCTGCTCATGGGAATGTCATCCAGCCCCGAAAAGTTCCCAAATGGCGCAAATTACCTCATGGCGAGGCGGTTTGCGCGGTAGAGCACGGCAGAATTTCAAAATTGTGATACGCTTTCAGGAAAGATCGTTCATCGTGTAATCGCAGCAGAGGCTTCCACTATGGCGGAAACATTCTTCTACCTCACCACCACAGGCCGCAAGACGGGCAAGCCACACAAGATCGAAATCTGGTTCGTAGAATTGGACGGCTGTTATTACCTCTGTTCCGGTGGAGGAGCCAGCGCCGATTGGGTCAAGAACATCCGGGCGAATCCGGAAGTGACCTTCCACCTGGGTACGAACATGGCGCAGCGCCCGCAGCAGCGCCACACCGGAGCCGGGCGCGTCCTGGATGGCGAGGAAGACGAGGTGCTGCAGGAACAAGTCCGCGACCTGTTCCTGAGCAAATACCGTTGGGGCACGGGCCTCTTCGTGGAAATCTGCCCGTTGTGAGCCGTGCTATTGGACATCGCCGCAGGCAGGATGGCAAGCTGGGCAACATTGCCTGAGGACGTTCAGACGATGAGCAAACCCTTCTCCCACGCATCCATTCAGCATCAACAGCGGGGGCCATTTCCGGGGCGGGTCGATCTCTGGGCGTCCCTTGGCAGAGGAAGAGCACTTCTTCCACCAACTTCACAGTGGGACGAACCATCACCTGCGAGATCAATTACAGGATGGATTGAATCGACGCGGCTACCAATGGCAGCGAGACCTGGAACGACTGGCGCAGATGGGATTAGCTGCGTTCCCCTGCCAGCAAGACGCGCGAATGCGGGGCGCGGTAGAGCGTGTAGGGGACTTCGTGCTGGAATTGCAGGAAGAGGTCTTTGGTGAGGTAAAATTCCTCGTCGGCGACGCGGATCAAGAAATTGTTCATGCGCCCGCTCATGTTGACCACGCGCTCCAACTCACCGCTGATGGCCTCAACATCGCCATACTGCAAATCCGCCCCCAGCCGCAGCCACTGTCGCGCCATCATCCCGGCGAAGAGCGCATTGATCATCGTCACGAAGATGCCCAGCAGTACCAGAATCCCCTGCCCGAAGAAGAGCAGCGTCGTCGCCACCAGCGCAAAGCCGAAAAACCCCGCCAGGCCGATCAGCAAGGCACGCCGTTGCAGGCGTTGCAGGCGGTAGCGCTGGTTTTCCCCCAGCGTTCCGTCGCGGTTGGCTTGCAGGTCGCTGTGGTCGAATTGCAGCAACGGCATCAGGGCTTCAGCAGCGGATTGATCGGTCATGACAGGAACTTCCCAGGGTGCAGCTTTCGAGTAAAATGCAAGTCTACTGCGATTCCGCAGGGCAGGGAAGACATGACATTCGCCATACCTTTCGGCAGGCAATCGTCACTGTGCAGGTGCCCGACCCATGAGGTACGATGAGGGCACAATTTAACACAGCTTAACGAAATGCCGCTGTAATTGACATTTGGTTAACAACGACTTAAACTGATCGTATCCCGTAGAGGAAGGTTGTCTGTCCCGATGGACTTGCGGAAAATAGTGAACACAACCGCATATCCCCCAACCCTGACTTAAGCACGCGAGCGCCTACCACGCCGCGTGTTTTTCATTTGAATAGCTGAATGGCAAAATAGAAAGGGGTTTTGAAAAATGGAAAACAGCATGATCGGCAAAATCCAGAAGGCGAAGGACTACGCAGCAGAACCGGAGCGCGTGACCTTCCACACCCTCGTCCTGGAATTCGCAGGCGATAACAGTACCTACACAGTTTCCCTGGGCGCGGACGGTTGGACGTGCAGTTGCCATGGCTTCGGCAAGTATGGAATTTGCCCGCACATCATGTCGTTGGAGAAGATCTTCAAACCCATGCTGAAGCGCGATCCCCTGCCGTATGCGCCGGGGCAGAACATCGTCAGCGATGTGAAGAAGGCCAAGCGCTACAGCGAAGAACTGCACCGCATCCGCATCCTGTCCTTCGAAGCCAGCTTCCGTGGCGACAACAAGGATCACATCGTGCGCTACGATGAAGGCAAGTGGAACAGCACCTCCAGCTACTTCCAGACGCACGGCATCGGCACTTACACGATGGCGATGGAGCGCATCCTGGGCAATATGGTCGAACCCGTTCGCCAGCCCGATACGGCGGTGGAATAAGAACGCCACCCATTGACGCGACGCATCTGAAGCGGGCAGCCCTCAGCAGAGACTGCCCGTTTTGATTCTAGCGGCGGGTCTCGGTGACGATGGTCATGCTGAACGTGTTGTCCGTGATGGTCACGCTCTGCAAGGTCGCGCGGGGATTGTCCTGCCGCGCACGCCCCGCCATTGCCTCGGCGAGGTTCTGGTTGAACTCGGCGATTCGGGCGTCGTCCATACTGAAATCCTGAATGGTCACATCCGTCACCTGGATTTGCAGGCTGCCATTCACGACGGTTGCCGTCAGGGTCATGGTGCCGGAAACGGTGCCGCCCCCGTCCTGGCGCTCATAATCGCCGCTGACGACGATGCGCCCATCCTGGAGATCAACGCTCGGATTGCGCAGCAGCGGGTCATCGGCGCGTTCCAGCGCGGTGACGATCATGGTATTGACCTCGGATTCCTGTACAGTGACGGTGATCGTCGCGGTGCCGTCACCATTGCGCTGCACATCGACATTATCCCGGTTGCACGCCGCCAGCGTCAGCGGCAGCAGCAGCACCAACAACAGTCTCGGTAACATCAGCTCTCCCCTTCACTTTCGGTCGAAACGTTGTGCTTGCTTTCTCCCTCAGTGTAGGCAGATTTGTAACCGCGCTGCCTTCAGAATGTAAATTCTCTGTTGTCTCTCAATGTGACTTTGTGGTTCAAAGCATTTTGCAACGATTGCCCTGACATCCGGGGGCGCGAAATGGTTCCCCTCCGGCAAAGAACCGCTTCAGCGCACATGGCAGGGGGGTGCACGCGGTGGTACTATATGGCGCAATTCCGTCCGGCGTTAGCGAAGGAATACGCGATCCATGCCCCCGGTGTATATCTCCTACCGGTCTTCTGATGCGGATGTCGTCCAGCGTATCGTGACGCGCTGCTACCAGACCTACGGACCCTACAGCGTCATCCTACACCCCGAAGATACCTGCCCCGACGACACGCGCATCGAAATGCACATCGACAACCTCATCCACACCGCCAGCACTGTGCTGCTGGTGATCGGGCCAGATTGGGCGGGGCTGGATGGATTCGGGCGTTTTAAGCTCTCGACGGCAGATGTCCCCGTCGCGCCGGAGATCAAGGCAGCGCTGCGCAGCGATAAACAGGTGATTGCCGTGCTGGTCAACGGGGCGACGATGCCCTCACCGGAACTCGTGCCGGAGGAGATGCACGACCTCTACGACCTACCGCTGATTGAACTGCGCCCCGCTTCTTTCCGCGCCGACCTCAACCAACTGGTGCATCCGCCCACCCTGCTGGATCACCTGCGCTATTTCTTCTCGTTGGAATGGACGCAGCGCGCCGTCCGCGACCCGGATGTGGTGGGCTGAGGGGATCGTCTGCCCCCGGCAGACCCACGCTCACTTTGTCATCGAATCGATCAGGTCGGCGATGTCGGCCATCATCTGCATCGGCAGGTGTAGGTCATGCTGCAAGTACGTCGCATCGCGGTAGCGCGGCTCGGCTTGTAGCAGTTCCATCCACAGAAGCTGCGACTCGGACAATTGACCAAGCTTGAAGCGAGCGGCTGCCAGCGCCGCAACCGCCTTATGAAAGCCGGGGTTGAGGGCATTGGCTTCCTGGAAATAGACGCGGGCATTTTCGTAGTCGCCCTGCAAGTAGTAGACGATGCCCTGGTTGGTGATGACCGAGGGGTGAATCATGATTTTCTCGCGTTCGGGCAGGGATACGCTGCGCGAGACGTTGTAATCTGCCATCGCTGCGTCATACTCGCCCTGCAAACGGTAGGCCGAGCCGCGATTGTTGTAGAGCAGCGCCTTGCCACTGGGCGAATTTTCCAGTTCCAGGCCGCGTGTGCAATCGTCGATGGCTCCCTGCGTATCGCCCAGGAACATACGCGCCGCCGCCCGATTCGCGTAGCCCACTTCCGAGAGCGGCTGCAATTCCAGCAATTTCTCGCTGTCCACCAGGGCGTTCTCGTATTCGCGCTGCCCCAAATAGAGCGCCGCCCGCACGCCGTACAGAGCCGGATCGACCTGCGGGAGTTTCTCCATCGCGGCGGTATAGTCGCTGATCGCTCCCTGTGCATCTCCCAGCGCATTGCGCAAAGCAGCCCGCCGCATCAGCAGGGCGGGACGGTTCATGGGCAATTTCCAGCCCAGCACCCGGTCATAGTGTTTGAGTGCGCCGCGCAGGTCACCGCGCATGGCCTTGGATGCGCCGAAATAGTAGATGTACCCCATGTAGAGCATCGGCAGCGCCACCACGACGAGCAACACCAGCAAGCCGATTGCGAATTGGGTATTCACCAACGCCAGCGCGATCAAGACCAGCGTCAGAACCAGGGCAGGTACCCAGGGCGATTGGTCGCGCAACATCGCGTCTCCCTTCGTAGAAATCTATCCCCATCATACACGAGAGAAGCGTTTCCGCCCCAGACCCATCACAGCAGTTCCGCGCTGTCGAGGATGATCGTCACCGGGCCATCGTTGTGAATCTCCACGTGCATCATCGCACCGAAGACCCCCTGCTCCACGCGCTGAAAGCCCTCTTCGCGCAGGCATTGTGCGTAGTAGTCCACCAGCGGCTCGGCCTGTTCTGGTTTTGCCGCATGGATGAAGCTGGGGCGGCGTCCTTTGCGCATATCGGCGTAGAGCGTGAACTGCGAGACGACCAGGATGCTCGCTCCGGCGTCAATCGCGCTCACATTCATCTTGCCGGCCTCATCTTCGAAGACGCGCAGCCCCGCCGTCTTCTTCGCCAGGGCAGCGACGATCTCGCGGGTATCGTCATGAGTCAGGCCCACCAGCGCCACATAGCCGCGCCCAATTTCGCCGACCATCTCGCCATCTACCCTCACGCTGCCACGCTGCACCCGTTGCAAAACAATCCGCATACAACAATCCTTCGCCACATAGCCGCAAAGGATGTTATTATAGTCATGCTGCCGCTTTTTTCCCAAATTCGGCAGCTATATCCCAAGAAATGGACTCGTTATCCCAAATTGATCGCGCCTTGCGGGGTTGTGGGGCGTGCGTACAATAAGCGCAGACTCACTCACCCCAGACCCAAAACGGAACCCGATATATGATTGAGAGCCTTTTTGACAACCGCTACCGCTATGACCACATCTACCCGCGCGGGCGCAGCGGCGAAACGCTGCGTGCCGTCGATACGGAGGCCAACGGGCGGAAGGTGGTCATCAAGCGTCCGGCTCCCAACGACGCGCCGCCGATCCGTGCCGGGCAGGAGGTGAGCATCCTCAACGAGCGGCAGGCGCTGCAACGCCTCTCCGGGCACCCGGTGCTGACAGAACTGCTGGGCGAAGGGCAGTTCTTCGTGGGCGGGATGCCGCACCAGTACATCGTCATGGAGCGGGCCGAAGGCGTCATCATCGGGGACGAAGTGCTGGAACGCAGCGTGCGCGGCGAACGCCTGCCCGAACTGGAAGTGTTGATCATCGTCGATCAACTGCTGGATTTGCTGGAAGCGGCGCACAAGAAAGAGATCGTCTACAACGATGTTGATGCCAAGCATCTCTTCTGGAATCGCGACAATTACGCCCTGAAGGTCATCGACTGGGGCAACGCCGTCTTCCTGGAAGGCGATGAGATCACCCAGCAGGGCATCAGCCGCCAGAGCGATATTTACCAGGTGGGCGAACTGCTCTACTTCATTTTCACGGGTGGGCGGCGCGTAGATGTGCCCCGCGATGGGGGGGCGGAATTCGCGGTCGATTTCGGCGAAGACGCCAACCGCATCCATTCGCGCCTGCAAGAGATCATCACCAAGGCGCTGCACCCCAACACGCGGCGGCGCTACCAATCCCTGGCAGCCATGCGCTCGGATTTGAGCAATTATCGCCAGCCCATCGAGTCTGAACGCAATGCCACCATCACCAATGTGGTCGCCAAACTGCGACGCGGTGACCTGACCATGAGCGACCTGCGCACCCTGCGCGCCCAGATCGAACCCGCGCTGGCGCAAGACCCCGGCTATCCCGCAGCTCGCGAAACCTACGAGCAGATCAACGACAAGCTGCGCGACCTCTCCGTCGCCGCCGACCTGGACGCGGTGAGCATCTACATGCAGAACGGCAGTTGGGAACGCGCCGCCGACATGCTCAACGAATTGCAGGACAAGGCCGGGCCAACAACCTATGACCTCATCAGCCTGCTGCTGGATGTCTGCAACATCCTCTCGGATACGGCGGTTGATCCGCTGCCAGAAGCCGTCACCGAGGCCATTCAGCAGATGTTCGCTCATCAGGGGGCTGCCGCCGCCGCGACCCTGCTGCAACCCACCGCCGATGACCGTCAGCGGGCGCTGCAATGGCTGGTCGCCGAACGCATCAGCGCCAAAATCCCGGATGTGCTGCTGCTGCGCCCCAATCTCTATCGCGTGGAGAACGCCCTGCGCCGCATGGACGCCAACGAGTACGCCGTGCAAGAACCGCTGAGCCTGATTGACGCGATCTACCAGACCCTGGACGACATCGCCGAGGCCCCGCTGGATGTCGCCATGCTGCGCGATGCCTACCGCTCCGTCGTCAGCCAGATCACCAGCCTCAACACCATCTTGCAGACGCTTTCCGTCCAGCACCAACTGCCCAATCGCCGCCTGCCGCTCTCATCCCTGGAACGAGCGTTGAACGCCGCGATGGCGCTGGCGGATGGGATGCACGTCATCGGGCGACAGGCGACCTCGCGCCCGCGCGAAGCCCTGCAATCGCTGAAAACCAGCCGCTCCATTGACCCCATCAACCCGCTCTGGCAAGAACTGGAAGACTTCCTCAACCGCCTCTACAACATCCTCCAAGCCTGCCAGACCTACGTCCCGGCAGCGGATGGCTCCGACCTGGATGGCTGGTTGCAGGGCACGCAGGCGGAATTACAGCCCTTCGCCGAACGACTCTTCGACGACATGCTCAACACCATGATCGCCGGCCTGGAGTCCGCGCGGGACTCCTGGACGACCTACCAGGAAGTCGTCGTCGCCGGGAACCGCGATCAGGCCGAACTTTCCCTGGGCGAATCGGCGCAGAGTGTGCACCTCATCAGCCCGGCGCTGAGCAACTGGTTTCGCCAACTCAATTCGGTGATCTCCGGGGCGCGTTACGTGGAACGTCACGCCCTGCCGGGTGCGCTGGGACGGGCACTCGCCGAAGGCTGGGAAGCCTACGACCGGGGACGCCTGCAAGATTCGGAGCGGCTGGGGCAGCAAGCCCTGGAAGTCGCGCGGTCGGAAGCGGCGCGACTGGCTGCCAGCCGCCTGCAAGAACTCTCCCGCTTCACCCGCGAATGGGTCGAACGCGGCTACGTCAACAGCCCGGAGCGTTCGCGTCTGCTGCTCGATGAAATTGAGCGCCGCCTGACCACCGATGAGGTCGCGCTGCGGCAGGATTTCGAGGCGCAGATGCCCAGCGAGGAGACCTACCTCAAGGCCATGAGTCGCGGCTTGATCGGCATTTTGCAGCGGCGCAGCACGGCAGGGCAGCGGCTCTTCTTCTTCTACTACATCCTGCAGGGCACGCTCGATATGCATGAGGGCACGCTGGATGATGGGGCTTTCTGGCGCGAGGCGGCCCTCAAGGCGCTGCCCGAACTGGGCGAACGCCACCCCGCCATACGCTCCCTGGACGAGTACATCACGCGCCGCCGCGACCTGGACGAGGCCGCGATGCTCTTCGCTCAGGTGAACGGCAAGCACATCCTGCCGGAACTGGCGGAGATTCGCCGCAAGCTGGAGAACAACGCCCAGGCACGGGCGCTCTCCACTGGCATCCAGAGCCTGCGCGACCTGGAATTGGCGCTGCGCGAATGGAGCGACGGCAAATTCCGCCCGGCAGGCAGCAAGCTGGAAGAAGCACTGAACAACGCCCGTGCCGCCGAAGAGTCCGTGCCCGTCTCGCTGGAAGGCTACCGCGCCTGGTTGAGCGATTTGATCCCGGTAGCGGCGGATCTGGCGGTGCAATCGCGGGAGATGCGCGTGTTGATCGACCGTAAGCCCGACAAGCCCGATGGGCGCGTGGGCGAGATTCTGCACAATCAGGTGTGGCTGACAGCCGAACGACTCGGCGAGACCTACGCCGCCCCCCTGCGCCAATGGAGCGAGACCTACGAGGCCTTCGTAGAGGTGCTCAATTCCGACGCACGCCGCAGCCGCCGCCTGGAACAGCTCAATGAGTTGTTCCGCGCCATGTTCATCGACCAGCATCCGGCCTACCCGCTCTACCGCCACTGGTACGCCGTGCTGGAAGCCCAGTCCGAATTTGCCGCGCCGCCCACCGAGAACCCGACTCCGCAGGAAGAAGAAATCGCCATGAGCGAGATCGTCTACCAGGAGCCGGAACCGCTGACCTACGGCATCCGCCCGGATGTGACCGCGCCGGAGGAGAAGCGCCGGGGCGGGGGGATTCCGCGCTGGCTGCTCTTCGGCACAGTGGCCCTGGTGACGCTGGCGGCGCTGGCGCTGGGTGGCTATCTGCTGAGCCAGAACGGCGCGCCACCAGAAATCGCCGTGACGATCAGCGCGACGCCGGAGAACGGCGCAGAGAGCGCAGGAGTCGCAGCCGTCTCCGTCACGGAAGAAGCGACGCAGGAAGCCACGCCGACGGCGACCGACACCGCTACCCTGACCGCTACCGTCACGCAGACGCCAACCACAACCAACACGCCCATCACGCCGACGGAGACCCCCACACCCGTCACCCCGTCCGCGACACCTACCGCGACCTTCACGCCGACGATCACATACACGCCCTCGGTGACGCCGACGCCGCCCCCCGTGACCAATACGCCGCTGCCAGAAGGGGGGGTGCGCGGCACGGTGAACCTGCTGGAGCGTTTCGCCCAGGAAGAGCGGTTGCCCTTCAACGAAGAGAGCTTCTTCCCGATTGACGGCGGCTATCGCCTGGGAACGGGCACAGACGGCAACGCGGAACTGCTGCGGATTGCGCCCTCAGCCGCCTTGCTGGATGAATTCTACGGCAACGAGGCCGCCACACGCATCAGCAGCGTAGAAGCCAATATGACGCTGACCACCTTCAACCCCGCACTGGCAGATGACGACCAGGGCATCTTCTTCGGCCTGCTGCTGGAAAGCGCCGCCGACGGCAACAACATCGGCCTGCGCATTGATGTGGTCAACAGCAACGCCATCAACATCAGCCTGCTGAATAACAACACCACGACCTTCCTGCGCCAGCGCTCGGTGAACGTCACCAGCGTGCGCCTGCGCCTGAATCGCGACAGCGCGACCGGGGCGATCACGCTGCTGCTGAATGATGATCCCTTGGGCAACCCGGTGGACTTCATCCCACCGGGCGAGCCAGTGGTTCCGGTGCTCTTCGTGCGCGAGGGCGGCGTCATCGTCAACGTCAACGACTGGCGGCTGACCCTACGCTGAGGCCGCTCAGCCGCTGGTGCCGCGCGGTGGCGGAACGGGCACGTATTCCGTCGCCCACCATTCCGGCCAATCCGCCCAGGGCGCATCGAAGTAATTATCCAGGATGCGGCGGGCAATCGGCGCTGCGACCTCCGACCCTTCGCGCGAATCCGTGACGACGACCGTCACCGCAATTTGCGGGTTATCCGCCGGGGCATAGGTCACGTACCAGGAATGCGGGGCGATGCGTCCCGTCTGCGCCGTGCCCGTCTTGCCGCAGGACGTATAGGGGGCGTCACCGAAGACGCTCTCAGACGTGCCCAGGTCTTCGTCGGTGGTGGTCAGGCACATGCCATCGCGCACCAGCGGCAGCACATCCGGCTCTAGCTGGAGCTGCCGCTCGACTTCCGGCGTGAATTCCTCCACCAGGGGTTCGCCATCCCGCCCGCCGATCTGCTGTACCACATAGGGGCGGTAGACGGTGCCGCCGTTGGCAATCGCCGCCACCAACCGCGCCATTTGCAGCGCCGTCACCTGCACATCGCCCTGCCCGATGACATAATTGAGCGCTTCGGTTGCGCTGGGTGGGTTGGGGATGCTCCCCGACGCTTCCGCGATGCCCAGGCCGTAGGCGCGTGTCGAACTGCCCAGGCCGAGCAAGCGGGCGTAATCCATCGCCAGCGTCGGCTCCTGGCGGTACATTATGCCGCCCACCTCCCAGAAGAAGGGGTTGCACGAGGTCGCGATGGCCTGCGGCATGCTGATCTGCCCCGCTGGATCGAACTCGAAGACGACGCGCCAATCTTCGCGAAATTCCAGCGTATCGCCGTACTGTGCGCCGCGCCATTCCAGCGTGCAGTCGAAGATGCGGTCGCGGCTCCAGGTGTTGCTATCCGCCGCCGCAATCGCCGTCACCAGCTTGAAGGTCGAACCAGGGAAGTATTGCTCTGCCGCCGCCCGGTTCAACAAGCCTGGACCAACTGGCAGGAAGGGATCGCCCACCGTCGCCCGCTGAATCTCGTCCTGGGCGTTGTCGTAGGCGCTCTCCGGGTTGAAGATGCGCGGATCATACGTGGGGTAGCTGTGCAGCGCCAGAATCGCCCCGGTGTTCACATCGAGCACGACGGCAGCGCCGCCCGTCGCCACCGTTGCCCAATCCAATCCTGAGAAATTCCAGGCATCGTTGAAGGCCTGCGCCACATCGTATTGCAACTCGCGGTCAATGGTCAGCGTGACGGATGTGGGTTCGCTGCCCGACGCTCCGCCCAGTTCGCGCAGGACGATGCCCCCGGGTTCGATCAAGCGCAGGTACTGCTCCGGCGCACCCGCCAGGTAGTCCTGCATGGCATTTTCCACCCCTTGCAGCCCCACAATATCCGACGCCCGGTAGCCGCGCCCTTCCCAGAAGCCCAGGCTCTCACTGGGGATGCGCCCGGTATAGCCAGTGATGTGCGCCAGCGCACCGTGCCCCCAATAATTGCGCCCCGTGATCGGCACCACTTTGGAGCCGAAAAATTCGCCATCAACCCCCGCGCCGCAAATGTTGTCGATGTCGGCGCGATTGGCCTCGTAAATATCCGTATCCAGTTCAGCGACGAAGGCCACCGTCTCCGGCGCGTAATCCACGAAGAGCCGCACGAAATAATTGCGCGGTCGCAGCGTCACCCGCGCCAGCACATCGAAGCAGTCATCAATGTTGCTCATATCCTGCTCGTTGAGGTAAAGCGCGATCAAGCTGCCGCCCTCCTGCACGACGGGGAAGCCGCTGCGGTCGTAGATGTTGCCGCGCGGGGCGAAGCGCCGATCCGCCGTCAGCCGGATGTTGGAAGACATGCCGTTGATGATGTCCATCGGTGCCCAGGCGACCTGCCAGCCACCGCCGCCCTGCACCAGCCGCATTGTGCGCCCTGTGTCTTCAATGCTGCCGAAGAGGCTCGATTCGATGGTGGCATCGTACCGGACGGCTGCGCTCTGCCCCTGCAAGCTCGTCTCGTTGATGCTGTACTGCACGCCTTCGAAGCCCATCTCGGCATCCGCGCTGCGGTATTGCGCTACGAAATCCTCGAAGGGGTAAGCATCCCCCGTGCGTGGGCTGACCAGGCTGTACATGCGCTCAAAATCTTCGACATTCCAGGCCTCCAGGAACAACTCGACGGATTCCTGCGGTGTGCTGCCGACTTGCTGCTCCTGTACTTGCAGCACCTCTTCGGTGCCTTCCGCTGCCGGGGCGCTGCTGGCACCGGGCAGGGCATCGCAGGCCCCCAACAGCGAAAGCGCCGCCAGCAGCCAGAGCAGAGTCATCTTGGGATTGCGCGACCGATGCATACGACTTTCCTCATAGGGCTATCGGGCGCTCACTATACAGGACACTGGCGGGGAAAATCCAGTCACCACCCGCAGCGTGGGGCAAGCGCAGGCATTGGCACCGGGTCGCCGGGGGGACGATACGCAGTGGGTCCAGAGTACCCTCGCGCTCTGCGAGACATCATGGCGGAATAACAATGCCCCCTCTCGCTCCCCGCTGGGCAAGGAGAGCAGCCTGGCTGCCCTTCACAGGGTCAACCGACCAGGCTGCTGAGGCTATCTGCCGCGTCCTGGTACGGCAGGCGTACCGTGAAGGTCGTACCGCGCTCGACTTCGCTCTCCACGTGGATTTCGCCGCCGTGACGCTCGACGCAATCCTTCACGATGCTCAGGCCGAGTCCGGTGCCCTGGATATGATCGACTGCTTCCGAGCGGTAGAAATCGTTGAAGATGTGGGGCAGTTCTTCAGGCTGGATGCCCATACCCTGGTCAATCACGCGCAGCACCACCCAGGACTCCTGAATATCCAGTTCCAGCCGCACTTCGCGCCCAACGGGCGAATATTTGATGGCGTTTGAGAGCAGATTCAGCAGAATACGGCTGACGAGCACCTCATCCAGCAGCACCACACGGGTGCCGTCCAGGTTGACGAAGCGCAATTGAAGCTGCACATCCACATCCGTTCGCAGTTCCTCCACGCTGACCTGACACAGCGCCGCGATGTTGACGGGCGTGGGATGGAATGGCGTGTCGGTCAGCTTGCCCCGCGCCATATCGACCGTATCTTTGAGCATGTCCAGGGCAAATTGCACCTGCCGCCCGATGACTTCCAGCTTTTCTTCGCGCTTCTCTGGCGTCAGCCGATCATGGTAGTGCAGAAGCAGGTCTTTCGAGGAGTTGATGACCGTCAGCGGGCTGCGTAAATCGTGCGAGAGCATGGAGACGATGCGCAACACGAAGGCATTGCGCTCCTGCTCCTTCTGGAAGCGGACTTTCACCCGTTCGTTTTCCAGGGTGAGGGCTTCCGCCTGCTTCTGCCGGGTGATGTCTTTGAACGATCCCATCCCACAGACGGGACGTCCCCTTTCGTCATGCACCATCGTCACCATCACTTCGAGCAGGGCGATTTCACCATCCGCGAGGCGGGCCGTCAGTTCGCCGACATACGCGCCCTCGTCCAGCACGGCGGCGGATATCGCTGCTGCGGCCTCAGGATCGTCCCAGAAATCGTGAATGGAACGCCCAATCGCCTGCGATTCATTTTCCAGCTTCCACAGCTTGACGAAGGCTTGATTCACATAGGTCAGCTTCGCTTCCATATCGCTGATGACGATCGGCGTCAGCGAAGCGGCGATGGCAGCATCCTTGATGCGCAAATCAGCTTCCGCGCGAGAGCGCTGTGTCACATCAGTGGCGAGGCTCATCACGAGGCGACGGCCATCCGGCAGGCGATCCAGCGGAGTTGAGCTGAAATCCCAGATGCGTTCCGATCCGTCCGCACAACGAACCGTGAACTCGCCCTCATCGACCCGTCCATCCAGGTCGAATAACCGATCAATGCCCTCTTTGATGGAACGCTTGCGTTCGCCGTAGGCCAGTTCGCTCCAGGAATCAATCGTGCTGAGCTGTTCGCGGGTATACCCCGTGATCTCCATCCAGGTGTGGCTGATACTCACGATTTCGCCGTCTTCCGCGAGGATAGCAATGGGCTGCGGGGCTTCCTCGACAGCCTTGCGAAAGCGCCGCTCGCTGTGTTCGACGCGCTCGATTTGCTCGCGCAGGCTGCGTTCCAACTGCGCACGCTGCGCGAATTCGTGCTTCAGCAGCAAAAAGAGAACCGTCGATGTGAAGACGACGAAGGCAATCCCTTTGAGGATGCTCAGCCGGGGAACCAGGGTATCATCCACGATCAACCAGTAGAGGAGAGCGTCTGATAACAGGATCCAGGCTGCTGCTGCGACGAAGTATAAGGCGACGATTCGCAGTTGTGGTGGGGTGTTTGTGATCATTCTCACCATTAAGCGAACCTTGAGTACGGATTTTCTGCCTGATTCTACAACAAGATTCGCGATTTAGCCGTAAGCTTTCTCAACATTATCGTGAGCGATACATCCTGCCTGCGCTCAAAGCACACGTAGGGTCTCCCCACAAACAACAGAGACCCCTACGATTCGCATCCGCCCCTCAGCCGCTGCGCAGGAGGGCGTCCAGCAACTCCTGGGCGCTCTGGAAGGCCTGCACTGCGCCGTTGGCCTGCTCCTGGAAAGTCCCCAGGTCTTGCTGCAAAGTGTCGTTGTTGCAAGCGTTGTAGAAGCCCGTTGCGGCTTGCTGCGTCAGACCCAACCCGGTATTGACCAGGTCTGCCGCCGCTTGCAGCGAAGGAAATTCCGTCGCAACATCATCCGGCAGGGTGTAGGGTTCTGGGAGGAGCGGCTCGCTCTGGAAGCAGCCTTCA
This sequence comes from uncultured Anaerolineaceae bacterium, assembly GCA_964549915.1. Classification (GTDB taxonomy): domain Bacteria; phylum Chloroflexota; class Anaerolineae; order Aggregatilineales; family Phototrophicaceae; genus JAUZRW01. The sequence goes on along the minus strand of CAZJWX010000072.1, from coordinate 9,060 downwards.
GACGTGCCGAACTGGGCAATATCGTTCCAGTAGGTCTGGATGCGCACAGCTTCGCCACGAATGCCCGTCATGGAGATGATGATGTCTTCCAGCGCCGTGATGTGCACCCGTGCGGCGGTGATGTCCTGCGTTGGTTCGGCATCGGATGTGTCGCTGGCTTCCGAAGTGGGAGCCTGCACGCCGAGTTCGCCCAGCAGCGGCTGAATATCCTGCCGCAGACGACGCTGCGCTTCCACGACCAGGTCATCCTGGTCGAGCGCTTCCTGCCGTGTGAGCCTGCGCCGGAAATTGCAGGCTTCCGTGTAGACGGCACGCACGCCCGCCAGGGTCTCTCGCACTTCGTTGAGCTGCATGGAGATGCCTTCCATCATCGTCCGGTTCTCCACACCCACTGGCACCACATACGGTTCAGGATCGTTGAAGGGGTAATTGCAATCCTGCATCTGGCTCTGCCGCGTGACGAGCAAGAACTGCTCGTGCAGGGCGCTGGCATCCGCTTCCAGGGCCGCGTAATAGGCCGCGAGTTGCTCCGTCGCGCTCAATTCCTGCGTCGGCGTGGCGGAGGGTGCCGGTGTGCTCGTGGCGAGTGCCGACGCGCCTTCCGTCTCGCTGGTCGGCACGGCTGCCACATCGGTTGCATCAGCGGGCACGCTCTCAGCCTCTTGCGTGTCGTCCCCGCTGGCGATGGTGCCGCCATCTCCTGGCGGAGCCAGCGCCAGTGCCGCCCCCAGGAAGACGATGAAAGTCACACTCAGCACCGCCAGAATCGGGCGCAGCCGCCGCCCCTGGCGTCCAAATTTCCCCTTGAGGATGATGTCGCGGGTGAGATCCAGCGCGTACTCCGCCTCGTCGGGATCGTTGAGGGCTTCTTCCAGCGCTTTCATCATGCCCAGGGAATAGGCCGCCGTTTCCTTCATGCCGGGGGTGGGGTCTTTCCGGTAGACCAGCACCAATTCCGGGATGGCGGATGGATCCCCCGCCTCGCCCAACCAGCGCGCCGCTTCGATGCGGTCTTTCGCCGGGTATTTCTTCGCCCGGCGCAGCATCACCCGTCGCCTGCGCACTTCCTGCAAGAAGGCTTCTTCGCGCGCCTGCTCTTCCGCAGTGAATTCTTCGTCCTGTGGCTCGAAATCCTGTTCAAAATCGTCGAAACCTGCCATACCGCCAACCTCGATTTCTTCCTGTTTCCGCTTGCGTCGTTCGCCAATCCCCATCTGCCGGGCATACTGCCCATATAGATGATACTGCCCGATTTGCGCGGCGACAGCCAGAATCAAACCGGGGATGATCAATAATACGAATCCTAAGCTGACCAGAATGCCGACGGCAAGCCCGTAGAGGAGGCTGTTCACGAAGAACAGAACCCCGGCACCCAGGTTCGTGACTGCCAGACCAATATTGCCGACGACATCGAACAGCGAGAGGGCGCTGCCCGTCGCGCCGTAACGGGCGTACGCCGTCACCAGCACCAGGGTCAACAAGAAGAAGAACGGGATGCTCAGCAGGCCGAGCAAGATCCCCGTCTGGCTCACTGTGCCGTCCTCGGCGATGCCGAAAGTGGTGAACAAACCGACGAAGATCAACGACACGGGCAGGGTGTAGATGAGCGTGGCCACGAAGGCCATCACACCGTTCATGAAATCCAGCAGAAAATCGAACTCCGGCAGGTCTTCCTCACCATTCAGCACGCTGCCGATGATCTTGATGCCGAAGCCCAGGAGAACGAACGAGCCGAAGAAATTGACGATGGGGATGAAGAGCAGGAGGGCTGCGGTCAAGATTCTGCCGAACGCGCCGCGCCCGGTGAATGGATAGAGCAGCGAACCCAGAAAGTACATTGGAAGTGCCTCCTTCGACGAATGCGCGCCAGCAACCAACTGATCGCAGCGGGTGGTGCTTCTGCCGGGACAGGCTACCCGCTTGTGACCAGCCGTGTTGTCATCTTATCTGGACAAGGTGTCCCTTCTAGCCTTTCCTGGCCTCAACACGGGTTGGTTTGTGTGAGAAGTGGAATGGCAAATCCACGCCAGTGGCTTCCTAAACTATACGGCAAGTGCGGCATGTTGGAAAGCTGCCGGGGCAATGGGCAGGGGGATCGCCCCAAACTGTGAACGGTGTGGGAGTGAGCCAGAATAGCGGGCGAGACATCTGTGCATTTCAGCAGCTTTGGCCGTGACATGGGGCGTGGACGTTGTGCCGTTGCAACAGGGGGCATTCTGTAGGGAGGGGGCTGTGACCTGCCGTACACCCCGCTGCGCAAGCAGAAAACGGGCCTCCCCCACGCGGCGAGCGGGCACAAGGAGGGAGCTTGCGCAGCGGCTTCCAGCACCCGGCGCGGGTGACCCGCTCGTCAATCGCGCAGGTGTACCAACGTCTTGCCGTACCCCTTGCCGCTCATCAAGTGTGTCAGCGCATCGGGCACAGAGTCCACCCCGCGGAAGCTGGCGCGATCCAGCACGGTACGGATTTCACCGCGCTCGTAGAAGTCGAGCATCTTGGCGGCTTCCAATACGAAATGCTGGGCGTAGTCGCTCATGGTGAAACCCAGGACGCGAGCGCTCTTGCGGATGATCGTCTGGTAAAAGTCCACCTGGTGCAGGTTGTCCCCACCCCGGAAATGTTCCAGGAGCGTTTCCAGCAGGACGAAGGTCGCACGCGGCGCAGCCTGTTGCAGGGCAGCATCCAGGATTTCGCCACCGAAGCCTTCGAAGACCACATTCAGTGCATCTTCGTATTCCGCCGCAATGACCGCCGCCGCATCTTCCTGCGAGCGCACAATCACCCGATCCGCACCCAACTCGTGCAGGATGGCGGCCTCGTCCGGGTTGCCGCAGGTGGTGACCACCGTGTTCCCGGCGCGTTTGGCAAGCTGCACGATGTAGTGTCCCATCGCCCCGATGCCGACCGTCACCAGTACCGTTTGCCCGCTGCCGATCTGCGCGACCGTATCCACGGCGATTTTGGCCGCTGATCCGCTGATGTAGAGGCCCACGTATTCGGGTTTCATCGCCGGGACTTTGAGGGCGAACTGCTGGGCGATGCGCGAGTATTCGCGGTAGCCGTTGCCTTGCAGCGCCGTTAGCACCATATCCCCCGGCTTGAAATCAGTCACTCCGCTGCCGACGGCGAGCACTTCCCCGGCGGCCTCCGCGCCAAAATCGAAGGGCGTGTGCTGGCTGTCGTCGGTCAGCCCCATCATGGCAGCGAGGTCGGTGTAATTCACACCCGCGTAGTGATTGCGCACCAGTAGTTCGCCCGGCCCCGGTCGCCCCAAAGGGACTTCGACAACCTTCAGCGCCTCATGCGGATCGCGTCCGGTCTGCTGGACGACGACTTTGCGATAGGTCTCCGGGGTCATGCGGCTGGCTCCTCGTGATTCAGGTGAACGTCGGGGATGGTCTGGGCGATGGCTCGCACCAGTTCGGGATAGTGTTGATGGGTGCGGCTGGTGAGGGCGACAATCGGGCGGCTGCCCTGCCCGGCGAAGAATCCGCCGATGCGATAGGGCCAGGGCAGCGCGGGTACAACCAGCATGATGCCCTCAGCCGGGCGGTACTGCTTGCGCCCCAGCAGCAGGCGGCGCAGCACTTCATGCTGTTCGGTCGGCAGCAAGGGGTACATCTGCACCGATTCGACGGCACCCCAGGGAACCCGGCGTGCCTTCCCGGTGAATTCGTGCAGGGTCAGGCCCTCATCCCCCAGGGTGACGGGTGGCGTCCCCACCAGCATCCAGAGGACGGGCGCTAGCAGCAGCAGCACCAGCACACCCATGATGGCGAAGAGCGGCGCAGGCAGCAGCACGGCGATGATCCCCAGCACGACAGCACCCAGGACTCCCAACCCCATTGTCAACAGGGCGAGGATGCGCTGAGCGCGAAGCTGCCAGGGCTGCGGGTGGGCATACGTCAGCGGTTGCTTCATCATGATGATGGATACGTTTCATTTCAGGACTAATGTACACATTCGTCAGCCATTATACCGATGGGCACACCACGCGCCAAACGTCGGTTCGTCCGTGACAGGGCAATCGCTGCAAAATGCTTGAACTACAAAGTCACAAAGAACACAAAGGAAAGGCCAGAATCACTCCCCGCTGTGCAAGTTCTCCCCCCTCTAACTCCCCCCGCTGCGCAACGGGAGACTGGTTTCCCCTACGCAGTGGGGGACGCAAGGGGGAGCATGGGGAATACACCATGCACGGCTTGAGGCAATCCCCCTGTCGTCCGTGATCGGCACCTGGCTTACTGCTGGCGGACCTCGTGAAACGCCATCACCAACTGCGCAGGGCACGCAGACGAGCCACCTTCTTGCGCTGGTGTTTTTCCATGCGCGTGAGGATGCCGTCCAGGATGTCGATGGCTTCCAGGATGTAATCGCCCTTGTTCAGCATGACGCACTCCGCCCGCTCGGACATCGCCGCATCCGTGACTTCTGCGCGGGAGGGGCGGCCTTTCTTGGCGAGGGTTTCCAGCACCTGCGTCGCCCAGATGACCGGGACATGGGCGGCTTCGCTGATCCAGAGGATTTCCTCCTGCATCTCCGCCAGTCGCTCGAAGCCGATTTCGACGGCGAGGTCGCCGCGTGCGATCATCACGCCGACCGGCTGTTGGCTTCCCGCCGCGACGATCATCCCCGGCAGATTCTTGATCGCGGCAGCGGTCTCGATCTTCAGCACGAGGCCGATTTCGTGCGGGGGCTTGCGGCGCTGGATCTCCGCCTGCAAGTGCCGTACATCTTCCGGCTTCTGCACAAAGGAGTAGTTGATGATGTCCGTGTGTTGAACCACGAAATCCAGGTCTTGCAGGTCTTTGGGCGTCAGCGGATCGAGAACGAGGTCGGTATCCGGGAAGTTGATGCCCTTGTCTTCCCGGATGCGTTCGCCTTTGGCGCGGGCGTGCTCCACACGCAGCAAGACGCCTTCTGGCAGCCGTTCGATGACCTGTGTGCCGAGCTTGCCATCGTCGAACCAGACCGCCTCGCCGACCTGTACCTGCTCCAGGGCTTCGGAGAGCGTACACTGCATCTGCACCGGGTACGGCAGGGACTCATCGGGTTCGTCAGTGCGCAGCAGAATGGTGTCGCCGTTGTGCAGGCGGACGGAGTCGGGCAGCAGCACCTTCGCCGTGCGCGATTTGGGGCCACCCAGATCCATCGCCACCTTGCAGGCACGTCCGGTCGCCTCGGTGGCGGCACGCAGGTGTGCAATCATGCGCTCCCAGGCGGCAGCGTCATCGTGCGCACAGTTGATGCGGGCAATATCCATGCCACCTTCGACCAACCTCCGCACCAGTTCGGGATCATCGGCAGCGGGCGAAGGCAGCGTGACCATCATGCGCACGCGGCGCTGTGCAGGCCGTTTGCCGAAGATGGCGGCGGTCTCTTTGCGCAGCAGGTTGTCCCCCCGGTAGAAGGCATCCAGGTGCGGGCGTTCGGGCAGGGTCTGCGGCTGTTCGCCCGCCATTTGTGCCAGCGTCACGAGCACGGCATCCAGATTGGGCAGTACCTGGGCTTCGATGCGCCCCAACGAAGAGAGGCCCCAAGGACGCAAGGCATCCTGCAAATCGCGCAGGTCATGTTTGCGCAGGGCCAGGTAGTGTGCCAGGTTCTCGATGCTCTGGCGAAAGTGCTCCCGTTCGGCGGTGACATCACGCGACCAGCGTTCGTAGAGCGGCGCGGCGCTGCGCAGGGTATCTTCGCGCAGGGCCAGGAGTTCATGCAGCAGGGTCGCGGCAGGTGTCAGACCGCTGTCTGAAATAAGATCATTAACTTTGTTCACAAGAAGACTCCGATTCTACCGCATGATACTTCAGCATATCACATGCGGACGCCGCCGAAATCCCGCGTTTGCGCATGGTTTAATGTGGATGTTCGTCCCGTTCGGCTCACAATCCGCTCTGTTTGGCGGCGTCCCAGAGGGCGTCCATTTCTTCGAGCGTCATTTCGGAGAGGTCGCGCGGGGCGTGCTGCTCAATGTATTCGAAGCGGCGGCGGAATTTGGCATTCACACCGCGCATCAAACTTTCAGGATCATCCACGCCGAGCCAGCGCAACCAATTCACCAGCACGAACATCAAATCGGCGATCTCGGCGGCTTTGGCCTGCGGGTCGGCCTCCGCCAGAATCTCATCCAGTTCTTCGCGCACTTTGTCTTCCACGCCGCCGGGGTCAGGCCAGTCAAAACCGACTTTGGCGGCCTTGTGCGTGTATTTGTAGGCGACCATCAGCGCCGGGGCACCCCTGGGCACACCATCCAGCAAGGATTGACGCGGGGCTTCGCCATTCGCGGCCTTCTCGCGCTTCTTGATTTCTTCCCAGTTGACGAGCACCCTGTCAGCGTCGCCCTCCACATCCACCGTGCCCCACACATGCGGATGCCGCCGGATCATCTTGCGATTGACGTGCTCCAGCACATCGCCCATGTAGAATTCGCCGTATTCGGTGGCAATTTGCGTGTGCAGCACGATTTGCAGCAGCAGGTCACCGAGTTCCCCCGCCAGCGCCTCCCAATCGCCCTCGTCGATGGCTTCCAGCACTTCGTACGCCTCTTCGATGAGATAGGGGCGCAGCGATTCGTGTGTCTGTTTGCGATCCCAGGGGCAACCCTCCGGCGCGCGCAAATGGGCGATCACTTCCTGGAAGGACTCAAAGCTGCTGTATTCACCCAGAGCGGGAACGTAGAGTGAGGTCAGGTGCTGGATGTATTCGCTGCGGTCAATTTCGTAGAGCGGCACTGATTCCAGATGGGCGTCATCGGTGCCCGCGCCGTGCAGCAGCGTCACGGGGAAGTCGTCGGGGTACTGGTTCATCAACGTCAGCTTGATGTCGTTGGCAACCTGTCGGCTGTAGACCTGCCCCAGCAGCGCCGGATACTGTGGATTGAGCGGCGGATGATGCATGGCGGCGACCGTCAGCCCATCCAGGATTTGTAAGCCGTCCAGGGCATCCACCCCCAGGGCACGCAGGGATGGCTCCACAAAGCTGATGCCGCTGACGATTTCCACCGCAACAGCGCCCGCTTGCGCCGCGCTCAACAGATGCTGTGTGGTGCTTTCGCCTACGAAGGGATCACCCGGCACGGCGTAGACGACATCCCCCGTTTGCGCCGCCTTCAGCAGTCGCTCGGTGATCTGGCGGTAGACATCTTCGAAGACCTCGGTCGTTTCATAGACCGAATCGAAGCTGTGGTAGGTTGGGGTCTGCGGCAAATGTGGCACGCAGGGATGCCGCTCAGTGCGCAGGTACACCGTCTGCGCGGCTTCCAGGGTGCGCCATGCCCGCAGCGAGAGATCGTCAACGGAGCCGGGACCGAGTCCGACGATGGTGATGGTCATGTGGGGTTCCCTCTTGCTTTGCGATGCGCTCACATCATAGCAAAATCCCGCCCGGTCAGGAACGGCGGCGTTTCGCGGGCACGCCCGACCCCGTTCCCACCGGGGACGAGAACTTTCTCCCCCTGAAGGCCGTTTCCTGGCTCCTTTTCGCCAAAGGGCTGGGGATGAGGGGAGGCTCACGCACGGCGGGGCTATCGCGGATCGCCAAAGGCATGTTGGGGTTGGGCGGCTCTGCGCAGGTAGGCCAGCAGCGTGTTGATGAGCGCCTGCGCCGATTCCGATTGCACGATCAATGCCCAGAAGACCACGAATGCGATGCGGATGCCGAACGCGGGAATCACGAAGAGGTCGCCCGGCAGCGCATTCACAATCAGGATGTCCCCCAGAATCGCCCCCAATCCGAAGACCAACATCAGGCCGAAGACGCGGAAAATGCGGTACACCATCACCATCACCAGGCCGATAGCGATCAGGGTGAAGATTTCGTAGAGGTAGCCGTGCAAGAAAAGGATTGAATAGCTGTGCACGTGCTCCCAGCTAACCCAGGACGCATCATACGCGCCATAGGTCGGCCAGAGGTAGAACTCGCTGGCGATCACTTGCTCGAAGCCGATCCCGCGCATGAAGACCGCCAGCAGCACGCCGATCAAGAAGCCCAGCGGTGCGATGACAATGTAACGACGCATCAGGCGCACCAGCTTCCCCCAGAGACCCGTCTGCGCGTGGATCAAGTCTTCCTGCACTTTGGCGAGTAGCCGCTCCATATTCGATTCATAATTGGCGTCCGTGATGGTGATGGCATTGCGCATGCAGAAATCGCCGAAGCTGGGCGGTACCTGCTCCGGCTGTGGCATCTGCGCCTCTTCGATCAAGACCGGGACGATTTCTACCCCTGCGTCCAGTGCAATTTCGATCTCACGGCGCACCCAGTCCCCCGGCTGCAAGATGCGCGGCGTGCCATCTTCACCCGTCAGAGTCGCCCATTGGTCGCCGATGATGACCAGCATCACGGCGCTGTTGCGAATGGTCTCTTCGATGGTCTCCGGGAAGTGCTTGCCGATTTCGATGTCGTCAATATCGCGAAAGACGCGCTCCGCCCCGAACCAGCGATTGAGCCGATCCGAGATGCGTCCCGTCGCCCAGCGGTTATCCTGCCGCCGATAGCTGACAAAAATCTTCTCCACGCCACGCCCCCTTACACAATATTTCTTTCTCTGATTATACCCGTAGAGTCGTGGCCTGCCGTCATGGGTGAAAGCGGAGAAGCGTCCTATTCTGCGGCGAGGTGCGTGCCTGCGGTCAGACCTGCACCGGGGGTTGCAATTGCGGCGAGGGCGGGGACGCCAGCCAGCTTTCCAACGTCGGCAGCAGCACGAAGACCACAAAGGCCGCCGCCGCCACGATCAACAGCAGCAGCAGGAACAGCCGCAGCATCTGCCAACGACGGCTGCGTGCCGGATAGGGCATGGTGTCCTCGTCCTCGTAGGGCGCATCGTACCATGCATCGGTGTCGTCCTCGTCGAGGTAGGCTGGATCGTAGACGGAGTCGTCGGCTGTCTGCTCAGGATCGTTTACGGAGTGCATCGCGTTGGCTGCTCGTTGGGAGTCGGTTTCGCATGTGTCAATGACGCCTGAATTGTAGCACGACTCGGCGCAATCGCGCATCAAGAAGTGCGCAGCCAGGGCAATCGCCTCAAATTTGTAAGAGTAATTGCAACAAAAAGGTGTC
>CAZJWX010000071.1:0-26139 GCA_964549915.1 uncultured Anaerolineaceae bacterium | reverse complement strand
ACACCCTGTTTCGACCCTCCCAAGATGTGGGTAATGTATAGCCTTGCGCAGCGGGCTGCACTACAATAGACCCATTCCAGGTTCGAACCCAGGGAGAGGATAACGCGATGAACTTCTTGAAGAATCTCTTCGGTGGAAGTGGTGCGCCGCAAGATGACGCGCTCTACGTCTATGTGCAGCCCAAGATGTGCAAAGAGATTGTGAAAGTGCGCATTGACCTGAAGAACCAACTTTCGCGCGAGGAGCAGGGCGAGGGATTCTTCGTGCGCAAAACGGCACGCGGGCAGCGCTGCCCCTTCGCGGCGGACATGCTGCTGCGCTTCGACGCCCGCCGCAACCTCATCGAGAAGACCGTTGAGGACGGAACCTTCGTCACGGAGCAGGAGTATCGCGAGAAATACGAATCCGAGGCCGCTGAGTGAGTCAGTGATCCAGGCCCATCTCGCGCATGAAGTCTTCCAGGTCTTCTCGCACGGCGCGGACTTCCTCGCGCAGCGCCAGCGCACATTCGGAGAGTTCTTGCAGCGCTTCTTTGTGGGCGTCGGGCAGCCTGCCGTAGGTGTCCAGCAGCAGCACTTCGCCATAGCTGATGATGATGTTGATCTGCTCCATGGCTTCCACGCGCAGGAAGGTCAATAGGTCGGGCAGGGAGCGTTTCTCCAGGTGATGAAATTGTGTGGTGAAGAGCGCGGCATTGTGGCGGATCACCTGCAAGTGCTCAATCTGAGGCGCGATCAATTGCTGCTGGTGCTCCAGCAGGGCATCTGCAATGTCAATGATGTAGGAACCGTAAGAAGTCGTGCTGGTCATTGTCTTACAATTCGTCTGAAGAACAGATCCTGGCATCATTGTAAACCAGCCAGCACCCAGAAAACGTTAGGATTCTAATACGTTCGGGGTTTTGTGGTGGAGGGCGCAGGTGCTTGCACCCTCTGCGTACTCCTGAGCCTCATGGGGAAACGGATGAGGCTAGGTGAAATACTGATTCTGCTGCGTCGGGTATTCGGTTGGTTCTCCCTCGCTCGGCTGGCGGCGACCCACCAGCCAACTGCGCAGAAGGCCGCGTACCGTTTGCAGGGAATTCATGAGCTTTGTCATCGTCAGCGCTCCCAAAAAATACTAGTTTCCTGACAGTATATTACAGAATAACCTGTCCTGTGCCTAAACTTCCCATTGGTTTTGCAATCATGTGGAATGTCATGTTCATGCTGTGTCGATGCATGCGAGGCGTGTGTGGGTTGGGAAGCGTCAACTTGTGCGGCGCTTTGTGCAGCGCTGTGCGATGCAGAGGAGAAAGATAGGGGAGCGGGTTTACCGAAAAATGTGCCCAAAGCCGCTTGCTTTAGCGATGGGGATGTAGGGCGCGAAAATATGTACTATGATAATGGGTGTCAGTCGCGGGACGGCAATCCCCACTGACTCCCCGGTTATTCAGGAACCAGAGCGTATGACGCAGTATATCGAAGTTCGACGCACATATAAATATCGACTGTACCAGACCAAGCGCAACAAGCATCTTGTGAACGCGATTGATATTGCGGGTATCATTTGGAACCACGCGCTGGCGTTGAGCAAGCGATACTACAAGCTGACCGGGAAAACCATTTCGTTCAACGAACTTCAGCGCCACATTGCCAGATTGCGAAAGCGGAGTATTCGCTATGGGTACTGGCAGAAACTTGGCTCGCAGGCGGTACAGGATGTGGTGCAGCGGCTCGAAAAAGCCTACAAGCGGTTTTTCAGTGGTCAGGGCGGATTCCCACGTTTCAAGAACGTGAAACAATACAAGTCGTTCACGCTGAAACAAGCGGGATGGAAACTGCTCAGTGGCAACAAGGTTCGGATACTGGGGCGCACCTATAAGTTCGTCAAATCGCGTGAAATCGACGGCAGAATCAAAACGGTGACAGTCAAACGCGACAGCTTCGGTCGGTTGTGGCTGGCTTTCTCGCTGGTGATGAGTGTGCCACTTCCTGAATCCACTGCGGGTCAAACCGGGGGATTCGACTTCGGGTTAAAGCACTTCCTAACCAACGATGAAGGGCAGGTCATCGCGTCACCGCAGTTCTTCAAGCAGTCGCAGCGCAAAATTGCAGCATTGAACCGTGAGCTATCACGCAAGCAAGACGGCAGCAACAACCGCAAACGGGCAACGCATCGGCTCGCAAAGGCCCACAATGACATCGCCAACAAGCGCCGTGATTGGTTTTTCAAGCTGGCTCATGATCTGTGTGACGTATATGCGGAGATGGTCTTTGAGGATTTGCACATCAAAGCCATGCAGCGATTGTGGGGGCGCAAAGTCAGTGACCTTGCCTTCAGTGAGTTTCTCTCCATCTTGCAGCATGTCGCGGATAAACGCGGGGCGCGGGTGGTTCAAATTGACCGTTGGGAACCGACCACATCCGTTTGCAGCGGTTGTGGCCAGAAACACAAACTGAGTTTGCGAGAACGAACACTGCATTGTGACTGCGGGTTAGTGATAGACCGTGACCACAATGCAGCGATAAATATCAAACGGGTTGGGGCATCAACCCACAGCTTAGGGGTTGTCAGACGGGAAACGGCTTCGGCGGAATCCCGCAGCCCTGCCTGAAGCTAAGAATCCCCCCCCGGATTGATCCGTGGGGAGTATGTCAATGCGTGACTTCCCAGACGTGCAGATTGTCGAAAGTCGCCACCACCTCAGCGGTGTCTTCGAACATGACCGTCGTGAGACCAACTGCGCCCGTGCTGTAGGTGCTGTCTGTGATCTCTTCCACAAGTTGCCCGTTCACGTAGAAGCCCAGGTAATCATCAGCGCAGATGACACCGAGGCGATTCTCCTCTGGCGCAGGATTGATCGCGCTGGACTCCTGGAACTCGACCAGGGTTTCGACTTCTCCCTCGACGGAAATGGCAATCGCGTAGAAGCCATCGCCCGACACATAGAAGTGATAGCCATCCAAGGTATTTTCGGGGTCCGCACGGCACATCAGGCCGTAGCCGTTGATCGCATCATCGGAGAGCATAGCGGCATCGACTTCGATGACCACATCCCCGTAGACTTCCGTTTCCTGCCCCCAGAGAATCCCGACTTCGGAGTTATAAATGCGATAGGCGCCGTCAATCACACGCAGCCAGCCAGAGCCATCATCGAATTCGAATAATTCCCAGGCATCGTTGTCGTCAAAGGTCTCGTAGCGCAGCAGGTCGCCCAGTTCGAAATCGCCGCTCTGGGTGAGTGCATCTTCCATGGCGAGGCGGCGGGCGTCTGTGTCATCGCCCCCGGCGGCAGGATCGCTGGCGGAGTCATCGCCGAAGAGACCGCTGAGTCCGCCTTCCTGGGGTGGCTCGTCGTCCCCGGGTTCGTCCTGGTCGCCCTCACTGCCGAACAAGCCCCCCAGCGACGTATCTTCGTCGCTCCCGTCACTGCTGTCGCTGCTGGCATCCCAGATGCGCACTTCGTCGTAGGCGATTTCCACGTCCGTCCCGTCTTCGAAGGTCACAGCGGAGAGTCCCGCCACCCCTTCGCTGAAGGTGTCGTCTGTGGTTTCCAGCGCCAGTGTGCCGTTGATGTAGAGCGCGAGGTACTCGCCGCTGCACACGGCGGTGATCTCATTCTGTTCCTGCCCCTGGTTGATCAGATCCTGGCGCTGCCAGTCCACCAGATACTCGAAGGCGCTCTCCGTGACCAGCAAAATGCTGGCGAAACCATCGCCGCTGATCCAGAAGTGATAGCCTGCGCTGGTGTTGTTGGGATCAGCGCGGCACATCAGGCCGTAGCCGTTGTTCGGCTCGCTGGAAATCTGGTCGGTGACGGCCTGAAAGATCGTATCGGTATAGGTGACCGTATCCTGCCCCCAGAGGAAACTGCCCTCTTCCGTCGCGTAAATCAGGTAACGCCCGTCATCCACCCGCAGATAACCCTGGCCGGGGTCTTCGTAGAGTTCCCAGGCATCTTCTTCGTCGAAGGTCTCGTAGCGCAGCAAATCGCCGACCTCGACGGATTGGCTGCCCTGTTCCAGCAGGGTACTCACCTCGTCTTGATCTGGCTCGGCGATGGTGATCGCCAGCGTGGCGTCGGTAGGAACCGTCGTCGGCTGCGTATCCGGCACGGGAGTCGGCGTGGGGTCGTCGTCGTCACCGCCCTTACCCGAACCCGACTGCGCATTCACGGCTGTACTCATCACCAGCAGCAGCGCGACCAGAAGCACACCAAAGAGCTTTTTCATGATATGTCCTTCGCTCCAGTTACAAGCAATTTTCGCTTCCTCACAGTAACACAGAATCGAGCGCACCCCGCGCTCTGCAGGCGAATTTTTTCAGGGTCTTAATGCAGCCGCCTCACGAGTCGTTCAGGGGCAGCACCAGGTCTTTGCGGAAGGGCGTGAAGGAGCGCAGCGACCCATCTTCCATGACGATGAAGAGGTCTTCTACGCGGATGCCGAAGCCCTGTTCCGGGTAATACAGCCCCGGCTCAATCGTGACAGCATTGCCCACCTGCCAGGTGTCCTCGCGGCGGATGTGGCTTACCGATGGGCGTTCATGGATGTTGAGACCGATGCCGTGCCCCAGGCTGTGTACATACCCGGACTGCGTGCTCGAATCGGTGCGCAGCGTAGGATGCCCGTTGGCCTCGAAGAATTCCATGACTGCTTCCTGCATCAGATGGGTCGGTTTGCCCAGGCCATAGGACTCGATGGCGAGGTCGAAGGCCTGCATGACCTGATCGTAGGCTTTTTGTACTTCCGGCGGTGCATAGCCGATGCACCAGGTGCGCGTCATATCGTGGTGATAGCCGCCGCCCAATTCGCGCGGGAAGAGGTCGAAGACGATGGATTTCCCCAGCCGTACCGGGTCGGCTTCTTCGCCCCGACTGTGCGGGAACCCGGCGTCGCGTCCCTGGGCGAAGATCATGCCCGTGTCTTCCAGGCCGCGTTCCATCAATTGCACGCGCACGAAGCGTTTCACCGCGCCGATGGTCAAGACATCGCCGTCTGTATCCACCAGGATTTCATCATCGTTGGCGCGATGGCTGGCGATCATATCCCAGGTGGCCTGCATGACTTCGTTCGTGCGCTGGGCAATGGCCTCCAGGCGGGCGATTTCCTGCGCATCCTTGGTCAGGAAGGCTTCGTCGAAGAGCGTCGTTCCCGTCTCGCCGATGAAGCGGTAGTCGTGCAAGATGGCGTTCGCCATGCGCACCAATTCGACATAGCGGTTGATGTCGCCGCGCCCGTACATGCCCACCGTGCCGGATTCGAGTCCGGCGGCTTGCAGGCAGCGCTGCCACATGCGCACCTGGGCTTCTTCCGGCGAGTGTTCTTGCAGCAGATCGTAGTAGCCCAACGTGCCCCAACTTTGCACCGGGTAACCGCTCTTCCTGGCCTCTTCGGTCTCCATCCCACTGACAACCAGCAGCGGATCCGCGCTGTACTTCTTGATGATGATCCCGCCTGTGATGTGCGCCCCATTGGTCATGTAATCGCGCACTTCGCTGTAGCCCTCGCCCCCGGCAATCATGAGCGCATCCAGACCGCGCGCCGCCATCAGACGATCAATATCCGATTTCATAGCTGTTTTCCTTCCGTGTCGTTCAAGTTCGTCAGCCTTATCTTGCCACAGGTTGCGTCACGGTTCACCCGCACGGCGTTTGATGAAATCCGCGACGGCCTGAATGGCGATGTCTCGGTCAACATCCTGGAAGATGATGTGTCCGCCGCGTTCCAGTATGCGTTCTTCAATATCGGTGCTTTGCACAGTGGCACGGATGACTTCGATATTCCGGGGTGGGATGTTGAGGTCTTGCTGCGCGTAGATCAGCAGCAGCGGTTGCATGACTCGCGGCAGATGCTCATTCGCCAGACCGGTGAGCAGGTATAGTTCGTGCACGGCGCGTGTTGACCAGGTGGAATAATGCACCCGGCTGTGGATCGGTTCGCCGCGCCGCGCCTGCTCCGCCTCGATTTCGGCGTTCAGTTCCGGTTCGCTGGGATGTTCGGTGTATGCGCGGAAGGGAGCCAGCAACCGTGAATAGGGCATCAGCCGATTCGCCAGCAGCAGCGGTGAGGCCGCAATGATGACCCCGGAGAGGTCAGGGGTCTCTGCCGCCAGCAAAATGGAGAGCAGGCCACCCATGCTGTGTCCCATGACGAAGACCGCTTCGCACTGCTGGCGTAGGATCTGGTAGCCATCCAACACCTGACCGTACCAGTCCTGCCAGCGCATCCGCTGCATGTGCCGATGGTCGATTCCATGTCCGGTCAGGCGTGGGACGTAGACTGTGTAGCCTTCTTCGGCGAGGTGTGCGCCCGCCCAGGCGACTTCTGGCGGCGCAGCCATGAAGCCATGGACGACCAGCACGCCGATTTCATTGCCCCGGTAAAATTGGGGTTCCGCGCCGGGAAGCAGCTTCGGCAGTTCGCTCATGCGGTCGGCCTCCTAGCGGGTCGTGCTGCCATCATTGAAGATACCCGTCGGGTGGCAGCCACGCGAGGCCCGCGCTGCTTCGCGTTCCAGCGAGACGAAGACCTCATGGAAGCGGTCATCCGGCTCGTAGAGCACCGCCTCGGCATAACCACGTACGATCATCTCCTGGTTCACGAAGAGATCGCCCACATAGATGTATCGCAGCAGCCGTCCGTAGCGGTCGCGATCCGACTCATCCGGAACCATCGTGATGACCTGCCCATCCACGAAGCCCGCGTTGGCGGCGGTCGCCTCATCGTAGCAGACTTCGTCGCGCTCCGGGGTGTTGATACCCACGTAGCGCACGCGCTCTTCGACGCCGTTCAGCAGTACGTCAATCGTATCGCCGTCAATCACATCAATGACCGTTGCGGTCTCGCCATCAATGCTACTCGGTGGACCGCCACCGGGTGGCGTGGCGGGAACCAGAAGTGTATCGCAGGCCGGCAGCAGCGCCAGCAGCAGTGTCAGCAGAAAGAGTCGTTTCATCATCCAGTCTCGATCTTTGGGTGGCAAATTGAGCCAGATTGTAGCATATCTCATCCTCCTACAGCGATGGCTTTGGCGGCGTTGCAGCCCATACCTGGCTCTGCCCCTACGTCACCCGCCGATTGCCCTGCGCAGCCGCCACGCGATCCCTGGAAGAGTGCTATACTGACCAATTACGGGGGGAATTACAGATCTCAGGGATGGGGGGGCACCAGCGTCGGACTCTTATAGTTGAAGTGAGCGGCATCGTGGCAAACCAGACCATCCAGATTCAGACCCTCGGCTCGTTTCAAGCTGCCGTCAATGGGCAAGCCGTTGATGGCCTCAGCCGCAAGACCCGCGCAGTGCTGGCGTATCTGGCCTCCACGCCAGATCATCACAGCCGTGTGGAATTGTTCAGTCTCTTCTGCCAGGAAGCGTCCGACCCCGCCGGGGCGCTGCGCTGGCATCTCAGCCGCCTGCGGCGAAAACTGCACGCCGAAGCCCTGCTGATCGACAATCGCACTGTCGCTTTCAACCATGAGCTGGCCTCCGTCGATTCGTTGACCTTCCAGTCCACACTGGAACGGTTGCCGCGCAATTCCCTGCCGCAGACTCAACTGCGCGAAGTGCTGGAGATGTATCGCGGCGAGTACTTGAGTGGCCTGGAACTGCGTGACGCGCCCGAATTTGAGTTCTGGTTGATCGCCGAACGTTCCCGGCTGAACCAGTTGTATGAGCGCGGATTGCTCGCCAATGTGGATCAATTGATTCTCGTGGGGAAATACCTGGAAGCCATCGCCTGGACGGAGCGTCTGCTGCGAACCAATTCGCTGCTGGAACAGGCGCATAGCCGTTTGATCTGGCTCTACGCGCAGTTGAACCAACGCGACAAAGCGATCCAGCAGTTCGAGCGCTGCCGCGACATCTTGCGCAAAGAATTGGCAGTCGAACCCTCTGATGACCTGCTGCGTCTGCAGGAGGCGTTTCGCGGCGGCAGCGTTCCCGCATTGGAGCTTCTCCGGCTGACGGCTGCGCCCGTCGCCCCGGTGCAGGTCGAACGGGAAGTCGATTTCTTCGGGCGCGATGCCGAACAGGAGCAACTTGCGCAGACCTGGCGGGACGAGTGGCAGACCAGCGGCGGTGTCGCCCTCATTGATGGGGCGGCGGGCGATGGCAAAACCCGTCTGGCGGCGGAATTCACCCGGCGTTTGCCCGCACACCACCTGCTGCAAGGGCATTGTCACGAATCGTCCCGGCATACGCCTTACCACCCCTGGATCGAAGTGCTGGAGGCTGTCTTGCAGCGCTTGCCGGATGCAGCGCTGGAGTCCTTTGATCCGTACTGGCTGGCGCAGTTGTCTTATCTGCTGCCCGCTCTCATGCTGCGGTTGCCACAGGAGACGCCGCGCCCGGATTTCAGCGAGATGCATATTTCGCTGGCCGTCGTGCAGTTGCTGCGTCGGCTGCAACTCGAAGTGCCGCGCCCACTGGTGATCTTGCTGGATGACCTGCAATGGTCGGATGAAGCCAGCCTGCACCTCTTCCAGTTCATCAGTAGCCGCTCTTTTGCCGATTCCAACAGCCCTCTGCTGATGGTCGGCCTCTACCGCAGCGAAGAGGCGGAAGAGAACGCTGCGCTGCTCACGCTGATTCGCGATCTAACCCGGAGTGCGAAGACTCTGGCGCTGACCCTGCGTCCTCTGAGCGCCGAGGCCGTGCAGCAGCTTGTGGCGGCAAAGCTGCCAGAACAGGCCGATGTCCTGCACCTGAGCGAGACTTTGCTGCGTGCGACGGGCGGCAACCCGCTGTATCTGACGGAAATCCTCAGCGAATTGCGAGAGGCCGATGTACAGGCCAACGGACAGACGAGCCTGCCGATTCCCGCCAGCCTGCATGAACTGGTCAAACGGCGCTTGGGCGAACTGCCCGCCACTCAGCAGCAAGTCCTGGAAGCGATGGCAGCCGTCAATGATGCCTTACCCAGCGATGTCTTCCAGGCGATCAGCGGGCGCAGCGAAGAAGAGGTTTTCAACGCAATTGATGCTGGTTTGCGCTGGCGTCTGCTGCGTGCACTGGAAGATGAGAAGCCACCGCGTTACGCCTTTCAGCATGATTTGATCCGGGAAGCGGTCTGGAATCAGGTCAATGCGATGCGGCGGCAACGCCTGCACCAGCGCTCTGCTGAGAAGTTGATCGAGCGGGGCGCTGCTGCGGCGCAGATTGCCTTTCATTGGCATGGCGCGGGCAATCTGACACAGGAGGCGATATATGCGGCAAAGGCCGGGCGCGAGGCTGCGAAAATGTATTCCAATGCGGAAGCGCGGGTGCATCTCCAACGTGCCATCGAGATGACGGAGGATTCCGCTGACCGGGTGACCTGGACGGTGGAATTGGGTGAAGTGCTCTTCCACCTGGGCGAATGGGATGCGGCGGGGCAGGCCTTCCAGGATGCGTTGGAGACCGCCTCAACAGAAGAGCTGCCCGCCATCGAAGCGCGGGCCTACCTGGGGCTGGGACAGTTGGCGCGTAATCGCGGCTTCTTCCCGGAAGCGATACAGTATTTGCAGAAGGCACAGGCAATTGCCGAGCGTGTGGCAGATTACAAGATACTTTCCCGCAGCGTCGGCGGATTGGCTTCGACCTATTGGCGTCAGGGCGAGAGCCAGACGGCGCTGGACTATCAGCAGCAGGCGCTGGCGATTGCGGAAACGCACGACGATCTTTCCGGGCTGGGCATGATCCACGGCGGATTGGGCGCGGTGTACGCCAACCTGGATGACTTCGAGAAGTCGCTCTACCATTACAACGAATCCCTGCGCATCGCCCGCCAGTTGGATGAGCGCGGACGCATCGGCAAGATCATCACCAATATTGGCATTGTCTACGCACGCCAGAATGATTTTGAGCGAGGCGCTCAGCATTTTCTGGAAGGGCTGCGCCATGATCACGAACTGGCGGATTTGCTGGGAACCGCGACGGCGCTGAACAATCTCGCCACCGTCACACGCCTGCGCGGTGCGTATAGGCAGTCGGCGCGTTTCACACAGGGAGCGCTGCGCATCTACCTGCAACTGCGCAATCTACGTGGCGCAGCGATCTGTCTGGGGACGCTCGCCGACATCGACATCGCCCAGGAGCGCTACGCGCAGGCCAGCGCGATTTCGCAAAAGGTCATTGCGTTGGGGCAGGCGTTGAAGCTGCGTTACGAAACGTCGTACTGGTTCTTGCGCGACGCTCAGTGCCTGGGTGGACAGCAGTCCTATGGCGAAGCACTGTTGCGCTGCCGGGAAGCGCTGCAATTGGCGCAGGAGGTCACCCGCGATGAAGTCCTATTCCCTGCAACGGTCTACGAAATCGAACTCCGCGCACGGGCAGGGATCATCAGTGCCGCCGACGCATGCGATGAACTGCGGACGCTGGAGGAGACGCGCCAGCAGGACAGCGAACGCGCCCTGATCCTCGATACAATCTGGCAGCTCGATCCTTCGCAAGAGGCGGCCTGTGAAGAAGCCGCCGCGCTCTACCGGGCGTTGTACGAGAAATCGCCGGGAATCCAGTATTTGCAGCGCTACCAGGCACTGAGTGGAAAGACGCTGCCGCAAACGCCGCTCGATCTCGAAGTGCCCGATTTTGTACTCGCAGAGCAATCTGACCTATCGCAGATGCTGACACAGGTGGATGCGCTCATGGCTCAACTCATGTGACGAGGGGGCACGTCTGGCCTGTCCTCAACACCTGTTGTGTTGTGTGAGCAGTGCAGGAGCCAATCCACGCCAGTGGCTTCAATAGCAACCCGGATCGCGAACGACGGCAGAGCCGACTGTGTGCACTGCCGTTTACGCACAGACAAATGAGTTGTACGCGCTCATCACCTTTCCCGGTAGGGGTCGTTTACAACGCCCCTGGAATCACGCGCCAGATGATGTAGACGTTCAGGGGTACCAGCAGGCCAATGATCCCGACCAGACCCCAGCGTAAAGCCGGGATTCGCCGCTGTAGCGCGATCAACCACGCATCCAGCCCCAACACGACACCCAGCGCAATCGGAATCAATGCTGTGAAGAGGTAACGTCCCTGGAATTGCTGGAAAACCAGGTTGTAATAGACGAACTGCGCGGCTGTTAGCAGCATGGCGACCAACAGCAGCGCAAAAATCGCGCTCTGCTGCGGACGTGGCAGCGCTCCTTCGCGGCGGACTCCCATCAACCAGGCGAGCCATCCCACACCCGCTAGCACCAGCGACAGCGCCATCAACGGGTAAAACCAGGGGAAGACGCCATCCAGCGGCGCAGCCATCCAGCCGAACTGCCCCCAGAAGCTGTTGAAGGTCGTGCGCAAGCCCTGCCCCAGGTAGGCGCTGAAGCCCAGCGTTTCAATGCCCTCCGCCGTGCGCGGCTGCCCGACCACAACCGCATCGTGCGCCGCCAATCCCAGGAAATCCGTGCCGCCGTAGGTCAGCAGGTTGCGACCCCAGTACGCGCCAGCGAAGAGCGCCGCCGGAAGCGCCACCAGCAGCAGCGCGTTCAGCAATGGGCGCAGGGATTTCTCCGGCGAACGTTGCCACCAGCGCAGCAGGATCGCCAGCAGCACCACCGCCGCCATGAAATAGGTCGTCGTCTTGGTGATGACCGCCAGCCCCAGAACCAGCCCCATCTGCCACTCTCGGCCATCGCTCAGGCCGCGCACATGGCGCACACACAGTAAAAGCAAGATGGCGATCACAGCTCCGGCGAGGGCGTCGTTATTCACGCTGGCGAGGATGTGCAGGTGTTGCGGGACGAAGGCCACCAGGGCCATCGTCGCCAGCGCAATGTGGCTGGCAGGGGGGACGACTTCCCGCGCGATGATGTAAGCCAGCGCCACCGTCCCCATGCCGAAGAGCACCGACACCATCCGCAGCGCGAAGAGATTGCCATCGGTGAAACGGAAGGCCGGGGCACTGATCCAGTAATACAACGGCGGCTGATGGTCTTCGTACTGAATCGTATCGAAGCGATCCAACGAATCCGGGTTGAACCCATTGGCTTTCAGGCGTTCCAGGTACTCCTGATCCCAATCGCCCATTTCGATGACGGGCAGCAGCGTCCCACTGGCGACCTGGGCGATGTAGTTGTAATGAGCGGGTTCATCGGGTGCTTGCCAATCCGGAGTGCGCAGGGCGAACAACGCGCCCAACACGAGATAGGCCAGCAAAATGAGGACGAAGAGCAGTTGATCAGTGCGAGTCGGGAACATGGCGCGGGTTTCCAGTGTATGGCCTTCGATTGTATGGCCTTCAATACGAGATTCAGGTCATGGTCTCATCCATCAGCAGCACTGCGTCCCTTCCCGTTCCCTGCTGAACGAGCACAGGAATTTGATGCCGATGGGATGCACAGCAAGGGTCTCTTGTACCCCCGACGTTCGCAGAAGACAAGGCTCATCCGGCACACGCCAGGCATTCATGTTATGCGGCGCAAAATATGGTATCGTAGCCCCAATCTGCCGAACGGGAAGCAGTATTGGAAGTCGTCATGAGCCAGGATGTTCAGCAGCAGGCAACGGAACGCCCCGCCAACGTGCGCCTCGTACCTTTTGGCAGCAAGGTCGATCATCTCCTGCGCGAAGCCGTGCGAATTTACGCCACCGTCTGGCAGCGCGACCAGGAAGACAGCTTCGTCTTCTTCCGCAACTCGCTAGACATGCCCGAACATCATGGCTTCGTCGCCTTGCTCAACGAGAGAGCGGTGGGTTTTGCCTGGGGGACGGCTTCGCTGCCGGGGCAGTGGTGGCATGACAAAGTGGCAGAACGGGTGGATCGAGGGCATCCCGCCCTGCAAAATGCCTGGGTATTGACCGAACTCGCCGTCCTCGCCCCCTATCGCAATCAGCATATCGGCGGCCTGCTGCATGATCGCATTCTGCGAGAGCAGCCCTTCCCCAATGCCCTCCTCTCCACACAGGTTTCCAACGACGGCGCACGGCGCTTCTACGAAGAGCGCGGCTGGCGCTACCTGCACCGGGGATTCGCCTTCCAGCGCGGGAACCAGCCCTACGCGGTGATGTACAAGCGCGTGCGCACTTAGAGGCTCTGTGTAGATTGATTCTGTACAAGCACGGGGTTCTTCCCTAAGATGTCGTGCGATCAGGGCGGCAGCGCCGTCCACCCGTACCTACCCGCTGAGCGTTGAGCCTTCCCACACATTCCGGGAGCCAGACCAGACAGGACAAACGCCGTGACGCGAGCGATGAGCGATGCCCCCGCGCAGGCGGGCAGCAGCGACAATGCAGAACAATGGCAGGTGATCCGCAGCGCGAACCGCTGGATGCCGCTGAATTTGCCCGAATTGTGGCAGTATCGCGAACTGCTGCTCTTCCTGACCTGGCGTGATATTCTGGTGCGTTACAAGCAGACGCTGCTGGGCGTGTCCTGGGCGATTTTGCAGCCCTTCACGCAGATGGTGGTCTTCTCGATCTTCTTCGGTTCGCTGGCACAACTCGACTCGGAAGGCGTGCCCTACCCGATCTTCAATTATGCTGCCCTGCTGCCCTGGACGTATTTTTCGACCAGCCTGAGCAAGACAGCCAACAGCGTGGTGAACAGCAGCAACCTCATCAAGAAGATTTACTTCCCGCGCTTGATCGTGCCCATGGCGGGCGTGCTGGGTGGCCTGCCGGATTTCCTGCTCTCCTTCCTGGTGATGCTGGGCTTGATGCTGTATTACGGTATCTTCCCCAACCCGGTGAACATGCTGCTGCTGCTGCCCCTGCTGCTGCTGACGATGATCACGGCGCTGGGCTTCGGGCTGTGGCTTTCGGCCTTGAATGCGCTCTACCGCGACATCCGCTACATCGTGCCCTTCCTGGTGCAGTTGTGGCTCTTCATCACACCCGTGGTCTACTCGGCGGACTTGATCGAGAATCCGCTGCTGCGCACGGTCTACGGCCTGAACCCGATGGTTGGCGTGGTGCAGGGCTTCCGCAGCGTTTTGCTGGGGACGAGTAACAACCTGGATGCGATGCTGCTGGTCTCCATCGGGGCAGCCCTGGTCGTGCTGGTGAGCGGATTGTATTTCTACCGTCGTATGGAAGCCATTTTCGCGGATCTGGTGTAATTATGAGCGATCTCGTCATTGATGTGCGCAATCTGGGCAAAATGTATCGCATCGGTGCGACGCAGGAGCGCAGCGATACCCTGCGCGATGCGCTGACCAAGGGCATCAGCGGCATGTTCCGCCGCAACCTGAACCCCGGCGGCACTGAAGATTTCTGGGCGATCAAGGACATCAACTTCCAGGTAGAGCGCGGCGAAGCGCTGGGGATCATCGGGCGCAACGGGGCTGGCAAGAGCACCCTGCTCAAGCTGCTCTCGCGCATCACCACCCCGACTGAAGGCGAGATTCGCGTGAAGGGGCGCGTGGGGACGCTGCTGGAAGTGGGTACAGGCTTCCACCCGGAATTGAGCGGACGCGAGAACATTTACCTCAACGGCGCGATCCTGGGTATGACGCGCCAGGAGATCAACGCCAAATTCGACGAAATCGTGGCCTTCTCCGAGATCGAAAAATTCATCGATACACCCGTGAAGCGCTATTCCAGCGGCATGTACATCCGGCTGGCCTTCTC
Organism: uncultured Anaerolineaceae bacterium; assembly: GCA_964549915.1. Lineage (GTDB taxonomy): Bacteria > Chloroflexota > Anaerolineae > Aggregatilineales > Phototrophicaceae > JAUZRW01. Next base: position 11,613 of record CAZJWX010000071.1, on the reverse strand, counting down.
CGTCGCGGCACACCTGGAACCCGATATTCTGCTGGTGGATGAAGTGCTGGCGGTTGGCGATGTGGCTTTCCAGCGCAAATGCCTGGGCAAAATGGGTGATATTGCCGAGGGCGGACGGACGGTGATTTTCGTCAGTCACAATATGGCGGCGGTGCAATCCATGTGCCAGCGCGGGATCGTACTCAATGCAGGCAAAACGGTCTTCGATGACCGCATCGAACCTGCTGTGCAGCATTATCTGACGATGGTGGAGGATCACATCGACAGCAGCGCACTCGCCGAACGGCAGGATCGCGTAGGCGGCGACCTGCTGCGCTATTCTGGCGTCGAGTTCATCGATACACAGACCGGACTGCCAGTGAAGACCTTGCTTTCCGGGCAGGATGTGACGATCAAGCTGCATTACGAGTGCTTTGCGCCCGCTGGTTTGCAGGATGTCGTGGCGGCCATCACCTTCTTCAAGATGGGCGATATTTTTCTGTTCGGCTGCCGCAGCGATGCCGTCCAGCAGACGTATGACGTAGCCCCAGGGCGCGGAACTTTCGTCTGCCGCGTACCGCGTTGGCCTGCCAGCCAGGGTCGCCTGATGTTCAACATCAACGCACGTCACCGGGGCACCTATGTCGATATGGTCAAGGGTGCAGGGTACATCGATACCGAACTGGGCGATTACTACGGATCAGGCAAACTGCCTGCCAGCAGTCACCAGGGCGTCTTCATCGACTTTGAATACCTGGAACCAGCGCCAGAGACGGCCTGAGGACGGCGGACGCGCTTCATGTTCTTCATCGTCGGCACCGGGCGCAACGGAAGCCAGACCATCGCGGCACTGCTCGATCAGTCGCCTGACCTGCGCTGCTACCACGAGCCGGAACCGCGCATGATCTGCGAGAGCACCGCTTACGCCTACGGACGCATTGACGCCGAGCATCTGCGCCAGCTCCTGCGCGAGACTCGCCCCGCCCGGATAGAAGGCCAGCAATACGGCGAATCCAACCACAAACTCTCCGAACTGATCCCGCTGTTACACGAGACGTTCCCCACAGCGAAATTCATCTGGCTGCTGCGGGATGGTCGTGCGGCGGTCGCGTCAATGGTGGCACGCGGCTGGTATCGCCCCTGGCTCGGCGCACGATTCCGCTTCCCCGGGGTGCGCCAGTGGGAAGTGTGCCGCATCCGGGGTGATGAAGTGGGTGCGATGTCCTGGTGGGAATGGCATTCGCTCTCGCCCTTCGAGAAGTGCTGCTGGTACTGGGCGCACCGCAATCAGCGCATCAAAGCCTTGCTGAACGAGTGCGGCGCACAATGGCTGCACGTGCGGCTGGAAGACCTGGACGAGCGGATGCCGGAGCTATTCACCTTCCTGGGGGTGCAGCCTCCCGCCGACGCCAACCTCCCTCGGCGCAATCAGCGCTCGTCGGCATTCGACTACGAGATCATTCCCGCAGCGGATTGGTCGCCCGCACAGCGCAGCAGCTTCGCCTATTTCTGCCGCGATGTCATGGACGCGCATTATCCCGGCTGGCGCAGCGACTTCGCCGCCGATACCCTGGCTCGTCCGGGGCGCATCTGGCGCATTCCCTGGAATCTGACCGCGCGCCTCCTATCGAACGGCCTCTATCGCGTCAACATTCCGGCTGCACTGAAACGGCTGCGGCTGCACCTCCGTCGTCTCTTCCAGGGAGCAAGGGGGTAGCGCACGTGAAACCCAACCCGGGCTTACAGGTGAGCGTCATCATTCCGGTCTACAACGCGGCGGCCTATGTGCGTCAGGCCGTCGAATCCGCCCTGGAACAGCCGCAGACCGCCGAAGTGCTGTTGATCGAAGATGGTTCACCGGATGAGAGCCTGGGCATCTGCCGGGCACTGGCGGCAGAATACCCGGATCGCGTGCGGCTGCTGCGGCATCCAGACGGCGCGAATCGCGGTGCAGGGCCCAGCCGCAACCTGGGTTTACGAGAGGCGCAGTACGAGTATATCGCCTTCCTGGATGCGGATGATTTCTTCCTGCCCGCGCGTTTTGAGGTGCCGGAGCAGATTTTTCAGCAGCAGCCGGATGTGGACGGCGTGTACGAGGCGACAGGCTTCTCCTTCGCATCTTCTGCAGAGCGGCAGGAATGGAGCGCCCAAACCGGGCAGAACCCCGACACTGCGCTGACTACGGTGCGCCAACGGGTCGCGCCGGAAGCGCTCTTCGACACGCTCTACAACGGTGAAGACGGTCATTTTGATACCAACAGCCTGGTCTTCAAGCGGGCGCTGCTGGCCAGAACCGGCGACTTTCCGCCGCTGCGCCTACATCAAGATACCGTCATGTGGATGAAAATGGCGATGGTCGGGCGTCTCGTGCCGGGTCGGCTGGAGCAAGCAGTGGCGATGCGGCGCGTACATCCGGAGAACCGCGCCCGTGCCCCGCGTCCAACATGGGAAACACAGCGCAATCTGGCCTTGATGTGGGTGGCGACATGGCTCTGGAGTGAAGACGTTCCCGCAGCGGCACGCCATCGCAGCAAACTGCTGGTGCGCGTACTCAAGTTCTGGCGCAAATATTACCGCACCCAGGGCGTGTGGCAGCCCAATTTGCGGACTGTGCTGCAAGCCCTGCGCTACATCGGACGAAAGCCAATCGTCGCCCTGCGACCTTACTTCTGGAAGCTCCTCGCCGCTCAGTTGCTCGGCAGATGACGCTCACTCCACCCCCGCACCTGATACAACGTACCATCGGCGAAGCCACGCTTGCGGTAGTATTCCCGCGTGCCGATGGCGCTGATGACCGCCAGATTCTGGAAGCCGCGTTCGCTGGCAAGTTTGGCCGCGTGCTCGATCAAGGCTTTACCCAGGCCGCTGTGCTGTGCGCGTCCGTCTTCGCTGGCTCCGATGCCGAGCGATTGCCCGTAGACATGCACTTCACGGATGATCGCCGCGTCCCGTAGTTCTTCGTGCAGGGGGACTTCATCCGCATTGGGCAATGACAGCCGCAGGAAGGCCGCAATGTGGCGCTCGTCGGTGATGTATTGCAAGAAGACCTCATCGCTGACGCCGCCTTCGTACCACAGTTCATCCAGATGCAGGGCATCGCGGGCCACTTTGTTGTGGCGAATCTCGCGTTCGCGGATGTCCATGCAGCGCTGCCCCCGTTTTTCCAGTTCTTGCGTCACGATCTGCCGGAAGTTGGTCAACTGATTGCCGACGACAATATCCGTACTGGGAATGTCGCGGATCACGCGAGTCAGGCGGCAGTATTCCGGCGTATCCAGGAAATTCTGCGTGAGCACGCTCAAGAGTTCCTCATGCGTGTACGGCTGCCAGTCTCCGCGCTGGAAGTACTGCATCAACTCTGCGCTTTCGATCAACGAGCAGGGATAGACCTTGAGTTCGTCGGGGCGAAAATCCGGGTCGCCGAACATCTTGCGGTAATCCTGCACATCCAGTTCGGGATTGCTGCCGTAGAGATTCGGCATCCAGTGCGCGTGAATCTTGAAACCCGCCTTGCGCAGCAACCGCACGGCATAGCGCGTCGAATCAACGCTGTGTCCGCGCCGATTTGCCCGCAGCACGTCGTCGTTCAAGCTCTGAAAGCCGATCTGCACTTTTGTGCAACCCAGGCGGCGAATCCGCAGCACTTCCTCGGCGCTGATGTGATCCGGTCGCGTTTCCACCACCAGGCCCACCACGCGACAGGGAGCGCCTTCGTTGTAGTCGTGCGCTGCTTCTAATTCGTCCCAGGTGGCATATTCATCAATCGGCGAGCGTTGCACCGCGCCGGAGGCAATCTCTTGCACCAACTCGCGCGAACGGCGCATTTCCTCGGCATAGACGCGCTGCACAGTCTGGTTGTAGGTCTGCGCTGCGCCGACGATGGTCACGTTGCTGGTGTTATTTTCCGGATGCAACTGACTCTGCTTGAGCGCTTCCCAGACTTCAGGGCGTCCGTCAATCTCATTGCCGAAGTCGTGCAGCGCATCGAAAATGCGCTTCACGAACCAGATCTGGTAGGTCTCCGGATAGAATGACCAGGTGCCCCCCAGGATGATCACTTCGATTTTGTCGGTGGGATGCCCCATGTTGTAATAGGTCAGCAGGCGCGTGTAGGTCTGCAAATAGGGATCAAAGCTGTTTTGCTCGGCTCGTTGTGCGCCGGGTTCGTCGCTGAGGTAGCTCTTGGGCATCCGCACATCGTTCGGGCAGAAGATGCATTCCCCTGGGCAGGGGAAGGGTTTCGTCAGCACCGTTACCGGAGTCACGCCGCTGATGGTGCGCATCGGTTTGCGGCGCAATTTCTGCATGTGTTCTTCGGCATAGGGCGGCAGGCCTTCCTGCCCTGCGAATTTGCGATAGGCCTGCACCAACTGCGTGCGGCTGTACATCGCCTGGTTATCCACACGCGGATAGCGGCGCAGAATCGTGCTCAGTTCGTCCCCTGTTGGGCGCTGCGGGAAGGCCAGCACCTCTTTCAAGATGGCGATCAACTGCTCGCGGTGCAGCTCAAAATCGAAGTCGTACTTGCTCGGTTGCATCGGGTTTCACCGGGAATTTCGCTCATTTTGCTGATGAAGATTGCGCTTATTGTAGCAGAGGGTGCAAGCTATCGGCAGTGGTGATGCAAATATGAACCACGAAGACACAAAGTACACAAAGGGTATAGCAAAATGCTCAGACGGATTGATCATACGATTCGCCATGTGGATTCGGTTTTCCTGGTTGGCATTGTGCTGCTGGCCCTATCGCGTGCCAGCGGCGTTGTTGGCTCCTGTAGCAAGCGCGGGGGAACAACCGTCCCTTCGGCTTCCCCGCGCCTTCGACTGTGGCAAATGTGGTGAAGTGGGTCTCGTGGTCAGATGTCCTGGTTCTGCTGCGCCAGCAGCGCGATGCGTTCGGCGATTTCAGGCGCGGAGTCCTCTTGCAGGAAGTGCTTGCCATTGACCCGGTAGATGTCCGTTTCCAGTTTCAGCGCACGCTTCACGTCCTGCCCTCTGGTTGCCAACGTCAGCTCGGTGTCCCACTCTCCCCAGATGACCTGCGCCGGAAATTGGCGATTTGCGAGGCCGGGAAGGATGCGTTCTTCAAATGCTTGTGTCGTGTCGAAGCTGGCCATCACTTTGCGGAATGCACGTCCCCCATCCCCCAGCGTCAGTAATTCACCGTAGGCACGCAGTTCCGCATACGTTGGCCCGGATAGAACACCCTTCCAGCGGAAGAAAGGAACGATCATCGGCGAATCCATCGTCCGGACCCAGAGACTGCCAATTCCCGGCAGTGTGAAGGGACGCATGACGAGCGGCTTCTGAAAGCTGGCAGCATACACCAGGGTATTCATCACCGTGAGCGAGAGAATGCGTTCCGGAATGCGACGCACCAGATCAAAGCCAACTGGCCCGCCGATGTCGTGGACGACCAGATGAAATTGGTTGATGTCCGCCGCGTCGAGCGCTTTTTGCAGCCACCCAGCGAGACCCGTCCAGCTATAGTCAAAATCTTCGGGGCGCTGCGCGAAGCCCATTCCAGGGAAGTCGAGCGCAATTGCCTCAAAGCCCTGCGCACTGAGTTCCGGCAGGAGCTTGCGGTAGAGGAATGCCGAAGCTGGCACCCCGTGCAGTAGAATGACTGGTGAGCCAGAGCCTTCCCGCCAGATGCGCGTTGACGCGGTGCCATCCACTGGCAACAGCGTCCCTCGTTGGTGCCACTCCCGTAAAGTATTGCTGAGGTTCTGCGTTTGCACGTTCATGATTTCCTCACTCGGCTTCCATTCAAGAATGAGCATTCTGGTATTCCGGCAAAAAAAGAGCAGCGCTCATTTCAGGTTCATCAGGGCAGCATTGACGAAATCCTCAACAATCGCAGGAGAGACACCGACCCGTTTCAGGTTCGGAATGCTGATCAAGCACGCGAGCACATAGTTGGTCAGTTGTTCGATATCTGCGGATTGCGCCAGTTCGCCCTTGGCTTGTCCACGAAGCAACGCTTCTCGCAGCAGATCAATGACCATCATCCGGTAATTCTCGCTCGCTTCAGCGATTTGCGGGTCTTTCTGCGTCAATTCAGCAGCCGTATTGAAGACGTAACAGCCCCAGGTGCCTTCGTATCCTGACATCAAGCTGGCAGTCAAACGAACGGCGCGTTTGACTTCAGGTAGCGAGGCATCTTCCTGTGTTAAGGGATGCAAGTTCTGAGTCAATACGAACCCCTGGTAATGCTGCATCGTAGCGATGAACAGGTCGCGCTTATTGCGAAACGTCGAATAGATGCCGTATCGCTGCACACCCGATGCTTCGACAATATCACTCAACGATGTCGCGTGATAGCCGTGCTCCCAGAACACGTACATCGCAGTGTCGAGCAGTTTGTCTGGATCGAATTCCTTGTTGCGTGGCATCACCTTACCAGAACGATCATTCTCGTATGAGCCGAGGATACAACTACTCTGGATTTATGTCAAGCGGTTTGTAATCCACTCCCGATCATTTTCACTGTATGGAGCATCCTCCACATTTTTCGACAGTATAGCATAGGCTTACGCATGATTCGCTTCCCGCAAATGCCGATACGGAATGCCGACAAAGCCTGCTGCGCTCCAGGCGACATCCAGGCCGCGAGCCTGTAAGTCATCGTAGAGCCGCTGTGCCGGGTCATCGTCGCGCCAGTCGTAATCGACCTGCTCGGCAAAGGGGCTCTCCGCCGTGCGATGGCCCTTGCTGCCATCGCCAGCGATGAAGGTATCGACCACGAAGCGCTTCGCCCCGCTGTTCGCCAGCACTTGCGCGAAGTTTTCGGTATATGGCAAGGTGGGCGAAACCGTAATTTGCGTCGGAATTCCAGCATCTGCTGCGGCACGCACCGCCTTCAGGCGTCCGCGCACATGCGCCGCATTGGGGCCATAAGGCAAATCCGCGCGATCCGTCTCCAGCGTCATGCTCAGGTAGGCGTAGGGGATCGTGGCAATCAACGCCAGATCATCCTGCACCGACGGGCTGCGAGTCTGGATCACCAGCAAATCCAAATCCAGGAATTGGGCGAAGACTTGCAGCAAACGGCGCGTCAAACGCACCTTGCGCTCGATGGGCTGATAGGGATCGGTGACGGAACTCATGAAGATGCGCATGGCAGGGCGATTGGCTGCCCTGGCAAGCTCCTCCGCCAGCAGTTCCGGAGCGTTCTCCTTGAGGATGACGGCATCGCCCCAGGCTTCCCCTTGCGCCCGATTGTAGAGCCAGTTCGGGAATTTCTGGGCGTAACAGTAGGCACCGCAGTAAAGGTGGCCGAATCCGCAGCCCACCGCCGCCGACATGCTGTGCGTGAAGGGGTACGCGCCCTCGGTGAGAAAACCGCCTTTTTGCTTCGTCAGGATGCGCCGGGACTGGATGGTGCGAATGTCGGGCATGGGAGGCACCTCGAAATAGTCAAACAAACGTTCTATATTGTACAGAGGAAGGACGGCGGAAGCAAGCAAGGGTTGTTCGGCAATTGTACAGACGACCATCTGCGCTACAATCTGCGGGCGTACTCATCGCATGAAAGCAGTCGAAACTATGGTCTTCTTTCTGAAAGCCCTGCACACTGCCGTCACGCTGACGATGTTCTTCTTCATCGGAATCGTCTGGCGGGATGCCCTCACCCGGCGGCGTTCTCAGATGTTCGTCTGGGCGAATGTCTTCATTCTGGTGGAAGGCGCAGTCTGGTTCAACAATGGACGCCGCTGCCCCCTGACCGAAATGACGCTGCGAGCGGGAGGGGCTACGGGCGATGATCTGCTGGCGGATCACGTCTGGCCTCGGTGGGCGGCGCGCTGGGTTTTCCCCATTTCGGCGATCATCTATATCGCGGGTATCCTTGTGGTTGCGGTACAATACGCCCTCGACCGTTGGTAAACACAGATGACATCATGACCCAACCCACTGACGAAATCCCGAATATGCTACAACTCCTGCAAGCGGGGGATGCCGTGCAGCGCCAGCAGGCTGCCATCGCCCTATCACGCCTGAAAGACCCGCGCATGGTCACGCCGCTGTTGACTGCCTTGAACGACCCGGATAGCACGGTACGCGCCAACGCCGCCACCGGACTCGGGCACAATGAAGCGGCAGAAGCGGTTGATCCGCTGATTGCGCTGCTGCGCGACGACCCCGAAGACATCGTGCGCGAACGTGCGGCGACTGCCCTGGCACAGATCGGCGACCCACGCGCAGTTGATCCGCTGATTGATGCCCTGGATGAGGGCGGAACCTGGGTGCGCAATCGCATTGCCTACGTGCTGGGAGCCAGCAAAGACCCGCGCGCCGTCGAACCACTGCTGGAGCTGCTGAATCATGAAGATGCTTCCACGCAGGGCGTCGCAGCCTGGGCGCTGGGTGCCATCGGCGACGAACGCGCCTTCGATCCCCTGCTCGGCTTGCTGGGGGATGAGACCGCCAGCGTGCGCGGCAACGCGGCCTGGGCACTGGGCGAACTGGCGGACGAACGCGCCATTGATCCGCTGCTGGCGCAACTGGCGGACGGGTCGCCGGAGGTGCGCGCGAAATGTGCCTGGGCACTGGGCAACCTGGGCGAACTCACGGGCGAAACGCGCATGGTCAAGCCATTAATCGGCCTGCTGACGGATTTCGCGGAAGCGCCGACCCAGGCCGCGCACATCTTCGTCAGTCAATATGCCGCCGAAGCCCTGACGCAAATCGGCACGGATGAAGCCCATGCTGCCGTCGAGGACTGGCGTCCCATCGCCCGCGAGAAGCTACTGCCTTACCGCGTGCAGGACGGCCTGCGCGGATTGCGCCACCGCGATTTGCAGACGCGCAAACAGGCGATTCAGTATCTGTTAGAACTGGACAAGGCAGCGGTTCCGGCGCTGCTGGATGCCCTGCGCGACGATAACACCCGACTGCGACAGGGCGCGGCGCAAACACTCGGCCTGCTGGGGGATGAACGCGCCCTCCATCCGTTGCTGATGGCACTGGCCGATCCTGACCCCGGCGTCTGGAGCCAGGCGACGGCGGCACTGAGCAAGCTGGCACAATCCCCAGAGGCGCTCGCAGCGCTGGAATTGGCGCTGCGCAGCCAGGAACGGCGCGTACAGCAGGGCGCGGCCATTGCCCTCTGGCGCAGCCAGCGCACGGAAGACGCCTTCCCGATTCTGCTGCAATCGGTGCAGGACGACGAACTGGTCGTGCGCGGCAGCGCGATCACGAGTCTCTGGCAGCAGCCGGACGAACGCGCGGTGGCGACACTGCAAATTCAGCTACAACAAGAAGAGGGCATGATGGCGCGATACGTCCTGCAAGCACTGCAAACCATCGGCACCCCGGCAGCACAGGCCACAATTCAGCATTGGCTGGCGAACAACGATCGATGAGGATGCGCTGCTGGCCCCCTGCGAGATCCGCCTGCAAGGCGTTCTCCTTCGGTACACTGACTGCCCGAACGGTATGCCCCTGTATCCGGCAGCAAGATGTTCGCAGCCATTTTCACGGTCGCAGACCCAAAAACGCAGGGAACTGTCCACCTTCGTGAAGCTCTGAGCAGCTTGTGGGAGGACAGTTCTCGCCTCAGCGGTAGAGAGGGCAGCACCCTACCCCTCTGTCGTTTCATTCCGGATCGCCCCTACGGCGTGGGCGTCCCGGGAGCCTTTGCTCTCAGCGCTCAGAAATAGCCACTCAGCAGCGTCAGGATCTCCAGGATGTTGGAGGGATCGCCGGAGATGACGTTGGTGCGGCTGGCGTCAGCGATGGCACCGAGCGCTTCCATATCCGCGCCGCGTCCGTATGCCACCGGGATGACGATCACCGGATTCGCGGAATCATAGGTACGGGCGATCTTTCCCGTCACATCGTCCAGCGTGGAGCAACCCTCGGCCTCGCAGGTATCCTGCCCATCGCTGAGGAGCAGCACGAGCCGGATGCGGTCTTCGCCGCTGCTCAGCGAGTCCAGAATGTCCACGCCGATGCGCGTTGCCGTATAGAGCGATGTGCCACCCGCCGCCTGCAAGCAGCTCTTGCGGAAGGGAATCGTGTAAATCTGATTGCCGAGCACTTCCATATTCTCACAGGTCGCATGGGCACGGATCGTCGGCCCAGTGATTTCGGCGAATCGCAGCGGATCCCAGATGGTGACGATCTCGTTGAAAGAGACCATCGCCACGCGGTTGGAGGCGGGCATGTTGTCGATGAGGATGTCGATGCCTTGCTTGGCCTGCACGAGCTTATCTTCCTCGGCCATCGAGCCACTGACATCCACCAGAATCAGCACATCGGCCTGCTTCTTGACGCTCTGCCAGGTCTCCTGAATCTCGACCACGGCTTCCGGCTCCGGCACATCCAACGTGCTGGTAGGTCCCTGGAGCGTCACGCCGTTCTCCTCAACGAAGGGGAAATCCAGGCTCACATCCGGGTGCGCCGGACGGTAGCCATAGCCCATGATCTGCTGCTGCACGTCGCGCGTCAGCATCCAATCGGTGAAGAGACGCGACGCATTGCGCTGATCTTCGCTGACCCACTCGGCGTTGACGATGCCGAAGGGGTGCTCATGCCAGTAAGTGCCCTCTGCGGGGTAGATGGCCACCAACCGTTCGCCGCGCGGCGGGCGCACGCAGGGGATGTCGCCCTGGCTGCCACCGGAGTTGATGCAGATCACGTCCGTCTCTTCCATCGCCAGGAAGTCCAGGTAATTCGGCCCCTGCCCCACATATTCGAGGAAGTCTTCGGTGCGGCGGCTGTAATGGCGCGTCAAATCCTGGATGTCGGAGACGCACTCCTGCACGCCGTCATCATCCACCGCCGCTACCGACAAACGACGATCCGTGAAGCCATTGTCGCGGGCACAGGCGTAATACTGGGCGATGGTTGTCGAAAGCCCGGTGGAACTATGGTTGGGGTCGGCGTGCCCGTAGTAGACTGCGCGGCGGCAGTCTTCCAGGCCATAGTCGCACCAACCGTTCTCGCTGTTGAAAACGTCGATGAAATCCTGCCAGCCCAGTTCATCGCGGCTTTTGCCCGTCACGCGCATGATGGCGTTCAGGCGGCTCTCCCAGGTGGCGATGACCACTGGGGATAGCGCCACCCCGCGGGCATCGGCGAGATCAAACACCTCGCGGCGGCTCTCGAAATTCGCCAGCGCCAGCCAGTGCCCTACGCTGGGCTGGAAGATTGTCGGGCGGTAGACATTCTGCGCGTTGGGGTTGGTGATCGCGTTGACGATGCCATCTTTGACCGTACCGGATGAGCCTTCTACCGGATCCGTCCCCCAGACGTAAATCGGGCGTTCACCGTCGGCGAGGGGCTGCCCCGTCACCGGATTGGTGCCATCGGCATAGCTCTGGTTGAACTGACGGATCAGTTCCGGCATGTACTCCTGCGACTCCGGCGCGTACACGATGAAGACATCCACTGCATCTGCCGGGCGTGGCACGCCACCATTTTCGGTATAGATCTCGTAGCCTTCGGGAGCCGTCGGGTTGCTGACGCTACCGCCCCCACCGCCACATGCTGCCAGGAAAACGACCAGGAAAATCGAGAGGAAGATCAGGCGCTTGTGCATTCGCGTCTCCTTATTCAACAAGGTGTCCCTTCTAGTACTCATGGACAAAGCAATTAGACATCACACAAAACAGGTGGTAGATACTTTTCA
>CAZJWX010000070.1:0-26564 GCA_964549915.1 uncultured Anaerolineaceae bacterium | reverse complement strand
GCCTAACCACTGCCATTGAAATGGCGTGGCTTGCGGCGGGTTCAAAATCTGTCAATCTGGCTAGACGAAGCTACCACGATTCGATGATGCTGGCAGGGTGCGATGCCTGTACAGTGAAGGTGAAGTACCCAAACGAGGAGGAACACCCATGCAAACCCTATTCACACGCTCCCTGATTGCGGGCATCGTCGCACTGTTGTTCGGGCTGATTGCCACGCTGTTGGTGGATGTCGTAATCCCCACGACGAATCTTCAGTGGGCACTGATCGCAGTCGGCTTTGCATCCTTCTTCGGCGGCTTCGCCGGATACTACTTTGGCTTTCGCGAAGATCGGGAGAGCCTGACGGCGTAACTCCGCAATGGGCGGCTGCAACAGTCGCCCGTCGTTTTTCGCTCTCCTCCCCTGCGCATCCCACGACAAATTGTCAATATCTGTCTGAAACCATAAAGCCTTTGGTAAATCCATGCCACAATGCTGCACATACGGGCGCATCGACATTATGGAGGATTCCATGCAGGTCGCAGAGATTGTGGCTTTGATCGAAGAGGAACGCAAGCAAGCCCCGGCAGTCCCCTGGCCTGGATATTCGTTCCAGGAAATTCCATTCGCCATCTATGACGACAATACCGTTGAATATATCGGGCATCCGAATCCACCGGAAGAGCGTCCGCCGAATCTGATGGCGGCAACCAGCATCGACATCAACGGCACCGAAACAGCAACGATTCCCGTCGCGTTCTGTGATGACGAGCAAAAAGCGCTGCTGATGGCCTACCATGAAGGATTTCACGTTTACCAGCATCATCATTTTGCGCCGCTGCTGCCGGATATGTTCACGGCGATGGCTTATTATCCTGACCTTGACCTGGAATATCGCACGCTGTGTGCGCTGGAGGGTGCAGTGCTGCGGAGAGACGACTGGTCAACCGAACAGAAACTGGGGGCATTGGGGCTGCTCACCCGCTCGCGCCGCGAAATCCTGGAACAACATCCCAGTTTGCTACCTTATGAGCGCTTCCTGGAACGGAATGAAGGGACTGCTTCGTATGTGGAACAGCGAACGCGGCAAGCACGCTACGGAATCGCGCCTACCTTGCCTGTCATCGGGCATGGCTGGCAGCGCTTCTACATCGTGGGGGCAGCCTTTTGCTGGCTGCTCGATTCAGTCTCCGATGATTGGACGACGCGCATTGAGGCGGGCGATACCCCCGGCGATCTCGTCATGGAATGGGAAGACAGCAGCGTTTCGCTGAAAGCACTGGGATACACGGCTGCCATCCAGCGAGAGGCCGATGCCCTATACACCTTTGAGCAGAGTATCGCCTCTACGCTCGAAGACCTGGAGCAGCCGGAGCTGATACGAGTGCGCTATAAGGCCGAGCCACAGGTGTACCGCGCCTTCGAACCCGCGCATCTGGTTTCGATGGGCGATGGACGGGTGCTGCATCGCACCAATTTCACACTCTTGCTGCCGTCACGCGGCACGATTCGCGTCAATTCCGCCGCCTGCATGGATCATGTCGCAGCAGGTGAACTCATATTGCCGCTGCGCTCCGCCGAATTGGAGGGCAACACTTTGCGTGCCACATCGGATAGCGTGATGATCGAGTTGATGGGGGTCGAGCAAGTTGATGAGAAACTCTACGCGCTGCGCTAACCCACAATGCACAAATGGGCAGATTTTGTGCGCGTTTTGGGCATCCTTATGCGCGATCCGGAGTGAACTTGCGCACCCGCTTGACGCCCTGTCTGTTTCGGTGTATGAATAATCGTAGGATTTTGTAACATTCAAGCAGAAGGACGGGGTAATGCAGCAAGCATCAGTCACACCCGTGACCATCCTCACCGGATACCTGGGCGCGGGCAAGACCACGCTCTTGAATCGCATCCTCCATGCCGATCACGGGCTGAAGGTTGCTGTACTGGTCAACGACTTTGGCGCGGTCAACATCGACTCGAAGTTGATCGTCGGCGTTGAAGAAGAAGCGATTTCCCTGGCGAACGGCTGCATCTGCTGCACCATTCGCGGCGACCTCGTAGCCGCCATGACCAACCTGCTGGATCGCGATGATCCGCCACAATACATCCTCATCGAAGCCAGCGGGGTCAGTGACCCGGCACAGGTCGTGCTGACCTTCAACCGCAGCGGCCTGCGCAACCGCGTCCAGATTGATAGCATCGTCGCCATGGTCGATGCCGAGCAGATTCTGACGATCAGCGGCAAACCTGAAGCCCTGGTCAAGGATCAGATTCGCGTCGCGGATATTGTCATCCTCAACAAGGTCGACCTCATCAGCGAAGAGAATGCCAACCGCTTGCAAGCCTGGGTGCGTGATCTGGTGCCGACGGCGCGAGTGATCCCCGCCATTTATGCCGATGTGCCGATGGAACTGCTGCTGGGCGTGGGTAGCTACAATCCGCAACGTGCCTTTATGAAACCGCACGGCGTCCATGTACACGATGTGGACGAACTCCACGACCACGATCATTCTGACCACAGCCTGGTCTACAGCACCTGGACATGGCGAAGCATGGGCCACCCCGTGTCGATTCAGGGGATTCGGCGCGTGCTGGATGACCTGCCAGAGGGCGTATACCGGGGCAAGGGCTTTCTCTATACCCTGGAGATGCCGCAGCACAAAGTCGTTTTGCAGGTGGTGGGCAAACGAGCCGCCCTGACCCAGGGCGACGACTGGGGCAGCGAACTGCCCTACTCCGAAGTGGTGCTCATCGGCGAAGTGGGCACGCTGGACAAAGCGCGTCTGAAAGAGATGTTCGATGCCACGCGCGCGGAAGAGGCACCCGCCGCCGAATCAGGGCGCGTCTTCGATGGCGTCCTGCGCTGGCTGCGGTTGAAGTAATGACTGCCTACAACAGCGGGAATAGCGTGGGCGAAAGAGGCTTCACCGTGATTTCGACTCTGGCCCGGCGCACTTTGGTCGGGCTGTGATGTAGCCTGTTTGCTGCGATTGTCCGGAACGATGTTTCGAGCAGCGGAGAAAAATTCGTCTTTCCATTTTTGTTTTTTGGTTTGCGGCTCTGCCCCTTGCTCCCCCGTTTCTCCGTTTGACCCTGCCACATTGTATTTTACAATGTGACACAATCTCTTGATGTCCAAAGGATGTTTTATGACACAGACGCATGGGTTTACGTTGGTAGAGCAACGCGAGATTCCTGAAATTAATACCGTTGCGAAGTTTTATCGGCATGATCGAACCGGGGCGGAAGTGCTCTCCCTGGTCAATGACGATGACAACAAATCGTTCCTGGTCGGCTTCCAGACGCCGCCGCCGGATAGCACCGGGCTGCCGCACATCCTGGAGCATTCTGTGCTGTGTGGGTCGCGCAAGTACCCGGTCAAAGACCCCTTCGTACAATTGCTGAAGACATCGTTGAAAACCTTCCTCAACGCCATCACCTTCTCGGATATGACGGTATACCCGGTCGCCAGCACCAACCTGCGCGACTTCTACAATCTGGTGGATGTCTACCTGGATGCGGTCTTCTTTCCGAACATCTCGCCGGAAGTGCTGATGCAGGAAGGCTGGCACTACGAGAGCAACGGGGACGGCAATTCGTTGATCTACAAAGGCGTCGTCTTCAACGAGATGAAGGCAGCCTATTCCAGCCCGGATCGCATCATGAGCGAGGCGCTGGATCGGGCGCTGCTGCCGGATACGCCTTACGCGCTCAGTTCGGGCGGCGACCCTGCCGTGATGCCGGATTTGACCTACGAGCAGTTCAAACGCTTCCACGAGACGCATTATCATCCGTCCAATGCACGTATCGTCTTCTACGGAGATGATGACCCGGAAGAACGCCTGCGCCTGCTGAACGATTTCCTGGCGGATTTCGAGCGCATCGAAGTGGATGCCAGCCTGCCGCTACAAGAGCACTTCGATGCACCGCGCCGCGTGGTGGAAACCTACGACGCGGGTGAAGCCGACGCGGACAGCCAGAAGTCGATGGTGGTCGTGCGCTGGCTGCTGCCGGAAATCACCGATCAGCAGTTGACGATGGCGCTCTCGGTGCTCTCCCACGTGTTGATTGGCACGCAGGCATCCCCGCTGCGCAAAGCCTTGATCGACAGCGGGCTTGGCGAAGATGTCATGGGCGGTGGCCTGGATACTTATCGCCGTCAGATGGCCTTCGGCGCTGGCTTGAAGAACATCCTCTTCACCGATGCAGATCGGGTCGAAGACCTGATTGTGAATACACTGCAAGACCTGGCGACAAATGGCATCGACCGGGGCACGATTGACGCCTCGCTGAACACCATTGAATTCAGCCTGCGTGAGCGCAACACAGGCGGCTTCCCGCGCGGCCTGATGAGCGCGATCGGTGCCCTGCCCAACTGGATGCACGGCGGTAATCCGCTGGCGGGTCTCTCCTTCGAGCAGGAAATGGAGGCCGTGAAGCGTGGCTATGCCGAAGA
Source organism: uncultured Anaerolineaceae bacterium (assembly GCA_964549915.1). Classification (GTDB taxonomy): domain Bacteria; phylum Chloroflexota; class Anaerolineae; order Aggregatilineales; family Phototrophicaceae; genus JAUZRW01. Next base: position 22,128 of record CAZJWX010000070.1, on the reverse strand, counting down.
CAAACGCTACTTCGAGAACATGATCCGCGAATACCTGCTGGACAATCCGCACCGCGTGACAGTCGTGCTGCGCCCTGATCCCGACGTGGGACCGGCCCGCGACGAACGCGAGAAGGATCGCCTCGCCAAGGCACGCGAAGCCATGAGCGACGAAGAATATCAGCAAGTGCTGGAAACGCAGGAAAAACTGCGCATGCTGCAAGAGACCCCGGATCGCCCGGAAGACATCGCCAAAGTACCCTCGCTGACCCTGGACGACATCGACCGCGAGATCAAGACTGTCCCGCGTGAGGTACTGGCGCAAGACGGAGCGACGATTACCTATCACGAGCAACCGACCAGCGGCATTCTCTACTTCGACCTGGGCTTCGACCTGCGTGCCCTTCCGGCGCATTACCTGCCCTATGTGGAACTGCTGGCAGCCGCCATGACCAAAATGGGCACGCAAACGCAGGATTACGTTGCCCTCACGCAGCGCATCGGCAGCAAGACTGGCGGCGTAGGCGCGACCACCTTCACAGCATCCATGCGTGATGGTAGCGGCGACTTCCTGGCCCAATTCATGGTGCGCGGCAAAGCCATGCAGGAGCAGTCGCAAGAACTGCTGAACATCGTGCGCGACATCCTGCTGACGGTCAACCTGGACGACAGAGAGCGCTTCAAGCAGATTCTGCTGGAACGCAAAGCCCGCACCGAACGCGCCATGCCGATGATGGGGCATCGCATCGCCGACAGCCGCGTGCGTGCCCAGCTTTCCCTGCCAGATTGGGCGGAAGAGCAGATGGGCGGTACGGTGGCCTACTTCCACGTGCGCGATCTGGTCGAGCGCATCGACAGTGATTGGAGCGAGATCAGCAACGCGCTCAAATTCGTGCGCGATACGCTGGTCAATCGCAGCACGGCGGCGATCAACGTGACGGCGGAAGAAGATACCTGGGCGGTCTTCAAGCCGCAGTTGGATGCCTTCCTGGGAACACTTCCCAGCGCGGAAGCAAGCATCCAGCAGTGGACAATGGGTGAGCATCCACGCTACGAAGGCCTGACTCTGCCGCTGCAAGTCAACTTCAACGCCAAGGGCGCGAACCTTTACGACCTGGGCTATGAATTGCACGGTTCGCAGTCCGTGATCGTCAAGTACATGAACATGGACTATCTCTGGCAGAAAATCCGCGTTCAGGGCGGTGCTTACGGTGGACGTGCCTTCGCCAGCGCGGGAACCGGTGCCTTCACCTTCCTCTCCTGGCGTGATCCGAACATCACGGGCACGCTGCAGAACTTCGATGAAGCGGCACGCTACCTGCACAGCCTGGAATTGAGCGACGACGAGCTGGAGAAGGCCATCATCGGCGCAATCGGCGGACTGGATGCTTACCAACTGCCGGATGCGAAGGGCTTCCAGAGCTTCGTGCGTTACCTGGTCGGCTACACGGATGAACAGCGCCAGCAGTACCGCGACGAGGTGCTGGCGACCAGCCCGGAAGATTTCCAGAAGTTCGGTACGTTGCTGGCGAAGGTCGCCGAAGTCGGGCGCGTGGCAGTGGTCGGTTCACCGGAAGCCATTGCCGCTGCCGATGAGGAACTCGGCGGCGTGATGAGCGTGACGAAGGTGGATTAAGAATTCTCCCCTCCCCGGTTCCTCCTCATAAAGTGGGAGGGACTGGGTTTCTCTATACGAGGCGGGGGACGGGAGGGGGATGAAGTCACGGCAAACTTTGGTAATCGGTAGGCGACGAGTACAGCATATGAAACTCCACACACAACAGATGACGGTCGAAGAATTCGACGAATGGGTGCCGCTGCCACAGACCGCCGATAAGCGGTGCAGAGCAATCCTTATTCTTATTTAATAAACAGAGCGCGTTGAAGTGTACGCGCCGGGGAAGAAAATGCGCTTTATTGGCATGGATGACATACTTGAAACGGATTTGCTGCCAGGATTTGCGCTGGCGGTGAAAGACATCTTCCTACAAAAGAAATCAGGCGAAAATGACTGACTTTGCGCCCCCCATCGAAACGCCAATTGAAGCGGAGGCTCCCGAAGAGAGAGCACAGCCGCAACCTGCCAAACCGCAACCCCGCCCTGTGCGTGGGCGGCGATTCGTGCTGCGGCTGGCCCTCTTCACGCTGCCCTTTGCCTTCGCCTTCGCAGTAGTCACGGGCTTCTTGATGTGGATTGGCGAATCGCTGCCGCTGCCGATGGTGGTCGAATTGCAGCAGAGCGAGACGCCCGTGCTCTTTCGTCCGGCCTATGGCAACCGCGACCAGCAGTTCAAGCTGCTCTCCGTGAATGCCAATCAGCCGCAGGTGATGGTGCTCGGATCGTCGCGCGTATTGCAATTCCGCGAGCACTTCGTCACGGAAAATCCGGATGCCTTCTACAATGCAGCGGCTCCGGCCTGGGAAATTGAGGAAGTGCGCAATTTGCTCTTCAACATCGACCACATTCCCGATGTCATCCTGCTGGGCATTGATCCGGTCTGGTTCAATGAGGCCTACCCCGGCGACCCCATCGTCGAGCCGCCGATGAGCGATTATGCACGCATCTGGCGCGTGAATCGCACCTTCATCCAGGAATTACTGGATGGCGAAACCTTCGATGTGCCCATGCTGCTTCGCCGTGAAGAACCCGGCGGCAGCGGCGGAATCGCACTCGGCTTACGAGCCATCCGGGATGGGCATGGCTTCCGCAACGACGGCAGCGAACAATATGGCGATTTCCTGGTGGCGCAGTATCTCTGGCCGCCGAATCTACGTGGTCATCATATGGGCTTGTTGGAGCGCGGCGAAGAGATGTATACCGAAGGCCGCGAAGTCTCGCAGACGGCACTGGCGCAACTCGATGAAATCCTGCGCTGGGCAGACGAGAACGATGTGCTGCTGATTGGCTTCAGTCCGCCCTTCATGCCGAGTCTCTGGGATCGTCTCGCGGTGAGCGAACGCCATACCTACATCCAGCAACTGCTACCGACACTGGCAGAACGCTTCGCCGCCTACGGATTCCCCTACTACGAATACTCCGATGGTGCCGTCCTGGGCGCAACGGACGAAGACTTCTTCGACGGCTGGCACCACAGCGAACGAGTCGCGGCGCAGATTTACATCAACATCGCGCGAGATGTCCCGCAACTGGATGCCCTCAGCGACCTGGACTCGTTGCAGAACATCGTGAATACCGCGCCGGACACGTTCCGCGTGTTCAGTTTCGTTGCCCCACGTTGAGCAAAAAGAGAACCCCAGAGGCTGGGTGGAGGCGAACGTGTTTCGCACTACCCTGACCATCCTCGTATCCATGTGTTGGGATCATGGCAGTGCAGTGGATGTATTCATGCATCGGCAACAGGTTCAGCGGACACAATCAAGAAACTATGCGGCAGATAATAGACGATGTACTCCTCGCCAATTTCTACCATCTCACCCAGCGACAGCACATCATGATCGACATACAGCGCGATGTTTTCCTCCGCATTGACCAGATACATATGCTCATCCAGCCTGACCGCTGCCCGCGTCCGATTCACAGTCGCGGCTGCCGCATCACGTGCCATAGCCGCGTTGGTCTCGCGAGTCCCGAGGTATTCCTGCCAGGCACCGAAGACACCAAGCGCGAAACCTACAAGGCTCAGGCTGGAACAGAGCAGCGCGAGGATGGCGGAATCGGCTGCCAGAATATGATCGCCTACTGTGAAATTGCCCTGCATGCGGAACTCGCCACTTGCCCCGATGCGCGAAACGCGACACCATAGAGGCATGAAATCCAGGGCGTAAAGGATGAACGCGAATGGCAAGCCAAAATGTGCATTTCCCGGCGGCGACCGATCCCACCGTCAGCGTCTTCTCGCGAGTGAGCGCAGAACAGGCCGGCTGGCAGTATCTCAATCTGGTGGCGCTGCGCCTGGAAACCGATAACACCTTCGGCATCACGATTGATGATTACGAATACGTCGCGGTGATCCTGGGTGGCGTCTGCGACATTCACACCAGCCGGGGAGACTTCCTGGAGGTCGGACGCAGGCCAGACGTCTTCACCGGGATGCCATATGCGATCTACATGCCGCGCCAGACCGAGTTCGAGATTCAGGCGCTAAGCGATGATTTTGCGATGGTTTCCGCCTGGGCACCGACCACGAAAGACAATCCCATCAAGCTAATGACACCGCAGGATAGCAAAGTAGCGGTTTTTGGCGGTGGCAGCACGAGCTATCAGGTGAACACGATTTTTGAGGTCGGGGAGTACAGCGAAAGCCTATCCGTGCGCGAGATGTACATCCCCGGCGGCAACTGGGCACCCTATCCGCCGCACAAACACGATACCGATGTGCACGGCAAGGATGGCCTGTTACAAGAGGCCGCGCTGGAAGAGATCAACTTCTTCAAGATGGAGCGTCCGCACGGGTTCGCCTTGCAGCGGGTGACCGACTACGCCGAAATTGACCAGACGCTGACGGCGCGGCACAACGACTGCACGGCGATTGCGAAGGGTTACCACACCATCGCCAGCAGCCCCAATTCCGTGACTTACGTGCTGAACGTGACGGCGGGAGCCAACAAGAGCAGCGCCAGCGCGGATGATCCGCGTTACGGCTGGGTGCGCGAAACCTGGCTCAACAAAGACTCGCGCCTGCCCATCGTCGATCACGGCATGGAGCCGTATGTGCCCCCGGCGGAGACAGAATGATAACCGCACCCGGTGCGCATTGGATTTTCCTGGAATGCCGATGTGCTGGCAGTCCATCTCCCGGCTAGCGTGCCCATCTGCGCAAGGGGGCAAGAAGACATTCATGCCCCGGCGTACTCTCGTGAGCCAAATGTCGGTTTCTCCCTCGGCAGCAGCGTAATCAGCAAAATCGCCGCTGCCGGGAAGGCGATCAGCAGCAGCCACACACCATCATAGCCGCCCCAACGCTCATAGAGCAGGCTCACTCCCACAGGAGCCAGCGTCACGACGCCCACACGAAACAACCCCATCAGACTGCTGATGCGCCCGTAAAAGGCTGTATCGTAGGTTTCGGCGAGCAGGGTCGCGCTGGAAAGCGTCATCGCGCCAATGGATGCGCCGAAGAGCACGACGAAGAGCAAAATACCCGGTTCACCAACGGGGAGCAGCAATACGACGAAGGCCAGCAATTGCAGGGCGAATACACCTGCCGTAATCACCCGCACATTGAAGCGATGCTCCAACGGCGCGAAGAGCACCCGCCCCACCACCTGCATCGCGCCGATTAATCCGCTGACGAAGGCCGCATAGGCTGGTGTGAAATCCCGTTCGATCAAATACGCGACGAAATGCACGCGCAGCCCGGATGCCGCAATGCCAATCGCCCCGAACGAGAGCGTCAGAATCCAGAACGCACGCTGCTGGAGCAACTGCTTCACGGCGAAGCGCTTGACTTGCGGACGCTCTGGCGGCTGATCGCCCGTGAGGACCTCACCGTCCGGGTGGCTGCCCACATCGGAGGGATGTCGCCGCAGGATCACCAGATGCAGCGGGAACACGACCAGGGCCATCATCAGCGCCAGAATGGTGACTGCACCACGCCAGCCGAAGGCCTCATTGAGCGCATTGCTCAGCGGCAGAAAAATTGTGCTGGCAAAACCCGCCGCGAAGGTCACGAAGGCCAGCGCCCTCCCCCGCCGCCGCGTGAACCAGGTGGCGATTACGGTGAAGGAGGGGCCGTAGTCCAGCGCTGCCAGTGACAGGCCCAGCCCGATCCAGATCAGGTAGTAGGCGACAATACTCTCCACCGACGCCCAGGCCAGCATCAGCAGCGCCGCCGCCAATGCGCCGACACTCATTAAGAGCCGCGCTCCGTACCGATCAACCCACCAGCCCACGAAGACGCCGAAGACGCCCACGACCATCAAAGCCAGCGAAAAGGCTCCGGTCAGCGTCGCACGATCCCACCCCAGGTCGGCCTCCATAGGAGTGATGAAAACGGAGAAGGCGTAGTAAATTGCTCCATAGGCGATGGTTTCAGTGATGGCGAATTCCGCCACAATCCACCAACCGTGAAACAGCCGCCGTCGCGGTTGCGCTGCCGCAGAATGTCCCTGTTCTATCATGTAGTATTGATCTTCTTCGATGCGATTGGACAAAAAAATACAGCCCATGCAGGCTGCCCACGCCCTCATAACATTGATTGTTGTCGATATGTCAAGCAAGGGATGCTGCTGAACCGCTTCGGTGTATGATGAATGCGATGCGGACTTCACGAGGAGAGCAACATGTGCGGGATCTGCGGGCAGGTGCATCACGGCGGTCTGACGCCGGAGACCTTCGCTCCGATGGTCGATATTCTGGCACATCGCGGGCCGGACGGGCGCGGTATTCACCTGGATTCGACTGTGGCGCTGGGGCAGCGCCGCCTCTCCATCATCGACATCGCCACCGGGCAGCAGCCCATCAGCAATGAAGACGGCAGCGTCTGGATCGTCTTCAACGGGGAAATCTACAATTACCAGGATTTGCGCCCCACGCTGGCGGCCAAATACCCCTTCAAGACCAGCGGCGATACCGAAGTGATTCTGCATCTGTACCAGAAACACGGCAGAGATTGTGTCAAATTCCTGCGTGGTATGTTCGCCTTCGCCATCTGGGATGCAAAACAGGGGGCGCTCTTCCTGGCGCGTGACCATCTGGGACAGAAGCCGATGTTCTATGCGCAACAGAGCCAGCGACTGCTCTTTGCCTCAGAGATCAAGTCATTGTTGGAAGCGGCTTCGTCGCTGCGCGTGCTGGATGTTGAGGCGCTGCACCAGTACCTCACGCTGCGCATCATCGCACCACCACGCACCATGTTCAAAGGCATCCGCAAATTGCCCCCCGGTCACTGGCTCTGGTTCCAGGATGGCGATATCACGGTTGAGCGCTACTGGAATCCGCATTACCAACCCAAGCACGCCTATGACGAAGATGAGATGCTGGACGCACTGGACGAAAAGGTGCAGGAAACTGTACGCTATCATCTGGTCAGCGATGTGCCTGTAGGGGCATTCCTCAGCGGTGGCCTGGACTCGAGCATATTGGTGAGCATGATGGCTCGGCTCAGTGACCAGCCGTTCAAGACGTTTTCGGTGGGCGTGCCCTACAAAGGCACCAGCGAACTCCCCGCCGCACACATCACCGCGCAGCGCGCTGGAACACAACACTACGCCGAGACGATTGTACCATCGCTGGTGCGCATCTTGCCTGACCTCGTCTGGCACCTGGATGAACCATCCGACCCACTCTCTTCGACGATGTACTACATTTCCCGGATGGCGGCACAGCATGTGAAAGTCGTCATTGGTGGGGACGGCGGTGATGAACTCTTCGGCGGCTATGATCGCTATTATGGCAATCACTACGTCGATTATTACGCGATGCTGCCGCAGCCGCTGCGCAAACACGTCATCGGGCGCGTGCTGAATCAAATGCCGGATGGCTTCTGGTACAAGAGCCTCAGTCACAAGCTCAAGTGGGTTAACCAGATGTCCTTTGCCCGGGGGGGACGCCGCTATGCCCGTAGCCTGAGTTACTTCTACTTCAACGAACGGCTGTACGCACAGATTTACACGGACGACATGCGCCAGCAAATCAACGGCTTCGACGCGGAAGAGGCGATTTATCGCTATTTCGACGCGGATAACGCCGAGAAACTGCTGGACAAGATGCTCTTCGCCGATAGCATGGTGCGCCTACCCGATCATTCCGTGATGATCGCCGATCGCACGACGATGGCACACGGCCTCGAATCCCGCGCCCCTTTCATGGATCACGAATTGGTGGAATTTGTCGCCCGCATTCCGACGGATCTCAAGGTCAGGGGCAGCACATTGCGCTACATTCAGCGCCGCTTAGGAGAACGCTACCTCGCGCCGCAAGTCCTCGCACGCAAAAAGCAGGGCTTCGCGTCCGGCCTGCCCTACCTGCTGGCGGATGAATTCACCTACCTCTTCAAGGCATTCCTCCACGACTCGCATCTGGTACGCGATGGCTACCTACGCGGCGATGGCCTCCAGGAACTGCTCAGCGAGCATCTTGCACTGCGGACCGATCACGGCAATCGTCTCTGGCTGGTATGCAACGCGGAAATCTGGTACCGCATGAGCATCGAAGGCGCGACTCGCGATGACCTGCGCGACCAACTCGCGGCGTTCAGTGTGTAGCAGCTTGCCCTCGTATCCCCACTTATTTAACGAGGTGTCCCTTCTAGCCTGTCCTGGCCTTCACACGGGTTATTTTGTGTGAGACGTGGAATGGCAAATCCACGCCAGTGGCTTCGCAGCAGGGAGCGCCTCTGCGTGCGCCTGCGATGAATCAGGTATGCGCTTCGGGGGCGTGTGCTTTGTCCTTCAGGCTGATTTCCGCGCCGCCAACCAGCGCCACGCAGTGCGGCACGGCTGGCATCACCGCATCCAGGCATTCGCGGATGGCTTTTGGGTTGCCCGGCAGATTCACGATCAGCGTCTCCCCCCGGATTCCGGCAGTTTGTCGGGAGAGAATCGCCGTCGGCACTTTTTGCAGCGAGACCGCCCGCATCGCTTCGCCGAATCCCGGCAGCATCTTGCGGCAGATGGCCTCCGTCGCTTCTGGTGTCACATCGCGCGGTGCTGGCCCCGTACCGCCAGTCGTCAGAATAACGCTGCAACTCAGCACGTCAGCCAGTTCCATCAGCGTCGATTCAATCAAGGGTTGTTCATCGGGGATTACGCGCGTGTGTGCTTCCCAGCCAGCTTCCAGGCGCTCAACCAGGTATTCGCGCACGGTGGGTCCGCCGAGGTCGGTATATTCGCCCCTGGAAGCCCGATCCGAGACCGTGACAATGCCAATACGAGCAGGGCGAGACAGGGCGCTCATTGAAGTACTCCTGAATTGTGGCAGCGTGTGCCGCCGGATTTTCCGTCGTTCTATAAACGGTATCATAACAAAGTCCGCAACGGTATCCGCCTGAAATCCATAAGACTTAGAGGGACGTTAATCTTTCGATAATGCATCCATGACAATTTCATCATCTTGCAGACGATATCGCGTTTCTGTGCACGCTCCTGCGCAAACCACATTGCATCTTCACAGTTGGCCGTGCTCGTAGCACAAGCGTAGGTTGAGTTGACGTTACGCCGCTCCTTACAATGAGCTTCGCGGCTGAGAACCGCAATCGTACACAACCTGGGAGAGAGAACATGAAACGTCTACTCGCGGTGCTGGCGCTGATCGCATTCGGCGCGGTGATGGTCGTCGCCCAACCCGGCGGAAGCTTCGAAATCGTCGGCGGTGGTGAAGAAGGTCTGCGCGGCGCACTGCGCTTCCTGGCGGGCGATGGTCGCCCTGGGGATACTGTGCTCTACGTCGGCGAGCTGCCGGAAGAGCTGGCAGTTGACCTGCCCGAAATCGAAGGCGTAACTCTGATCGGCGCGCTGGATCAAGAGGAATTTGGCACCGAAATCTGGCTGGAAACCGAGATGCTGCCGGCGGATGTGATCGACGCCTATGCCGAGGCGCTGGAAGACGAATGGCAAGCAGTCGATGCCCCCTTCGGTTCCCCTGGCGGATTCGTCACCGAGCAGCGCAGCAATAGCCTCTTCTGCCCGATTGATGAAGATGCAGAGGCCGCGATCAATGTGAGCGCTCTGCTGCGCCCCAACGATGTGACCGCTGTGCGCTTCACCATCAACACAGAAGGCGGACGCAATCTGCCGCCCGTCTGCGATGAAGACTTCGATCCGCGCCGGGGTTTCGCGGGGCCTGATCCTTACATGCTGGTGCCGCAATTGGTCACCCCCGATGAGATCGACGTACAGCGCAATTCGCAGACCTTCGGCGGCGGCGGTGGCCCGGGGAACGCCAGCGCCAGTACCTCTGTCGTGCTCGTCAGTGACGGCGGTGCAAGCGACATCGCCCCGCTCTACGAAGTCCAACTTGAGGCCGCAGGTTGGGAGCAAACCAGCGGCAGCGCCGACGAAAACGCGGCGTGGAGCAACTGGACGTTGGAGGATGAAGACGGCAATCAGTGGAGCGGCCTCTTCACCCTGACCAGCCTGGGGCCAGGCTCGAATGAGTTCTACGCCATGTTGCGTGTCGCTGAGGTGGATGAAGCCACTGGCGCGGATTGACCATTCCACTTCTCGCACAAAACAACAAATATCGAGGCCAGGTCAGGCCAGAAGAACCACCTTGTTGAACAAGAGTGATTGCCTGCGGGGTCGCTTCGGGGAAGGGATACCCCCTTCCCTATCTGTGTGCATAGCCTGTACGCATAGGGCGGAAATCGGTGGCGGTAGACATCGGATCGCTAGCCGATACGCTGGGGGTATCTATTCCTCATCTTCTTCCAGGATGGTCTCCCCCTCCGCCGTCCAGGGCGGCTCGACCATCACCAGAAATTCGACGCGGGACTCGCCATCGTTGCGCAGCCATTGCTCGGTCTTCGCAGGGATCATGTAGCAGCTTCCGGCGCGAATGGGGTGCGGCTGATCGTTCAGGAACATCGTCCCCTTGCCAGAGATGATGTAGTAAACTTCGGTCTGCTCCAGATAATGATTGAGTGTCTTGCCCCCCGGTTCGACATAGGCATAGGCAATGCTATAGCTCAGCGGCAGCTTTTCCACCGCTGGATTGAACAATTCGGTCAAGTGGCACAGGTCGCCAGCGACAATCTGTGCCAGTTCGTCGGAGTGTCGTACGATAGGATCGGTCATGGTGTGTCCTCATGCTTGTCTGACAGTCCTGAGTTCCCATCTTAACCAAAAACCGACCATCGTGCCCATAACGTTTGCCAGGATGCGCGGCTGGTCATGTTGATTCCCTGCGCAACGTAATGCATGCGGCACACGCGCAAATCAGACGGCGGCGGCGCTTGTTTCCAGGGCTTCGTAGCGCACACCCGTCAATTCTTCGCTGACCTGCCAGAGCTTACGCGCCCGTTCCCGATCATATGCCTTGGAATCCGCCTTGCGCACCACCGGATACCCCACCGCGTTGAAGCGCTGCGGCGTGTAATACGTGCCCCCCTGCGCACCCGGCTCGACGGCGGGGCGAATTTGCGCCAACGCGCCCATTTCTGCACTCTGCGCCAGCGTAGGCATGATGATGCCATAGATCAGGCGCTCCAGCGGATTGCCGGAGTTGTTGACGGTGTTCTTCTGCAATTCCGTCTGCGCCAATCCGGGCTGTGCGGTGAAGCTCTGCGCGTTGACCCCGGCCTGCTCGAACTTGCGCTGAAGCTCGAAGGCGAAGAGGACGTTCGCCAACTTGCTCTGACTGTAGGCACCATAACGCGAGTAGCCCTTCTGCCCTTGCAAGTCATCGAAGTTGACATCTCCCGTGTGTTGGGCAGTGCTGGTCGTCGTCACCACTCGTGCATCCGGGGTATTGATAATGGCGGGAAGCAGCAGCCCGGTCAGCGCGAAATGCCCCAGGTGGTTGACACCGAACTGCATTTCAAAGCCGTCTTCCGTCTCGCGGCGCGGCATCGCCATCACCCCCGCATTGTTGAAGAGCATGTGCAGGTGATCGTACTTCGCCAGATAATCCTGCGCGAACTGTCGCACGCTCGCCAAACTGCTCAGATCAAGCTGCATCAATTCCAGGGAGGCGTCTGGCGTATCCTGTAGGATGGCGTCGCGGGCGGATTCGCCTTTGCTGACGTTGCGCACAGCCATGATGATGTGTGCCCCTTTTGCGGCGAGCAAGCGGCTGGTCTCGTACCCCAGGCCGCTGTTGGCTCCGGTGACGATAGCAAGGCGTCCGGTCTGGTCGGGAATGTCGTGGGTCGTCCAGTTGCTCATGATGGTGCTCCTCTTTCTCGCTATACGGTTGAACCTGCAATCGATTGAACATTCATTCGATCATTCGTAAAAAAGGCCAGGCGTTTGTAATTTCGCGGGAATAGCAGTGTTTTTTCTGAATGCGCGTTTCTGTCAGGCTGGCTCCTGCCCCACTGCCTCGCAGATGGCATCCGCGATTATCTCCAACGTGGCTTCATCCAGCGCGATGCTTCCGGCGATTTTGCGCTTCGCCAACAGGAGCGCGACCCCCAGCGTCAGATCGTAGAAGGCTTCGAACGGGAGCGGCTTGACCATCCCTTGCTCGATGTCAGTTTGCAGCAGCCGAACCAGCTCGCTGTACTCGTGCTCATCGTAGAGGGGTTCGCCGTTCGGATCCCCCGGATAGTATGGCAAGTTTTCGAACTGCTCCAGAAAGCGCGTTTCCAGAGGATGGGACGAATAGTAATGATAAGCGTTGAGCCAGATGCGCTTGAGATGGTCAGGCCAGGGCAGCCGATGTGGCTCCCCTACCAGCAGCGCTGCCGCCAGATCGCGCTTGGTCTCCGCGTAAAGGGTGCGCATGAGCGCGTCTTTGTTGGCGAAGTAATGATAGATGATCCCGGCACTCACCCGGGAATGGCTGGCAATCTGCGATACAGGCGTGGCATGAAAGCCATTTTGCGAGACGAGTTCCAGCGTGGCCTGTAAGATGGCGCTGCGTTTATCTTGCACGGTGCGAAAATCCAGTGTTGATTGGATATTGAATGAACGTTCAATCGACATCGTAAGCGCTTTTTTGCGCTCTGTCAAGCACCTGCGGCGAATCTCTTGCGCAGCATTAATGCAAGCCGCAAAATCCTTGCTTGCATCCCATGCACGGAAACGCCATACTAAGGGTCGAGAAAGACCACACGTACCATAGGATACCCATTACGATGCACCAAGAACCCATGCCCAAAAGATCAATGCGCATCGTCGATCATCCACAGACTTCGCGCTGGACATCCCGCGCCTACGGGGTGCAATTCGGGCAGATTGAAACCTTGAAGACGGGCGAAGAGGAATTGAGCGCCTTCACCCTGAGCGCCTGGGGCGTCTCGCGAGATTTGCGTGCCTTGCTGGGCGATTACAGCGATGGGCAGATTGAAGACGCTGCACGCTGGCTGACCATGCAGCAGAATAACCTGGTTGCAGACATTCTGGAGCAGATGTCGCTGGATACGCGGTTGGGGACGGCGACTCTGCCACCGCTGGAGCATCTGTTCATCACAGTTGATGCCGAGTTGTACCTGCCGCGTGGTTTGCGCCTGCCGGTCACTTGCGTGACCAACATCGTGCCGCACGATGATGACGATGACGGGCTGGAGAAATTCGTCGCTGTGCTCGATCCGGGCGAAGTACAACCGTACATTGAAGAACGCCGCGAACGCGACCCCTTCAACCCACCACGCCTGCATTGACCTGCGGTCGAAAACGTCATACCGACACAATGCCCCCGACGATCCTGCCTCGTAGGAAAAGAACGCGGCTCTTCCTCACGTCGTTGCAAGCACGAAGGAGCAAGGATAGAAGGGGGCAAAGTCGTTGATGATCTGGCCTGATTTGTCAGCGATGGTTCCGCGCAACTCAGTCGCCGAAGCGCTCCAACATGGCATAGGTCAGGCGCTGCACGGAATTGGGCTGTGAGCCGAAGAAGGACTTCTCCACCTGACCCTGCTCATCCAGCAGAACCCAGTGTGGCGTGCCCTCTGCCTCGAAGCTGTCGTAGGTCACATGCCCCTCGTCCATCAACACCGGGAACTGCAATTCACGCTCATCAACCAGCGCCTGCACTTGCCCCGCGCTGTAGGGATTGTTGCCGAAATTGCTGTGCACGCCGATCACGTTCAGTTCCGGGTAGTTGATCGCAAACTGCTGCGCCAGCGGCACACCCCGGCTGAGGCAGCCCAGGCAGCCCAGGCTGAAGAACAATAGCAGCGTTGGCTTACCTTGCAGGTCGGCAAGCTGGGGTGCGGCGCTGCCATCCAGGTGGGTCACGCGCCAATCAATGGATGTCGTATTCTGCATGAAATGCCCCTCTTGGCTTGGTTGCTCGAACATGAGTCATAGACCGCTATTTCGCGCATCTCCTTACCCCCGCTGCCATAACGAATCATTTTGGTGCCTCATCAGGCATGGGCAATCCCCCTGACCTGTCTTTCCTCCCGATTGATTCAGGCTTAGCGACCTTTTCCTGCGCACAAGCCTCCTGGCTGATGCAGGACGAGAATATAATATTGCTGGAAATCCTTCGCCCCCAACACAGCGACTTTCCCCAACATTTTTGAGAATTGGAGGTTCTTACCATGCGTCAGTGTCTCCTGCTGCTTACCTGCTTGCTGGTCTTCGGCTTGCCCATCCAGGCACAGGATCCCGTGCCACGCTTCGACGAGACGCCCTGTCCGGATGGCCTGGAAGGCTATACCTGCGGCTATGTGATCGTCCCGGAAAACCACGACGACTCCGAAAGCCGCCTGATTCGCCTGGCTGTTCGCGTCCACCACAGCCTACGCCAGACGGAGAATCCTCCGTTGCTTTATCTGGATGGTGGCCCCGGTGGGCAGACGCTCACAGAGCCTTTCTTCTCCTTCCTCGACTCATCCCTGGTGTCGTACTTCGGCACATCGCGCGATGTGATTTTCTTCGACCAGCGCGGCATCGGCCTCAGCGAACCGTCCCTGAACTGCCCGGAAATCGACGAATGGTGGATGAGCCGCATCGACCAGTCCAAAGAAGTGGAAGCAGCCCTCTCCGACCTCCTGCCACTGGCACAACGCTGTCGTGATCGCCTCCTGGAGAGCGCGATTGACCTGACTGCGTACAACACCAACCAGAACGCCCACGATGTCGAGGCGATTCGGTCGGCCTTGGGTTATGATGATGTGCAGCTCTATGGGGTCTCCTACGGCACGCTGTTGGCGCAGCACGTCATGCGCTTGCACCCCGAACACCTCGCGGGTGTGGTGCTGGATTCGACCCTTCCTGTGAGCGTCGATCCGGGGCTGGCGGTGGTCACGAACTGGGTCAACGCCTTCGATTTCTTCTTCCGAAGCTGCGAGGCGGATTCCGTCTGCAATCGCCGCTTCCCCGACCTGGAAACACGTTTCTACGAGACGGTCAATCGCCTGAATGAAGACCCCATCCTGCTGGAAGATGTCTACGGGGTGGTGAGCGCTGGCCCCTACGACTTACTCGTCACCGGCAATGATCTGATTCAACTGACCTTCGGCGGGTTGTACGACAACTTCGTGATCCAACAGCTACCGGGGATTCTGTCTGACGCAGCCGACGGAGAATATGGTGGGTTGCGGATGCTGCCCATCGTCGATGAAGTGTTGTTCCTGGAAGAAGGGATGTATCTCTCAGTGGGCTGTGGGGATATGTTCGCCTTCACCGACGAGAACGCGCTGACCGCACAAATCGCGGCGGTCGAACGCCCCGAACTGCGCACGTTCTTCGAGACTGCGCTGGTGCAGGAATTATTGTGGCAGCCGTTCTGCGGGGACTGGCACGGTTACCAGGAAGCTGCGGCAGACAATGAACCCGTCAGCAGCGAGATTCCGACCCTGGTGCTGGCTGGCGAATACGATCCCATCACGCCCGTTGCCTGGGGAGAACAGGTCGTGCAGACGCTGCCCAACGGCCAACTGTTCGTCTTCCCGCGTGCGGGGCACGGGGTCACCTTCCCGCGTGATGAGGTCGGCCTGTGCGCACGCGGCATCGCGCTTCAGTTCATCGTCGATCCCACAGGCGAAATCGACGCGAGCTGCATGGACGACCTCGATGAAGGTGTCTTCTTCCGCTAATTGAGAGCGATCAGTGCCGCTTCCCTGCCTGTTTGTTCAGTGGCGGGGCGGCGGCCTCTGCACTTACGCGCCCTGTGGATGCCACCACTCCCCTTGCGAAGCCTGGGGTTGGTTCAACGAGCGCAGACCGCGCCACTGCTTGAGCAAATAACTCAGCCGGAATAAGACCGATTCCGCATCGTCTTCGCTGTGGGCTTGCAGGTAAATCGTGCAATCAAAAGGCTGATTGCGGCGATAGTTGGCTTCGATGAAGTGGCGGGTCAACGGTTCGCCCCGTTCGTTGAGCACCTCGAGGGTATATTCATCGTTCTGCTGGAAGTGATGATAGAGATGCTTCAGCAATTCCGGCTGGAAACGCTGCCCACGCGCACGCAGAATCTCATTGACATCGACCATTTCCACCATATGCAGCTTGCCCCAGTCTTCGACCCAGGTAACAACCACTGTGCATTGCTGTATCATGTGCTCTACTCCATCAACAAAAACTTTACATTAAGGAGTATACACCAGTTTTTCACAATTCTGTCTCAATTCTACAAAGCCAGGACACTGATGCGAGGTGGGCGTTTCCAGCAAGGGGCGGAATAGAGAATCACAAAGGGCCAGTGGCACACCTGCAACCTTTGCCACTAGCCCTTCGTTTGATACGGCGGAGTATCTCCCATATCAACCTCTTTCCGCACAGTTTTAAGAGGTTGTTAAGTGGATTAAACCAGCGTTATGGGCATTTGTCAATTACAGACTCACTTACGATCAGGTTTCAAGATTGCGGGCGCAACTGCTCCGCGACCAGCGCAGCGGCGGCGCTCTGCCAGTTGTAGAGAGTGCGCTCTGGCACGTAGGTGCGGAACCAATCCAGGGCCTCTGCTTCCGCCGGGGATAAGCCCTCTTTTGTGAAGCGCAGGCTATTGGGCTTGAGGCCGGCCACATACGGAAAATAGAGCACATTATAATAGCGCCATTCATCTGCGCCAGAAAATTCCGCCGGATCATCGGGCTTCATCTGCTCGATGATGCCGCGCAGGACCGCCTTCAGTGCATTCGCCCGATTCAGCGTCGTGTCTTCCAGATGCTGCTGGCGCAAGGTCTCATCCACCAGCGGCAGATACAATAGTGGACTGGCTGCCAATCGCTTCAGATCACCGTAGTGGCTCAGGGCGCGTCGCGTCAGCCGCGTGAACTCCGCCTGCTCCATGTTGTCGAAGTCCGGCCTGTGATCCTGGCGCAGCATGGCGTCCCCCACCTGGCGCAATTGCTGACGTTCGCGCAAAGACGACTCGCGTTCCCCCAGGAACAGCGCATCCAACAGCGCCTGCAGCAGCGGCTGAAACACGACGCCAATCAGCAGAGTCGTCACCAGGGCGAAGAGCAGCTGCACCCAGGCGGATGTCGGCTCGCCTGCCAGCGTCAGGATCGCCAGAACCTGCCCCACGAAGAGACCGCAGACCAGCAGCGCAGTGACCAGGGAGCGCAGCAAAGGCCGCAGCAGAATCGTGCCTTCATCGTAGGCATCGAGCGCCGCCACCGCATAACCCAACAGCAGCAGGTCGAAGCTGATCGCCAGCATGACCCATTCGCGCCGCAAGAACTCCAGCGGGAAGAGCAGCAGCACGGTACTCAAAGCGAAGAAGATCGTCGCAGTCAGCGCCGCAATCAGGGGACGCCGGGGAAGCTGGCTGCGAAAGGCCTGCCCCACGCGAATCAGCGCTCCCACCATGAAGACCAGCGGCAGACCGAGCGCCAGCAACCGCGCCAATTCGCTGTTGAAGGCCGCCGCAATCAGCGCGAGCAACCCCACACCGAGCAGCAGCAGCACACTTCCCAGGTTGATCGGACGCAGGGGCACTTCCGGCACCAGATAGAGCGCTGCACCCAGCCAGAAGACGGAGGGCAGCATCACCGGGAGAAGCTGCCAGACCTGCCCTGCATCTTCCGCAGGGATCAACGCGATTGCAGCGATGCTCACGGCGTAGCTGACCAGACCCAGCCCGGTATAACGTAGGCCGGGTTTGCGCCAGTCACTCGCCAGCAGGAACAACCCCAGCCAGAGCGTAAAACCGTAGACCAGTATGTGAAGCAACGGGATTTGCATATGCAGACTTGCCATTCCTGTGTGCGTGGGTTGGCGGTACGCACCCGCGAGTACGCACCGCTACCATTATCCAGCGGACTGCAGCGTCCGCGCCAGAATTTCCGCTTCCCAGTTATCCATCAATTCGTCGATGACAGGACGAAAGCGGCGCTGCACCATGCGATGCATCAGCCAACCGAAAATCCAGGGAGCCGACGGCGTATAGTCGAAGCGCATGGTGATTCGAGAACCTGCACCAGCGGCTTCTACCGACCAGGTGCCTTTCATCTGGATGAACGGATACGGATAGTCGCTGGTGTCGATCACGTACGAGTAGGCTTCGCCCTCTTTCCAGAGGACACAGGCTTCATCCCAGCCGCGCCCTCGGGTATCGTAGCAGCGGCGTGCTGGCGTATTTCCTTCGCCCGTCTTCTCGGCTCGGCTCAAATTCGGGGCATATTCCGCATAGCGCTCGACATCGCTGATGACCTGCCAGACGACTTCTGGCGGCGCGGAAACCACCTGCTCCTTGATGAATGTATACACGAAGCACCCCCTTCAGGCACGCGCCCGGCGCAGGCCGATGTACTGAACGATGGCGAAGACCAGCACGATATCTGCCAGCAAGAAGACGACCCAATTGCCCGTTTCAGTGAACTGCACCAGGTCGGTGAAGATCAAGAGCGTACTGGCGACGACCCAGGCCAGGTCAGCGCCGATGGCATACCAGGCGAACCAGCCCGGGATGCGCTCGTGCCTCGTGTAATAGAACAGTGCCAGGCCATGAATGAGGAGCAGCGCTGCCAATCCAAAATAGAGGGTCGATATGCCCACACCGAGGAACGCGGGGAGCGCTCCCCCAGTGAGACCAACGAGCACAGCGCTGGCCAGCGAGAAAGCGCTGTTTCCGCGAAGCGCATTGCGCAGCAGTGCATCGCCAGAAGAAAGGGTTGCAGTCGTCATGTGCGTAACTCCTTGTGCCATTTGTATGTTGCACCCAGCCTGCCACCCCTGCCGCTGCCAATCCCACGAAAACCACTGCCAGATACTGCCAATTGCTCACTGATCCCCCAGAGATTGGAGGCTGCAAGCGCATTTGACGAGCCTAAAATTTGGGCATCAACGGGTGAAGGGGGAAAACATGGTCACCCGCACGGAAAAGCAACGGGTTAACGCCTGGGGATACAACACCATCGCCAAGCAAGTCCTTTCGCCGATCATCCTCGGTGTCATAGTGTTTGCGCTGGCGGGAACGACGAATTGGCTCTGGGGCTGGGTCTTCAATGTGATGCATCTTCTCGTCTGGGTCGGCATGACGGTCGCCCTCCTGATCTGGAACCCGGAATGGCTCAATGCACGGGGCAAACAGGGCAAGGGAACAAAGAGCTAGGATTTGATCTTGCTCTCGATATACGGTCTGGCCTGGATCGCGGTGATCGTGGTTGCCTTCCTCCCCGCGCTGGTCGGCGCTGCCATGATGATCCTGCGCACCGCGATGGAAGACCGCACCCTGCAACACGAACTTGCGGGCTACGCAGCGTACACACAAAAAACCCGGCATCGCCTGATCCCGGCTGTGTGGTGAGCGTCGGTTGCGGTCTTGTGCTCAACCCTTGAGCTTCTGCTTGCCCGCTTCGATGACCTCCTGCCACCAGGGGGTCATATCGGCATCCGGGTAGCGCTGCGGCTCCTGCCACTGCACCGCCAGGAAGCCGACGAAGCCGGAGAGGGCGGCATAGATCAGCGTCAGGCCGTTGATCATCAGGCCAATGGATGTGGCGGGGCTTTCGCCGAAACCCAAAAACATCATCAACCCGAAGGCGAAGCTCAGCTCCACCGCACCAAAGCCGCTGATGTTGAAGGGAAAGGCCGTTGCGAACATCCCCAGGCTGACGATCATCACCAGCGTAGCCGGATCGACAATTACATATGGAGTGGCGGGATCAGCAATCACACCCGACGCGAACGGATCAACGATCACGCCGACCGAATAGAGCAAGATCGCATTGACGCCGAAACTGCACCCATAGGTGAAGAAGCTCCAGAAGAGGCCGCGCAGGAAGATTCGCGGCTCATGCAGTTTATCCAGTTCCAGCGCGAGTCCGTCGAATTTATCCGCCAGCTTGTGAATCATGGGGCTTTTGACAAGGGCGCGGACGATGCGCATGGTCAGGCGAATGATGCTGCCGGAATAATAGAAGCCCGCCAGCCCGACGATGATGCAAACCACGACCAGCGCGGTGAGCATGATCATGTTGCCCTCGAAGAGGCTGCCGGAGAGCACCAGACTGGCCGCCGCCACCATCACAATCACCAGCAGTTCCAGCAGGCGCGACCCGAACAGGCTGCTGATGCCTTCACGGGCGCGGACTTGCAGACGGTTGCGCATCAGGATGATATAGACGAACTCACCCAGCTTGAACGGCAGCAGCCGCACGAAGAAATTGTGGTACAGCGAAATCGGATAAACCTGCCGTGCGGAAAGCTTACGGTCATCCAGCAGCGCGATGTAGCGCCAACTGCGGAAAAGGTTCAGCAGCAGATAGGTGACGAACCCCGCCGAAATACTCAATGGAGAGAGCCGCCCTACGACACCGATGAAATCATCCCATTCAATGCGGCTGAGCATGTAGACTACCAGCAACACGGCAATCAACAGACTGGCGACGCGCCAGAACAATTTGCGGTTCATGGAGACGCCTCGTTTTGCGGGCGGATTAGTCGTCATCGACTCAGAGGTCATGGGGATTCCTGTTCTCGCAGCGGGTTTGCTTCAAGCACTGTACACGGCGGCTGCGGGCAAATTTTCGTGCAGACGTTCGTTCATGGCGACAGATCGCCATAACGACGCATCATTATCGCGCAGGAAACCCCATGCGCAAGCCTTGGTTTTTGGTGAGAGATCATCGGATTCGCCCTCGGGATCGCGCAATCTAGCCATTTTCATGGGTCACGCGTAGGATGTAGCCCCGGCTGTATTCTGCCATGTAAAGCGCCCCATCAGGGCCAACCGTCACATCCACTGGATTGAAGCCGCTCCGGAAATCAGCGAAGTCCTCCCAGATACCAGTGAAGGTGCCATCGTCTGTAGCTTCCAACGGGATGTAGACCACGGCTCGCCCTTCTCCGTTGAAGCCCCCGAACTGCGCCGCGAAGATCCCATCGCGATAGTAGTCCGGGAACTGGTCGGCTGCGTAGTAAGTCAGCCCCACATTGACCGACGATGTCACCAGGTCGGTTACCGGGTCTTCGGTCTGGCGTTCGACCTCGCGGATTGTCAACCCGTGCCCGTAGACATCGGGGAAACCGTAATCACGCCCTTCGCGCACGTGGTTCAGTTCTTCCGGCGGATAGAAGGCCATCGTCTGATCCAGCCCATCTGGGCCGTTGTCCGTCGTGAACAGGTCTCCATCCGGCGAAAACGCCAGATCATAGGGATTGCGGAAGCCCGTGGCGAAGACTTCGACATTGCTGCCATCGGGTTCCATTCGCAGAATCGAAGACTCATATTCAGCCTGCAGCGGGCCATGATCAGTCGTCGAGCCGATCCCCACGTAGAGCCGCCCCTCTTCATCGAAGACGATACCGTTGTTGGAATGCAGGGGATACTGGCGGCTGGGGAGGCCATCAATGATGCTGGTGTACTGGTCGAAGGTACCGTCATCGTCCGTGTCTTCCAGGTAGCCGATGCGCCCCGAATCCGAGACGTAATAGCGATCTTCATAACGCGCCAGCCCCACCGCCCACTCGAGCTGTATGAAGCTGTCTTCCGTATTGAAGAGGAGTTGTTGCTTTTCGTCGGCAACATTGTCGCCATCAGCATCGCGTAGACGGTAGATCCGTCCATCGACGGTCAGCACCAGCATGGAACCATCTTCGTCAAATTCAATCACCGAGATCGCCGTCGGCGCTTCTTCCAGGAAGTAGTAAATCTCGGCGGAGAAGCCCTCGGGCAGGCGCACAATTTGCCCCATCGGGATTTCCGTCGGCTGCGGCGTAGGCGTTTGAGTCGGCAACTGATTGCTCTCGATCGTGAAACTGCGCTCCGGAGCGGGGTCGCCCAGATTGGCCGTGACTGTGCCGTCGCTGCCTTCAATCACCGCAACCGTCCAGAAGTATTCACCGGGTTCGCGCGTGCTCAGCCAGCCATCCAGCGAGAAGCTGGTCTCGTCCGTCCATGTGATACCGTAAGCGGGGTCGCCCGCGCGCCAGACGCGCACATCGAAATGTTCGTTTTCGCCGAGGTCGCGCACCCAATCCCAGGTCAGCACCACCCCGGCGGGATTGGCAAAGCTGGCACCGTCCGCGGGTTCCTGTAGAGTCGGCTGGTAGAACTCCGATTCGAAGGCCGTCACAGTACCATCCACAATCGTGTCAATGTCCGGCGTGGGGTCAACTTCGGTTGCTCCACAGGCCGCCAACAGTTGCACATGAGCTGACGCTCACCATCTGGAATGAAAATGGCGTACA
>CAZJWX010000069.1:0-26805 GCA_964549915.1 uncultured Anaerolineaceae bacterium | reverse complement strand
GAGAACCGCTTGCGGCTTTAGAAGCCGCCGGACTTTAGTCCGTGCGGAGTGTCACCCATTTGTCTGCGCGTTGGCCGCTGCCACCCCGGATCGGTCTTCTGGTCGGGTGGGTCGGTGGAGAGCGGGCGGGTACGGTTTCTCGCCGGGTGTTCAGCGGAGAATTGGGCGCTGCCGCAGGTCTCGCACCCGGGGTGCGGAAATGAACGGCAGAGCTTGCAGACGGTGCGTGGATAGATGAATAGGCCTTGCATGGGGTTCCCTCCGAAACCATTGTCATTCGCCCTCACCGTATCAGCACACAGCGTATGAGCATCGTCCGGGTGCCCCATGCATTTCTGGTCTACTCAGCCTATCTATCTCACACGGCGCTCAACAGTGAAACAAACAGCCAGAGCGCGACCAAGCCCAGGACGGCGAAGCCCAAGACCGGGCCGATCATCTCGCCGGGGGTGAAGGCCACGCCAGCGCGCCGCTGGAAGACTGTTGCCAGCGCGATATAGGGCGTCAGCAGGATGATGATCGCCAACAACGCGACCGCCACCAGGTAGCCGAAGAGAGCACCCGACAGCAGCAGCGCCCCCGCAATGAAGGTCGCGGGTGTGATGATCGCCAGATCGAGGGCATAGGTGACGGGTGTGGTGTAAATATCCACGCGATCCGGGACGGCGTTGCGCCGCAGGGCATCTACCAGCGGCAGCCCCCAGACGAAGAGCGTCACGATTCCGCTGACGATCATGAAAATCGCGATCCCGTTGCGCGGAGGATTCTCGCCCAGGCTGCTGCTGAATGCCTCGGCGTCGTAGGCGATGAACATCAGCATCAGTGCGAACAGACTCGCGCTGAAAAGGGCGGTATAGAGCAGGAAGAAGCGATTATAGGCCGCTCCCAGCGCCATTGACGCATACACATAGAGGACATAGGCCAGTAACCCCGTCAGGAGCAGGTGACCCGCCAGCGATCCGCTCCAGGCCCAGAAGAGGCCGACCAGCAGCAGCGGCACCGCGAAAAACAACGTCGCAACATCTTGCCCACGATAGCCTGCCGCGACGAATACCGTGTCATCGCGGTACAGTCCGCGCCCGTGAATCTGCACATCCTGCCCGCGATGCGTGGTGAAGGTGTAGGCGTCGCCTCGTCCACGCCAGAACAATCCAGCGCCCGCTGCGACTGCCGCCAGCGCCGCAACCAGCAGCGACAGCCAGTAGACTGCATCCGGTGGGTTCATGGTGTTTTTTCCCCCCTTTGTATCGTTGTGACGAGGCATCGCTCAGGGGTCATTTCGATTGCATTGCGAGTACCTCGTCTGCGACTTGGAATGGCTAAATCCACGTCAGTGGCTTTCTCTGCTGGAAGTATAGGCAGAAGTGGGGGAGGGATGAAGTTCACACGACCCAACTCAGTCGATAGATCACACTGCAATGGTGAGTAGCGTCACCTCAGCGTCTCCTTGAACTGCCGCAGCGCACCTAGATGCTGATCCAGCGAGGTGTAGCCTGCGCTCATCGTGTTCAGGGCGAAGTGCGTTCCACCGATGGCACGCCAGCTACGGACTTCCTCTGCCCAGGTTTCTGGCGGCTGCACGGCAATGCTCAGGCGCACATCCACACCGAATTCATCGCTGCCGCGACCCTCTTCGGCGAGGTACTGGTGAATAGTCGCGAGCGTCTTGCTGGCTTGTTCGACGGACATGCGGTTGGGCATCCAGCCCGCACCATACTTCGCCATGCGCCGCAGTACAGGCTCAGCGCCACCCCCGAACCACAGCGGAATCGGGCGCTGCACGGGCATCGGATTGAGGCCGACATCATCCAACGAATGAAACTCTCCCTCGAAAGTCACCAGTTCGTGCATCCATAACTGCCGCAAGACGCGCACTTGCTCATCAGTGCGTTTGCCGCGCGTGTGGAAATCGAAGCCGAGCGCCTCCATTTCGACCTTGTTCCAACCCACGCCAACCCCCAGCCGCAGCCGTCCGCCGCTGAGCAAATCGATCTGCGCGGCTTGCTTGGCGACCAGTGCCGTCTCACGCTGCGGCAGAATCAAGATGCCCGTCGCAAATTCCAGCCGCTGCGTGAGCGCCGCCGCGTAGCTGAACAAGGCGAAGACTTCGTGGAAGGGCGTTTTGTGGGTGTAGGGGCCGCGCCAGCCGCCGGGGCGCTCCGGGTTCGCGCCCACGACATGATCGTAGGCCAGGACGTAATCAAAGCCCATCGCTTCTACCGCTTGCATGTACTCGCGGATCACGGCGGGATCTTCGCCAATTTCGGTTTGTGGGAATACAGCTCCGATTTTCATGTATAGGTTCTCCATTGTTCGTCTGATAGTGACTCTAGGACAGCCAGCAATTCGGCGTGTATCTCCGGGAAAAGGTGTGTCGTCTGGATTGGTTGCAGCGGGATCTTGGTCATGGGTGTCCATTCGGCTGGTTGAACCTACCCCTTCGACTCATACGTCATGACAAACCTTACATTCCCGTGCTTGTTGGCAACCGACTCGGCTACCGATGTCCACCTGGTTTGCGCTTCAAGCCTGAGCATACAAGCATTTCAGATAACTACCTTCGGGGAAGGTCGCAATCATGGGATGATCAAGGGCGTGCTGTGTGCGCTCGATTTCTTGCAGAGGGCGACCTTCGCGCCGTGCGGTATGGTTCACGACATCGAAGAAATCTTCTGCCGAAACGCGACTGCTGCATGAGGCGAATACCAGGATCCCGCCAGATCTCAGGCGTTTCAGCGCCAGATGCGCCAATTTGGCGTAGGCCGCCAGCGCACCATCCACCTCGGCCTGGCTCTTGGCGAAGGAGGGCGGATCGACAATTACCAGATCAAAGCGCTCGTTCATCTCTTCCAGTGCCGCGAAGGCATCCGCTGCCAGTACCCGATGCTCACAGGCGGCTACGTTCTCGTTCTCCAGGTTGAGGCGCATATTGGCCTGGGAACTCTCCAGAGCAGGTTGGCTCACATCCAGGCTGAGGACGCCTTTCGCGCCACCTGCCGCTGCATACACCGAAAAACCGCCGTTGTACGAGAAGACATCCAGCACCGATTTACCCGCTGTGTGCTCTCGCACTCGTGCCCGGTTCTCGCGTTGATCGAAGAAGAATCCGGTTTTATGCCCGTGAACGACATCTGCTGCGAACGTCAGACCATTTTCGCGGAAGGTGATTTCGGTGTCTGGCAAATCACCGCGCAAAATTTGCCCATCACGCAGGCCGAAGGTTTCGCCATCCTGCACGTTGCGGCTGAGTCGCAGCACCCAGTTTTCCGCAGGCTGAACAGCTTGCAGCGCAGGCAGCAGTTCGCGCAGATGTGGCAGCCACGCCGCTGAATACAACTTAATCACCAGCGTCTCGGCGTAGCGATCCACCACCAGACCGGGCAGGCTGTCATTTTCGCCATGCACCAGTCGGTAGCCGTTCGTATCCTGTGCGCGTAACGCCTCCCGCAATTTTGCCGCTGTTCTCAGCTTATCGCGATAAAAATCCTGGTTAATCGTCGCCCCGTCTCGATGCTGCAAAATCTTCACGCGAATTGGCGAATCAGGGTCATAAAGTCCCACCGCCAGAAAGCGCCGTTTGCGATCAAAGATCACTGCGAGGTCGCCGGGATTCCCCGCGTGGCTTTGCTTCTGGATGCCGCTTTCAAACAACCAGGGATGTCCGCTCTTCAAAGCGCGTTCCGCAGCGGGTGCCACATGCAGCGCGATATTCCGTTCGCCGGGGTGGGGCAGGTGGTCCAGAAATGTCATTGATGTTACGTGCTTTCCGGGTATTCGTCGGGTCTCTGTTTTTCCCCTCCCCACAATCTCCGCACCAATGCATTGGGGACTTCAGCGCATTGTTTGGGAGCACTGTTCCCGCCTCTATTTCGCGGCGGGAGATGGCCTGCGCAGCAGGTCGCAGGGGGAGTGGGAAACCGTCAAAACTGAAAATAGATGAACTGCTGTGCACCGGCTCCGTAGAGGCCGCCGAAGAGCACCATCGCCGCCGTGCCATAATAAGCTGCCCAGCGCGTGACCAGCGGCATTTTCGCCAGCGTGTAGGATAGCCCCCAGCGTGAGTCGAAGGCATCCACCAGCAGCAAGAATCCGATCAGCACCAGGCTCAGAATGAACTCGGTCTGCACATCCAGCAGCGCCCCGGCAAAGGGTGCCACCAGGCTGGCGCTCGGATCAAACGCGAAGAGATGCTCGACCACGTAGACCGCATCCGTCCAGGAATTGGCACGGAAGAAAATCCAGGCGAAGGTGACGAAGGCGAAGGTCAGCGCCATGCGAACAGCCTGCATCCCCGGATTCTTTCCCGGAATCAGGTTGATGTCAAAATGTCGTAGCAGCGCGATCCCGGCGACGGCAAACCCATGCAGCGCCCCCCAGATGACGAACGTCCAGCCTGCGCCGTGCCACAGGCCGCTCACCAGGAAGACCGTGAAGAGGTTGAAGAGGTTGCGCAGCAGCGGCACGCGATTGCCACCCAACGGGATGTAAAGATAATCGCGGAACCAGGTAGAGAGCGAGATGTGCCAGCGTGCCCAGAATTCGCGCACGGACTGCGAGAAATAGGGCTGGCGGAAGTTCTCCATCAAGTCGAAGCCCATGATTCGCGCTGTGCCGATAGCGATGTCGCTGTAACCGGAGAAATCGCAGTAAATCTGGAAGGCGAAGAAGACCGTCGCCACAATCAGCGTCAGCCCGGTGTGGCTCTCCACATCGTTGTAAACGGCGTTAACGTAGATTGCCAGTCGATCCGCGATGACAACTTTTTTGAAGAAGCCCCAGAGCATCTGCTGCAAACCAGACACCGCCCGATCCACATCGAATTTGTGCTTCTCGCGGAATTGCGGCAGCAGATTCGTGGCGCGTTCGATGGGGCCTGCGACCAACTGCGGGAAGAAAGCGACATAGGTCGCCATGATGCCGAAGTGCTTTTCCGGCTCGATTTTACGGCGGAAGACATCAATCGTGTAGCTCATCGACTGGAAGGTGTAGAAGGAAATGCCGATGGGCAGCACGTAACTATGGGTAATCGGTTCGTAGCCGAAGACCGCCGCCCCCGACTGGTTGAAGAAGTTGAAGTATTTGAAGAAGAACAACACCCCCAGATTGACCAGCACGCTCAGTGCCAGCCACAACCGCCGCTGCGATTCAGCTTCGCTGCGGTGGATCATCCGCGCCGCGATGTAATCCACAATCGTGCTGAAGGCGATCAGGGGCAAGTACTGGATGTTGCCGTAGGCATAGAAGAAATAGCTGACGAGCAATAGCAAGAGCCAGCGCCAGCGCTGCCGAGTCAGGAAGAAGGCGGGCAGCACCGTGCAGAAGAGGATGACGTATTCCGGCGTGATGAAAGACATGCAAATGCGCTTTCGGCAGAGCTATTTCGTTCTCAGCGCGCCGTATTGTAGGATGATACCGGGCAAAACGCTATCCCTGCACGAACTTGACACGATTCGTGCCGTCATGTACTGTAATTTTTGGTTTTCGCATTGATGACGGCGAGCGCAGCGATGAGGGAAACCAAACGCGATGCGGTTGGCGCATGTGTCGTCGTAGAGTACACAGGCCCATCCATACACATCAATGCTTGCCCTTGACTTGCCCTTGATGAGACAGGAATTCAGGGTGAGGGTGCAACCGGGCGACCTTGTCCTGGTGCATTGTGCGGTGCGTCGCATGAAGATTTGTTCGACAAGGTGGTTCTTCTGGCCTGTCCGGGCCTCAATACTTGTGGTTTTGTGTGAGAAGTAGAATGGTCAATCTATGTCAGTGGCTTCATCCTGTGGCTGTTATCATATGGAGCCGCCTGGGGGGATCGCATAAGGTCTCCACTACAAACGACGAAGAATCATGAATTCGCCCATACGTTCAACGCCGGATCGACCCATCCAGGAGGAGACAGCCCTTGGTTACGCAATTGGATGAACGAAAGACGACTGCACCCGCAGGCAGCCGACCCTCGCGCAACATTCTGCTGTTGATCTTCGAGTTCGTGCCCATTGGCGATGCGCAAATCATCCGCTGGGCGAATCTGGTGCATTTCATGGCGGAGCAGGGGCAGCAAGTCACGGTGCTGGCGGGGGATTATCGCCAGTGCAGCAAGCCGCAAGACGACTCATTGCAAGAAATCACCGACCATCCCAACATCCGCATTGAGCGCGTTCCGGTGGATAACTGCGACTCCAGTCGTATGGCGCTCTTCAGTTGGTCGCGCGCGGCCTACCGCAAGGCCATTGACCTCCAGCGTGAGACGCCCTTTGATGTGGTGCTGAGTTCCGCGCTACCCATCTGGGCGCACATGGTCGGTCACGCGCTGCGGCGCAACGGGCACATCCCGTATTGGATCGCGGATTATGGGGATCCCTGGTCAACATCGCGCACGCTGGGGCAGGGGCGCTTGAAGCTGGCAGTGGAACGCATCATCGAGCGCGAGATCCTGCGGCTGGTGGATACCATCACCGTCACCACTGATGCGGCGATTCAGTCGTTCACACCCTTGTACAACCACCCGGATCGCATTGCGGTTGTGCCGATGGGCGCATCGTATTTTCACATGCAGGCCGATTGGTCGTCTCCGCCGCGCAAGCTGGAAACCGGCGATTCGCTGCACGTCCTCTATCCGGGGTCGTTTTATCCCACCCGCGAACCGGATCAACTCTTCGCCGGGTTGGCCCAGGTCGATGGCGTACACCTGCAAATTGTCGGACGCCACCACATCGACATGGCCGGGCGGGCGGAACGCTATGGTGTGACCGATGCGGTGACGCTCTCTGGCTATGCCACACAGCAGCAGGTGGTTGAAATTCAGAAGCAGGCCGATGTACTCCTGCTGACCTCCTGGCCTGTGCCGGAACAGCTCTCCGGTAAGTTCTACGAGTACCTGGTGACGAACAAGCCGATTCTTTACGTGACCAACCATGAGCGCGATCTGGCATCCGATATCATGCGCGAGAAGGGCATCGGTACCATTTGCCAGCATACCCCGGAAGCCATCGCTGAGGCACTACGCGACCTACGCGATAAGGCACGAGCGGGGACGTTGCAGGGGCATACGCCCCAAACGGAGTACGGTTTCGACGTTCGCGCTGCGGCGTACCTGGATGTGATCGAAAATGTGATTGCGGATCAGGCCTTGTCGGCGAATTCATGATGCGCTGTCCTTTGTAGGAGAGAGGTACGTTTTCGTATCTTCGACTCTTCGACCGTGAAACGTATCGTGAACATCATCCCGATCAAGCCGCTGCTAAGCTATAGGGGCGGGTCTCAAACCTGCCCCTACCCCCGTTCTTTTGTGGCAAGTTGTCTGTAAACAGTTTCCGCCCCACGAGGAAGCAAAACGCACAGTTGGTCTCTCTCCCGCTGACAGATGCGCCACCACCATCGTTGTAGGCGTTTCTCACCCATCTTCCGGCGTGACCCAGTATTTGCCACCGCCGCGCTCGCGCCGTAGATACCCGTAGGAGATCAAGTCACGGCGCAGGCTGGCGTAATCCGGATGATAGCGCGTGATGATTTCGTTCACCTCGCGCTCGCTGTATTCGCGCTCTTCCTCAAAGTGCAGCGCCAACCAGTTGAGAATCGCCAGTAGCTTCTTCTCCTTCTTGGGAATTTGCTTCAGCCGACCCGCGAAGGTGTAGTCTCGCAGGACTTTCTTCTCCCAATCTTCCAGTGGCAGGGCATCAATCCAGGCATTGTCTGGGGTTTCCGGCAGAATTGGCTCGGCAGTCTCTTCGACGGTCTGCACTAACTGCTTGAAGCGTTCCAGGCTCTCATGGTTGAGTCGATAGAAATGCTGCTTGCCTTCCATGCGCAGCCGCACGAACCCCACCGCACGCAGCCTGCTCATGTGGTGCGAGAGGGTGGGTGCCCTCACGCTGAGGGCGCTTGTCAACTCTTTGGCGCTGTATTCGCCCTGCGCCAACAGCCGCACCATGTTCATGCGCGTCTCGTCCGCCAGCGTCTTAAAGCAGTATTGCAAGTACGTCTGGTCGTCGATCATTGTCCTTTCCCTTTCGTTTGGTGTTTGTCGAATACAACATACGTCGAATGATCCAGTTTTGTCAAGTAGCAAAGGGTCAGGTTGGTTCAGGAGATGGTTTTGGGACTTGAAATGACCTCTCGCTATGGAGAGCGAGCACTCGCGTCGTTGATCGTCATCCCTGCACAGCGCGAAAACGAGAAACGAGCATCCCCCTGGGAATTGGGGAGTAGGGATGCGTAATGTGGTGTAAGGTTGAACTAGAAGACCTGCGACGACGAAAAACATCGTTAGACACCACCAAACCGGGCATGTTCGGTCATGCTCCCGCAGAAATAGTTCGCGAGCGTAGATAAGAATGACAACATCGAACTAATGTGCTATATTCCCGGAGTAGTGGGTAAATGGAAAGATTGCTCGTTGACAGGGTAGCGGTTCTGTGTAACCATTGTGAACCCTAGTGGTGTCTAGGCGTTCGTTATGTAGGGCTATCAATCAGACGGGATTGTCTCACAAACAGAGGCAATCGGCGGATTTTCGTTGTGTAACCAATCCAGTGTGGAGGCATATTCGATGCCATTACACCATGACATCGCAACAACAGAGACGAACTTCAACGTCAAAGAGAACATTGCGGGCAGCCGCATCCAGGGTTTGTGGCGGCTGCTGAAAGGCTATCGCACGCGCTACATCGGCGCGATTGTGGCGCTGGGCATCGCGGCCATTGGCAATACCGCCAGCTTGCTGCTGCTGCGCTACATCGTCGATGATCTACTCATACCCGAGTCGCTGCCGGAGAATTTCTTCGCGCTGTTGATTCTGGCGGCGGTCGTCTTCTTCCTGCTGTCGGCGGTGCGCGGGGTCTTCTCATTCTTCAGCGGGGCATGGTCAGCCGAAGTTGCCGAAGGCATTGCCTTGCGCCTGCGAGACTTCATGTTCGACCATCTCCAGCATCTGCCGTTCAAATACCACGACAAGATGCAGACCGGAGAGTTGATCCAGCGCAGTACGTCCGACATCTTCGCCATCCGCATGTTCTTCGCGGAGCAAGCGGTAGGGATCGGGCGTATTTTGATTCTGTTCGTGGTGAACTTCGTCGCGCTGCTGACGCTGCACGTGCCGCTGGCCTTGTTTTCGACCATCGTCGTACCAGTCGTGATCATCATGAGCCTGTTCTTCTTCCAGCGGGTGAGCCGTGCCTACGAACTCTTCCAGCAGCAGGATGAGCGCGTCTCGACGGCGCTGCAAGAGAACCTCAGTGGCGTGCGCGTGGTCAAGGCGTTTGCGCGCCAGGAGTACGAGATCAACCGCTTCGAGGTGGAGAACAAAGAGAAGTTCCGGCGCGGCATGGGCTTCATGCGCTTGCACAGCATGTACTGGCCCATCACCGACCTGCTGACCGGCTTCCAGATGACGGCGGGCTTCCTGGTGGGTGCGTTGCTGGTCATCGCAGGGGAGGGTCAAGCGGTGACCTTCGGCCCGATCACCGTGCTGGGCATGTCGCTGGGGACGTTCATCAGCTACATGGCGATGATCGGCTGGATCATCAACCCCATGCGCAACCTGGGGCGCTTGATCGTGCAGATGACGACGGGCATGGTCTCCTATGATCGCGTGGCAGCGGTCTTCGGCGAAGAGTGGGAAGACCTGCAGAAGAACGAGGAACCCCCTGTGAGGGACTTGCAGGGCGAGATCGTCTTCAAGAATCTGAACTTCGCCTACGGGGACGGTCCACAGGTGCTGCACGACATCAGCTTCGAGGCGAAGCCGGGTCAGAGCATCGCGCTCCTGGGTAGCACGGGCAGCGGCAAAACATCGCTGATGGCGCTGCTGACGCGCTTCTACGATTACGAAGATGGCAGCATCACCCTGGATGGCGTGGAGCTGATGGAATATCCCAAGTACTACTTGCGCCAGAACGTCGGCGTTGTGCAGCAAGAACCGTTCTTGTTCAGCACGAACATCCGCAACAACATCACCTACGGCGTGCATCGCGAAGTCAGCGATGAAGAGGTCTTCGCGGCGGCGCGAGCGGCTGCCGTCCACGATGTGATCATGGAGTTCCCGGAGGGGTACGATACCGTCGTCGGCGAACGCGGTGTGACGCTTTCCGGCGGTCAGAAGCAGCGCGTGGCACTGGCTCGTACGCTGCTGAAGAACCCCAAGGTTCTCATCCTGGATGATGCCACCAGCAGCGTCGATACAGAGACCGAATCGCAGATTCGCGACGCGCTCAACAACATGATGAAGCAGCGAACGAGCTTCATCATCGCGCATCGCATCCAGTCGGTGATGAATGCCGACTGGATCCTCGTGCTGGATAAAGGGCGCATCGTACAGTGCGGCACGCACGAGGAACTGATGCAGGTCGATGGCATCTATCGCCAGACCTATGAGATGCAAGCACGGATCGAAGATGAACTAGAAAGGGAAATCGCCAGTGTCGGAGCATAGCTTCCAAGAAGAAGAATTCGATACTTCCTTTAACGGTGGGACGCTGATCCGTATTCTGGGGTTGACGCGCCCGCACTGGATGATGGTGGCGGGCTTCCTGGTCTGCATCGGGCTGGTGGCCTTCCTGGAAGCCTACATGAACTTCCTCAATGCGCAGTTGATCGACGAGGCGATCATCCCCGGCGATACGCAGCGCCTGACGGAAATCATGCTGATTTACATCGCACTCTGGTTGGGGTTCGCGGTGTTGGTCTTCGGCTTCATCTACCTGGCGGCGCGGCTGAGCCAGCAAGTGCAGTATGACCTGCGCAAGCATCTCTTCAACCACTTGCAGCGCCTGTCGTTGAACTACTACACCAAGACGCCAGTGGGCTGGATCATGTCCCGCGTTACATCGGATAGTGAACGCATCGCGGAACTGGTTTCCTGGGGCTTGATCGATACGACCTGGGCGGTGATGAACGTCATCACGGCCATTTCGTTCATGCTGCTGATCAACTGGCAGTTGACGCTCGTCGTCGTTCCCTTGATCCCGATCTTGTTGGTCGTGAGCATCTGGTTCAAGGGGCTGATTCTGAAGCACTTCCGTAGTTCGCGCAGCTACAACAGCCGCATCACGGGTGCCTACAACGAGATGATCACCGGGGTGCGCGTCATCAAGGCGCTCAACCGCGAAGAGAAGACGCTGGCAGAATTCGGCGGCCTCACGCGCGGCATGTACGACTCGTCGTACAAGGCGGCCTGGTACTCGGCGCTCTTCCTACCGACCATTCAGATTTTGTCGTCGCTGGTGGTGGGTGGAATCATCTTCTTTGGCGGCCTGCAAATCCAGAACGAACTCGGTCTGGGGCTGACCATCGGCGGCTTGAATGCCTTCCTGGGGTACATCACCTTCATGCTGTGGCCGATCCAGGATCTGGCACGAGTTTATGCCAGTATGCAGCACGCCATCGCCAGCGCGGAACGCACGTTCAGCCTGGCCGATGCCAAGCCGGACATCGTGGACAAGCCGAATGCCAGCGATCCCGGCACGATTCAGGGCGATATCGTCTTCGACCATGTGGACTTCTGGTATGAGAAGAACGATCCGATCCTGGAAGACTTCAACCTGACGATCAAGGCCGGGGAGACAATCGCACTGGTGGGGCATACGGGCAGTGGCAAGAGCACGCTGGTCAATCTGGTCTGTCGTTTCTACGAGCCGACGGGCGGCAAGATCATGTTTGGTGCGCACGATTACACCGATCTGACGCAGCACGCCGTGCAATCGCGTATCGGCATGGTCTTGCAGACGCCGCACCTCTTCAGCGGCACGATCCGCGAGAACATCCGCTACGGACGCCTGGACGCGACGGATGAAGAGGTCGAAGAGGCGGCGAAGCTGGCGGGTGCGGATGAGTTCATCCGTGAGCTGGATAATGCCTACGAAGAGCAGGTGGGTGAGGGCGGTGTGCTGCTCTCCACCGGGCAGAAGCAGTTGATCTCGCTGGCGCGTGCGGTGCTGGCCAAGCCGGAACTGTTCATCATGGATGAGGCGACCAGTTCCGTCGATACGCTGACCGAAGCGCTGATCCAGCAGGGCATGGATCATCTGATGCAGGGGCGCACGAGCATCATCATCGCGCACCGCCTGAGCACGATCAAGAATGCAGATCGCATCATCGTGCTGGATCACGGCAAGATCATCGAGATGGGCAGCCACCGCGAACTGATCTTGCAGGGCGGGCATTACTACACGCTCTATACCAAGCAGTTCCGCCAGGAAGCCGAAGCGAAGTACCTCAGCGACGGCACCGCCGCCGAGCCAACACCGCAAACGGCGTGATGAAACCATCACCACAGAATCTGTAGGGGCATGAACTTTCATGCCCTTTTTTGATTCACCACAGAGGCACAGAGAACACAGAGAAATCTGTTCCCCTCCCTCAATCCTTACCGCTGCGCAAGGAGAGACCTGGTGCTTATCAGAGAATTCTCGTAGGGGCGTGTCCACGACGCGCCCGCTGACTCCATCGGCGGGTTCGATCCTGTCGAACCCTACCGCCCGAATTCAAGGGAGGCGAGTTTCCCCCTACGAAGTGGGGGGACGGAAGGGGGGACGTTTCACAGCAGGTCGGAGGGGGATCACCTGGAAAAAACACCTGACAGGAAATCTCCCACAGCCTGCCCAGGTTGAAGCTGAGGCGTTGCCTCAAGCCAGGATGATTTCCCGCTCGGACTCTTGCAATGGCTCCAGATTGACCAGGATGTAATAGGGACGCCCCTGCGTTGGCAGAATGCGTGCTGGCAGATAATACGCGCGAAACTGCTCTTCGACGGTCAGCGCTTCGTACGCTTCATCGCTGACACGAAATGCCGCCTTGCCCAACAAATAGTAATGATGCCGGAAACCTCGTTGGCGGCGTGTGCGAGGCATCTCGTCAATCTCGCGGCGCAGCAGCCCTTCCTCTGTTTCCACGCGCCCTACCAGGAAGGCGATCCACAGCAGCGCTGTATTGGAGAACAGCCGCAGCAGGCTCCACACAATGCCGACGATGAAGGCGATCAAAATGAGAAAAGCCAGACTGTTCCAGATGATGTCCAGCGCGGCGTTGAAATCCGTCCGGATTAACTCCAGGCTCGGCAGGGCAGGCAGCGGGTAGAGTCCGGCGAGGATCGCAGCTGTGAGGATAACGGCGGTGAGAATCGTCGCGCTCATGGTCAGCAGCAGGCCGACCAGCCGGAAGAGCGTGCTGAACAGCAAACGGGGGAAGAGCCGCAGCCGCTGCATCACACCCAGCCAACCCTGACGGTTCATGGGCAGTGCCGAGACCATCAGGCTGTTTGCCTGCGCCAGCGAATTGGCGATGACTTCATCGTGAATGTCGGGGCTGACTCCTTCCAGCCGTTTGGCGGACATCACCCAATCGGTGCCGTGTAGGTAATAGAAGTCGTAGATCCCTGGCATCAGGAACTCGTCGCCGAAGACCGACTTGTGCCACTTGCCGTCAATGCGCACACGGTAGCGCTCGCCTCGCCATTCCAGCGTGCCCTGTGCTTCATGCAGGGGACGCAGTAGCGCTCGCTCCGCCATCGGGATCGCGTACAAACGCCGCGAGAGCCTTGCCAATTGCTGTGCGATGAACAGACAGGCAACAATCCAGCCCACCGTGAATGCAGTGGTCACCAGCAGCGCCGCCCGATCCGCTTGCAGCCGCGCAATCCCACCCAGCTCCGCCACCATCCAGATCACGCCGCCGATTGCCAGCAGGGTTGCCAGCGGCAGCAGCACCGCGAAGACTGCGCTGCTCACATCCAACCGCTCAATCAGGGCGTTGCGCTGTTCCTCGGTGATGACATTGCGTGCGTTGGCCTCGAAGTGGCTGCGGTTCATCAGCGAACTCATCGCATTTCCCCTCGTTGATTTGCTCATTCGCCTTCGATTGTACTGCCGAAGACAACATCAGAGAGTCAACGTCTCCGGCATTGTGCAGATTTTTGCGCACTCAGAACAAACGGTCTATCCTGTGCCCGTCATCCAACGAGGGCAAACCTTCATGAGCGAGCCACCGAACAATCTTCCGAAGCTGGCGGCTCCGGCGCGGCGTGCGCTGGCTGGCGCGAATATCACCTCACTGCAAGTCCTTTCGCAGCACACCGAAGCCGAAATTGCCGAATTGCACGGTATCGGCAAAAACGCGCTGGAAACGCTGCGGCAGGCACTTGCGGAAAATGGGCTTTCGTTCGCGGCAGAACAGCACGAGGCAGACTGATGGACTCAAAAGACATCGCACAGCGTCGCCTCGCCAACCAGCGCGTTCGTGGCACGAGATGGGAGACGCCAGGGGTGGTTGTGCGCTGGATGGGCGCGATGCAGGCGCAGGATTATCAGCAGGCATTATGGGCAATTGGTTGCCGGATGCAGTCTGCGACGGTAAACGATGTGGAGGCCGCTATCGAACGTGGCGAGATTCTGCGTACCTGGCCTATGCGCGGGACGATGCATTTTATTCCGTCAGAGGATGCCCGCTGGATGCTTGATCTCTGCGCCAGCCGAACCGTGAAGAGCATGGCGCGGCGTCGAGATGGGGCAGGTTGTCGATATGGGCGGAATCAGGTATTTCGACTTCCGTGATCCGGACGGCAATTCCTGGACTCTGCGAGAGATACCGCCGTCCGATTGATATGCCCCCGGCATCCTACCCCAAATAATGATCTTTGGCGCGACAAATGTGGAGGAAAATCGCTGGCGATGAGTGGGCAGACACAGGTATCGTGATAGGTGCACAGAACACACAGATTGGTTTTCGGAAAAGGATTCTTGCATGACGAACCCCACAACCAAAACACCAGCGGTTCCCAGCGACCTGGAAATCGCGCAGGCGGCGAACCTGCTGCCCATCGAAGCCATTGCCGAGAAACTCGGACTCGACCCCAACGAAGACATGGAGCGCTATGGCAAGTACATGGCGAAGATCGACCTCGGCGTGCTGGAGAAACTTGCAAATCGCCCCAATGGTAAGTACATCGATGTGACGGCCATCACCCCCACGCCTCTCGGCGAAGGCAAGACAACGGTCACCGTCGGGCTGGGGCAGGCGCTACAGCACATCGGCAAGCGCGGACTGGTCACGGTGCGCCAGCCGTCGCAAGGCCCCACTTTCGGCATCAAGGGCGGGGCAGCCGGCGGTGGCTACAGTCAGATTGTGCCGATGGAGAAGTTCAATCTGCACCTGACGGGCGATATTCATGCCATCGGCGCTGCACACAACCTCATCGCTGCCATGCTGGATGCGCATTTGCATCACGGCAACGAACTCAACATCGATGTCAATAACATCGCCTGGCGGCGCGTGGTCGATCTGAATGATCGGGCGCTGCGCAATGTGGTCATTGGCCTGGGTGGGCGCGGAGACGGCATCCCGCGCGAAACGGGTTTTGACATCACCGTTGCCTCGGAATTGATGGCGATCCTGGCATTGACGACCTCGCTGCAAGATTTGCGCCAGCGCATTGGTCACGTGATTGTGGCCTATGATCGGAATCGCAAGCCCATCACCGCTGAGGACATCGGCGCGGCGGGTGCTGCAACGGTCTTGATGCGCGATGCCTTACAGCCCACCCTGATGCAAACGCTGGAAAACTCCCCGGCGCTGGTGCATGCAGGCCCCTTCGCCAATATCGCACACGGCAATTCTTCGGTGCTGGCGGATATGATCGGCCTTAAGCTGGCGGATTACGTCATCACCGAGTCGGGCTTCGGCGCGGACATCGGCGCGGAGAAATTCTTCGACATCAAATGCCGTGCTTCTGGCCTCGCTCCGGATGCCGCCGTGCTGGTGGTGACAATCCGTGCCCTGAAAGCGCACACGGGCAAATATCGCATCGTGCCGGGCAAGCCGCTGCCGCCGGAACTCACCCAAGAGAACATCGCCGATGTGGAAGCGGGCGCGGTCAACATGATCCAGCACCTGGAGAATCTGAAGAAGTTCGGCGTGACTCCGGTGGTTGCGATCAACGCCTTCACCCACGATACGCAGGCGGAAATCGACGCTGTGCGCAAAATTGCGGAAGCCAACGGCGCTTA
Organism: uncultured Anaerolineaceae bacterium; assembly: GCA_964549915.1. Lineage (GTDB taxonomy): Bacteria > Chloroflexota > Anaerolineae > Aggregatilineales > Phototrophicaceae > JAUZRW01. The sequence goes on along the minus strand of CAZJWX010000069.1, from coordinate 10,810 downwards.
CGGTGTCGCGGTGGCGAATCACTGGGCGGAAGGCGGCCCCGGCGCGGCAGAACTGGCGGAGATGGTCGTTTCCGCTGCGGATGCCGAGAGCGAATTCCGTTATCTCTACAATACCGATCAGCCGCTCAAGGCCAAAATTGAAGCCATTGCCCGTGAGATTTACCGTGCTGATGGCGTGACCTATTCCAATGATGCAGAACGCGCCCTCAAGCGCTTCGAGGCTGATGGGTATGGCGACTTGCCCATCTGCATGGCGAAGACCCACCTCAGTTTCAGCGCCGATCCGAAATTGCACGGTGCGCCGCGCGGCTTTACCATCCCGATTGAAGATGTGCGCCTCAGCGCCGGAGCCGGATTCGTCTATCCGCTGGCGGGGAGCATCCGCACCATGCCGGGTCTGGGCAAGAAACCCGCTGCCATGAACGTCGATATCGACGAAGAAGGCAATATTGTCGGGCTGTTCTAAGAGGAACAATCAGACGAACCAGACGGAAATGAAAAGCAGGCATGACATCGTTCATGCCTGCTTTGTTGTAGACCAACGAACAACCGCAGCGTCGATCCGGCGGATCACTCACATGCATGCATCCACGCACATGCCGCCAGGTTTGTCAGTCCGCTGTAGCGTCACACAGAATATTGCCGATGACCCAGCGACCCATTGCTTTTTCCATCATCAAGGTCGCCAGCTCATATCCCGTGACGGTATCTTCGCCGGAGGGATACATCCCCGTCAGTTGCAAGGTGGCGTTGTCGTCCGTTACGTCCATGGGCATGACTTCGACGAAGGCAGGGATGTCCTGGGCGCACATGACTGGATCAGCGGGGAGGCCTGCGGGATCGGTGAATTCTGCGTTGAGGCGTTCCAACAGCCCTGCGGAGAGGTAGGCGTTCCAGTTGAAGCCCCAATCGAGCAACCGCGTGCGTTCAATGTCGTAGTCCATGTCATAGCGCGTGAAATCGATATAGAGACGGTAGAAGCTGAGCGCAATCGTTTCTGGCGTTACGTCACAACCGAAGTCGTCGATCTTCCAGCCGCCGCCTGTTTCGCGCAGTGTCACCAGCACGCGGTGCGGCACGGGGAAATCTCCGAAGTACTCGTTGACCAGCACCCGCGCCTGATCGCCACGGACATCAATTTCCAGTGCCTGGGCATCGCGCGGGATGTCCTGGGCACACAGCACCGGGTCATGGCCGATGGGGGTGTCGCTGTCCATCATGGCGTCCAGGCGATCAATCAACTCAACGGTCAGCAAATCCGAACTGCGCCAGAGGCGATCCACCATGGGATTCTCGAAGTGCCCGGTTTCGACATCGTAGCCCACATAGCCGAGCCAGAAGTCGTAGAAGGCTTGCGTTACACCGCGCGGAGTCACCGTGTCTTCGCAGGCCACCTCGTTGATCTTCCAGGTATCGTCGACTCTGGCAAGCTCAATGGTGATGTTGTTCGTCAGCGGACTGTCGAAGTGCTGGCGCATCAAGACTCGGGCTTCCTCGCTGAAAGCTCTGGCGACTTCCACGCTGTAGAAGTTGGGCACAGCTTGCGCACACAACAGCGGATCCGCCATGCGCTCAGCGGCTGCGAACTGGTCATCCAGCCGCGCGATGAAGTCCTGCGTCAGGTAGGGGCTGTCCTGGTAGGCTGTGCCGACGCTGTAGTTGCTGGCGAGGAGTGTCTCCGTGTACCAGTCGTAGAATTGCGTGACGACTTCGCCGATTTCAGGGTCGGGCGCGTCTTCCTGTGCAGTGACGGGCATCAGCATGCCGATCAACACGAACAGCAGAACCATTCGTCTGAACATAATTCGTTCCCTTGTTGCTAACATTTCATTGCTCTTACCAGTGTATGACGATTCCCGGCATGCATTAGTTCCGGAGGTACGCTTCAGAAGGTGATATTGCTCTATTCTGGCGGGTGGGGCACGGGTGAACGTTCGCTCAGCAAAACTCGCATTCCCCGCGCAGTTGTGTCACAATCGAATCCGAATTTGATTACCACCAAAAATGGCACTTTTTGCGAAAGGGTTTCCTATGAGGTTAGGGTTATTCGTAGGGTATTCCGGCTCGAAGATGCAGCTTCCGATGGAGATGATCCTGGAAGCGGATCGCCTGGGCTATCATTCGGTGTGGACATCGGAAGCGTATGGCAGCGATGCCGTCACGGCGCTGGCCTGGATCGGTGCGCGGACGCAGAACATTCACCTGGGAACCGGGATCATGCAGATGCCCGCCCGCACCCCGGCGATGACCGCCATGACCGCTATGACACTCGATCAACTCAGCGGGGGGCGCATGCTGCTCGGGCTGGGTCTGTCGGGGCCGCAGGTCGTCGAGGGCTGGCACGGTGTATCGTATGGCAAGCCCATCGGAAAGACGCGCGAATACGTCGAAATCGTGCGCAAGATTTTCGCCAGGGAAGCGCCTCTGGTACACAGCGGCAAGCATTACGAGATCCCGTATCAGGGCGACGATGCCACCGGACTCGGCAAGCCGTTGAAGAGCATCTTGCACGGGCGCACGGATTTGCCGATCTATATTGCGTCGATTGGCCCTAAGAATGTGACGCTCACCGCCGAAATTGCCGATGGCTGGCTGCCGATCTTCTACGCGCCGGAGTTCTACGAGCCAGCCTTCAAAGAGCACGTCGAAGCCGGGTTTGAGAAGGCGGGCAACGGTAAAAGCCTGGAGAACTTCGACATCGCCCCGACGGTATACGTCGCAATCGACGATGACCTGGAGATGGCACGCAATCAGATTCGCCCGATGGTCGCGCTCTATGTCGGTGGCATGGGCGCAAAGGGCAAGAATTTCTATCATGATCTGGCGGCGCGTTTCGGCTACGAAGAAGCGGCGGATACCATCCAGGATTTGTACCTTTCCGGCAAGAAGGGCGAGGCCATGGCTGCCGTTCCCGACGAATTGATCGACGCGGTGGCGCTGGTCGGCTCGAAGGATCGCGTCAGGGATCGTTTGCAGCGCTGGCAAGACAGCGAAGTCACGACGCTGAATATCCAGACGTTCGACATCGACACCGTGCGCACAATGGCGGAGTTGGTGCTGTAAGGTTGCCAGTAGGGGCATGATCCACCATGCCCGGATGAACCACGAAGGAATCGTCAGGGGCAGTTCACTCACTGCTCCTTGCCGAAAATCTACCCGCTGAATGTCATAATCGTATTTCAGCCTCACCTGTTGCATAATGGGCTGTGGATGCTGGGAAAACACGTTTTGTTGACCGAATCGATTGAGGAGCAGCAAGATGGCTTTTCCCGAGAATTTCGTATGGGGTGCGGCGGCTGCCAGCTACCAGATTGAAGGGGCGGCCTACGAAGACGGCAAAGGACTCTCCGTCTGGGATGTCTTCAGCCACACCGAAGGCAAGACCTGGCAAGGCGACACGGGCGATGTCGCTGATGACCACTATCACCGCTATCAAGAAGATGTGCAGCTCATGAAGCAAATCGGGCTGCAAGCCTATAGGCTCTCGCTTTCCTGGCCGCGCATTCTGCCTGATGGAGTGGGGAAGGTCAATGAAGCGGGGCTGGCTTTCTACGATCAGCTTGTGGATGAACTCCTCGCCAATGACATCACCCCCTATGTGACGCTCTTCCACTGGGATTACCCCTGGGAACTCTACTGCCGGGGCGGCTGGCTCAACCGTGAAAGCGCGGACTGGTTCGCTGAATACACCGAAGTGGTCGTTAAGGCATTGGGGGATCGCGTCAGGCATTGGATGACGTTGAATGAACCCCCGGTCTTCGTGATCGTTGGTCATCAGGCCGGACGGCACGCCCCCGGCGACCAATGGAGCGACCGCCATATCATGCGCATCATCCATCACGTGCTGCTGGCACACGGCAAGAGCGCACAGGCAATCCGCGCCAATAGATCCGATGCACTGGTGAGTTGGGCGTTGAACACCGACCCGGCAATTCCGGTGGTACAAGACGAAGCCCACATCAACGCCGCGCGCGACGATTACTGGAAGCTCAACGACGGATTCTGGAATGCTGCGCTCTGGCTCGATCCTGTGCTGCGCGGTGAGTACCCGCAGCCTGTGCTGGATCGTTGGGGCGAGTACATCCCCATGCACGACGGTGACCTGGAGACGATGAAGCAGCCGTTGGATTTCATGGGGCTAAACATCTACCGGGGGCATTTCGTCTCTGCGGATGTCGAAGGTGGACCGCAGATCAATACCAGCGGCAAGCCGACCATGACCAGCTTCGCCGAGGGTTATCCGCTGACGATGATGGACTGGCCTGTAACGGACGACGCGCTCTACTGGGGCGCGAAGTGGGTGCATGAGCATACCGGGCTGCCCATTGCGATCACCGAAAATGGCCTGGCCTCGATGGATTGGGTGGCGTTGGATGGCGCGGTGCATGACCCCGGGCGGATTGACTACCTGACGCGCTATTTGCGTGGCTTCCGGCGTGCGGCAGAAGAGGGTGTGCCGCTGCACGGGTACTTCCAATGGTCGATCATGGACAACTTCGAATGGGCAGAAGGCTATCGCAAGCGCTTCGGCCTGATCTTCGTGGATTACCAGACGCAGCAGCGTACGCTCAAAGACTCGGCGTACTGGTACCGCGATGTGATCACCAGTAACGGCGCGGATTTGTAGCGTTTTCGGCCAGGCTCGTTGTGGACACCCCGTTGGGTGTCCCTACGGGTACGCCCTTTGTAGAGATGGGCAACGGCGCATCCAACGCACTGCCAAAACAAGTACAAGCGTACTTGGTCTCTTTTCTATCGCACTTCGCATAGTCAGTTGCTACATGCTCTCGCATTTTGGGGTAGGGTAGGGGATCAGCCCCCTTTCCGCATCGCCTCTGGTTCTCTCCGTTGGTCAGGCTTTCCTTTTATTGGCGATGCTCCAAGCGGACTGATCCTCCGCAAACACGGGCAAGAGGTAGCAGCCAATGCCGGGTTGCCCGTCACCTGTGCTGATGCAGGCCTTGCAGGTCGCGCACGATAGGGCAGGTGGCAGGGCAGGCGCAAGTGCGTTATGCTTCTCGTTACCTTTTGGAATGGTTGGTACACCGGGACTGGGGAATACGATGGCATTCATTGATATGCCGTTGGTGGAACTTTGGCGCTACAGGCCGGAGCGCGACGAGCCTGCGGATTTTGACGAATTCTGGGCGCGATCGCTGCACATGGCGCGTACTTACGACCTGGGCTTGGAAGTTGCGCCTGTGGACTACGGTCTGGCGCTGGTTGATGCCTTTGACGTGACCTTCAACGGCTATGCGGGCCAACCCGTCAAAGGTTGGCTGCTGCTGCCGAAGCATCGTACAGCGGCGCTTCCCTGCGTCGTACAGTACATCGGCTATGGTGGTGGCAGGGGCCTGCCCTATGAGTGGTTGCCCTGGGTCAACCTGGGCTACGCGACCCTCATCATGGATACGCGCGGGCAGGGGAGCGTCTGGCGTGCGGGCAATACACCCGATTTCGAATCCGATGGTTTCAGTCCACAGGCTCCCGGCTTCATGACGCGCGGTATTCTCTCGCCGGACACGTATTACTATCGGCGCGTGATGGTCGACGCGGTGCGGGCAGTCGAAGCCGCACGCGCTCACGATGCGGTGGACGCGACACAGATCATCGTCACGGGGGAGAGCCAGGGGGGCGGCCTGACCCTGGCGGTTGCAGGGCTGGTGCCGGATCTCAAGGCTGCCATGCCGGAAGTTCCTTTCCTCTGCCACTATCGTCGTGCCACGCAGATCAGCAATCGGCTGCCCTATAGCGAAATCGCGACCTACCTGAGCGTGCACCGCGACCGCGTGGAAGAAGTCTTCCTGACCCTGGCCTATTTCGACGGTGTGAATTTTGCAGCACGCGCAACAGCGCCGGCTTTGTTCTCCGTTGGCCTGATGGACGAGACCTGCCCACCTTCTACGGTCTTCGCTGCCTATAACCACTACGCCGCCGAAAAGCGCATTGAAGTCTACGAATACAACGATCACGAAGGCGGTGGCGCTCATCATCTGGTGACGCAGGTACAGTGGCTGCAAGAGCAGGGCAGGCGCGGCTGAAGCTGCTGGCGCGGATTGACCTATTCCACAAACCATTGGTCAATGCGCTCTTCATTCTGCACCACGTTTTCTTTATACTGATTTTGTGTCTGGGAACGCTCCCAGATGCCGTTTACTGCTACGAACATCCATCAGTTGGATGGGTTTTCACGTAGAGTACACTGAAGACGTGAACCCAAACGCAAAGGAGACATCCGCGTGAATATCTTCGGAATCGGCGGCGCGGAGCTGGTACTCATCATCCTGATTATGCTGGTTGTCGCGGGGCCGCAGCGTATGATCCGCTGGGCGTACCACCTGGGACGCTATACCGCGATTTTGCGCCGTCAGTGGTCGCAGATGATGGATGTGGTGCAAAAGGAGGTTGATGCGGCGGGGCTGGATGTGCAGGTGCCGCGTGACCTGCCCAATCGCCAGAATGTGAGCAAGTTCATCCAGGATGCTGCCAAACCCTGGGCTGATCCGGTCGAGAAGACCGTGAAGGAAGTTACACAACCGATGAAGGACGCCATGCAAGATGTCCGGCAGGTCAGCGATGAAGCGAACAGCCAGCTTCAGCAGGCCAACCAGGAATTGAAGAATGTCGGAAGCTGGAACGGCAGCCAATCGCAAGCCGCCTCAACGGCTCCGGCTGCTGCCAACGAGGAAGCGGACGAGCAACCTGCGGATGAGAACTTCGGCGCGTGGACGGCTCCGCAGCCTCCTGGCCAGCGCGCGGCAGGGGAGGAAGGCTCATGACCGATACCACGCACACGCAGACAGACGAGACCCTGGATGGACATGACCTGCGCATGGGTCTCTTCGACCATCTCAAAGAACTGCGTGACCGCGCCATACGTGCTTTCATCGCGCTCGGCGTCGGGACGCTGTTGGGTTTCCTGTTGGCAGGGCAGGGGCTGGAGATCTTGCGTCAGCCCTACTGCAATATCGTCGAAGTAGCCGAAGAATGTGCGTTCCAGATACTCGACCCGACGGGCGGGGTGATCGTCTACTTCCGGGTTTCGCTGCTCATCGGCGCGATTCTCTCCATTCCCTACGTGACCTACCAGGTGATGATGTTCATCGTCCCCGGCCTGACGCAACGCGAACGCCGCATTGTGCTGCGCTCCATTCCGGCCATCACGCTGCTCTTCATCGTGGGCGTGCTCTTCACCTGGACGCTGCTGCTGCCTCCAGCGTTGGGCTTCCTGGATGACTTCTTGCCGAACCTCTTCCGCACGGACTGGACGGCGGATGGCTACCTGAGCTTTGTCACTGCACTGATTTTCTGGATGGGTGTGGCCTTCGAGACGCCGCTGATCTTCTTCGTGCTCTCGGTACTGGGGATTGTGACGCCGGGTGCTCTGGCGCGAAGCTGGCGTATCGCCGTCGTGGGTGCTGCCATCGCCGCCGCGCTGATTACGCCTACCATTGACCCGGTGAATATGGCGCTGGTAATGGGGCCGCTGCTGGTGCTCTACGCGCTGAGCATCTTCCTGACCACAATCGGAACGCGCATCAATCGGGGTGGGGCAGGCCGTTGATCCGCTCCCACATGCTCATACATCCCGGCTCGCCTCGGCGCAAACCCCATGTGGATCGTTGCGCCCTGACCGCCGTGCGCAATACCACTGGTCGGTGTGCGTTGTTTCGCTGGCAGTCGCACTAATCCGCAGGTACTACCGACCTCAGACTGGCTTCTATTTTCGACCCAAGAAGGGGGAAACAATGACCGTTCAAACGACTGAAGATCGCATCCAGGGACTCCTGGAGCAGATGACGCTCGCGGAAAAAGTGGGGCAAATGACCCAGGTGGAGAAGGACAGCCTTACCCCTGCCGATGTGACGGACTACGCCATCGGTTCTGTACTCAGCGGCGGCGGCGGCAATCCCACGCCGAATACGCCGGACAATTGGCGCTCGATGGTCGCTGAGTTCCAGGCGGCTGCGCTCAATTCGCGCCTGGGGATTCCGTTGCTGTATGGCACCGACGCCGTGCACGGGCACAGCAATATGGTGGGTGCGACGATTTTCCCGCACAACATCGGGCTGGGGGCAGCGGGGGATGCGGATCTGGTGCAGCGCATCGCCGCTGCGACCGCACGCGAAATGCTGGCCGTCAACGCCAACTGGAACTTTGCTCCGGCGGTGAGCGTACCGCAGGATCTGCGCTGGGGGCGCACCTACGAGGGCTTCAGCGGCGATACCGATCTGGTTACGCGCCTGGGGCAAGCCTATGTGCGCGGCCTGCTCGACGAGAAGGTGCTGCCGTCGGTCAAGCATTTCGTCGGGGATGGCGGCACAACCGCCGGAACGCGCCTGGATACGCCCTGGCTGGCGAGCGCCGACAACTGGCAATCCCCACAGGACTGGCTCATCGACCAGGGCGATACCCGTGTGGATGAAGAGACGCTGCGCCGTGTGCATCTCGCGCCCTATAAGATCGCCATTGACGCAGGCGCACTGAATGTCATGGCGTCATTCTCCAGTTGGAATGGGGTGCGAATGCACGACAACCATTACTTGCTGACCGAAATCCTCAAGGGCGAATTTGGCTTCCAGGGCTTCGTCGTCAGCGATTGGATGGCCATTGACCAGATCGCTGAGTCCTTCCACGAGTGTGTGGTGCGTTCTGTCAACGCTGGTGTCGATATGGTCATGGTTCCCTACGACTTCAAGCGCTTCATCAAGACGTTGACGGCAGCGGTGGAGCAGGGCGACATCAGCATGGAGCGGATTGATGATGCGGTGCGCCGCATCCTGCGTTCGAAGATCGCACATGGTCTCTTCGAACAGCCATACGGTGAAGCATCCTTGCTCGAGACGGTTGGTAGTGAGGATCATCGCGCCATTGCCCGCGAAGCTGTCCGCAAGTCGCTGGTACTGCTGAAGAACGAGGGTGCGCTGCCACTTTCAGGTGATGTCTTCGTTGCGGGTGAGGGCGCAGACGACATCGGCCTGCAATGCGGCGGTTGGACGATTGACTGGCAGGGTGGTCGTGGAAAGATCACAGAGGGTCAGACGCTGCTGGATGGCCTCAAGCGCCTTCTTGGCGAGGGGGTGAGCTACGCGGCAAATGGTGACTTCGGTGACAAGCGGGCTGGCGTAGGTGTCGTCGTGGTCAGCGAGAATCCTTATGCCGAAGGTGTGGGCGATGTGCAGGGCCTGGAATTGACGGTAGAGCAAGTTGCACTGGTTGAGAAGGTGCGTCCCCAGGTGGACAGGCTGGTGCTGGTGCTCTTCACGGGTCGTCCTCTTATCGTGAGTAATATCGAGGCGCATTGTGATGCGATAGTGGCGGCGTGGCTTCCCGGCAGCGAAGCAGACGGCGTCGCAGAAGTGCTCGCGGGGCAGCATCCCTTCACGGGCAAACTCCCGCAACCCTGGCCGGAACGCGACGAATGGCAAATTGGCTACGGCCTCGGATGACGGGGTAGGGCATCTGAACAGGACAAGGGGCGTGGGAGACCGCGCCCCGTTCGATTCAAACGTCCCAATGGGATACACTTTATATTACTCATGATAATGTAAAACGGCTTCGGATCGCGTTTTGAGCAGCGGACACACAGCGTTCGATAGGGCAGGCGACAGCGGATTTTGCGCCTATGCAATCGCGTGTCCGCGCTCGAATCCTGTGCTGGGCTTCCGCCGAAATCCTGCGCAGAGACATGCACGCGGCTCGGCGTGCCCAAAAAGCCTTCGCATCCCCTGGCAAAAGCACTGCCAGAAATTGCCTATGAAAATGTAACTTTTCGCAGGTAATTCCCAAAACCGACGACTCACCGTGCTCAGAGAAGGCCATTCCGGAGAGCGAAACAGCGTCCGAACTGCACGAGCAGGGAACAAAAAAAGCCCATGGACGGCATTCCCCGACCATGAGCCTGGTTAACGCTGCGGTTGCCGCTGCCAGTTACGGCTCGATGAGCACGACCTGGGTGGCGATGATGGCGATGTCATCTGCGTCGAAGCCCAGATAGCTCTCGTCGTCGAAATCGAAACCCAGTTCGGCCTCGATGTCGAAGAGGTCGAAAGCAACGATTTCCCCGGTCACGAGGTACAACTCATCATCAAAGGCCAGCGGATCAGTGCCACCCGGCGGGTAATTCACAGGTTCTTCGGCGAAGACCGGAATCTGCATCGGATCGAGGTCGAAGAATTCATCCTCTTCCAGCAAGAAGCTGTTCGGCGAATAAATGTCTTCAATCTCCCCTTCCAGGCTCAGCGTCATGCCCAGATAGGCTAGCGGATCATCTTCCACTTCATCCATCGTCGCGTCCGTCGTGACTACATCAGACGAGGCTGATGTCACGGCGTCTAGCTGCGCTGGCGTGTAGGCGCGAACCTGCGTCACGGCTTCGGCGACCAGGACGAAATCGCCCGTGTCATAAAACTCGAATGTCTCTGGATCAAGCTCGTAGTCTGTCAGGGCGTTGATGTCCAGGTAATCGTAGGCACGCAGTTCGCCCGCAACGCGCACACGACGCCCCACATTGACATCCACTTCGAATGGCAGCGTATCATCGTTCACAACGATGAATTCACCCGGTGTGAACTGGAACGGAGTCGTATCTTCCAACGTGAACGTGTATGGGTCGAGGATTTCGCCAACGTAGCCCTCGGCAGTGAAGGTCTCGCCCACAAATGCCGCTGGATTCTCCTGCACTTCAGCCGCGAGGTCGGGATCGTAAGCATAGTCGCCAGCTTCGGGCAGCATACCCGGATCAGTCACCAGATCGGCATCGCTACGGGATACGTGTAAAAATAGGACATGATGCAATCGAACAATCATC
>CAZJWX010000068.1:0-27134 GCA_964549915.1 uncultured Anaerolineaceae bacterium | reverse complement strand
ACGCAAGAGAAACGAGGAAAGTTTCACGAACTGCTTCTTTTTTCCAATTCCGCCAGCATTTCCTCAAACCACTGGATGCACATCGCCTCGTACATCTCGCCGAAACGTCGCGTCGCTTCCCAGAAGAACAAATCATCCGGCGTCACATCCATCTGTTCCCTGTGTTCTGCGAGGGCCTTGCGTGCCTGCTGCTGATACACCTGTCGCTGGCGTTCGTGCAAATCTTTCCAGAGGCGCATCTGCGTCTGTACCTGTTCCGGTGCTACCTGCCCATAGAAGAAAGTGCGCAGCAAGAACGGCAGCTTCACTTCATCCAGTTCCGTCGAATACTCGCCGAGCCACTCGCGCAAATCGGCTTCCCCGGCAGGGGTGATGTGGTAGACGCGCTTGGAGCGGTGCTGCTCCTGCGACTGCATCTCCGAGGTGACCAGCCCGTCGGCTTCCATCTGCTTCAGCGTGCGGTAAATCTGGCTCAATTTGGCGTGCCAGAAATGCGCAATGGTTTGGTTGATGAATTGTTCCAGGTCATAGCCGGACATAGGCGCGTATTGCAAGAGTCCGAGCAAGGCGTATTTCAGCATAGTGCATCCATCCTGGGTACGGGTGGTTGGTTGTCCGCCCCTTCGCTGCGACGTACCTGCATCAGCCAGCCTCTTCCAACGAGGGCGCGACGACATTTTCGCTGAGTGCCGAGAAGAACGACCCCAGGAAGCGGCTCGGTCGCGTGAAGAGCAGCCGCGTGTTCGACAGGCCACATTGTTCCGCCAGCGTCTCCCAGGTCTGGAACGAGATGGGGTGTGGGACGGCGTAATTGCCCTCATCTGTATCATATTCGACGACCAGGAAGCGCCCCCCCGGCTTGAGCAGCGCCCGAAGCTGACAGATCACAGGCTGCTTATCCTGCACGAAATGCAGCGAATTCGCCATCAGAATACCATCCAGCGGCGGCAAATCCAGCTTCTGTGTGAAATCCGCCCGTATGAATTCGACTTCGTTTTGCGGGTACCCGGCCTGCATTCGCGTCTCCTGGGTGAGCAGCGCGCGCCGATCCAGATCAACGGAATAGATTTTGCTATCAGTCCCCAGACATTCCGCCAGCGCCAGGGTGAAGGCTCCCCGTCCGGAGCCGAGATCCGCCCAGATGCCGCCCGGCGGCACCCCTTTCTCGATCAGGTTAACGTGATCGCGGTGATCCATGCTGCGCCTCCCTCCCCATTTGCTTATTCTTTAGCATGGCACAGCAAACGCAAAAAAGCCGTAAATCTGCCGCGTAAAATGAATCCTTCGCGCCGTTTGCGGTGTCTACAGCAGTGCACAACCAGAGAACAACAGGGAGAACGCCATGCAACATCGTCACAGAATGTCGCTTGCAGCCGGGTGGGTCATCGCCGGGCTGATGATCGTCCTCAGCGTGGCTGTCAGCGGTGCGCAGGGCAGCAACGATGAACTCTTCGCTTTCTACGAAGGGGATTTGTGGGCGTGGCAGCCGGGGGAAGCGCCGGAGCAGCTCACGACCTGGGGCTATAACAGCGGCCCGGTCCTCTCGCCCGATGGCCGCACCATCGCTTACCGTTCCGTTGCCAGCGAAGCCGTGCGCGAAATTGAAGGCGCGGTGGAAGGCATCACTTATGCAGGAGACGCGCCCGCCAACATCTACCTGATGGATGTGGCGACACGTGATTTCGAGCGCATCGCCCAGCAGAGCGCCCTGCGCATCTGGCGCTCATCCCCGGTCTGGTCGCCCGATAGCACCCGCCTCGCCTGGACGGAGATGCGCGGCGAATTGCAGCCGTCGGTCGATGTCGTGATGTACGATACGCGCGATGGCAGCACGCGCTCCGTCGCCACGCTAGAGATGGGCTTCCAGGATGGTGGCCTGGTGATGCCCTTCCTGCAATGGAGCGAACGCGGAATCGCGCGGTTGGTGTACACCTTCAGCGGCAGGACGCCGGGAGACGATGCCCAGAACGAACCGAACCTCTACTGGGACATCGTGAATCCTGATGTGGGCAGCGTGAGCCGCTTCGAGGTCGGTGGCCTCAGCGATCCGAATCGCTTCGTGCTCACATGGTTCTGGGCAGAACACCAGGGGCAGGATCAAATCGTCTATGCGGATCGCAGCAACACCTGGTATGTCCTGAATGTGCAGACGGGCGCACGAGAAAGCCTCGCCAATCCGCCGCTGCTGGTACGGGCCGATGGCGACGCGAGCACGGCGCTGATTCCGGGGCTGCTCGACCCACAGAGCAGCCCCAGCGTTGCCTGGGACTATCGCAGCGCGGGCAATACGACCCGGCTGCCGTTCCAGACGTACACGCTGGGTTCCGGCCTGGGTCTCGATCCGGTCTTGTCCGAAGATGGTCGTTCGGTGGCCTGGAGTGATTTCGGCACCGTGCAGGTCTGGCAGAGCGGTTCGCAGTCAGTGCAGACGATTCTCGAAAGCCCGCAAATGGGTCGCCCCGTGAACCTCGGCCCGATGAGCCTTGTCTGGTCTCCCATGCGTTGGATCACCGATGGCGCTGTCAGTGCACCGCCCCCGCCCCCAACCCCGGCGGCTGGCTCCGATGCCTGTGCGCTCCCGCCGCAGTTGCAGGTGGGCATGGCGGTGACCGTCGCAAGCGGGCAGGAGCCGAATCGGGTGCGCACGCAGCCATCGCTGTCTTCGACGCGGCTGGGGCTGCTGTTCCCCGGTGAAGTCGCCATCGTGCAGGAAGGCCCTGTATGTGCTGCCGGTCTGTACTGGTGGCGCGTCAGCAATGCCGCTTTCGATGGCTGGACGGTCGAGGGCGCGGATGGCGTCTACTGGCTGGTTCCAGCGGGCTAACCGTGCCATGCTTGCTTCCCGGTGTTTTCTCGTCCGCCACATACTGGTTTGACCAGGTGTGGCTTCTAGGGGGTCCTGGCCTGAACACGGGTTGTTTTGTGTGAGAAGTGGAATGGTAAATCCACGCCAGTGGCTTCATCCGTGGGGCAGTGCTCGAAGCATCGTTCGCTTGCTGTAGCGCTGCCCCACTTCGCTTGACTAATTCAACGCGGCTGCCACTGTATTGCACGCCGGGCAGGTGCCATCCGGACGCACGATCGCGTATCCGGCCTGCGGGTCTGCCCCGCCGAAGTTGGTCGAATCCACGTTCCAGATGATGAACAGGCGCACGATGCCGCTGTTCCGCGCCAGTGTGACGGCCTGTGCCAGCCATTCAGCCTGTTCTGCGACCGTGTTGTCCGAAGCCCAGGAGAACCCGGCGGGCAGTGCACCCAGTCCCTCGCCTGACAGATAGCCGATTTCTGTGAAGCACAGCGGTTTGCCGGGGAAGGTGCTGGAATACAGGTTCACCATCGGCTGGTAGTACCAGGAATAGTGACCGCTGCTGCCGACGGGCGCACCCGACGAAGCCGTTGGCGGGACGGCCCCCGCGTTATAGTGAATCCCCACGCAATCCATGAAGTTCGCCGCACCCGCCTGTGCCATCTGGCGGATGAAGGCGTCGTCGTTCCAGCCCGTTGTCGTGTTATTCGGCAGGCCGCCAGACGGTGCCGGAGCGCCGCTGATGACCAGAGTCGCCGGGTTATTGGCCTTGATGACCTGGTAAGCGGTATTCAGCATCTGCGTATAATTTGCGCCTGTGATTTGCCCCGAAGGCCATTCGCGGTCGATGTTCGGCTCATTCCAGACTTCGATGGCATCCGCGCCGCCTGCTGCCAGGCCACCGAGGAAAGCCGCGAAGTCCTGGTAGTATTGCGTCGGATTCGCCGCAAGCTGCGACGGTTCGCCGACCACGCTCAGCAGGATGCGGAAGCCACGGCTCTTGGCAGCGTCAATTTCGCCCTGGAAGTTGCTGGCGGGTGTACCCTGCTGCCAGACGATCTGGCGCTTGGCCCAGGTCATGCCCGTGCCGCGCATCAGGTCGCTGTAGGGGTAATTGCCCTGGGTGACATGCCCACCGAGCGCGAAACCTGTGACGGGTGCTGTGTTGGGGGGTGGCTGCTGGTCTCCGTCAGTCGGCGGCGGAGTCGTACCTGTGCCCCCAGGGATCGAGAGCGTTTGCCCGACGAAGATCAGGTTGGGGTTGGCGATGCCATTGGCCTGGGCAATCGCCGTGAAAGTGGTGCCGAAGCGCCGCGCAATGGCCGCCAGGGTATCCCCCGGCTGCACGACATAGGTTGCCGGGGTGCCGCCATCGCCGTCATCGCCGCCATCCGTTGGTGGCGGCTGGGTCGGTGGCGGAGTCGTCCCGCCCGTCGTCCCAGGGATGCGAATCTGCTGCCCGACGAAGATCAGGTTAGGGTTGGCGATGCCATTGGCCTGGGCAAGCACATTGACGGATACGCCATAGCGCAGGCCGATGCGGAAAAGATTCTCGCCCGGCTGCACGACGTGGATGATTTCGTTGCTATCTTGCTGTGCGAGGCTGGCTGTGCCCAGGGCAGACAGCAGCACCACACAGAGAACCACGAGCAGAAAGCGGCGCATAGAGGCACTCCTTTTGCTGGATGCGGATGTAATCCGTTTGTTATTCACAATACAACGCACAGTGTAGCATGAGTCGCACAATCCCGCTCATCGCGCACAACCGAATCATCGTGTTCACTTGCCAACCCGCTTGCGGCACGACAGCACTTGACAAATCGAAAAACATCGATATGATGGCAGTATGGATACCATAACCTTTGCAAAGGCCATTGCAGATGAAACGCGGCAAGAGATTATGAAACATCTCTGCTGTGTCTGGCTGAGTGTTTCTGACATCGTGGACAAGCTCGACGGAACAGAACACAAAGTCAACCAACCGACGGTCAGCCATCACCTGAAAAAGCTGGAAGAGGCGAAGCTGGTTCTCGTGCGCAGGGAAGGCAAGCATCGCTATTACACGCTCAATCAGGAGCATCTGACCCTGTGCTGCGGGACGCTGGTACGCAATTTCGCCCCGGACTACACGGCGAATCTCGTATCAGTGGACAGGATCCCGGTGGTGGAATGATCCCCACCTCTCTTTTTTGGCGAACATATCGACAATCATCAATCTGAATAGCATCATCCGACAAACATCCGACAAACATCAATGGAAAGTGCATTCCCGTATGGAACAGAATCCGAGCAATGTGACGATCTACGAAGGCGTTCAGGATCGCTATGGCAAAATCGCCCAGGAAGGCGGCTCTTGCTGTGGTGACGACTGCGATTGCACGACGGCTGACACGCTTTACGACGCAGAGATGCTGGCGAACCTGCCAGTGGATGTGACAGGACTCTCGCTCGGCTGTGGTGATCCGGTGAGCATCGCCAGCCTGAAGGCGGGCGAAACCGTCCTCGATCTCGGCAGCGGTGGCGGCATTGACTGCTTCCTGGCGGCGCAGCGCGTGGGCGAAACGGGCTACGTCATCGGCGTGGATATGACCGACGCCATGCTGGAAAAAGCCAACGCCAACAAGGCTCGCATGGGGGTGACCAACGTCGATTTCCGCAAGGGACATATTGAGGACATGCCCGTTGAGAGCGATACGGTAGATGTGATCCTCTCAAACTGCGTCATCAATCTTTCGCCACAGAAAGCCGAAGTCTTCAACGAAGCCTTCCGCGTCTTGAAACCCGGCGGGCGCGTTGCCCTCAGCGACATCGTGACTGAGGGCGAATTCAGCGACGAATTACGCGCTGACCTCAACCAGTGGTCATCCTGCGTGACCGGGGCAATTGATGTCGAGCAGTACACGGGGTTGATGCGCGAAGCGGGCTTCGTGGATATTCAGGTGGTGGATAAGGCGGATGCCGAGAAGATCGTGCCGCGCCACGAGGGTATGCCGCGCGTCTTCAGCGCCCGCATCACCGCGACCAAGCCCCAGCATTGAGTGCATCACGGAAGCAGAGGGGGCGCGATTTCGCACCGCGCCCCACAACGACTCATTTCTTCGACCAGCCAGGCGGACGCACGGGGGGCATCCGTTCGCTATCACCCTTCTTGAAGAAGATCGGCACCTGATCCTTCATGAACATCTGCTGCGTATCGGATGTGCCGTTGGTCGGCTCTTCCGGCAGCGTGCTGGGTGGCGGTGCCGAATTCGGCATACGCTGCTGCGTCTGCCGCGCCCGACGCTGCACCTGCTCCAGCAGGGGCGGCGCGAAGCTGGTCACCGCGTATTGGCGCACGCCAATCTGCAACATCTGTTCCATCAGGCGGGCCCCTTCCTCAATCAAGGCATTCTGCACGGACGGCTGCAAATCCCATCCTTCCAGCGCTTCCAGGATCAGCAGCATCACCCCACTCAGTTCCAGCAGGGAAGCCTCACGCTCACGCTGACAATAGTCCACGAAGGGTACGACGTACCCACCCATGACCTCAACAATCGGGGCACTCTGCCCATCCAGCACCAGAATCGGCGGGAATTGCTGATCCACAAAGCCCAACCGTTGCCCGGCGCTCATCGAGAAGAGTGCTTCCGCCAGCAACTTGTAGAACGCGCTGTATGTGTTCATCCAGGAGTGGATCGCAGACTGATACCGCGTCCCCACCTCGCCGAGGACGACCAGCACGCCGTTTTTCGCCAAACCGTCCGCCAGCCACACGAGACGAGTTTCATCCGCTGGCAGTTTTGCCAGCAGATACGTCGCGTGACGCCGCGCCAGTTCCCGCAAAACCTGTTCGAGCCGGGTGTTCATCGTCCCAATCCTGCTCATTCCAATACACTACCTTCAGTATAAAATTCGTGTAACAGTTTCGCAACGTGACGATTGTACGGGGTTTGTCTGGTTTTTGCGAGTGTTGAATGTTCTTTGTGGCTTTTTGCGGTTCTTTACGGTGCGTAACGAGGTATGAATTTCGTCATCTTCATCAGCAATGCTGTAACTTTCGGCGCAAAACCGTTATATTGGGTGTTAGAAAGTGGGTGGTCTGGCTTGCTCCTACACTTCCCCCGCAAATTTCAGTACCATCGCGCCCGACGCGATGCACTGCGCATTCACGTCCCGTGAATCACCGTACTGAAGTGCCGACACCTCATGACCGATCCTGAAATCACGCCCCCGCCACCCGGCCACGCCCTGCGTCCGCAGCGGCTGTGGGCGCTGCCGCATCTCTTCCTGAACCACGCGGACGCCTGGGGGCTGACGCTGCTGATCTCCGCAACCTGCCTCGTGCTCCACGCACAGTACACCGTGCAGGCGTTGCTGCTGGTGGGGAGCCTGGTCATCTGTTACTGGTGGGGGTTTGCGCTCAACGATTACTTCGACGCACCGCATGATGCGCAAGAGCCGCGCAAGGCAGCGCGTAACTTCTTCGTACAGGTGGCGATCTCGCGCCGGGGGATGCGTCTCTTGACTGCCCTGGTGCTGCTGCCTGTGCTGCTGATCTTCGCGCAGTTCGGTTGGCAGGGGACGGTGCTCTTCGGCATCGGCGTGCTGGCGATGTGGGGCTACAGTGCGCCGCCCCTGCGCCTGAAAAGCCGCCCTGGCTTCGACCTGCTGACGCACATGCTCTTCGTACAGACCTTTCCCTATTTCACCTGTCTCGTCCTGCTGCCTGTGCCGCGCCTGCCGCTGGATGCTGTTCTGCTGTTGTTCTTCCTGCTGGGGTCGTTGGGGGCACAGTTGGAGCAGCAGATTCGCGATTATGAGGTGGATGCTCGCACGGATTCGAACTTCACGACGCGCGTCGGCCTGGGAGTGACGATTCCGCTGCTGCGACTGGTGACGGCGCTGCTGATTCTGGTTGTGGGAAGCAGCATCCTGCTGGGCATGATCCCGCCCTGGATGATTCCCTTCGCGGTGATCGCTTCCCCGGTGATGCTGCACCGCTTCCTGCGCGAAGGCCGTGCGCCGCGCTCCGAGTGGTTGATTCGCGCTGTGCTGGCGGCTTGCTTGCTCTACGCCTTGCTGCTCTGGGGCATCTGGCTGCTGCCACGATGAGGCAAGCGTCATCGGGCCATCGACGAAGCAGTGACCCTACCCGAAATGCGCTCCATTCTGTAATGGTTGTAGAGCATCCCAGGTAGGTGCCCGGGGAGACCGCGCCAGGTCTCCCCAAGGATGCAACCCGACAAGCAGCGCTTTGCTGACCGGGGTGCCCTTCGTTCCATACGTGCCGTACGTGATAAGCAGACCTTCTTATACGGCCTCCGGCTCCAGATCAGCCAGCGTCCGCTCGATCAGATCAACGGCAGCTTGCAGGGTCTCGGCGTCGAAGGCCAGCTTGGCCCCCGCAGTCTCGTACAATTCCGGCAGCGTGACCGTTCCCCCCAGCTTCAGCGCCTCGCGATAGGCCGCCAGCGCCGCCGCCTGGTCTTCCAGGGCATTGGCCCAGACCTGCACCGCGCCCAACTGCGCCAGCCCGTATTCGATGTAGTAGAAAGGCACGTAGAAGATGTGCAGTTGGCGTCGCCAGATGTTGCGGATGTAGTCCTCGTAGCCGCTCCAATCCACGCCGCGCATGAAGCGCCCCCACAACTCAAGCCACTTTTTGTCGCACTCTTCCGGGTCAGTGGCGAGGTCGTGATGGGTGTAGATCCAGTGCTGGAAGGAAGCCACCTGCGCCATATAGGGCCAGAAACGGATGATCTTCTTCAGGTGCGAGGCCATGAAGCGGCGGGCTTCGTCCTCATCGAAGTAGCCGCCCTGGTCTTGCGTGAGGTAGGGTGAGGCGAGCAGTTCCATCGCCATCGAGGCCACTTCGTTGAATTCCATCGGCGAACGGCGCATCACCGAGTAGGGCAAATCCACCCCGGAGAAGACGTGGAAGGCATGCCCGGCCTCGTGCAGCAGGGTGCGCACATCCCCTTCCAGGCCGACAGCATTCATGAAGATGAAGGGACGCCCCGCCAGCGGGAAGGCCGTGCAGTAGCCGCCGGGTGCCTTGCCCTTGCGGTTGTCCAGATCCAGCAGATTCTCCTGGCGCATGGTGGCGAAGTAACCGCCCAATTCCGGGTCAACCCGGTTGAAGATGGCTTCCGTCTTGCTCTCAAACTCTTCGATGGTCTCGTAGGGCATCAGCGGCTCGTACCCCGGAAGCTCTACGTCCAGATCCCAGGGGCGCAGCGTCTCCAGGCCGAGCTTCTGGCGGCGTTCTTCATAAATGCGCACCGCCGCCGGGACGACGACTTTTTCCACCGCATCGAAGAATTGCAGCGCGTCTTCCGGCGTGTAATCGTGGCGATTGCGGTCTTTCCAGGCATACTGGCGATAATCGTCCAGCCCGGCATTCTGGTAGATTTGCTTGCGCAGCGCCATGTATTGCCGCCAGAGGTCGTTGTGTGCCTCGCGATCCTGCTTCATGCGCTCCTGCATCAGCAGCCAGGCGCGTTCCCGCTTCTCCCGGTCGGCATCAGTGAAAACTTTGCGAAGCTGCACCAGGGTAATCTCTTCGCCATCCCATTCCACCGTCTGCGCCCCGCTGATCTTGCCGTATTCCATGCCCAGTTCGCTCTCGCGGGTATGCAGCGGCAAGTTGTCCTCGTGGAAGAGTTCGATCTGCGCCTGGATGTCGCGCACCGGCACCGCGATGGAGTCCGGCGCGAGGCCGCTGTCGACCAGCTTCTTGTTCAGGGCGAAGGTCACTCGCTGCACTTCGGGGACGATTTCGGCCTGGAAGCGTTTGTATTTTTCGGCGGCGGCTTCGTCGTTGGTATCCACATCTTTGGCGACACTCAGGCGCGAAGCCACTTCGCGGAAGGTGTAGGAAACGCTCGTCCAGGCGGAAAGCCATTCGTGGATGTTGTCTTCGGTCAGCTCCACTTCCACAAGGCGCTGGAAATGCGGCTGCCAGTCCGCCCACGTCCAATCAAGCGGTTGGTCAATCGTCGTTGGGAAATCTTGCAACATCGTCCTGCTCCAACACTATTCGGTTTATGCACAAAACCCACTATGGTGGGCAATGCTACCGGAAAATGCGCAAGTTTGCGAGTTGCATGGGGACAAACGCAGCGAAGAGGCTGGTTCACAAATTCAGGAAGGACATCAGGCCGGGTAAGGGCGCAGCGTACCGCGCCCTCTACACGAATTCTCCGGGGATATGCCGCCAGGGTAGGGGGACCCGCAAATACGCCTGGCGGAGGAATGGCTCAGTCGCCTGCCGCCATGACCTCATCGGCCTCGGCAGTCCACCATTCTTCATCATATGCGGGCATTTCGCAGCGCAGCGGCTTATCCTGGCGGTAGCCCATCTCGTAATCCGCCTGCATAATCTGATGAATCTCGCTGGTTCCTTCGTAGATCACCGCGCCCTTGCTGTTGCGCAAGTAACGCTCCACCGGGTATTCATCGCTGAAGCCATATGCGCCGTGAATCTGCACGGCTTCCAGGCCCGCCTTGACGCTGTGGTCGGTGGCGAACCACTTGAATTGCCCGGTCTCGCGCGTGTTGCGGAGGCCCTCGTTCTTCAGCCAGCCGACTTTGTACATCATCAACTGCGCCTGATCGTACCAGAGGCGCATATGGGCGATTTTCTGCTTGACGAGCTGGTGCTGCCCGATGGGGCTGCCGAAGGTCTCGCGCTCATCCGCATATTTGACGCTGGCTTCCAGGCAGGCGCGGATCAAGCCCGTTGCACCCGCCGCGACGGTATAGCGCCCGTTGTCCAGGCAGCTCATGGCGATCTTGAAGCCTTCGCCTTCTTCGCCCAGGCGGTTCTCCACCGGGACTTCCACATCCTCGAAATTGACCCAGCCCGTGCTGCCCGCGCGAACGCCCATCTTGCCGTGAATGTCCCCCGTCTTCACCCCGGGGCGATCATGCTCCACGATGAAGGCCGTCATGCCACGATGGCCTGCGTCCGGGTCGGTCTTGGCGACGACCAGGAAGTTGTGTGCCTTGGTCGCGAGGCTGATCCACATCTTTTCGCCATTGAGGACATAGTGATCGCCCTGGCGCACAGCCCGCGCATTCATCGCGGCAACATCGCTGCCGACGCCCGGTTCGGTCAGGCAGAAGGCGGCGTATTGCTCGCCCCGTGCCTGCGGCACCAGGAAACGCTGCTTCTGCTCTTCGGTACCCCATTGCAAGATCGCCATGCTGTTGAGGCCGTGATGCACCGACATCACCACGCGCAGCGTTGTGTCGGCGCGTTCCAGTTCTTCGCAGACCAGACCCAGCGTCAGGTAGTCGAAGCCCTGCCCGCCGTAGCGCACCGGGATGCTGATGCCCAGAATGCCCAATTCCGCCATGCGCGGCAGAACCTCCGGGTTCATCTCCTGCTTTCGATCCCACTCCCCAATGGTCGGGATCACCTCTGCTTCGACCCAATCGCGCACCATCTTCTGCGCCTGGATCTGTGCATCTGTCAAACTGAGTTCCATAACAACCTCGCAATTCTATTCGTGGGCAGCGAACGCACCCATTTGTGAACTTTTACCAGCGATCTCCCCCAAATTTCGTGGCTTTGTGCCATGCAGTTGGAGGCGTTTCATTATGTAAAGTGTAACCAGCAAGGTTCACTTCGTAAATGGAAATCACAGACCATGGTTGCACTCAGCAAAACGCCCGACATTCTGACCACGACGTACCTTGAAATGACCGACCCGAGTCAATTCAACCCCGGCTACAGCCGCGCGGAAGAGGTGCGCATTCAGCGCCTGGAACGGGCGGATGTGGGCTTTTACCGCTTTCTGTACGCGGCAGTGGGCGAAAAATGGGCGTGGCGCGACCGTCTGTATCTTTCGAACAAGGAACTGCTCGAAGAACTGAGCCGCCCGAATGTGCATGTTTATGTGCTCTATGTCTGCGGCGCACCTGCGGGCTACATCGAACTGGCGAAGGAAGACGATGGCAGCGTGGAAGTCGTCTACTTCGGCCTGCGCGAAGAATATCATGGGCAGGGGCTGGGCAAGCACCTCCTGAGCTACGGTGTGCAGGAAGCCTGGAATATGGGAGCCAGGCGCATCTGGCTGCACACCTGCAACCTGGACGGCCCCCATGCGCTGAATAATTACCTGCGGCGTGGCTTCCGCGTCTTCAAGCGCGAACAGGAACCCATGCCGGCAATCTACCAATAGGCGTTTTCGCCTGGGGAACAAGAGGGCGATAGCGCTGGCTTCACAGCGAACATCAAAATCGCACAACGAGACCTGGCCGCATTGCACAAATGCGGTTTTTTGTATCGGGAGTTGTGCGCTGCATCCGGCGCATATCGGAGTAAAAACACACAAATTTCATGCATAATCCAGATATTACTGCATTTTTGGTGTATACTGCACTGTGGACACACAACCTGGGGAAGTGTTGCATGGCTGTAGAGCGCAAAATCACCGTCGGCTGGGGCGACGCGGATCGTGATTTTCTCGTGTTGGTCTTCCACGAGGACTGGGGCGATGCGGATTTGCTACATGCGCTGGAAATATGCGCCGCGCACTATGCCGAAAGCCCTTTCCGCTACGTCCTGGTTGATTATCGGCTGAACGCCATCCCCATCAACTTCATCCCGCTGATCCGTTACGCATTGACATACTGGCCGGTTGGCTTGCGCCGCGTGATCGTCATCGCCGATGGGGCACGCTGGCGGAAGCTCTATCCGCTCTTCGGCACCCTGATGGACTGCTTTCGCTCACGGATTCAGTACGTGGATTCGGCTGACGCGGGCTATGCTGCACTGGTTGCCTTGCTCGATGGCCTGCGCGATGCGCCTCGTCTCCGCCCCGCAGGCTCCGCCGCCCTCCAGATGCGCTGAACCCGCCCCCTGTTGCTGTTGCATTGTGATGTGCAATCATGACGTTCGATCCTGACAGGGTGCCATGCATGCCGTGCAATGTAGGGTTTGTGTGACGATTGGGGCACACCCTCACGATTCATTCCTGTGTTTTGGTACCCCTACGCCGTGACACTCCTCACTACGGTATCTTCCCGCCGAGTCCGATAATCAAGTCTGAGATCATGAGGATTCATTTAGGAAGGTAACCGCAATGAGCGCATCGAAATTCGCGACGCTCGATGGGAATGAGGCTGTCGCACGAGTTGCGTACAAGCTCAATGAGGTCATTGCCATTTACCCGATTACGCCCTCCTCCCCGATGGGCGAATTTTCGGATGAGTGGGCTTCGCAAGAGCAACCCAATCTCTGGGGAACGGTTCCGCAGGTCATCGAAATGCAGAGCGAAGCCGGGGCAGCCGGCACGATTCACGGCGCACTGCAGGCAGGTTCGCTGACGACCACATTCACGGCGTCGCAGGGGCTGCTGCTGATGCTGCCGAATATGTACAAGATCGCGGGTGAACTGACGCCGACGGTCTTCCATGTGGCGGCACGTTCGCTCGCCGCGCAGGCACTCTCGATCTTTGGCGATCACAGCGATGTGATGGCGGCACGCCCGACCGGGTTCGCCATGCTCGCCAGCAATTCTGTACAGGAAGCACACGATATGGCGCTGATCGCCCATGCGGCCACGCTGAAAACCCGCGTGCCGTTCCTGCACTTCTTCGATGGCTTCCGCACCTCGCACGAAGTCTCCAAGATCGAACTGATCCCGGAAGACGTGATCCGCGAAATGATTGACGATGAGCACGCATTGGAACATCGTCAGCGCGGGTTGTCGCCGGATCGCCCCGTTCTGCGGGGTACGGCACAGAACCCGGACGTTTACTTCCAGGCACGTGAGACCGCCAACCAGTTCTACAACGCCGTGCCGCCCATCGTGCAAGAGACGATGGATCAATTCGCCGAATTGACGGGGCGGCAGTACAGCATCTACGAGTATCACGGCGCAGCAGATGCCGAGCGCGTGGTTGTGTTGATGGGATCGGGCGCGGAAGCGGTACACGAGACCGTCGACGCGCTGAATGCCCGGGGCGAGCGAGTCGGCGTCCTCAAGGTACGCCTCTACCGCCCGTTCGATGTCGAACGTTTCGCGCAGGCCTTCCCGGAAACGACGCGTTCCATCGCTGTGCTGGATCGCACGAAGGAACCCGGCGCTTCCGGTGAACCGCTCTACGCGGACAGCGTGGCAGCCGTCTTTGAAGCCTGGCCGCATGCCCACCTGCCCGTGGTCGTCGGCGGACGCTACGGCCTGTCCTCCAAGGAATTCACCCCGGCGATGGTCAAGGGCGTCTTCGACAACCTGAACCAGATGAAGCCCAAGAATCACTTCACCATCGGCATTGATGACGATGTGACCTTCACCAGCCTGGACTTCGATGAGCGCTTCAGCACGGAATCGCCGGATGTTTTCCGCGCCCTGTTCTATGGCCTGGGGTCGGATGGCACGGTGGGTGCGAACAAGAACAGCATCAAGATCATCGGCGAGAACACGCCCAATTTTGCACAGGGCTACTTCGTCTACGACAGTAAGAAATCCGGCAGCATGACGACCTCGCACCTGCGCTTCGGCCCGGAACCGATCCGCAGCCCGTACTTGATTACCGAGGCGAACTTCATCGGCGTACACAATGCCAATTTCCTGGAAAAGTACGACATCCTGGACGATGCAGAGCCGGGGTCAGTCTTTTTGCTGAACACACCCGTCTCGCCGGATGATGTCTGGTATACGCTGCCGCGCATTTACCAGCAGCGCATCCTGGAAAAAGACTTGCAGTTCTATGTGATTGATGCGTACAAAGTCGCCCGTGAAAGCGGCATGCGCAACCGCATCAACACCGTGATGCAAACCTGCTTCTTCGCGATTTCTGGCGTGCTGCCGCAGGAAGAAGCCATCGCGCAGATCAAATACATGATCGAAAAGACCTACGGCAAGAAGGGTCGCAAGATCGTGGAGATGAACCTGACTGCCGTCGATAACTCGCTGGCGAACCTGCATCAGGTGCAAGTACCGCGCGAACTGACCAGCCACGAAGAACTGCTGCCGCCGATCCAGGGAGAAGCGCCGGAATTTGTCTACGATGTGCTGGGTCGCATCATCGCGGGCAAGGGCAATACCCTCCCCGTGAGCGCGATGCCCGTTGACGGCACCTATCCAACCGCTACGACGCAGTACGAAAAGCGCAACCTCGCGGCGGAAATCCCGGTCTGGGAGCCGGATATTTGCATCCAGTGTGGCAAGTGCGCGATGGTCTGCCCGCACGCGACGATCCGCATCAAGGCTTACGAAGAATCGGCGCTGGCGGATGCACCGGAGACGTTCAAAGCAACCTCGGCGCGTGACCGCGATTGGAACGACCTGCAATACACCATCCAGATCGCGCCGGAGGATTGCACAGGGTGTGCGCTCTGTGTGGATATTTGCCCTGCCAAGGACAAATCCCAGGCCAACCGCAAAGCGATCAACATGGCTCCGCAGCCGCCGCTGCGCGAACAAGAGCGCGAAAACTGGGATTTCTTCCTGAACCTGCCAGAGCTGCCGCGTGATCGCATCAACGCCAATCGCGTGCGTCAGCAGCAGGCGATGCAACCGCTCTTCGAATTCTCCGGTGCTTGCTCTGGCTGCGGCGAGACTCCCTACCTCAAGCTGATTACCCAGCTCTTTGGGGATCGCACGGTGGTCGCCAACGCCACAGGCTGCTCGTCCATCTATGGGGGCAACCTGCCGACGACACCCTGGGCACAGAATGAGGACGGACGTGGCCCGGCCTGGTCGAACTCGCTCTTCGAAGACAATGCCGAATTCGGCCTGGGGATGCGCGTGGCGCTGGATAAGCAGGCTGCGCAGGCACGCGAACTGTTGGAACATTGCGCCGACTTCCTGGGGACGCAACTGGTGCACGCCCTGCTGAACAACCCGCAGCAAGACGAGGCCGAAATCCATGAACAGCGCGAACTGGTGGAAGAACTGAAGCAGCGCCTGAGCACCTACACCACGCCGCAGGCCAAACAGCTTCGGTCGCTGGCGGATACGCTGGTCAAGAAAGATGTCTGGATCGTCGGCGGGGATGGCTGGGCCTATGACATCGGCTATGGGGGCCTGGATCACGTCCTGGCGAGTGGGCACAATGTCAACGTGCTGGTGATGGATACCGGGGTGTATTCCAACACGGGCGGGCAGGCATCCAAGGCGACGCCGCTCGGCGCGATTGCCAAATTCGCCGCCAGCGGGAAACGCGCTGCCAAGAAAGACCTCGGCCTGATGGCGATGACCTACGGCAATATCTACGTGGCGCAGGTGGCGATGGGTGCCAGGGACGAGCAGACGTTGCGTGCCTTCCTGGAAGCCGAAGCCTACGATGGCCCCTCGTTGATCATTGCCTACAGCCACTGCATCGCGCACGGCATCAATATGTCGACGGCCAACCAGAACCAGAAAGCCGCTGTGGAGAGTGGGCAGTGGTTGCTCTATCGCTACAACCCGCTCCGCGCCGAAGCAGGCGAGAACCCCTTGATCCTCGACAGCCGTCCGCCGAAACGGCCTGTATCGGACTACATGCAGATGGAGAATCGCTTCCGGATGCTGGAAATGAGCCAGCCACAGATCGCGCGAGAACTCTTCCGGCAGGCGCAGGAGAACATCGAAGAGCGCTGGGAATACTACCAGTATCTCGCGAATCGTCCCTATGGTCAGGCCGAAGAAGAAGCGGAAGAGGAGGCGTAAGCACATGGTCGAGTTAGCAACCAACTATCTGGGGATGGAACTCTCGTCGCCATTGGTGGGGAGTCCCTCCCCCCTGATGGAAGACATCGACAATATCCGGCGCATGGAAGATGCAGGCGCTGCCGCCGTTGTCCTCAATTCCCTGTACGCAGAGCAAATTGAGGCCGAGCGCATGGCGCTGGATTACTACCTGGAATCCACGTCGCACTTCCACCCGGAAGCCGCGGATTACTTCCCGGAACCGGAGCAGTTCCATGCCCGCACCGATGACTACCTGCGGCAAATCGAACGGGCCAGGGAAGCGGTGGATATTCCCGTGATCGCCAGCCTCAATGGTTCCACGCCGGGGACGTGGGTGGAGCTTGCCAGCGATATGGAATCTGTGGGGGCCAGCGCCATCGAACTCAACATCTACCGCATTCCCAGCAGCACCGACATCGAGGGCCGCGCGATTGAGCAAGAGACGGTTTCCATCGTGCGCCATGTCTGCGAACGGGTTTCGATCCCGGTGGCTGTCAAGCTCAGCCCGTACTATAGCAACTTCGCCAACCTCGCCGGGCAACTGGCGGAAGCCGGGGCGGCGGCGCTGGTCCTCTTCAACCGCTTTTACCAGCCGGATATTGACCTGGAAACCCTGGAAGCCGAGTCCAACCTGCTGCTGAGCACGCCGTATGATTTGCGGCTGCCGCTGCGCTGGATTGGCCTGCTCTATGGACGTGTGAAGGTCGATTTCGCGGCGACCAGCGGCGTTCACACGGCGGAAGACGCGCTGAAGCTGCTGTTGGTGGGGGCCAACGTCACCATGATGACCAGCGCCATCCTCATGCACGGGATTGAACACTTCGCCCGCGTGAAAACGAACTTGCTGACCATCCTGGAAGAGCATGAATACGACAGCGTGCAGCAGCTACAGGGCAGCGTGAGCCAGATCAACCACCCGGATCCGTCGGTTTTCGAACGCGCTCAATACATGCGCACGCTGCGCAATTACCAGCCGAACCTGTAAGAGGCAGCGTTGGGTTTCCCCCTACGCAGTGGGGGGACGCAAGGGGGATTGGGTTCCCCGCTGTGCAAGCGTCCCCTCCCTAAATCCCTCCCCGGCTGCGCAAGGAGGGACTTTGTGGGGTTTCCCCCTACGCAGTGGGGGGACGCAAGGGGGGATTGGATTTCCCCTACGCAGTGGGGGGACGGAAGGGGGGATTGGACTCCCCCTCACTCCTCGCACCAGGCGGCGTCGCAGAAGGTCTCCAGGGCGGCGGTGGCCTCATCCGGCAGCGCCTGGAACTCGGCCTCGGTCAGCGTCGTATCCTGCCAATCCACGAAGACGCGGAATCCGCTACCTTCCACCAGGGTCATATTGGAGAACTGCGTATAGCTGCGTGCAACGGGACTCACGGGTTCGCCGAAGGGCAGCACGCCCAGGCGCTGTGTCGCGTTGCGATTGGTGAAGCCCACCGCAAATTCGGTGTCTACCGTCACGGCGCTGGCGGGTGCGGCGGCCTCTGCGCTGATGGCGGCAGGCTGCGCAGCGGGTGCGTTCAGGTTGGTATCCGCGTATTGCGAGGCTTCCACCTCGGCTTCGGTGCAATAGGTGGCGGATTGCGGGTCTGCGGAGAGTTCGTAGCCATCTGCCCGCACCAGGTCAACCAGCGTGCGCGTGGAGCGGCTGCAGCGCAAGAGCGGGGCATCGCCCAGCCAGGCCGCTGGACGGGCAATTTCACTGCCGAAGACGGAATCCGCCAGCAGTTCCAGATCATGCCGGATGTCCCGCGCCAGGGCAAGCTGCGACCCCGGCACTGCGCCGAACCACCCATCCGGGCGCATCTCCGCGCCCAGCAGTGTCCCCGCCAGCACTTCCAGGTCGAGCCGCAGCAGCAGCGCCAACTGCGGATCGTTCACATCCAGGCTGCCGCTCCATCCCGGCGGGCGTCCCGCCCCCAGGGCTTCGGTCGCCAGCAGTTCCAGGTCGGTGCGCGCGTTAATCAAAATCGGCAGCACGCCCGATGCAAAACTGGCTCCCGCTTCGGTGGCGGCGGCTTCGTCATCTGCTTCAGGGGTGACGATATCAGCGGGCAGGGTCTCCTGCGGGGAAGGCGTGCCGACGATGGGCGGGGGCGTGGTCTCGTCAGGGTCGAGGGTCGGCGCGGCGGTCGTCGGCAGCGGCGGCGGCGTGCTGCCAATTGCTTCGAACCAGGTCTGGATGGCGGCATTGCGTGCGTTCTGCGGCACAGGATAGAGGTCGATGAGGGTGATTTGCTGCGGCGCGTTCGTCAGGTAGTAATTGATGAAATCCGCCACCTGCGGCTGGTTCTGTAGCACGGAAGCCGAGGTGAAGAGGAAGAGCGGACGCGAGAGCGGATAGACCAGTTCGGAGATGTTCTGCGTGGTCGGGCTGACTCCGCCAATCGGGATGATCTTCAGGGACGCCGCATTGCGATCCACAAAATCCGCCGCGAAGAAGCTAATCGCCGTCGGGGAGGACTGCACCGCTTGCAGCGACACATTGGGGTCATCATTGTACTGTGCGCCCAGCGCCGTCGTCAGCGTGCGCGTATCCCCGCCGAAGACCAGCGCCGCGAACAGATTGAACGCCGAGGAAGTCGTGCCGGGGCCAAAACGCGCGATCGGATCCCCTGGCCAGCTCACGCGCACATTCGACCAACTCAGCGCCGTGCCGAAAATCTGCTGCAATTCTGCCGTCGTCACGCTATCCACGAAAGTGTTATTGGGCGATGTCGCCACCGCGACGGCATCCGTCGCCACACGGAAGCTGATGAACTCGCGCCCGGCAGCGTTGCAATTGTCCGTATCGACAGGCGAGGGCTGCTGACCCGAGAGCACGATGTCGATGTCGCCCTGGCAGAAGCGCGAGAACGAGGTATTCGGGTTCTCTCCCGTGACGTTGATGCCGCCCGCGAAGCCCGCCTGTCGGTAGCTGCTCGCCAGCGTATTCGTCAGCGGGACGAGGGACGAGACTCCGGCGATGCGAATCTCGCCACTGTTGGCGGCAGGTTCCGCCGGAGGCAGCCCTTGCGCCTGAACCAGCAGCGGCAGGGCGAATAAGGTCAATATCCAGATGAATGTGATCCGATGCACGGGGACTCCCCTTCTTCTTTCACAACGTGGCTTTTCCAAACGCTCGCAAGCCGGACACACGTGCCTTCGTATGAAACGTGTGCATGAGACGTGGAATGTCCAGTCCCGGTCTGTGGCGTGCCTGGTACAAAAATGACGCTACCGCGCATTATACTGTCTTCCGCCGTGTTACACGGCTTAAGATCAACATGAAGGTACACAGAATAGGGCAAATGTCCTACCCGAGTTGTGCCTGCTCGAAGGCTTTCAGCGAGTCATAGCGTTGTGTGTCGGGCAGCCGCAATGGGAAATCCGCGCCCAGGGCTTGCGCCGGGGTCAACGCGCCGACGGGCTGCTGCGT
This sequence comes from uncultured Anaerolineaceae bacterium, assembly GCA_964549915.1. Taxonomy (GTDB): domain Bacteria; phylum Chloroflexota; class Anaerolineae; order Aggregatilineales; family Phototrophicaceae; genus JAUZRW01. The sequence goes on along the minus strand of CAZJWX010000068.1, from coordinate 7,249 downwards.
CAGGATGTGTTCGACGACGGGAACCGCCGCCGCGACGGTGAACTGGTAAACTTCCAGCGTATCCAACCAGGCTTCCGCCACCTGTCCGGCGGCATTGGTCGCCCGCGCCCAGATGGTCGTCGCCAGCGTCTGGCGATCTTCGTCGCTTGGCCCACGCAGGATCATCTCCGTCAGCCGCTCGGCGAGTGCGCGCACCGGACGGCGGCGCAGCAAGAATTGCAGGACGGGGGACGCCGCCCGCAGCGAGCGAATCAGCGCCGGGTGCAGCGGCATGTACACGCTGATATTGGGGATCCCGGTCGAGCGATGGCTGGTCACCAGGTCGCCCCAGGGGATCGCCAGCGCCAGCACATCGGTTTCCAGCAGCGGCAGGTAGGTCGTATCGGAGCCGAAGGGGCGGGCTTGCAATTCGCCGTCGCGCCGCACCAGATCGGGCTGTCTCATCATGTTCAGGAAGGATTTCGCCGTCCCCGGCGTCATCGAGAGCGCCATGTCGATGCCGATTTCCAGGCGAGTCGGGCTGGTGAGCTTGCCCGCGACATACTGCGCCATCGTATTCGTAGGGATGACATCGAAGCCCGCACCACTGACCAGGGCAACGCCATTGCTGCGGGCGGCGTCATCGTAGCGGAAGGTGTTTTCGAAGACGGGAATCTCGCCCGTAATGTCGACGTAGTGCGTATGCGTCGCGAGGCAGGCACGAATCATCGGGTCGCTCGTGTGGATGAAGGGGCCAGCGGCATGGTAAACCAGTTCCATATCGGCGATGGCTTCGGCGATGGTGCTCACATCGTCCACCTGGAAGACCGCGTATTCCAGGCCGAGTCGATCCGCCAGCGGCTTCACTTTCTCCAGGGTGCACCCTGCCAGCATGGGGCGGTGTCCCTGGCGAACGGCTTCTTCCGCGATCAAGCGTCCGGTGTAGCCTGTGGCTCCGTACAACATCCAATGCATACGAACGTCCCTCGTCGTCTCCCGTAGGTTTGATTGTACCTGATCCGATGGGGCTTGTGTGCGGCCTGGCGGCTGGTTGGGCCGCTACTTGAGGTGCTTTTCCAGCAGACGGCGGATTTTCTCCGGCGAGGTCTGGTAGCGATGCAAGAGGGCAATGCCGTTCTCTTCCAGCGCCAGCGCCAGCAGCAGATGATCCGCGCCGACGTAATGGCTGCCGAATTTCTCCGCCTGGTTGATGGCGCGGTGGACGACGCTCTCGATGCTGACGAAGAGCGCATCATTAGGCGATTGAATCTCGATTTGCAGCCGTTCCAGTTCCAGGCCGCTCTGTTTCAGGAAGGCCGAGGTCACGCCGCGCCGTTCCTGTGCCAGCGCCAGCAGCAGGTGCCCGATGCCGATTTCCGGATGGTCAAATTCGAGCGCCCGCTGTTCTGCCGCGTTCAGCACCCGGCGCGAGAGTTCGCTCAGGCGAGCATTGGCGCGCAGGGCTTCCAGGCTGAATTCCGCCTGCCCATCGCTAATGATGCGCCGCAGCCGCCGCCGCACCTGCTCCGGCGTGATTTCGACCAGATGCAGCAGACGGATCGCGTTGCCCAGGTTGGTGCGTGTGATTCCCAGCAGCAGGTGCTCGGTACCAATGTAGTGCGAGGCCAGCCAATCCGCTTCATCGGCGGCCTGTTCCAGCGCCAGCGTGAAGGACTGGTCTTCCGGTACCGGGTCAGGGGCATCTTCCAGAATCGGCATCAGCCGCTTGAGATAGACTCGCGCAACGGGCAGCGGCAGGTCGAAGCCGCGCATCGCTTCCGCGCCCAGGCTGCCCTCCGCCAACATCACCGCCACCAGCAAATGCGCCGTATCCTGCCGGGGGTGGCGAAATTCGCGCGCGAGCAGTTCGGCGTGGGTCAGTGCCCGCCGCGCATGGTGACTGTACTGGTAGGATGGCATGACCCTCACTCATTCGGCAAGTCAATTCTATGTGCATTATAGTCTTGCCATTTGACCTGCTGCAAGCATCGTCGATGCGGGGAGTTGCCAACAAGATCAATGCATACGCGAGGGGCTGACGGGCATGTGCTTGTTCGCTGTGTCAAGCGAGCTTGACAATCTTTTGGGAGATAGGGGCGTTTGTGCACGCTCTCGGCCCGGCGCGATTGGCCTGGCGTCGCCTGTTGCCGCGTGTCGCTGGCAAACTTCGGCTATTCTGCCCAACAATCCTCTGTGCAATCCGTAGACAAGCGGTTGGATGTCGGTTACAGTTCATCTTGCGCTCATCTTGGGGCGCGAACCAACCTGTCATCTACTTAGGAGTTTCCATTTATGAGAAACACACGTTTGCAGTGGTTGTTGATCCTGACGATGGCGCTGCTCGCCAGCCTGGGCGCGCTGGGCGTGATCGCACAGGAGAATCCCGACGGCTTCCCGGAGCCAGAATTGGTGGTCGTTCCCGGCAGTTTCCAGGATGAGGTCGGGTGCAGTGGCGAATGGCAGCCGGACTGCACTGAGACGGAGCTGACGTTCAACGAAGAGAGCGGCCTCTGGGAAGGGGTCTTCAGCATCCCGGCGGGCGAATACGAATACAAGGTCGCCCTGGATGGGACGTGGGATCGCAACTACGGCGCGAATGCCGAAGCGGGTGGCCCCAATATCCCGCTGAGCGTGCCGGAAGATATGGACGTGGCTTTCACCTACGATCACAGCACGGGCGTCATCAGCGATAGTATCGGCAGTGACGTAACCCTCGAGCAGGAAGAAGAAGCCGAAGTCGTCGTGCCGGATATTGTCAACATTCCGGGGACGATCCAGCCGGAAATGGGCTGCCCCGGCGAATGGGCACCGGACTGCGAAGCGACCTTCCTGACCTATGTGCCGGAATACAACATCTGGGAAGGCACCTTTGAGCTTCCGGCAGGTAGTTACGAATATAAAGTCGCGATCAACGGTAGCTGGGAAGAGAATTACGGCGGTTTTGCGGATCCGGGCGGTCCCAATATTGTGCTGAATAACCCCGAAGATCAGGCCGTGACCTGGGTTTACAGCCACGAGACCAACTGGATTATGGATACTGTGCGCCAGGAAATTGTGACGGCATCGGGCAGCTTCCAGGATGAGATCGGCTGTGAGAGCGATTTCATGGCGGACTGCATGCTCTCCTGGCTGCAAGATGTGGACGGTGACGGCATCTACACCTTCACCACAGATGCGCTTCCGGCGGGCGAGTATGCGGCTGTGGCAGCCATCAACCGTAGCGCTGACCAGACCTTCGGCCTGAACGGAGAGGCCGGCGGCGAAAATATCCCCTTCAGCGTCGCTGAAGATGGCGAAACAGTCACCTTCACCTACGACTCCAACCTCAACGTCATGGTCATCACCGTAGGAGGCACTTCCTTGACTGGCGCGAACCTGCGCGAACGCACTGCGCACTGGGTGCTGGGCGATACGTTCGCCTGGGACGTGGAACCCGACGACACGCTGGACTATCGCCTGCTCTACAGCCCGGATGCCAGCATGACGCTGGATGTCTTCGGCCTCAGCGGCGAATTTGAATCCTTCGATGTGAGCGTGAATGCAGATGGCCTGCCCGAAGCCGTGCAGGAGAAATTCCCGCATCTGGCGGAGTTCACGGCCTTCACCCTGGATGCCGCCGCCCTGGATCAAGTGCCGGAGATTCTGACGGGGCAGGTGGCGCTGGCAGCCTACGAAGGCGATTCGCTGGTTGCCCTGGCGGGGTTGCAGATTCCAGGTGTGCTGGATGACCTCTTCACCTATGAGGGCGACTTGGGCGTGACCTTCGCAGACGGTGTGCCGACGTTGACGATCTGGGCACCGACGGCGCAGAATGTCTCCCTGAACCTCTACGACGATGCGACCCCCGGCTCGGAAGCGGAGACGTTCGAGATGGTGCGCGATGCGGACACGGGCACCTGGTCGGTCACGGGGGAGGAAGACTGGTACCTGAAGTACTACACCTTCACCGTGACGGTCTTCGCGCCAACCGAGCAAGCCATCGTCGAGAACGAAGTCACCGACCCCTACAGCGTCGCGCTCGCGCAGAATAGCACGCGCAGCCTGGTCGTTGACCTCAGCGATCCGGCGCTGGCACCGGAAGGCTGGGAGACGCTCGAAAAGCCCGATTACGGCGATTCGTTCGAAGACATCACCGTGTACGAGATTCACATCCGGGATTTCAGCGCCTTTGATGAGACCGTGCCGGAAGAACTGCGCGGCACCTACCTGGCCTTCACGCTCGAAGACACGAATGGCATGCAGCACCTGCGCGAACTCGCCGAGGCCGGACTGACGCACCTGCATCTGTTGCCGAGTTTCGACATCGCGACCATCAACGAGAACCGCGATCGTTGGTTTGCCCCGGATTACGAAGAGTTCGAAGGCTTGCCGCCGGACAGCGAGATTCCGCAGGCCGAAATTGACCCGATTCGCGACCTGGACGGCTTCAACTGGGGCTATGATCCCTACCACTTCATGGCACCGGAAGGCAGCTACGCCACCGAAGCGGATGGCACAGCACGCATCGTGGAATATCGCCAGATGGTGCAGGCGCTGAACAATGCCGGGCTGCGCGTAGTGCAGGATGTGGTCTTCAACCACACCAACGCCAGCGGGCAGGCCAACCGCTCCGTGCTGGACAAAGTGGTGCCGGGTTATTACCACCGCCTGGATGAGGTTGGGCGCGTGTATACCTCGACCTGCTGCCCCAACACCGCCACCGAACACAACATGATGCGCCGCCTGATGGTCGATACCGTCGTGCTGAACGCGGTGCACTACAAGATCGACGGCTTCCGCTTCGACCTGATGGGGCATCACATGCTGGCGGATATGCAGGAAGTCCGCGACGCCCTGGATGAACTGACGCTGGAAGAAGACGGCGTGGAGGGCAGCGAAATCTACATCTACGGCGAGGGCTGGAATTTCGGCGAAGTGGCGGATAACGCTCGCGGCTTCCACGCCACGCAGTTCAACACCGCCGGAACCGGAATCGGCACCTTCAATGATCGCCTGCGCGATGCCGTGCGCGGCGGCAGCCCCTTCGGTGGGCGCGATGAGCAGGGCATCGGCAACGGGCTTTACGTCTTCCCGAATGGCGAGAACCCCGTCAATGAAGACCTCGGTCGGGCGCTGCGCTTCGCCGATATGGTGCGCGTGGGGCTGGCGGGCAACTTGCAGAACTTCACCTTCATCGGTGCCAGCGGCGAAGAAATCACCGGGCTGGATGTGGATTACAACGGGCAGCCAGCCGGATACACGCTCGATCCGCAGGAGAACATCGTCTACGTCAGCAAGCACGATAACGAAACGCTCTACGACAACATCCTCTACCGTCTGCCGGAGGGCTTCGACGCTTCTGACGTGGTGCGCATGCAGAATCTGAGCCTGAGCTTCGTCATGTACAGCCAGGGCGTGCCCTTCTTCCATGCAGGCAGCGACATGCTGCGCAGCAAGTCGCTGGATCGCGATAGCTACAACAGCGGTGATTGGTTCAACCGCCTGGACTGGACGTACGAGACCAATAACTTCGGCGTCGGCATGCCGCCAGAAGGCGTCAACAGCAGCCAGTGGCCGCTGATACGCCCGATTCTGGCGACACCGGAGTACGAGCCGTCTTCCGATGACATCCTGTTGAATGTCAACGTCTTCCGCGAGATGTTGCAGATTCGCTACAGCACGCCGCTCTTCCGCCTGGAAACGGCAGAGCAGGTGCAGGAGCGCCTGGCCTTCCACAACACAGGCGCGAACGCTGTCCCCGGCGTGATCGTGATGAGCGTCAGCGATGCAGTCGGCGAAGACCTGGATCCAGCGCATGAAGGCGTCGTCGTGGTCTTCAACGGGCAGAACGAGGAACTGACCTTCACCGTCGCCGAATTGATCGGCAGGGGCTACGAACTGCATCCGGTGCAGCAGGAGAGCGCGGACGAACTGGCCCGCATGGCGGCCTTCGATGCGCCCTCCGGCACCTTCACCGTGCCCCCGCTGACGACGGCTGTTTTCGTGCTGCCGGAATAAATCTCTCTTTCCGTCCCCCCACATCGTGAGGGGCAACCAATCAAGTCCCTCCTCACAACGTGGGGAGGGATTTTGGGAGGGGGATTTTGCACAAGGTACCCCGCCCTGCTGGGCGGGGACAATGACAGGCCAACGACAAATGAAGCCGGATGCACAATTAGAAAGCCGGCGTGGGCGTCACGCTTTCAATTGGTCGTTACAGTGGTCGTTACAGTAGCGTCTTGCTGCGCGTCTCCCACACATTCACTGCCGTGATTCTGAGGACTCCCCCGCGTTGCCGATGACTCGTGGGCCGTTGACGAAGTCGCTGTCGGTGGGCTGCCAGCCGCGCGCCAGCCGTGCCTGTAAGAGTTCTTGCGGCGAGGGCGTGCGATCCCAGACGGCGATGCCGCGCACGTTGCCGATGCAGCTTACATCGAAGCTCAGCACCAGCGTCTCGCGCACGACCACCACGACATCGGTGGTGTACTCATCTTGCTGCACCATATCCGCCAGATGCAGCCGCGCCTTCTGTATCCATTGCAGCAGCCACTCAACGGTGGTGATCGTCTGCAGAAGCTGCGCCATCTCATCCGAAATCGGCTCATCCACGTAATGGATGATCGGAAGCATCACTTCACCTCCAAGAGTTCTACTTCAAAGATCAGCGTGCTATACCCCGGAATTGGGCCGATCCCTGCTTCTCCGTAGGCCAGCTCATAGGGGATGAAGAGCTTGTAATGTGCGCCTTCCGCCATGTGCTGCAACCCCTCTGACCAGCCCGCAATCAGGCGATTGAGCGGGAACTCGCTGGGCTGCCCGCGATCGTAGGAGCTATCGAAGGTCGTGCCGTCAATGAAGGTGCCGTGATAATGAACTTTGACCGTATCCGTCGCCCCGGGTTTCGCACCGCTGCCCTGGCGCAGAACTTCGTATTGCAGCCCACTGGGAAGCTGCGTGACCTCAGGGCGCTTGCCGTTGGCCTCCAGGAATTGCTGTCCCTCTTCTTTCGCTGCCATTGCTGTCTGCTCCTGCACTGATAATGCGGTGATGTGATTTCATTTCGTGTTGCGAAGTATGGCTTTAGTATAGCGTGATTCTCGTTCGCTGTGTGAGATTTCTGGAGGAATTACATGGTCTGCCTTTGTCCTGGTTCGCTGGATTACGAAGGCTGCGGGCTGCATTACAGATCAAAACTCCACTTAACACCTGTTTAAACCTAAGGGCATGAAAATTAATACTAATGGACAAAGCAATTAGACATCACACAAAACAGGTGGTAGATACTTTTCAA
>CAZJWX010000067.1:0-27171 GCA_964549915.1 uncultured Anaerolineaceae bacterium | reverse complement strand
TTTGCCATTCTAACATTTTACTTCATGCGGGTTCCTTTTGCTTTGTCCATCAGTTATCGCGCATCCTGCGCAATGAATATGGCGTGAATATATCTCGTCAGGTGTTGGATAACTGGATCCGCATGGAGGACGAACGAATCCCGGTTCATATTGGCAATCTGTCTCTGGTTTGTGCGCTGGCACAGACACTGGGTTACCACGATATGCAGTTGTTTCTGAGCGAATTGGGCTACTTCGGTGAGAACGAAGAAGAAGTGCCGAGGGAGATCAGAAATTTGCAGGCACGTCTCGGCAATTATACTGGACAAGAAGCGGAAGCGATTGCGCTCTTAATCACACAGATCCTCGACCGATGGACGGATGTGGAGCAGTTGATGAGCGCACGAAACTAGACTCGTTATAAACAGTTGCGCACCCGCTGGTAGACGACGTTCACATCGTGATGTGCTTCGCAGTGGACATTGAAAATCACCGGGATCATCTGCGCAGCCAGCACCTCAAAGAGAATATTGGATACCACAACGCCGAAAACGCCGGAGAAATTCGGTTCATCCAGCGCCCGGTTGAAGACCATTTCAATCGTCTCGTAGGTGCGGTAGTAGTCGGTGAATTGTCCGTCTTCCTCGTTGCCGATGATGAAAGCCCAGGGCTTGTCCAGGTCGCGCACCATCTGGATCATCTGCGCTGAACGCTGATTCGCCTCGCTGTAGCCCCACTTTTGTAGCTCGCTCCAATGGACAATTGTCCCCGTGGGGTCAAACTTCAGTCGATAGGGTTGCATAACCTTACTCCAGGAATCTTCGCGGACATACCCCAGTGTAATTCACAGATAGGGGCGTAGCTATGTAGCACAATACACAGAAAAAACCTGCAGAAATGTACTGTTTTCCACAAGAACATAAACCAGCGAAGGCGCATATCGCTGGCGAATGGGAGCCTGTGGCTGGCTGCTGCACCGATTGATCAGTCGGCTGCTTCAGCATTGCCGTCCAGGTTGGTGACGCAGGGCACGTCCTCCGGGAAGCGGTACTGCTCGTGCTCAATGCAGGTCAGGCCACGCAGGTAGCGATTGCGCTCGACCCATGTGAGCAATTCTGGCAGCGGATACGTGCGCCAGACGAAGAGCGATCCATCTTCCTGCCCGCTGATGATGTTGCGCCCGTCGTCGTAGGCCGCCAGCGAATACACCGAAGAACCGGGGATGTCGAACCGCTGGAGCGGTGAGCCGCTGGCGACATCCCAGACGATAATGCTGCCCTCCCCGGAGCCGGAGACCAACCGCTGCCCATCTGCGCTGTAGGCCAGGCTCCAGACTACGCCTGCATCGCCGATGTAGGGCGTACCGTCTTCGCCGCTGGCGATGTTCCAGGGGATGATCAACTCATCGCGTGAGCCAGTGACCAGCGTCGATCCATCGGGACTGATGACAACGGCATAGACCGTCGAACTATGCCCGGCAAACTGGCGTACCGCTTCCCCCGTTTCGAGATTCCAGTAGATCGCCGTGCCATCGCCATAGGATGCTGCTGCGTGAACGCCATCAGGAGCCAGCGCGAGGTCGAAAATCGGGGAGCCTTCCGTGCCAAGGCGGCGAATCTCCGCCCCCGTGTTCACATCCCAGAGGATCATCAGGCCATCTTGCGAAGCGGAGAGCGCCCGTTGTCCATCCGGCAGGTATGCCAGCGCGTTGATATTGCCGGAATGCCCGGCGAACTGCTGTGTAATCTGCTGCGTGCCGAAGTCGAGTTCGGCGAGCAAGCCATCCAGCGACCCCACCAGCGCCCGCTGTCCATCAGGGCTGATCGCAATCGAGAGGATCGAACCGGAGAATTGAATTTCGAGCATGGGCTGCGCCGCGCCGCGCTCCCAGATCAGCAGGCGATCATCGACCGATGAGGTGTAGAGGCGGTTGCCCTGCGTGATGATTTCGGTGATACGCTCCGTGTGAGACGTGAGAACCTGTTCGGCGGCGGGCTGTTCGATATTCCACAGGCGAATCTTCTCATCCTTGGAGCCAGTCGCCAGAAGTTGGCCATCCGCGCTCATGCCGACGGTCAACACATCGTCCGTATGCCCCTGCAAGCGCTCCATTTCCAGCCCGGTGGCCACATCCCAGATGCGCACCACATCGTTGACCGAAGCCGAGTAAATCCGCGTCCCATCGGGATTGAAGGCGAAATCGCGAATCTCATCTTCTTCCGCACTGCTGAAGCGCCGGATCACCTGCCCGTCGGCGAGTCGGCGCAGCGCGAGCGACCCATCGCCCGAACCCGTCGCGAATTGGGTCGTATCTTGCCCAGGCTGGAAGGCAATCGCGTTGATGCCGCCCCGGTCACCACTGTCCACCTGCCACAGCAAAGCACCGGTGAACACGTTCCAGGCATAGATTTCACCGTCCGTCGTCCCCGCCAGCACGATGCTGCCATCCGGGCTGAAGGCCACCGACTGCACCTGGACGCCCGCACCGGAATCTTGCGGATCCAGGCTGGTGAAGAACTGCGTGCGGGGCTGCTGCGCCGCTACATCCCAGATGATGACCGTATTGTCCTTGGAGCCAGTCGCCAGCAGCGCCCCATCCGGGCTGAAGGCCACCGTGCGAACATTATCCGTGTGCCCATCCAGGCGGGCGAATTCCGTTCCTGTCGTCACATCCCAGAGGATCACGTTGCGCGTCACCCCGATGCTGACGGAAGCCAGAATGCTGCCATCAGGCGAGAAGGCGATGGCTTCTACATCGCCCGAATGCCCGAAGTTCTCCTGCCCTTCCATGATGAAGAGCGGCTCATAGGTCGCCAGATCCCAGAAGCGCACGCTGAAATCCGTCGAGGCGGAGGCCAATAGCCGCTTGTCCGGGCTGATCGCGACAGCAGTCACCCAGGCCGTATGCCCTTCCAGCAGGGTGCGTGTGCCGGGAGAGAAGGCTACTTCGGAGAGGGCGCTGACCGATTCCACCGGGGGTTGTTCCATCTGGTTGGCTTGCAATGCCAGCAGCAGAGCGAGATCACCGTTGCCTTCGCTCTGGGTGGTGATGGCACCTGCTTCCCAGGCGATGCTCTGCGCGATTTCGGCCTCGGCAACAGCGCGATTGCTGGCGTTGACCGCCACCGCGCTCAGGCCGATGGCGACCAGGGACGCGACCGTTAGAATGCCGACCAGCAGGCGCAGTCGGTTGACCGAGCGCCGTTCCAGTTCACGCTCGCGTTCTTCGCGCTGGCGTTCCAGCTCTTGCAGGCGTTTGCGCTCCGCGATGCTCTGATCCAGGTATGCGCGTTCCTGGGTGGTCAGCGAGAGGTTCGTCTCCACCACCCAGCGCTGGTAACTATCCAGGCGGACGCCGCGCAGCAGGAAACTCGGCTCACGCTTGTTCTCGATCCACTCATGGGCGAGGCTAGAGAGCGTGCGCTGCATCCGTACATCATTGCGGCTCTGATCCAGCCATTCGCGCAGGCGTCCCCATTCGCGGATGATGGCCTCGTGCGCAACTTCGACGGTGGGGCTGCGCGTGATGGGATCCCGGTCGAACGTCAGCAGGCGCGCCTGCCCCAGCCGTTCGACGACGTGGCGCATGACCACGCCCTTCTCTTCCCCTTCCAACGAATCGCGAATCGAGGTGACTTCGCTGAGCAGGGCGCGGCGGCGGGTATCTTCCGTGCCTTCACCGAGGGTGATCAGGCGCAGGAATAACTGCCGCACCGCTTCCTGTTCGATGGCGTTGAGCTTCTCGTAGAGTTCGTCGGCCTGCTTCGCCAGCGCCCCGCGCACGCCCCCCAGCCGCTGATAGGCTTCCAGGGACATGACGTTGCCCTCGCGCATCTCGAAGAGCTGGCTGAGCGAATATTGCAAGAGCGGCAGCGATCCCGGTTGCTCGCTAACTTCGGCGACAACAGCCCCGACCAACCCCGGATCGACCATGATACCCTGGCGGCGGGCGGGTTCCACGATGACGCGCTCAAGCTGAGTCGGTGTCAGCGGGACGACGACTTCTGTCCGTTCGCGCACCATATCGCTGAGCATCGGCTAGCAAGAGCGGGCGGTCGTAGAAATCGGCGCGGATCGTGATGACCAGTCGCAGGCGGCTGTCGGGCGCAGTCACAGCGGTGTAGAGGCTGGTGAGGAATTGGTTGATGACGGATTCGTCTTCCACCAGCGTGAACAACTCTTCGAATTGGTCGATGAAAAGGAAGAGTTCGGTCTTTTCCGGCAGCACTTCATCGATGGCGTAGAGCAGACCATCCGGCCTGGTACGTAGCCGTTGTAGCAGGTTCTCCGGCGGAGTCACGGCGAGGCTGGTCAGCGAATTGGCGATTTCCACGAACGGAGCCTCACCGGGGACGATCTCGTCGTAGAACCAGCCGCGTGAGCCAGGCAAACCGCCCCGTCGCATCCGGGGAATCAACCCGGCTTTCACCAGGCTGGATTTGCCGCTGCCGCTGGGGCCGACGACCGCGAGGAAGCGATTGTAGCTCTGCCCATCGTTCAGGCGCTGCAACAGGCTTTGCACCAGGTTCTCGCGTCCGAAGAAGTTGGCGGCATCAGCTTCCTGGAAGGCACGCAGCCCTTTATAAGGGTTGGGCAGCAGTTCGTTGGTCTTGTGCGCGATTCCGGTGTAAATGCGCCCTACCGCGCCGACGGCTTCTTGCAATCCCTGGCTGAAGCTGAGAATATCCGTGAAGCGCGACCCGGGATCAACGGCGGTCGCACGCTGGATGATCTCATCCATGCGCTGCGGTAAATCCGGGCGCAGCTTGCGCAGCGAAGGTACAGGAGAGGTGGCGCGCATCTGCATCAACTGCGTGCTGGAGAGACGATCCAATTCCGGAAAGGGATGCTCCCCGGTTAGCAGTTCGTAAACGATGATCCCCAGACCGTAAATATCCGATTGGGGCGAGGTAATCCCACCGACGATTTGCTCCGGGGCGGCGTAGGCGGGCGACCCCATGCTGCTGAAGAATTCTTCGCCCTCTTCCTGAGCGTTGCTGAGAATCTGCGCGATGCCAAAATCTGCCAGATAGGCGTTGTTCTCTTCATCGAGAAGGATGTTTTCGGGCTTGATGTCGCGGTGGACGACGCCGTAGCGGTGTGCCAGCGCCAGCGCCGCGCAGACCTGCCCCACCAGGCGCAAAATTCCGTTGAGCGTCCACGCTTGCAGATCCATCGCCTGCCGCAGTGCCCCACCGCGCAGGTAGCGCATGACGATATACGCGCCATTAGGGTCGCGCCAGTAATCATAGAGCGGCACGATATACGGGTGCTCCAACCCGGCGACGAGCTGCGCTTCCGTCTCGAATTTGCGGATGAAATTGGGATGGCTGGCGAAGGCGGGCCAGATGATCTTAATCGCGACTTCACGGTCAACCGCTTCTTGCCGCGCACGATAGACCGCGCCAAAGCCCCCGGTGCCGATCATCTCTTCGATTTTGTAGCTGCCGAGCACCTGCCCGATCTGCGTTTGCGCCACCACTTGACTTTCACCCCCGGAAGCTGCGCTGCGTCGGCCTCAGCCGATGTTCTGCGTTGGATTCATGGGTCGTTGTCGGTTTCGCTGTCGTCGTTGGCCTCATCCAATGCTTTCATCTCTGAGGTATCCGTCAGCCCGGTGGTGACCCAGCGCAGGCATTTCGTCCGGTTGTAGAACGTCTTATAGCGGATGGAAGGATGGTCGCGGTTGAGGTAGGACATCAGCGTACGATTGGTCTGGCCGGAAAGGGATAGGTTGAAGTTCACGGCGACGCGCGCGAGCCAGCCCCGGTTCTTATCGAAGAGGCGTTCTGCCAGGACACGGCCTTCATCGGTCACGCCGATGTTCATCATGTCGAACTTGACCAGGGCCGCGTACTGAAGCGAAATACCCGGCTGCGACAGGTCATGGACAGCCAGATAGGGGCGGTCTTTGGGCCAGTCCTCCAGCCTGTTCTGGACGAACTCAGCCCAGCGGTTGACGACAATCGGGGAGGCGGCCAACAGCTTGTAGACGATGACTTCCTCGCGGTTATACCAATCGACGACCATTCCCTCGAACGGTTCTTCCGTCCGGTCAGGAAGGTAGTGTTTTTTTGGGTCGAGGCTCACTGTTGCATCCTCCAGGAACGGCTCTTCACAATACCGGTAAACAGACCCCAACAGCATGGCGCAGCTCGCGTCAGCGCAAATTGAGCGTATTCGCGTTAAACTTGTAACAAACCTTTTTTAACACTCTGTAAAGAAATCTGTTTCGCAAGACTACGCCGATGGTGCGGTGGATGCAACGTTTTCGTTGTGCAGCCATATGATAGCAAATGTGTGTAGAAATCGCTTTAACTCCGTGTGAAGCATTTGCTTTTTCATACGAGCCTGCGCATTTTGTATGTTGACGGTTCGCCCGTTGCAATGTCGAGGATTTGCTCGCACAATGCGACCTGCCTGGTTGGTAGCATGGAGCATGAAGATATGATGGGCTGGAAAGGGTGGCGCTGGGTGCTGGGCGTCCTGGTATTGGTCCTGGCAGCGGCTTTTGTCTTCTATCGCTGGTATCAGGGCAGCAGCAACAGCGGCAGCTTCATCCGGCGCTGGCTGACGAATCCCGCCGCTGAACTCGATTGGGAGACGCCTGCCCTGACCCGCTGCCCCGGTGCTCCCTTCATCGTGCCATCTACCGGGTTCATCGGTCTGTTATACGCCGATGACGCTGGCCCCTATACGCCGATTCGCCGCCACACCGGAATCGACATCTTCGGTCGGGGTAATCCGGGAACGGTGCCCATCTACGCGGCCTACGACGGCTATCTGACGCGGCTGGATAGCTGGCGTGCGTCCGTCATCATCCGGCATGACGACCCCCTACAGCCGGGGCGCACCATCTGGACGTATTACACGCATATGGCCAGCCGAAGCGGTCAGGAGAGCTACATCTCTCCGGAATTTCCGCCGGGGGTCAATGACATCTTCGTAGAGCAGGGGACGTTTCTGGGGTATCAGGGGGAATTTGCCGGGAGTGCGCCGCGTGTCGCCATGCACTTGCATTTCAGCATCGTCACCAGCGAACCCGACGGCAGTTTCCGCAATGAGGCCGTACTGCGCAACACGCTCGACCCTTCGCCCTACCTGGGAATGCCCGTCAGCGTCGATAATCTGACGGCTCGCCCGACGGACTGCACAGATGATCTGGGGTGAGCGCCGCCCGCGTAGCTGAAGGTGCCCGATTGGAGCGCCCCGGGCAACTGGCAAGACGGTTGCCGCATCGCACGCGGCGGGGTATGATCAGCGCATTCTAGCAATCATGACCTCGCCCCGCTGACCACATTCCGCAGACGAGGAAACAACCAGAACCCATACTATCACTTCAAGGAACGGACGCATGAGCACCGACTCAGCGGTTGATTTATATCCACCGACCGAAGCGATCAGCAAGGACTGCCGTCATGCAACCATCGGCGAAGAAGGCATCATCCTGGTGGAAATGCATTCGGATAAGCGCGAGACAATCGCTGCCTGGCTGGATTTCAGCGAGCGGATACGCGCAACATGGAACACAGCAGAGCCGATGCTGATTCTGGTCGATCTATCCTTCACGGATTTTTACCTCAGTCCGTATGCCCTATCGCGTTCGCAGAGCATGTTGCAGATCAACCAGCATATCAGCAGCTATATCGCTTTCGTCATCCGCCCCACATTTGTGACCAACATCCTGCGCGTGACGATTGATGCCGCCAGCCGCGCCGCACGTACCACGCAGTTCAAGATCGTCGATACGCGCGAGGAAGCCTATGAGTGGCTGCATACCGCCTGGGAAACACAGGGCTGATCTCAGCGCTTCAGGCGCGGATCCAGAGCATCGCGGAAGCCGTCGCCGAGCAGGTTGAATCCGAGTACGATCAGCACAATCGCCATACCGGGGAAGATCATCACCCACCACTTGCCGCTGTACATGGACTGCTGGCTGTCTGCGAGCATCTTGCCCAATTCGGGATATGGTGGCTGCTGCCCCAGGCCCAGGAAGCCCAGCGCTGCCGTCTCAACCACTGCCGTACCCATCAGCAGGGTCGATTGCACGATCAGCGGGGAGAGGCTGTTGGGCAGGACGTGCCGCCAGAGGATGCGCCACTCGCTCCCACCCAGGCTGCGTGCTGCCTGCACATACTCGGTATTGCGGATGGAAATCGCCATCGAGCGCGAGAGCCGCGCGTAGATGGGAATCTGCGTGACAGCAATAGCGATCATCCCGTTGACGAGTCCCGCCCCGGCGATGGTCACCAGTACAATCGCCAGCAGCAGCGCCGGAAATGCCAGGATGATATCCATACTGCGCATAATCACGCTGTCCAGCACGCCGCCGAAGAACCCTGCCGTAATCCCCAGCGCCGTCCCCGTGAAGAGCGCGATGAAGACCACCAGCACGCTGACGCTCAACGAGACGGACAACCCATGCCCAACGCGGCGCAGGATGTCGCGCCCGCTCTTATCCGCGCCGAAGGGGAATTCGCAGGTGAATTCATAGGTTGAGTCGGGGGCGGCCAGTTCGCCAGAACTCAGCGCCCCGATCCAACCGATCACGCAGTCCGGCTCGGCATAGCGTGCCCGCAAATTGCTATCGCGCCGTGCGTCGTAATCGTCCAGAATCGGGACGAGGATCGCCAGCGCCACCATCACGAGGACGATGACACCGCCGATGCGCGCGCTGGGGTTCTTGCTCAGGCGGCTGAACGTGTCCTGCCACATCGTGCGATGGGGCACCATCGTCTCTTCTGCCTGGATTTTTGCTACGTCACTCATGGTTACTCCGGTTTACAGGAAAGAGCGGTGTTGTCTATAGTCCTCCGCTTGTTCAAGTCCCTCCCTGCACAGCGAGGAGGAATTCAGGGAGCGGATTATCCCCCCTTGTGTGCCCCCACTGCGTAAGGAGAAATCTTTCCATCTTCTTGCCCAGCGGCGGGGGCGAGAGAGGCAAATATCACAGTCGCACGCGCGGATCGAACACGGTGTACAGCAAATCGACCGCCAGATTCGCCGCGATGTAAATCAGGGCGATCAGCAGAGTCACCGATTGCACAATGGGATAATCGCGGGCAATGATGCTATCGAAGAGCCATTTGCCCATCCCCGGCCAGGAGAAAATCGTCTCCGTCAGCACAGCGCCGGAAAGCAACGCCCCCAACTGCAAGCCAATCACGGTAATCACCGGGAGCATAGCATTGCGCAGCGCGTGTGCCCCGATGACGACCTGTTCGCGCAGACCCTTGGCGCGTGCCGTGCGGATATAATCCTCATTGAGGACATCCAGCATGGTCGAGCGCGTGATGCGGGCGATGATCGACAGCGGGATGGTCATCAGCGTCACAGCGGGCAAAATCAGATGATTGAGCGCATTCCCCAGCGCTTCCCAGTTCTGCGTCAGGATCGAATCCAGCACGTAGAAGTTGGTGATGCGCTCAAGCTGAATTTCGCTATCCAGGCGACCGACGAATTCCATCCAGCCCAACTGCACGCCGAAGACGTAGATCAGCAGCAGCCCCAGTACGAAAATGGGAATCGAAACACCCAGCAGCGCCCCGATCATACTGATTGTGTCGATGATCGAGTTGCGCCGCACAGCGGATACGATGCCGATGGGCACGCCGAGAAATACAGCGATGGTCAGGGCAGTGACGGCGAGTTCAAAGGTAGCCGGGAAGCGCACCGCGAGTTCCTGCGTGATGGGGATGTTGCCGCGTACGGTATTGCCCAGGTCACCTTGCAGGATGCCGCCCACCCAGATGAAATACTGCTCCGGCAGCGGTTTGTCGAAGCCGTAAATTTCGTTGATGCGGGCAATGTTCTCTTCCGTCGCCCGTTCACCAAGAAGGGCAATCGCCGGTTCTCCTGGAATCAGGTGAATCAGCAGGAAGACCAGGATGGAGACCCCGATCACGACGGGCACGGATTCGAGCAGGCGTTTTGCGAGATATTGAGTCATAGTGAAAGCGTTACTGGTTGTTCGTTGTCAGTTGTCAGTCTACGGTCATCAGATGGAAGTCGCCGTTTGTTTGCTACAACACACGATCCCCGGTGGGTATCGTCTCGGATCACGAAGGCGTCGTCCTGACCAGAAATGCCGGAGCCAACCCTGGCCCCGCACAAGTCCATTGCACAGCATCTACACGCAGCGTATCCATACTATGAAACCGACTTCTACAGGCTGGTGGGCTATGGCGGTCAGATTGTGCCATAGTCTTACGAATTTTTACAGCGATCCTCGTGCGATTACGATGAAATTGACTGCCGCAAAATGCAGTAGAGGCACGAACACTCGTGCCCCTACCCAGTTTTGCTAGCGGTTCACCTGCCGACGGTTAGCAGTCAGAGGTGACAAACTTGTAGAGTTCAGTGGCGACCGGGTTGGTCACATAACCGCTGATGCAGGAGCGGAAGGCCAACGGCACACCCGTATGCGCGATGAAAACGCGGTAGGTGTTGTCGTAGATCAGTGCTTCGGCTTCCTGGTAGAGCGGTTCGCGTTCTTCCTGGCTCGTCAGGGCGCGGGCGTTCTGCAGGATTTCAGCCAGATCTGGTTCATAGAAGAACCCTTCCTGTGCCTGCGGGGTGTCCACGCTGCCGAAGAAGTAACCCAGGAAGTTATCCGGATCACCGTTATCGCCCGTCCAGCCAAGCTGGTAGAGACCCAGCAGTTCGCCGCTGGAGCGAGCGGCGAGGTAGGCGCTCCAGTCACCCACGCTACCCAGATCCGCTTCGATGCCAATAGCCGCCAGGAAGCTGAGCATGGCTTCGCCGATGCCCTCACCATCCGGGTTGTACGGACGGGTTACGGGCTGGAAGTAGAGCGTCACCGGGATGGTGTCGACCACTTCGTCGGTCACGAAGCCGTCTTCATCCACGCCGAGGACGTTGACTTCGCTGAACCCGTCGGGATAGCCCGCTTCAGCCAGCAGTTCCATCGCGCGTTCCGGATTGTATTCGATGTCCGGCAGTTCCGGGTTGTAACCCCAGAGCGACGGTGGCAGGAAGGACTTCGCCGGGATGGCACCAGGCGGGTAGAAAGCGGCAGCAATCGCTTCGCGATCCATAGCGAGGCTGATGGCTTCGCGCACGAGCGGATCACGGAATTCCTGAATGCGGTAGCTGAAAGCCAGATAGAGGATGTTCAGCGGGCCGCGCGTTTCGATGTAAAGGTCTTCGCTGGCTTCAATGGCTTCGAGGTCTTCTACGTTGGGCTGCTCGAAGGCATCAATTTCACCGGCCTGCAGCGCAGCGAAGCGTGCAGCGTTATCCGGGATCTGCTGGAAGACAATGCGATCGACGTTGCCAGGGAACTCGCCCCAGTAGTCTTCGAAGCGTTCCAGCACCACGCGCTCATCGCTGATCCATTCAACGAATTCGAAGGGGCCGGTGCAGACGTAGCCGACTTCCGGCGAACCATAGGCCGGGCCGTTTTCTTCGACTGCCGTCGGGCTGGCGATGGAGAACATCGGCATCGCGAGGGTGTTCAAGAAGCCGCCGTTGGGTTCGTCCAGCGTGAAGGTGACCTCGTATTCGCCAGTTGCTTCCACGCTGGCGACGAAGCTCTCTTCACCCGGGCCGAACATGTAGTCGTAGTATTCAAAGACTTCTTCTTCAAAGTGCCCCGGAGCGTCGTCGAACTGCCAGCGGTTGAAGTTCCATACAACGGCTTCCGCGTTGAAGGGCGTGCCATCATGGAACGTCACACCTTCTTGCAACTGGAAGACCCAGGTGAGGCCATCTTCGCTGGCTTCCCAACTGCTCGCCAACGACGGAATCGGGTTGGTGGTCGACCCATCGTACGCCAGCAAGGACTCACAGCCCTGTGTTGCTACGCGGAAGGAGATGCCGTCCGTCACCACTGCCGGATCGAGTTCGACGGGGTTGCCGAACGTGCCGAACGTGAAGGTCACGGGTTCCTCCTGGGCAGCGGCTGGGATAATCACCAGCACCGCCAGCAGGAACGCGATCGCAGTACGCATCGCTTTGGTCATATTACCCTGCTCCTAAATTGATCGTGAAAAACTTATTAACCCTGCATGTGAGATATGCAGTGAGGGAGATTGTAAACGCTTTAAGAGCTTTTGCCAAATAGATGAAATGTACAGGGTAATGTGGTTAAGCCTTGTGTACCCTGCATAACCGGGCAAGGTGAACAAAAGGAAAACGCTTAACGTTGTGAAATTCATGTGAAGAAATGGCGCAATTCATGCAGTTTGCACGGATTGTGCGGCATCTACGTTTTTGGGTGAATTCGCTCATAAGTGCAGGGCGAAAAGCGCCGATTCGCGTAATTTACTGTAGACCTGCGCCGGGATATCCTCTCTTGCTTGCAGGCGTTCCACCAGGTCAGCCGGGCGCAGCATGTCGCGCTCCCCTGCCCAGACCTCGTGGCAGATTTCGTGTAGAGCCGCTTCCAGGGGTTCTCGCGCCAGGGAGAAGACCTCCTCCCAGAGCCAATGCGTCTCACGCATGAAATCCGGCGCGACAATCGGTTCGCTGTAGTGCGCGGCGACTCCGCTGAAGCCCGCCTCCATCGCGAAGAATGGAGTGAAGGGCGTCCTCGGCTGTGACAGGTCGAAATGCTCAATATGCGGTTCCACGCCGGATTGCAGCGTGATGCGGGCAGCGCTCTGCAACGTCTGGCGGGTCCAGGGATTGCCGGAAGCGATCGCGCCGGGATTGACCAGTTGCACGCCGTCATAGGTCAGGTTCATGGGAATGTGTGTGTGCCCGAAGACGATGATCTGCGCCCCGTGCGTCTGTGCCAGTTGGGCACGTCGCGCCAGTGTGGGACGCCAATCTTCGCTGCGGCTGGCGAGTTCCTGCGCACGATCGGGGTAGTGCGCGTGCGTCACGACGATGCGCGTTCCGCCGAGGGCGACCGTCTGCAAGTACGGCAGCGCGGCGGCAGCCTCGGGTGTTTCGTCATTGCCATGCACTGCGATCACCGGCGCGATGGTCGCCAGTTCATCCAGCACCCATAACTGCCCCACATCCCCCGCATGCAGGATCAGATCGACGCCTGCCAGCACATCGAAGACAGCAGGCGGCAGAGATTTCCACCGTTTGGGCATGTGCGTATCGGAGATCAAACCGACCTGTACGACCGTCATGAGCAGAACGCCCCTCTGATGAACTGACCAGGATGGGACGACCTCTGGGCCGCCCAACCCGGCAGTCTACCAGAGGGGTGCCCGCTGAGCCATCACCCAATCCAGGCTCGCCAGCGATCTGGCGGCGTCTTGCCCATCGCTTGCAGGTAGACGGTGATCTTGGCGAAGAAGATCAGCAGTGCCTCGCGCATGGTGTGAATCTGCGCACCCAGCGACATTGGGAAGCCGCGCTGAATCAGGCTGGACTGCGCAGCGGCCTCGTCGAAGCCTTCCAGCCTCTGTAGCAGTTCGGCGTCGAGCGCGTGGTACCAGGACTTGAGCGCCTCCAGGCTGGTCGCCAATGCGGGATCACCGCTCTTCCGGGAGAAGTCCTGCGTCAGCGTCTCGAACGAGTCGACATAGGAACGTTGCACATCTCCCATATCGCGCATGAGTTCGCCCAGGGTCGGGTTGCCGTTGATGCGATAAGCCAGATCGTCATCGGACAACAAAGTGAAGAGATCATCACGGATGCCGAAGGCCATTTGCAAGATGCCATAGGCCTCTGCCAATTGTGCTTGCATGATTTACCCTCCTCATCGAGCGGATACCCTCAGTATATCCGAACAAATGATCTACCAATAGTGAGGATTGTCCTGTCGCGGCAAACTGCCTCATCCCAGCCCCCCATTGCGGACAAAACAAGCAAGTTGCAGTATCATATGAAGCATAAATGCATCTAATGACGAGAAAGCTGTATGCCGACAATCCCCTATATCCGCGTCTTCATCTCTTCTCCGGGTGATGTGAGCGCTGAACGCAAAATTGCCCTCGATGTGATTGACTATTTCCCCAATCGTCCAGCCTATCGGGAGAAAGTGGCGTTCCGTGTGGTGGCCTGGGATAAACCCGGAGCGGGAACCGCCATGCTGGGCACACTGACCCCCCAGGAAGCGATTAATCGTGGGCTGCCGAAGCCGTCCGAGTGCGACATCGTGATCGTGATTTTCTGGTCACGGATGGGAACCCCGTTCACGGATACGGACGGCAAAGAATACCAGTCTGGCACGCACTGGGAGATGTTGGACGCGCTGAACAGCCCCGGTACAGAGACGATGATCTTCCGCCGCATGGAAAAGAAGCTCTTTGAGTCTGACGACAAAGCAGGGCAGGAGCAGAACGAGAAGGTCAAAGCCTTCTTCAACTCAGAACTGTTCTACCGCGAAGATGGCAGTATCGTGCGCGGTGTGAATCAGTACAACACCCCGGATGAGTTCCGTCGTGATTTTGAAATCTTCTTCGAGGAACTGGTGGTTCGCCTGCTGAAGCGCTATGAAGAGGGCGAGACTGCGCCGCCACCTACATCTGATATTGCCCAGGAGCACAGCGAAAACATCACGACGTTTGAAGCGGAGCGCTGGGAAGGCTCACCGTTTCCTGGACTGAGAGCCTTCACCGAAGATGACGCGCCGATTTTCTTCGGACGTGGACGCGAAACCGATGCGCTGGTGCAGCAATTAGAAAACAGCCGCTTTGTGGCGGTAGTGGGAGCCAGCGGCAGCGGGAAGTCCTCACTGGTAGGAGCAGGGCTGTTTCCGCGCCTGAAGGCCAACGCCATCGAGGGCAGCGCGGATTGGCTCTATGCGCGATTTACACCGGGCAATGATCCGTTTGAGGCGCTGGTGACGGCGCTCATGGATGCGATCCCGGCCCTGGCGGTGGATGATCCTTTCGAGCGTGACGAGAAGGTCGAGGAACGGGCAAAACGCCTGCAAGACAAACCGGAGCGGTTGACAGGGATCATCGAACAAGCGCTAAAAGATAGTGATTCCCACATTCAATTGCTGCTGTTCATTGACCAGTTCGAGGAATTGTTCACGGGTGATGCAAACTACGCTACAGCGTTTGCGGCGCTGCTGGCAGGTGCAGCGAAAAGTGACCGAGTGCACATCATTGTGACCATGCGGCATGATTTCTACCACAAAGCCGTCGAAGTCCCTGATCTGGCGGAACTGCTGCGAGCGGATGCCGTCTTCTCGCTAGCGATTCCGCGCCGAGATGCGCTGCGCCTGATGATTGAGCGTCCGGCAGAGCGTGCAGGGTTGGAGATCGAAGCAGGGCTGGTCGAGCGAATTCTGGATGATACAGGCGACCAATCGGGCAATCTGGCGCTGATGGCCTATGCGCTGGATGAACTCTACAAGCTGTCCGGGGATGGGCATATTACCCGGACAGACTACGACACATTGGGCGGTGTTCAGGGCGCGATTGGCACGCGGGCAGAGCAGGTTTACGCGGCACTCCCAGGGGACGATGAGGAGAAAGAAGCCTGGATGCAGCGGGTCTTTCATAAGCTCGTCTCTGTGGATGAACGAGGAACCGCCACGCGCCGTCGTGTGCCCATGCATGACTTGCGAGAAGAGGATTGGGACTGGATTCAGGCTTTCGTCGAGGCGCGGTTGCTGACAACCGATGCGACGGGGGAAGCGGCGACCTTAGAAGTCGCGCATGAAGCGCTATTTCGTAGTTGGGAACGTCTCTCAGAGTGGATCGCGGAGGTACAGGAAGATTTGATCCTGCTGCGCCAGATGCGGACTGCTGCCGCCGAATGGGAAGCCAGACGCCGCCCAGAATTCCTGTTGTGGCCGCAGGAACGGCTGGCGCTGGTCTATGCCATGATGGAGCGCCTGCACCCCGAACTGAACGAAGTGGAGCGCGAGTTCACCGAACCCGAACAAGAGCGCCTGTACCGAGAATTGGAAATTATCAGCACGACACACGAACGCCGCCGCGATATTGGCGACCGACTGGCGGTGATTGGCGATACGCGCCCTGGTGTGGGGCTGAAATGGCTACCCTCTCCCAGCGAAGCGATTGGGAGAGGGGCTGGGGGTGAGGGCTTGATGGCTTTGCCGGAGATTGAGTGGCTATGGGTTGAGCCGGGTGGTGAGATCGAGATTGCTAGCAAGAAATTCGCCGTCGAGCCGTTTTACATCGCCAAGTACCTCGTGACCTACGCGCAGTATCAGGTGTTCGCCGAAAGTGATTACGACAATCCGCGCTGGTGGGACGGATTCCCGGATAAATACCGTCCGCAGGAGTTGAAAGGGGCGCGATCCAAGATGGCGAATGCGCCGCGAGATCGTATTTCCTGGTATCAGAGCGTGGCCTTTGCCCGCTGGCTGGATGCGCAGTTGCGAGATGCGAACCGGCTGCCCGATACATCCTTGCAGGTGCGTCTGCCGACAGAATGGGAGTGGCAGTGGGCGGCCCAGAACGGTTCTCAGGAATGGAAATATCCCTGGGGAGAATGGCGCGAAGGCTACGCCAACACCAGCGAAGCAGGGCTATCTCGGAGTACAGCCGTCGGCATGTATCCCCAGGGGAAGGCGGCCTGCGGAGCGCTGGACATGGCGGGAAATCTGCGCGAGTGGTGCCAGAATGATCACCGTAATCCCGAAGTGGTAGACGGTTACGGCAACGGCGCTTCAAAGGTGCTGCGCGGGGGTTCGTTCATCCTCAATCAGTACGGGGCTGCTGCCTCGTCCCGCAGCTACCGCAACTTT
The DNA here is from genome assembly GCA_964549915.1 of uncultured Anaerolineaceae bacterium. Taxonomy (GTDB): domain Bacteria; phylum Chloroflexota; class Anaerolineae; order Aggregatilineales; family Phototrophicaceae; genus JAUZRW01. The sequence goes on along the minus strand of CAZJWX010000067.1, from coordinate 10,541 downwards.
CCGAGCGACGATGACTACAATTTCGGGTTGCGGTTGGTGTTGTCGCGCCCTATAGGCGTCTCTGGCCTCTGAATCTCTGGCCTCTGGCACTCTGTAGCTCTCCGCGAGCGCAGCGAGCGCCTCTAAGGGGGTGTGGGGGAATCCCCCACAGGCGCGCAGCGCCATCCCCCTCCCGCCTGACGGCGGGTCGCATTAAGAAATCGCCCTCACCCCAACCCCTCTCCCAGCGCAGCCTGTGGGAGAGGGGCTTTTTCTGAGATACGGGGTCAGTTTGGCAACCCGACCAGGACAAAGCCCGCCCAGACTCCCGGGTTGTTCGGGTAAAGGCGGATCATCTCGCGCTTGCTCTCCGCGAGTGCCTGTGCTTCGGACTGCCCTGCGCTGAGCCTGCTGTAGAAATCTTCCATGAAGTCCGCTGTCGTCAGGTCATCCACCGCCCAGAAGCTAGCGACAACGCCACGTGCGCCCGTCAGAAGGAAGGCGCGGGTCATGCCTTCCAACTCATCTCCCTGGAGCAGTTCCCCCTGCGCCAGATCACAGGCCGATAGTACGACCAGCGGGCTGCCCCGCTGTAGATTCAGTTCGTAGATTTCGCGCACTTCCAGACGCCCATCCAGCGGGTCATTTCCAGGAGCCAGCGCCAGGTAGGATGAGAGCGGATCAGCACTATCGAAGCTCCCGTGTGCGGCAACGTGCAGCACACTGACCTGGGATAGGTTCGCCAGGTCGCTCGTCAGGGCAGTTGCGTTGGCCTCATCCCCCAGCCGCACCATCGCGTTGGCATAGAAACTGGCGACACTGCGCACCTCCGTGTCGTAGTAGAAGAGTTCCGGCAGTTCATCGTAGCCAAAGCCAGAGTACCCCAGCGCCAGCAGTTGCTCTTCCCCTGCCGTGCCCGGGCGGACACTCTGCTGCAGCAGGGTGTAAACAGTCGCGCTGGGCGCATAGCTGATGACGAAATCTTCGATCAAGAAGCGCTCGCCATCGGTGAGCATCTCGAAGGGGATGAAATTCAGGCGGTCATGCGGCACGATAATCAGATTGCTGTAGGCGGAAAGCTCATCCCGCACAGGGGCAATCAAGCGATCATACAAACGAGCCGCCGAACCGAGATTGCGATTCTGCAAGATGCCCCGGAACACCTGATTGATGATGTCTTGCTCGTAATCCTGCACCAGTTCCGGATGCAGGCTGATGCTGTCCCGTGAGATCACGAAGGTCATAATGCGCGGGCCTTCGTAGGAGACGGCGGTCTCGCGCTCGGGTGTGGTGTAATACACGAGCATGGCGGTATCCGCTGGCAAACTGGCCTGGATCTCTTCCAGATTGCTGACATCAATGGTGAAGATTTGCAGCAGGGTCGAGAAATCAATCTGGCTTTCGATCTCTTCCATGCGAGCCAGATTCTGGTCAATCTGGTCGCGGATCGTGTCCGTCTCCGCCGCATCCCCGACGCTCTGGGTGACGCCATCCAACGTCCGGTTCAGGTTGATGGTCTCATCGCGCAGTTGCTGCCATTCCAGCAAGAGGTCGCCATCTTCTGTATCGCTGAGTTGGATGGTCTCGCCTTGCAGCCGCGAGAGGTACGATCGGGCGCGGCTCTGCTCCGCATAGTAGAGGGCTTCCGCGTAGTCCAACGCGCGTCCGCCTACGGTTACCGGATTCATGGCGTAGAGGTAGACCAGACGGTTGTAGGGCAGCAGTGCCTCCTCGCTGGTACCAAAGGTGCGCTGCGCATCGCCTTCGCCCAATTCGGTATAGACGAATCCGACCAGTTCTGTGGCCTGTTTGTAGGCGTCAATCGCATTGACCAGATCATTCTGCTGGCCGTTGAGGTTGTAGAGCGCTTCCCAGGCCAACCCCTGATATGTATACAACTCCGAGCGGCGGAAGGGATCGAATTCCCCGAGCACACGCAACGATTGTTCGAAGTAGTTGATGGCGTCGCGATAGCGGCCTGTCAGCATCTGATAGCGACCGAGTTGCAACAGGACATCCGCCTCACCGAGCGGATTCCCCAGAAAGCGGAACAAGTCCAGGGCGATATTCAAATCAGGCGCTGGCGAGATATTTCTCGCCAACCCACGTTCCAGGCGGATGAGGTTGACTTCGCCCAGGCGCAGCCTCGTACGAGCCAGCCCCACCGTGCTATCAATTTCGGTGTAGAGTCCGAGCGCAGTGTTGTAGGCCACTTCTGCGGCATCAATATCCGCACTTCCTTCCAGGAAGAGCAGGACTTCGTTATCACCCAGGAGCCTTTCGGTCTCGGCGATGTAGAACGAATTCTCCAGGTCGCGCGAGAGGTCGCGCATGTCCAGCAGAATCGCTCGTGCGGCGTCATACTGCTGCCTGCGGTGTAGCAAGTTCACGATGCGCAGATTCACCTCGATCTGGCTGAGGACTTCGTTGGAGGTCACAAAGCCCGCCTGCGCCTGATCGTACAGCACCAGGGCTTCATTGGTGAATCCAAGTTGCTCTTCCAGGATGCCCTCATAGAAGATGATGCGACTCTCGAACGATATGGGCAATTCCAGTTCGGTGAAGCTATCGCGTGCGCTGTCAATCAGGGAAATCGCGTCTTCGTAACGCGCCTGATCGAGATAGATGCGCACTTCCTGTTCGAATGTGACGGATACAGCGCTGACGTACCCCATCTCGCTGTAGAGTCGCGTGGCCTCGCGCAGCAAATTGGCGGCTTCCTGGTAGAAGCCCCGGTCAATATTGACGCGCACCATGAAAATGGTGGCATCGACGAGTCCTCGAAGATCGTCATTGGTTTCCGCCAGGCGGCGGGCATTACCTACCAAGCGGTCAACGCGGTCGTATTCGCGCAAACGTCGGTAGTACTCCGCTTCCTGGAGCAAGGCACGCTGTTCGCCCCGCGGATAGTTGAAGACAGGGTCGGGGTTCAGTTCCCGGTTGGCGCGGCGCGAGTCGTTCACTGCCTCCAATTGCAGTTGCTGTTCACTGCGCCGGACGAGTTCTGCATCCGCGAGGCCCGCGTAAGCTTCCGCCAGGGTCGTGTAGTCGGCGGTCGCACAGTCATTTTCGAGCACCTGACGATAGACGGCGGCGGCCAATGAGGCCTGCCCGACGGCAACCAGGTAGTTTCCCCGGTAGACCCGGACGCGGTCACCCAAGGCACACGCCAGTCGCGTTTCATCTATATTGCTGAGCAACGCCGACGCTTCCGTGAAGTCGCCTTCTGCTGTGAAGAGACTGCTGCGCTCCGCGTTCACCGTCGTTCTCAGCCGTACGGTGCTCGCCCGTTCGGCAGCCGCATCCAAATGGCCGGACGCGACCTCAAACCGACCGAAATACTTGTGGAACCGCGCCAGTCCCACATGGGCACGGACGAAGTACTCGTCGGGGAAGTCGTTCGTCGCGAGTTGCGCCGCTGTTTCGTAGTAGGTCTGCGCGACTGAGAAGTTGGACGCATCGTTGTAGATTACCGCAAGCTGCAGCAAAAGCTGGATTTCCTCAAGCACATAATCGCTGGCTCGATACTGTTCCAACGCTTCTTCCAACAACGTGATGGCTTCTGAGCGATCCCCTTCGCTCAGCGCATTCTCCGCGAAGAAGCGGCGAACATCTGCGATGGTACGAGCGTCGCCCCGCTCCACCGCACGCCGCTCCGCTTCATAGATGAAGTTGAGTGCATCCGGGCTGTTGCTATGCGCGAGTTGGCTGCGCCCATAGTAGAAGTACGTTCGGGTCAGCGCGTCCTGGTCGCCGCTGGATTGGTAGTAGTTGAGGGCGCGTCCGTGGCTGAGGAAGGCATCGTAGAACAGGGATCGGTTGCCATTGGCCTGCGCCTGGAAGTACTGCACGATACCGACCATATTGCTGTAGTACGCTTCTTGATCGGCCTCAGCAGCTTGCGAGAGGCGGGTTTGCGCTGCTTGCAGGATCGTCTCGTAATTGGTGCAGTTCAGCAACTGGCGTTCAAATTCCACCAGCGTATCGAGCGCGACGAGAGACTGCGGGTTGCAGGTCGCGGCAGTGCTGTCGGAAGCCACGTCCTCAACAGCGGCAGCAGTAGTGGTGGGTGTGGCAGCGCTTTCTTCCGCGCTGGCGCTGCTTCTGCCGCGCGCATCCTCCGCCAGACTGGCGCGGATCTCAGTCCATTCTTCCACTTTGCCTGCGAGGAAGACCTCGTTGTTGTAGATCCAGAGCACGCGGTTCGCGATGGAACGCTGCAAGCTGATTGTCGGATAGGGGCTGAGACCGAGTACGGTAAAGGCTTCCTCGTAGCGGCTGAGTGCTTCGGTGTATTGCTCAGCATCATAGGCACGTTCTGCACGGATGTACTGGATGCGGCCCAGCGTCAGGTAATCATTGGTCGCTTCGGCATAGCCCTCCGCAGTTCCCAGGTTTTGCAGGCCGGATGCTTCCCGACCATCCTCCAGGTAAATCTCGGCGAGGTAGTAGTGCGCCAGAGTCAGCAACCGATCATCGCCAATGTCTTGCAGGTGAACGATTGCCTGGTCGAGCGCCTCCCCTGCGAATTGCTCGACATTGCGGCGTGCATAGCCCAATCCCAGGTAGATCTTCATTAATCCCTGCACGCGCACATCATCTGTCGTGTAGTAACCAGCTTCGGCGGTGAGCATCAGCGCCGGGATCGATTCATTGCACGGCGCGAGGGAGAATTCCACATAGATGACATTCAACTGGTTCGCCAGCGAAGTCAGGTTGCAAGAATCCAGGTCGTCGAAGATGGTCAAGGTGTCGGCGTTGACATCCTCACCGAGCAAAGCGCGATATTCGCGATCATACTGTAGCGCACGTTCTGCGTTGCCGAGGATGGCATAAGCCTGATTCAGCAGGCGCAGCGCGTCGAGTTGCTCGGGGATTGACTGGTCACCGCCAGCACGTAAGTTGGGCAGTGCCTGTTCCAGTACGAGAATCGCCTCGTCCGTGTCCTCCACTCGATTCAACAAATCGCGACCGACCTCAAGCTGAACACGCCCAAGGGTGAGGTCGTCGCCAGCAGTCGTCGCATCGACTTCCGCCTGACCCAGTTGAGTCAATCCGATTTCGAACTGGCCATTCTGAATGTAGGCGCGTCCGAAATAGTAGAAAGCGATGCCCGTCGCCCGCACATCGTTCACAGCGCGGAAGGCGACCACTGCCCGCTCAAACTGGCGCTGCGCCTGGAAGTATTCACCCTGCAACTCGTATACCAGCCCGCTGAGGATCAACAACCGTCCACGCTCCGCGTCTTCGCCAGTCGCTTCCAGGGCGGTTTGGAGCTTGGCTTGCAGGTTACCTGCCTCGTAAACACAATCCGTCAACTGGTGTTCGACAGCGATGTAATCGGTCTCGATGTCGATCTGCTCAATGCCGCAGCTACCCAGTTCGGAAGATGCCTCGAGGTTCGCGTACAAATCAGGATTTGCGCTCAGCGCACCGGCCTGAGCGCGGAACAAGCGTGCGCGAGAGAAGTTGTCCAGCTCGAAATGAGCATCGGCGTAGGCCTCCAGTGCGCTGATCTGTTCTGTGACGGAGAGATTGGGGACGGCGTACAGGTGGGGAAAGGCATTCTGTAAGTTGAGCGTGGCATCCTGGTAACGCTCTTCGCTGAGCGCTCGCAACCCACGCAGCCACCAGACGCGCCCCATCGTCAACGAATCGCCGATTGGCTCAGCCGTATTCAACGCCGTCTGGAACCAGTTCTCGCTCAGATCAAAACGCCGATTTTCGTAGAAGGCGAGACCCGTGTAGTAATAGGCCAACGATAGAATTTGTTGATCGCCTGCCCTTTGCGCCACAACGACCGATTCCTGGAAGGATTGGGTAGCCAGGAAGTCGTCATCGCCCTGCAAGCGAGTCAGATAGATCAGCCCTTCGTATATGAGCGCCCGAGCGCGATCCACATCGCCCAGGTTGGGATCATTGAGCGAGTCATCGATTTGTGAGAGCCAGGTGCTGTATTGCTGAGCGCAACCGGGTATGGTGCGTTCGACAAGTAGAATATTGGTTTCATCAAGGATGTTGGATGGACAATTGCCTTGCCCACCGACGAGCAAACCAGCACCGCCAACGATAACGGTGAGCAAGACCAGCAACAAACGGACTCTTCGCATTTTGTCCCCAACTTTCCCCAAGGTTTTTGGCTTTTTTCAGAACGGACTCAATCGTGGCGCTTCCCCGCAGCGAGACACCAATTGTGTCAAGAAATCATTTACGGAATCCCACACTGATTATATATAATTAGAATTCAGTGGCGTGTTAAGTGATCGTTTAGTCATTGGCATTCATACCGACAGTCACAAAGGTCTATCAATGGAACTTTAAGGCTGAAGCTGCGCTTTCCATCGTTGTGGCGCAGCGGTCAATTGGGGCTATTTTGCTGAGGAAACGCCCACCAGGGGCTGACAAGGACACCGATACGCCCATATCTGAGACACGTTCGTTTTCTGATGAAAATTAGTTGCGCACCTACCAGTTCGGCAGCATAATTACCTGTGACTCTACGGATTGGTAAAGACGACACATGAGCCACATATTCATCTCATATGCACGCCGTGATGCAGAAGATTTCGCACGCAAACTGCACGATGCATTGGAAGACAACGGGTACAATGCATGGCTGGATGTTGAAGACATCCGAGCCAATGAATTCTGGGATCGTGCGGTGGAGAAGGCCATCACAGACTGCGTTGCCATGGTCTTCATTATGACGCCGGAGAGTATTGCATCCGACAACTGCCGTGTGGAATGGGGGCGAGCGCTACGGGAAGAAAAATCCCTATTTCCAATACTATTTCTCGACTGTGATCTCCCCCTTCAGTTGGAAGACCGCCAGTATGTTGACTTTCGCGAAGATGAAGTGGCATTCGAAGAGGCTTTCGACAGGCTGTTAAGAGAGCTTCGGCACGGCGACATTCAGACAGCGCCGCCCCCAACCCCCGGCGGCCCTGTACTCAGCACCAAACGCATGCCTATGCCCAGGGGAGTAACCCGCCCCACCAGGCGAATTCTGCGCCTGGGCGTGGTTGCGTTTGCGGTGATTCTCGCTCTCGCCACCCTGCTGGTTCCGCTGGTGCTCGCCCCGGCGATGGTCGAACAGAACTACAATCAAGGGTTTGCGATCATCGAGTCCATTGCGGCGGGCCAGGGCGGCGATATTCAAGAAGCGCAGACCTATCTGGAGCGCGCGGTAGACTGGCAAGCGTTGGCGATTTTCAGCACGGATACCGCTGCGGCTGCCGCACGGTTCACACAACTGGGCGAGGTCTACCTGCTGCGAGGGGATACGGCGTCCGCCCGTTCTGCTTTCGAAGAAGCGATCATCCTGGAGACGGGCGCTTTGCCCGCCATCGTATCGCTGGCGGATTTGTATATTGACGATGAAGAGCATTTGCAGGCCATCAGCATCCTGGATCAAGCGGATTTGCTGATTACGGAGCGACAGAGCGCTCCAACCAGCGAACCGCTGCCAGTTCCGGATGAAGCGTTGCCCATTTACCAATATGACATCCTGGTCATCCGGGCGCGTGCGTTCCTGAACCTGGGAAGCTACAATAATGCCCTGGTCGATTTGCGTGCGGCGGAACGAATCACGCAGGAAATACCGAATTTGTTCTACACAACAGTACCAGGCAGCAACAGCAGCGGGCATAACACGATTCGACTACGCTACCTGCGTGCCTTCGTGAACATGCACCGGATGCAGGATGATGAGCAATGTCTACAGAGTGACCTGTTCGCTGTACACAGCGACCTGACTGCGGTGGAAGCACTTGCGGTACCGCGCGACAGCTTTCACCGACTGCTGCGCGAAGATGCCCGCAACGTCCGCAACCACCTACCGACAGCATGTGACGAGATTGACGTAGGAGATTTCTCATGGCCCGTCAAAGAGTTCTATTGATGCTGATGTTTGTCATCAGCCTGGCGATTCTTCCGCCGATTGCCCACACGCAGGATACAGAAGTCGCCGCCGCTGCGAACCTGCTCCACATGGTTCTAGGGATTGAGCGAGAGGCGACCATCGCACGTGTGTCCGCCAATGGCGATTATTCACTGCCGCAGCCCCTATCCGTGGGCACGCTGGTTCGCCCTCGGGATGTAATTGACCCCAGCGGGCAAGTTCTGTTCGTCTGCATGAACGACAACACCATTCAGGTGCTGGACAATCAGTCCGGTCAACCACCGTGCAGTGACGAGATCAGCGCCCAGGCGGTTGAACTCGGGGGGCTTTCGGTCATTCGCCTGCGACCGCGCAGCGCTGGACGGCTGCCGTTGGTGCTGTATCCACGCAACACATTGCTTTTGGATGAACGCCCGACCATCGCCTGGACGCCCTACCAGCCTGCTCCGGATGAGGCAGACGCTGAAATCCGCTACGATGTCTCGTTGATTTCGCTGCAAGACATGAGCACCGTCTGGGAAGAGACGGGAGTTTCGGGTACTGAGCTGTCGTATCCTGCCGGGGCGGTCTCTCTGCTGCCTACACAGGGCGGAGACACCGCCGTGTACCAGGTGGCCGTCTCCGCAACAGTGGACGACCGTACCATTTCCGGGATTGATCCCTTTGCACCTGAGGGATTCTGCCTGATGGATGCACAACAGCGCAGCGAGGCACAAGCAAAATTGGATGCCATCCAGGGACTTGCCACCCCCGCATGGGTCTCCACTGAGGCCAAGCTGTATCACACCGCCAGCGTCTACTACAGCCTGGGGCTGCATTACGATGCGCTGCGCCTGCTGCTGCCCATGCTTCCGGTTCCGCTGGAGCAACCGATGCCATCTTCGCTGCCTTCAGAGACGGATGTGCCCGGTTCGCCCGCGTATTACATCTTGTTGGCGCAGACGTTCTACGCCGTGCGCTTGCCGAACCAGGCTGAACTTGCGTACAGCCGGGGCAACGAAATTGCACAGAGCCTGAATGATCGCCTGTCCCAGGCCGTGATCGCGGAGCAACGAGCAGAGATTCTGCGCGGGGGCATTCCCGAACTCGACCCAGAGCGGGATGAAGAGATTGTGGCGCAATACGAATCGGCAATTGAACTATTCACCAGCATCAACGATATGGACTCCGCCGAACGCCTGCGGATGCGGATGGAGAGCCGCATCGAACCTGCGCCAACCTCACTCTGTGACTAGAATTGGGGGAGACTGCTTTCAAAAAATTCGCCAGAGCAAGGGGCAGCCATCGAAGGTGTGCCTACAGGCGGTTGATCAGGCGGTACTTCAGGAGCCGACCTCAAGGACGCCATGAACCGAAGGTTCGTTCCCGGAGTATGCGTCCGTAGCAATGTGGGTAAGAACAACAATACTTTTAGAACGGCTTGCATTGGTGTATTCAGGTTCTATAGGCGCTCACTGAATTCGGGGTAGATGGCGCAAAGCCCTGGTGCTGGTCTGGTTGCCAAGTTATTCCCAGAAAAGTTGACGAAATGAAGGGGAAGCCCCGGGTGGAGCTTCCCCTGTTGATGTTGCTCAGTCCTGGCAGCGATATTCTTCGGTGGCGTAGGCCGTCACCGTGCCCAAGGGCGCGGAGAGGGCGTTGTCGAAGATGTACCAGGTCACGTCGATCCGATCGGACAGGCGGGTGTTGATCTGAGTCTGTCCAATTTGATCCCATTTTTCGGCGCTCTGGCTCGGTGCACCGCTGGCATCGTACGTCTGCCAGCCGAAGACCACCTTGGCCTGTGAACCGGGCGCGAGTGTCACGGTGTTCGGGTTGGTCACGCGCCAGACCGTCTCGGCATTGTTGCGATCCGTGACCCAGCAGACACTCACCGGGTTGACCTCAGCGGGCTGGGTCGGGGGCGGCGTCGGCGAGGGTTCCGTCGGAGCCGGTGTGGTCGGCGCAGGCGTCGTCGGAGCCGGTGTGGTCGGTGCAGGTGTCGTGGGAGCCGGCGTCGTCGGTGCAGGTGTCGTGGGAGCCGGCGTCGTGGGCGCAGGCGTGGTCGGCGATGGCGTTTCCGTCGGCTCATCCTCACAGAGGTTGGCGTTTTCCGGGTTCAGCACATGCGTGCCGCCGCGCTGCGTCCAGTCGTCGTTCTCGCTGAGGCGGACGAACTTGCGCAGGGTGTCGGGGTTGCCGTTTTGCAGCGCCACACCCTCGATGGTTTGTTCCTCGTTGGCTTCGAAGAAGCCCAGGTTCTGGATGCCCTGTTCGGTGTAGACATCGTAGCCCAGGTAGCCCGCCACATCGCCATTCACGATGAAGAGCGTGAAGGTCTGGGTTTCATCGTCGTAGCAGCTCCCGATGCTGTAGCTTGGCAGTTCTGGCGCAGGCGTGGTCGGCGATGGCGTTTCCGTCGGCGCTTCCTCCACCGTCCAGTCGAAGTCGGTGCTGGCGGTCTGGCCTTCGCTGTCGATGACCGTGATAGTCACATCGAAGCTGCCTGCTTCGCCGATGGTTCCGCTGATCAGGCCGCTAACCGCATCGATTATCAACCCCGCAGGGAGACCATCCGCTTCATAGCGCAACGCCAACTGCTCAGGATCGCTGGCCTGCACCTGGAGTGAGACCACATCGCCGACTGTGTTGCTCTGATCGGCAATCGGGTCAATGCTCGGCG
>CAZJWX010000066.1:0-27523 GCA_964549915.1 uncultured Anaerolineaceae bacterium | reverse complement strand
GTGTGAAATTGCATCGCCTTTATCCGTCTCTTTCAGATTGACTGAGTACTAGGTGAAGCGCACTCTAAGGCGTGCTGATGCTCTGTGCTACAATGCGGCTTTTGTGCAACCAGGGACGAAGAAGAACGGGTATCATGACGATTCGAATTGGCGTGATTGGCTATGGCTATTGGGGGCCGAACCTCGTGCGCAACTTCCATGAGGCATCCGGCGGGGAAGTGACGATGGTCTCCGACCAGAACGACGAGCAATTGCAGCGTGCACAGAGCCGCTATCCTGCAATTACGGTGACGGACGACCCGCAAGCGCTGATCCACAGCCCACAGGTCGATGCCGTCGCCATCGCGACCCCGGTCAGTGCGCATTATCCGCTGGCGCTGGCAGCGCTCAAAGCCGGGAAGCACGTCTTCGTCGAGAAGCCAATGGCCGCGACCACCGCCCAGGCCGAAGAACTGATCGAAGAAGCCGCCAGACGCAATCTGACCCTGATGGTCGATCACACCTTTGTGTATACAGGAGCCGTGCGCAAAATCCATGAAATTGTGCAGGCGGGTGCGCTGGGGCAGGTCTATTACTACGACAGCACGCGCGTCAATCTGGGACTCTTCCAGCACGATGTCAACGTCCTCTGGGATCTGGCCGTGCATGACCTGAGTATCATCGAATTCGTTTTCAACCGCGCACCGCAGGCCGTTTCCGCAACGGGGATGAGTCACGTCCCCGGCGCGCCGGAAAATGTCGCCTTCCTGACGGTCTACTACGCCGACAACTTGCTGGCACACATCAACGTCAACTGGCTGGCCCCGGTCAAGATTCGGCGCACACTGATCGGCGGCAGCAAGCAGATGATCGTCTACGACGCGCTGGAACCTATCGAGACGGTCAAGGTCTACGACAAGGGCATTGAGGTCAAATCCACGCAGGAACTCTACCGCACCCTGATCGGCTACCGCACCGGGGATATGTACTCGCCCAAGATTGATACCACCGAGGCGCTGAGCCTGGAAGCCAGCCACTTCATCCGCTGCATCGAACACGGCCTCAGGCCCGAAACGGACGGCGCGGCTGGCCTGCGCGTGGTCAAAATCCTGGAAGCCGCGACGGAGTCCATGCGGCGGCAGGGGGGCGTGGTGGGGCTAACATAGACCCGGTAGCAGTGAATGCCACTTTCCCCATTTCCCCCCTGACGCTACACTCGACACACGATGAGCAACAGTGGCGTTTGGGAGGAGTCCATGCTGGAGCAGACCCCGGACATTATGGAAGTGACGCTGCGCGACGGCAGCTATGTGATTGATTTTCAGTTCACGGCGAACGATACCGCGACGCTGGTCAGCGCCCTGGAAAGCGCCGGATTTCGCTGGATCGAGATCGGGCACGGGCTGGGCTTGAACGCCAGCGACAAGGGGGTGCGCCGTGCGGCGGCCTCCGACGAAGCCCATCTGGAAGCGGCGGCACAGGCGGCGAAACAGGCAAAGTGGGGCGCGTTCTTCATCCCCGGCATCGGACGCGCGGCAGATATTGACCTGGCTGCTCAATACGGCATGGATTTCATTCGTGTGGGAACCAACGTCACGGAGAGTAACCGCGCCCGCCCGTTCATCGAACACGCCAAGGAAAAAGGCCTGTTCGTCTGCTACAACGCCATGAAATCCTACGCCGTGTCTCCGGCGGAATTTGCGCAGATGGCGCAAGAGGCGCAGTCCTGGGGTGCGGATATGGTCTACATTGTGGACAGCGCCGGGACGATGCTACCAGAAAATGTCGCGGCCTTCATCGCAGCGATCCAGGACGTTTGCGATGTGCCAATTGGCTTTCACGGGCACGACAACCTGAGCATGGGCATGGCGAATACGTTGCAAGCCATCGAGAGCGGCGCGGCAGTGGTCGATTCGTCGCTGCGCGGGATGGGTCGCAGCGCGGGGAACGTCATCACGGAGGCGCTGCTGGCGATTTTGCAGCGGCGCGGCATCCTGCGCGACATCGACCTGAAGGCGACGATGGACATCAGCGCCGGGCTGATTGCGCCGCTGGTGCCGGGGCGCGGCCTGGATACGATGGCGATCACGGCGGGTTACGCGGGATTTCATTCGTCCTTCACCAGCAAGGTCAAGGCGTTCGCCGAAGAATACGATGTGGATGTGCGCGATTTGATCGTGCGCCTGTGCGAGATCAACCGTGTGGACGCCCCCGATGATCTGCTGCGTGACCTGAGCGCCGACCTGCTGCGCGAGAAGCAAGAACGCGCCGTGCGCATCCCGGCGTTTCAGGCGCGGGAAGACGGGGGTGGGCATCTCTCGCTGGATGCGCTGCTGAGCCAACTGTACGCCGAGGCCACCAAACACGGCAATCAGACCGTGCTGAACATCGTCATCAGCCAGACGCTGGAAGATGAAACCTTCGTCAGCAGCCACATGCACAATACGCCCACCCACACCATCGGCTCGGTGACCGTCAGCACCGAGATGCAGCTTGTGGAAGTCCTCAGCACTGCCGAAGGCCGCGTGGATTTCGTGCTGCAAGATACGGATCAGCGCCGGATCTTCGGCCCGCAGATGGCAGCACTGACCGCTGCCGACATCCTCAGCGAGACGAAATTGCTGATTTACAGCGACAGCCGCGCCTGGGCCAAGGCCGTCCGCGATCAGGTGGCGCGCCTGCTGGAAGAGCAAGTGCAGGGGGTGAAGATCGTCATCGCCGGGGATCATCGCCGGAGTCGTCTGCTGGCGCTGCTGCTGATCGACTATGGGGCTAATGTGACGGTGCTGGTTCGTGAGCAGGACGAAGAAGAACCCTACAGCGCCGCGACGACGGTCTACACCCAGGCCGAGTACCCCCAGGAGCATTACGCCACAGAAGAAGCCGCTCCTGAGCAAATCGCCGCCGCGCAGGTTCTCGTTGTCTGGCCCTCCTGGGGCACCTGGTGCAGCCCGGAAATGGCGGCGCACATCCAGCCGGGGACGTTCTTGATTGATGCCGGAATCGGCAGCATCGACCCGGCGGGTTTGGCAGTAGCCCGCAAAAACGGCGCACTGCCGATTCGCGTCAACATCTGGCCGACGCTGGCTGGAGTGGTGCTGGCGGCGCATGAAGGGCGGCGCGTCGTCCCGGCCTGGGGCGAGGTGGATGGCGTGCCCGTCGTCGCCGGGGGCGCGATTGGCGAGCGCGGCGCGGTGATCGTCGATGATGTTGAGAATCCCGCGCGTATCGTGGGCGTTGCGGATGGCAGCGGCGGCTTGCTGCGCCAGCCATCGGAATTTGCCGAGAATCTGCGCCGCGTCACCGAAGCCATCAATCGTAAACGCATCCAACCACAGGTATAACGCCATGCAATACGGACTCAATTTGCCCAATTTCGGCGTCTTCGGCTATGCGGATAAAGTCGCGGAAATCGCCAAAGATGCCGAAGATGCCGGATGGGATGGCGTCTTCATCTGGGATCATCTGACGCGCGAAGTGCTGGTCGATGTCGTCGATCCCTGGATTGCCCTGACTGCCATCGCCATGAACACGAGTCGCGTCAAAATCGGCGCGATGGTCACGCCCGTTGCCCGCCGTCGTCCGCAGAAACTCGCCCGCGAGACGGCTTCGCTGGATCGCCTGAGTAACGGGCGCTTGATTTTCGCCATCGGACTCGGTGGGTTCGGTGGGGCGCAGGTGGAATGGGCGAACTTCGGCGAAGAGATGGATTTGAAGACTCGCGCCGCCATGACGGACGAAGCGTTGGAGATCATCACCGGGTTGTGGTCGGGCGAACCCTTCAGCTTTGAAGGCGAGCATTACACCGTCGGCGAAAGTCAATTTTTGCCCACGCCAGCGCAGCAACCGCGCATCCCCATCTGGGTCGCTGGTTACTACCCCAATAAGCCACCCATGCGCCGCGCCGCCCGCTGGGATGGCATGTTCATCCTCTATGGCCAGGAGACCGACCCCATCGCCGCCATGCGCGACGCCCTGGACTACATCCAGCAGCACCGCGATACGAACGCGCCGTTTGATGCCGTCTTCATTGATGAATGGGAACTGCGCACCCGACCCGCACGCATCGCGCTGGCGAAAGACGCTGAAAACGCCGGGGCGACCTGGTGGATGGATGGGATTCGTCCGGAGCGCTGGGGCGTCGATTGGCAGGATAAATGGCCTTATGACGCCATGCGTGAATTTGTGTTACAAGGCCCCCCGAAGGAATGAGCATGAACCACAACCTCGCCCAATTGACCGAATCCTTCACCATCGCTCTGGCGGATCGGGTGCGCCAGTTGAAGCGGGACGGCGTTCCGGTGATTGGCCTGCAAACAGGTGACCCGGATTTCAACACGCCGCAGCCCATCATCGACGCGGCCTACGAGGCCATGCAAGCCGGAGCCACCCATTACAGCAACAGTCGCGGATTACCCGCCCTGCGCGAAGCGATTGCTGACCGAGTTCAGCGGATGACTGGTGCAGAATACGACCCGGCAACGGAAATCCTGGTGACGCACGGCGCGATTCACGCCTACCATGTGGGATTGGCGGCCATTCTCAACCCGGGCGACAGCGTATTGATCCCTGACCCTTCCTGGCAGACCCACGCCAACATGGTGCGCGTGCTCGGCGGAAAAGCGGTTCGCGTGGCGGGTTCGCCGGAGAATGACTTTTTCCCGGCGATGCAAGCCTGGGAAGACGCCCGCACAGAGAAGACCGTCGCTCTGGTGCTCAATTCACCCTGCAACCCCACCGGGATGGTCGCCAGCCGGGAGTACGTGGCGCAGCTTGTGGCCTTCGCCGAGGAACACGATTTGCTGATCCTCGCCGATGAGGTCTACGATACGCTGCTCTATGGCGTGGAACATACCAGCGTCGCCGCGCTTCCGGGGGCGAAAGCGCGTACCCTGCTCCTGAACAGCTTCAGCAAGTCCTACGCCATGACGGGGTGGCGCATTGGCTACCTGTGTGCGCCGCAGCCGATCATCAGCAACGCCCTCAAGCAGAGCCAGCATACCGTGACCAACGTCGCCGAGTTCACACAGCGGGCAGCGCTGGTCGCGCTCAGCGATTCCGCCGTGCAGGATGAAGTCGCCGCGATGGCACAGACGTATGCCCGCCGCCGCGAAAAAGTGCTGGCGCTCTACGATTCGTTCGGGGAAACGCCGATTGAGATCATCGAACCGCAGGGGGCGTTCTACTTCTTCCTGGATGCGCGAGCGCTGGGGATCGGCAGCAACGAAATTGCCGAACGCATCCTCAATGAGCAGCGGGTCTGCGTCGTTCCCGGATCGGCCTATGGGGCAGCGGGCGAGGGTTTCCTGCGCATGACCACCGCCGCCGCCGATGCCGAAGTGGTCGAAGGCTTCCGGCGCATCCTGAAATGGGCGCAGGAAGGCGCGAGGGGGTGAACGGCCTTACCCCACAACCAGGCGCATGTATCAGCCGAATTTATGCATGACAATCAGAGAACAGAATTCAAGATGCCGGAATTCTTGTTACGCTTGGGGCAGCGTTCGATTACGTAGAGGATTCTTGAGCGATGTCCAAGAAATTCATGGTGACGATTACCTGTGGCCCCGGGATGCCCGAACGGGCGACCATTGGCCTGGGCATGGCCTATACGGCGATTCAATCGCCCGATATGGAAGTGGTCGTCGGATTGCAATCCAACGGTGTCTGGCTGGCGAAAGACGGCATGGCAGAGCACATCGAAGCCGATGGGATGCCGCCTTTCAAACAGATGATGGAAGGCTTCCTGGGTGCGGGCGGGCGCATTATCGTCTGCGAACCCTGCGCCAACACCCGCAAGCTGACCAGCGAGACCTGCGCCCCCGGTGTGACCATCGTCCCCGCACAGGGCATGGTCGAAGAGATGCTCGCTGCGGATAGTTCTGTCGTGTATTGATTTCCCGCTCCATACCTTTTACTCCACAGCAGGGGGTACGGATTGTTCCGTGCCCTCTACTGATTCCGGGGGCTGTTCCTCCACTGCGGCGCTGTTCCCTGTCAATCTATCAGCGTGGCTTATTGTCAAACATAAGCAGGATTAGTCAAAAGTAGTTCGCGCAGGTGTTAGGATTCGTTCAAGAAGCTTAAACCAAGATGAGCGCGGCGATGTTAACCACCAGAGAAGTCGAACAACTGGTGCAACTGAATCGAGTGACCATCTATCGCTTGATCCGCGAAGAGAACTTCCCGGCTGTCAAGATTGGTGGTCAGTGGCGCTTCCCGGAAGAGCAGGTGCAGGACTGGTTGGCGGCGCACGGCGGCGCAATCCAGCGTGCGCAAACGCCAGACAACGACCTGCCGGATGCGGATCGCCTCTTCAACAGCGTTGAGATTGTGTCGCTGCTGGATGCATTCGCGCAATCGGTGCAGCTTTCCGCCTTCGTCGTCGACCCGCGTGGCAAGGTAGTGGTGCAGTGCAGAACCTACCAGCACCCCTTCTGCCAGTTCATGCAGACCCTGCCGCAAGGTCGAAGTACCTGCCGCGCGAACTTCCGCCAGCCGCTGGCAGCAGATAGGGAACCCCAGCTTCGCGCCTGTGCGAACGGGCTGAAGTACCTGCAATCGCCGGTGATCTTCCAGGAGTCCATCCTGGCTTATGTGCTGATGGGGCCGATCCTGACGAGCGAAAATGTAGACCCACAGCAGCTTGCCGCCTTCGCCACCGCCAGCGGCATTGACCGGGAGACGGTGTGCCGCTCCTTCGCTGAGGTGCAGCGCTTCTCCGCCGGGCAGATTCAACTGCTCGTCGACCTGCTCAGCCAGGTGATGCACACCATGCTGGAAATCGTCAGCAACCGCCTGGATATGGCCGCGCGCATCCGCGAGATTGCGCAAATGGTGGCCGACCATTGAGGAAAAACACAAACGATCTTATTCAGAGGATACGTGCATATGTTCCACAACAAAGATGATACTGTTTACGAAGTCGTACGGAAGCGCGGCGTCTCCCGCAGAGATTTCTTGAAGATGGCGACGTTCGCCGCTGCCGCCATTGGCCTGGAATACACCCAGGTCGGGCGCGTCGTTGCCCAGCTAGAGACCAAGCCGCGTGTTCCGGTCGTCTGGCTGCACTTCCAGGACTGCACCGGATGCAGCGAGGCGATCACGCGCTCGCACAATCCCGGCCTGACCAACCTGATCCTCAACGATGTATCGTTGAATTACCATGAAACGCTGATGGCCGCCGCCGGGCACCAGGCCGAGGCCGCCAAAGCGCAGGTCATGGAAGAGTACTTCGGCGAATACGTGCTGGTGGTCGAAGGCAGCATCCCGACTCTACCCGGCATGACCAGCATCGGCGGACGCGCGGCGGAAGACATCTTGCGCGAAGCGGCTGAGGGAGCGCAGGCGATTGTCCCGGTGGGTAACTGCGCCACGTTCGGCGGCATCCCCAGGGCCAAGCCCAACCCGACAGGCGCGGCAGGCGTCCGCGACCTGGTTGCCGACAAGCCGATCATCAACGTGCCCGGCTGCCCGCCCATCCCGGAAGTGATGACCAACACCCTGACTCACATCCTGGTGCTGGGGACGCTGCCGGAACTCGACGAGTTGAACCGTCCGCTGATGTTCTTCGGGCAGACGGTGCATGACCGCTGCTCGCGGCGTGGTTTCTACGAAGCGGGCAAATTCGCGGAAACCTTCGGCGACGAAGGCTACCGCAAGGGCTACTGCCTCTACAAACTGGGCTGCAAAGGCCCCACGACCTACAGCGCCTGCCCCTCGGTGAAGTGGAATGAAGGCACGAGCTGGCCGGTAGAAGCCGGGCATCCCTGCCTGGGCTGCACGGAACCCAACTTCTGGGATGCGGGCGGCTTCTACGAGGGCCAGGGGTCGATCATCAACCCGACCAACATCCCCACAGTTGGCGCGGCGGCAGCCGTCGGCGCGGTCGCGGGCATCGGCATGGCGGCTGCCAATAACAGCGCCAAGCGGCGTGCACGCAACGCTCGCCCCAGCGGCGCAGCGCCGGAAACGGAGGAAACGTCATGAATTGGAACGAAGCCATGCTCTTTGTACGCGGCCCGATGTTCAACGCGGCGCTGCTGATCTTCATCTTCGGAATGATCTTCCGGCTGGCGCATGTGATCTTCCTGGGCTGGAAGCGCAATCACGTGCGCCCCAAGGGCAGCGGATTCATGGGAGGTGTGCGGGTCATGCTGCGCAGTTTCTTGATCTTCCCGTTCTTGCCCCGCCTGCACGAATCCGCGTCGCGCAACCCCATCACCTACATCGCCGGGGCAGCGCTGCACATCGGTCTCTTCATCGTGGTGCTCTTTGGCGCGGCACACATCCTGGTCTGGGATTCCATCCTGGGGTTCCGCTGGCCAGCCCTGCCGCTCCCGGTGGTTGATTTCTTCGCCGCGATCACGCTCATCGCCCTGATCGTGCTCTTCTTCAACCGCCTGTATAGCCCGGTGCTGCGCCTGCTCTCGCGCCCGTCGGATTTCCTGAATCTGCTGGTGGTCTTCCTGCCCTTCTTCACGGGCTTCTTCCTGACTCATCGGCTGCTGCTGGATTACGAAGTGATGTTCACCCTGCATGTGCTGAGCATCAACCTGCTGCTGGTGTGGATCCCCTTCAGCCGGATTTCGCACTTCGCCTACTACTTCATCACCCGTCCGCGATACGGCGCACGCTATGCAGCGCGCGGCGCACGCCCCTAAGGAGGTAACGATGTCATCCATGACCGAAGGTAGAACGGTTGATCGCGACTCCGTCATGAACACCTACGTTCGCGAGGTGGGCGGGGCGATTGCGGCACAATTGGAAGCCTGCACACGCTGCGGCCTGTGTGCAGAAGCCTGTCACTTCTACATGACGACGGGCAAACCGGAATACACGCCCATCTGGAAGGTAGAACTGCTGAAACGCGCCTACGAACAGCGCTTCACCCCGCTGGGGCAGCTCAAGTCCGCTCTGGGCATCAGCAAGCCCATCACCGACGACGAACTCGTTGAGTGGACGGACTATCAATTCCTGGCGTGCACGGAATGCCACCGCTGTTCGCTGGCCTGCCCGATGGGCATCAACATCGCCGACCTGATTCATCTGGCACGCCTGGGCATGACCGAGGCAGGTCTCGCCCCACCCAACCTGCAAAAGGCGCTGCAGAACCAGATGGAGACAGGTAACCCGGCAGGCGTTGACCGCGACAAATTCCTGGAACACATCGCACAGATCGAGGCGGATTACGGCATCACCCTGCCCAAGGACAAGAAGGGCGCGGATGTGCTGGCGGTCTTCACGTCCAACGAATTGCTGAAGTTCCCCTCGAACATCGCCGCCATCGCCAAAATCTTGAACGCGGGCGGCATCAACTGGACGATCAGCACGCACGGGCGCGAAGTGATGAACTTCGGCCTGCTGAATGGGCTGGAGGACAAAGAGATCGCCATTTCGCAGCGCCTGATCGACGCGGCGCGGGAACTGGGCGTGAAACGCCTGATGATCTCGGAATGTGGGCATGCCTACGAGAACCTGCGCTTCCGCATCGAGAATCTGTTACAGCGTCGGCTACCTTTCGAGGTCGTACACATCACAGAAATCTACGGCGAACTGCTGAAGAGCGGCAAGATCAAAGTGAAACCCGGCGTCATCGACGAGAAGATCACCTTCCACGACTCCTGCAAGATTCAGCGTACGGGCGGCAACTACGACCAGCCGCGCATGGCGCTGGAAGCGATGGCGGGCGACAACTTCATCGAGATGACCCCCAACCGCGAAGAGACGCTCTGCTGCGGCGGTGGCAACGGCATCAAGGCGCTGCCAGAGGCGCGTGCCAACGTGATGTCTGCCTTCTCGCTGAAGATCGACCAGGTGAACCGAACGGGCGCGAAGAAGGTCGCGATGACCTGCACAAGCTGCCGCATGCAGTTCATGGATGGCACGCAGCACTTCGGCCTGGACGACTGGGAGATCATCGGCATGGCGCAGTTGATCGCCGATAACCTGATTGAGGAGGCATGAGATGGCTGAGCGGATTGTTGTAGACCCCATCACTCGTATTGAAGGACACTTGCGCATCGAAGCGCAGGTGAACGAAGACAACATCATCACAGAGGCGTACAGCTCCGGTACGCAGGTACGCGGGATCGAGATCATTCTGCAAGGCCGTGACCCGCGCGATGCCTGGGCATTCACGCAGCGCGTCTGCGGTGTGTGCACGACGGTGCATTCTTTCGCTTCGCTGCGTGCGGTGGAAGACGCCCTGAACATCAGCATCCCGAAGAACGCGAACCTGATCCGCAACTTGATGGTCGCGCAGCAGTTCGTGCATGACCACGTGATGCATTTCTACCATCTGCACGCGCTGGATTGGGTGGATATTGTCTCGGCGCTGGATGCAGATCCAGCGGAAACGTCGCGCATCCAGCAGTCGATCTCGTCCTGGCACAATTCGTCCCCGGCCTACTTCCAACAAGTGCAGAATCAGGTCAAGGCGATCGTGGAAAGCGGCAACCTGGGTCTGTTCGCCAACGGCTACTGGGGGCACCCGGCCTATAAGCTGCCGCCGGA
This sequence comes from uncultured Anaerolineaceae bacterium, assembly GCA_964549915.1. Classification (GTDB taxonomy): domain Bacteria; phylum Chloroflexota; class Anaerolineae; order Aggregatilineales; family Phototrophicaceae; genus JAUZRW01. Next base: position 17,032 of record CAZJWX010000066.1, on the reverse strand, counting down.
AGTGAACCTGCTGGCGACGGCGCACTACCTGGAAGCCCTGGATTGGCAGCGCGATGTGGTCAAGCTGCACGCCCTCTTCGGCGGCAAGAACCCGCACCCGAATTTCGTGGTCGGCGGCGTGCCGATTGCTATTGATCCCAACGGCGATATGGCGCTCAACGCCGAAGGGCTGAGCACCCTCAGCGGCGTCATCGACAACATCCAGCGCTTCGTCGATCAGGTCTACCTGCCGGACATCCTCGCGATTGCGCCCTACTACAGCGAGTGGACGCAGTGGGGCGAGAACACGGGCAACTTCCTCAGTTGGGGCGAGTTCCCGCTGGATGACCCGCGCGACATCAGCAACCAGTACATCCCGCGCGGCGTCATCATGGATCGCGACATCAACACGCTGATCGAACCTGATCCGAAGAATTTCGAAGAAGTGCAGGAATACATCGCGCGATCCTGGTACGACTACGAAGGCGGCAAGGATGCCGGTCTGCATCCCTTCGAGGGCGAGACGACCTTGAACTACGGCGGCCCCGAAACGCCCTATACGCACCTCAACGTCGAGGAAAGCTATAGCTGGATGAAAGCTCCGCGCTTCATGGAAAGACCCGTCGAAGTCGGGCCGCTGGCACGGGTGCTGGTGATGTACGCCAGCGGCAACGAGCAAATCCGCGAGTTGGTGGATCGCACGCTAGCTGCTCTGGACGCGCCCATCGAAGCCGTCTTCTCGACCCTGGGACGCACGGCAGCACGCGCCATCGAAACCAAGGCCATCGCCGACCAGATGCGCGGCTGGAATGACGAACTCGTCGCCAACATCGCGGCGGGGGACCTGCGCAACTGGAATGGCGAACGCTGGGAACCGCTCTCATGGCCAGGACATGCCGAGGGCTTCGGCTGGCATGAAGCCCCACGCGGCGCACTCGGTCACTGGATCGTGATTGACGGCGGCAAGATCAGCAACTACCAGATGGTCGTCCCCACGACCTGGAACGGCTCCCCGCGCGACCACCTGGGACAGCCCAGTCCCTACGAGTCGTCGCTGGAAAACACGCCGATGTCTGACCCGGAACAGCCGCTGGAAATTCTGCGGACGATTCACAGCTTCGACCCGTGCATGTCCTGCGCCATTCATCTGATGGATGTGACAGGCGAGACGGTCAACGAAGTGGATGCTACCCCCGGCATGATGTGCAGCGTCGTCTGACCGCCGCTGACAGCCGGGTTGCCTCGGGGGCATGTTCGCGCATGCCCCTGCCGAAAACACGAATTGGAACGGCTTGAAATTGCGAGGAAGACGAGGAAGACAATGATGCATCCCGGACAGTCCGGCGCTCCCATCCTGGTTCTGGGCATCGGCAATATTCTCAATACAGACGAAGGAATCGGCGTCCATGCCGCGCGTGCGTTGCAGGCCAGGTACCCGCAACCGGAGGGGTTCACCATCGCTGACGGTGGCACGCTGGGGCTGAATCTGCTGCCCCTGGTCGATGATGCGACTCACTTGCTGATCCTGGATGCGGTGGATGCCGGACGCGAGGCGGGCACCATAATCACGCTGGGGGGCGCGGAGATTCCGCTGTTCGGCGGCGCGAAGCTCTCTGAGCACCAGATCACCTTCCAGGAAGTGCTGGGGCTGGCGATGCTGCGTGGAACTTTGCCGCTGCGGTTGCACCTCGTCGGCATGCAACCCGCCGACCTTTCCATCGGCGTGGGGCTGAGCCAGGTAGGGGAGCGTGCGCTGCCGCAGATGATCGCCGCAGCAGAAGGCGTGCTGCACACCTGGGGCCTTCACAGCGCATTATCACGATCAGATGTGGCGATGCCCATGAATAGTACATGACATTTGTCGCTCAGTTCAGGAACAACTGGCATATGACGGATAAACGGCGGTGGGCGTACCGTAAAGGGTAGACGCCCGATTCGCAGATTCATTGAGTACACCTATGCTGGATATTCACGCCCTACACGTGTTCTATGAAGCAGCCCAGGCCGGGAGTTTTACGTCCGCAGCGCATGCCCTGAACATGACGCAGCCCGCCGTCAGCATGCAGATTAAATCCCTGGAATACCATCTCCAGGTGAAGTTATTCGAGCGCAATGGGCGCAGCATGCAGTTGACCAAGGCCGGGCAGGCGCTCGTCCCCCGGGCACGCGAGATTCTGGATATGACCATTCGCACAGAAGAGTTCATCCGCACCGCCAATGACGAGGTGCTGGGCGATCTCGTTCTGGGGTGCAGCCTGCCTTCAGCGGATACTGTGCTGATTCATGTGGCGGCACGCTTCCAGCAGTTGTACCCATTGGTGCGTTTCCGCATCCCCACCGTCAGCCAGAAAGAGCTGATCGACAAAATCGTCAGTGGTCAGTATGACTTCGGCGTGATGCACGTCATCGACAACTGCGAGCCACTGGAATGCCTGCCCTTCTTCAAAGACGAGATTGTGCTGATCGCCTCGGCGGATCATGCCCTGAACCAGCAGAGTCCCATCCATCCAACGGCTCTGGTGGGGCAGCGCTTCGTCTGCCAGCACGAAGGCACTGCCTGCCGCTATGCTGTGCGAGACGCGCTCAAGCCCTATGGGGTAGATATTACGCAGTTCGATGTGCGCATGGAGATCAGCAATCACGGGGCGATCATCGCCGCCGTCGAATACGGCGTCGGGCTGGCCTTCGTCTCGCGCCTGGAAGCCGCCCCTGCCCTGGCACGCGGTGCAATCCGCATCGTGGACATTGACGGGGTGAAACTGACGACTTCCATCGGCCTGGCGTATTCCACCGCGCACAGCGCCTCGCTCGCGGGGATGAAGTTCCGGGCGTTTCTGGCGCATGAGCGCACCCGTGTCGAGATTGGCCGGCTCACCCAGGAAGTTTACGCCAGCGCACAGGAGGAATACAACCATGCATGAATTATCCGTCACGGAAAATGTGCTGAAGATCGCCCTGCACTACGCCGAAGGGGAAGGTGCGACACGCATCACGGATCTATACCTGTTGATCGGGCAGTTGTCGTCCATCGTGGACGATTCCGTCCAGTTTTACTGGGACATCATCAGCCGCGACACCATTGCTGAGGGCGCGACCCTGCATTTCGAGCGCATTCCCATGCAGATGCTCTGCCTGGATTGCGCCCAGACCTATCACCCGCATCCGGGGACGCTGGCCTGCCCGCACTGTGGCAGCACCCATGTACAGGTCGCGGGCGGGGACGAATTTCGCCTGGAATCCATCGGCATTGAGTGTGATACGCCAGCGGCTACACCGGAAACTTGAAAGCGAATAGAAAATTATTGTACTGGAGTACGAGCGATGTGTTTGGCAATACCGGGCAGAATCATCGAAATATACGAAGTGGCGGGGCTGCAAATGGGCAAGGTCGATTTCGGCGGCATCGTGAAGGAAGCCTGCCTCGCCTACCTGGACGAGCCGGAGGTGGGCGACTACACGATGATCCATGTGGGGTTCGCCATCAGCAAAGTCGATGAAGAAGAGGCGTTTCGCACGCTGGAACTGCTGCGCGAGATGGGCGAACTGGAAGACGAACTCGGCATCGACCTGGAAGAGTCGCCGCCCGACGGCGCAGCAACGGCTTCGTCCGAGCCATGAAGCCACTGGCGTGGATTTGTTATTCCATGTCTCACACAAAACAACCAATATTGAGGCCAGGACAGGCCAGAAAATATACCTTGTAAATCAATAGAGGCCGCCTGTCCCCATCTCCTCACAACCAACCAGGAGGGCGACCCGGTTGTGGATGGAGGACAGCAGCGGGCAGCGGCAGCGCGTCCCATACAAGCGCTGTACCAGTGCACATTTTTTTGAACACCGATCCGGTCGCCCTATGACCAGCAGGAGAAATGCAAAATGGATGTCATCAAAGTACCCGTTGTCGAAGAGATTCTATCCGCCAACGACCAGCTCGCGGCGACCAACCGCAGCACGCTGGATGCCCACCGCGTCTTCGGGCTGAATATCATGTCTTCGCCCGGCGCAGGCAAGACCAGCACCATCGTCGCTACCCAGGAACGCCTCAAGGATCGGCTGCGTCTGGGCATGGTCGATGGCGACATCGACACCACGATTGACGCGGATCGCGCCGCCGAAGCCGGAATCCAGGCCGTGCAGATCAACACCGGCGGCACCTGCCACCTGGATGCCGTGATGCTCTCCTCGGCGCTGCCTGCGATGAAGTTAGATGAGCTTGACCTGATGATCGTAGAGAACGTCGGCAACTTGATCTGCCCGTCGAGCTTCAAGCTGGGGACGCACCTCAGCGTCTTGATCGCCAGCGTGCCCGAAGGCGACGATAAGCCTTACAAGTATCCGCCGATGTATCGGGGCGTGGATGCAGTCATCATCAACAAAATTGACGTGCTGCCCTACTTCAAGTTCGACATGGACTACTTCACCAAGGGCGTGGAGATGCTCAATCCGGGCGTGAAGACCTTCCCCATTTCGTGCGTGACGGGCGAAGGGCTGGATGCATGGACGGAATGGATCTACGAGCAGGTGAAGGCCTATCAGCAGGCGTGAGTATGATGCAAGGTCGGGCGATTCACATCACCGGAATCGTGCAGGGGGTGGGGTTCCGCCCCTTCGTCTACGGGCTGGCACTGCGCCATGACCTCACCGGCTGGGTGCGCAACACGTCCGAAGGCGTCGATATTCGCGTGGATGGCTGCGCGGACTCTCTCGATTCGTTCGTGGCGGCCTTGCGCAGCGAAGCGCCCCCGCTGGCGCACATCGACAGCCTGACGACCATGGACTGCTCCCCGGATGGCTTCACCGCCTTCGAAATCCGGCACAGCGAAGCGATTCTGGGAGCAGCACAGCCCATCTCGCCCGATATTGCCATCTGCGAGGACTGCCTGCGCGAACTGCGCGACCCGACCGACCGCCGCTACCGCTATCCCTTCATCAACTGCACCAACTGCGGCCCGCGCTTCACCATCATCAAAGACATCCCTTACGACCGTCCGCAGACGACCATGACGGACTTCGGCATGTGCGATGCCTGCGCGGCGGAATACCATAACCCGGCGGATCGGCGCTTTCACGCGCAGCCCGTCGCCTGCCCGGAGTGTGGCCCCCAGGTCTGGTTCGAGGGGGACAGTACGCCCACCAGGGGGGATGACGCCATCCGCCGCGCGGGCGAACGCCTGCGACAGGGGGCGATCCTGGCGATCAAGGGACTCGGCGGCTTTCATCTGGCCTGCGACGCGACCAACGCCGCCGCAGTGGCGGAATTGCGCCGCCGCAAAGAGCGCCCGGATAAGCCTTTCGCGCTGATGATGGCTCATCTGGAGCAGGTGCGCATGTACTGCGAGCTGGACGAAGCCGAGCAAGCGCTGCTGACATCTCCCGCCGCGCCGATTGTGCTGCTCAACCGCCGCACCGACGCACAGCATCCGACTGTTGCGCCGGATGTCGCCCCACGCCAGAAGATGCTGGGCGTGATGCTGCCCTATACGCCGCTGCATGGTTTGCTCTTCGACGATGAGATGCCGCCCCTGGTGATGACCAGCGGCAACCGTTCCTCCGAACCGATTGTGACGAGCAACGAAGCAGCGCGAGAGCAGCTCGCCGGGTTGGCAGACGCCTTTCTGCTGCACGACCGCGACATCCACATCCGCACGGATGATGCGGTGATGCGCGTCTGGCGCGGGGATGAACTACCCCTGCGGCGTTCGCGGGGCTACGCGCCCTTCCCGGTGCGGTTGCCCCAGGCCATGCCATCCGTATTGGCGGTGGGTGGAGAGATGAAGAATACCTTCTGCCTGACGCGCGAGCAGTACGCCTTCATGAGCCATCACATCGGCGAGATGGGCAATTACGCCACGCTCGCATCCTTCGAGGGCGGCATCGCGCACTTCGAGCGGCTCTTCCACGCTACCCCTGCGCTGATCGTCCATGACCTGCACCCGGACTATCTGGCGACTCGCTATGCCGTCACTCGTGCGCAGAGCGATGACTTACCGCGCATCGGCGTGCAGCATCACCATGCCCATATCGCCGCCTGCATGGTCGAAAACGGACTCAGCGGGGAACAGCCCGTGATCGGCATTTGCTTCGATGGCACGGGCTACGGGACAGATGGCACGATCTGGGGCGGCGAATTTCTGGTGGCGGATTATCAGCGATTCCAGCGTGCGGCGCATCTCAAGCCGCTTCCGCTGCCGGGCGGGGACGCTTCCACGCGCAAACCCGCCCGCATCGCCTACGCGGATTTGCTCACCAGCGGACTCGCGCCCGACGAGAATCTGCCGTCGTTGCGGGCGCTGCCCGAAACGGAACGCCGGATCCTGCGGCAGCAGATGGAACGCGGCATCAACACGCCGCTGACATCCAGCATGGGGCGGCTCTTCGATGCGGTTTCGTCGCTGCTGGGGGTTTGCCAGGTGGCGACCTACGAAGGGCAGGCCGCCATCGAACTGGAAGCCATCGTTGATCCGCAGGAGCAGGGCACCTACCCCCTGCCAGAAACGGCGCAGGGCATTGATCCCGCCCCCTTGCTGGCTGCGCTGCTGGCGGACATCCGCGCGGGGATGGCGCGGGAGCGCGTTGCAGGGCGTTTTCACAACAGCATCGCGCAGATGATCGCCCGCGTGAGCCAGCGCATCGCGGCGGAAACCGAACTGGGCCAGGTCGTCCTGACGGGCGGCGTCTTCCAGAATACGACACTGCTGGCGAAGACCGTCCCGCTACTCGAATCCGCCGGGCTGCGCGTGTACACGCATCGCCGCGTGCCGCCCAACGACGGGGGGCTGGCGCTGGGACAGGCGATCATCGGTTATGAACAATGGAAAGAGACACGAGGTGATTTGTTATGAAGTACTTAGATGAATATCGTGACGGCGAGATGACGCGCAAGCTGCTGGATGAAATCGCACGGACGGTCACGCGCCCCTGGTCGCTGATGGAAGTTTGCGGCGGGCAGACTCACAACATCCTCAAGAGCGGGTTGGATACGCTGCTGCCGCCGGAAATCACGCTGATTCATGGCCCCGGTTGCCCGGTGTGCGTCACGCCGCTGGAATTGGTGGATAAGGCCGTGCGCATCGCCTCCCTGCCCGATGTGATCTTCACCTCATATGGGGATATGCTGCGCGTCCCCGGCTCAGAGCATGACCTCTTCAGCGTGAAGGCCAACGGCGGGGATGTGCGCATCGTCTATTCGCCGCTGGATGCCGTGAAGATCGCGCAGCAGAATCCGGATAAAGAGGTGGTCTTCTTCGCGGTCGGCTTCGAAACGACAGCCCCCGCCAACGCGATGTCTGTCTTCCAGGCCAAGCGGCTGGGCGTGAACAACTACTCGATTCTCGTCTCGCACGTCACCGTACCGCCAGTTCTCGCCGCGCTGCTGCAAGCCGAAGAGGTCAACGTCGACGGTTTCCTGGCACCGGGGCACGTCAACGCGGTGATGGGCTACTGGGAATACGAAGAACTGGTCGAAAAACACCCCGTCCCGGTGGTGGTCACGGGCTTCGAGCCGGTTGATCTGGCACGCGGCATCCTGATGACGGTGAAGCAGTTGGAAGAAGGCCGCGCGGAGGTCGAAAATGCCTATGCACGCGCCGTGAACCGCGAGGGTAACGTGCCGGGGCAGAAACTCGTCACCGAAGTCTTCGAGATGGCGGATCGTAAATGGCGCGGCATCGGCACCATTCCGCTGAGTGGCTACCGCCTGCGCCAACCCTATGCAGCCTACGACGCCGAAGCCCGCTTCCCGGAAGTGGCGGCCATCACAACCGACGAATCGCCCCTCTGCATCAGCGGCGAGATTCTCAAGGGCATCAAGAAGCCCATCGACTGCCCGGCCTTCGGCAAAGAATGTACGCCGCAGACCCCGCTGGGTGCGACGATGGTCTCGTCTGAGGGCGCTTGCGCGGCCTACCACCGCTATGGACGCTTCCAGGCCGCCGGGGAGGTGGCATCATGACGAAACGCGACAACGGCACCCAACCCGACGAACCGCTGAACCTGGATGGCTGGGTCTGTCCTGCTCCGCTGCGGCATTATCCAACGGTGGTGCTGGGACATGGCAGCGGCGGCAAGATGACCAATGACCTGATCGCGCACCTCTTCGCGCCGATTCTGCAAAACGACCTGCTCGACCAATACGGCGATTCGACGCTCTTCGAACTGGCGGGGAAGGGACGCCTCGCCATGAGCACCGACAGCTTCGTCATCAATCCGCTGTTCTTCCCCGGCGGCAGCATCGGCGAACTGGCGATCCATGGCACGGTCAATGACATCGCCATGAGCGGCGCAACACCGCTGCATCTGACAGCGGGCTTCATCCTGGAAGAAGGGCTGCCGATGGATGACCTGGGGCGCATCATCACCGATTTCGGCAGGGCGGCGCAGGCAGCGAACGTGCGCGTGATCGCCGCTGATACCAAAGTCGTCAACAAAGGGCACGGCGACGGTCTCTACATCAACACTACCGGAATCGGGCTGGTGCCGCCGAATGTCCACATCGCGGCAAATCGCGCCCGCCCCGGCGATGTGATCCTGGTCAGCGGGACGGTTGGTGATCATGGCATGGCGATTATGTCCGTGCGCGAGGGGCTGGCTTTCGACTCGGTGATCCAGAGCGATACCGCGCCGCTGGTGGCGATGGTGCAGGCCATGCTGAACGTCACGAAGGATATTCACTGCCTGCGCGACGCCACGCGCGGCGGGCTGGCGGCGGTGCTCAACGAATTGGCGGTGGCTTCCGACGTAGGCATGGTATTCGACGAAGCCGCTGTGCCCGTAACGCCTGCGGTGGAAAGCGCCTGCGAAATGCTGGGACTCGACCCGTTCTATGTCGCGAATGAGGGCAAGCTGGTCGCCGTCGTGCCCCGCGAACACGCTGACGCCATCCTGGAAGCCATGCGCCAGACGCCGGGAGGGGAGCAGGCCACCATCATCGGCGAAGTCGTCAGTGACCATGCTGGCATCGTCACAGCGCGGACGCGCATCGGGGCGCAGCGCGTGGTCGATCTCCCGGCGGGGGAACTGCTGCCGCGCATTTGTTGATCTCGTTGACGTCTGAAAATCTATCAGCCGACGAAGCTATTCTCCTTGGGCGTGCTCTTGCATGCCCCCCCGTGAGGGTAGCGCCCCTTCGCCGCGCTTGCTGGCCAAAAACCGCAACACGACTTCAATAAATTACAGTCTGCATCGCGCGATACTTCAACCAGAATCTATACAGACCTCCATAAGTCTTTACATCCCCCTCCCAAACAATTGTGTTACACTAGTTCCATGACGGAACATTATCAACAATCTCAACGCTACAGTTAATGTTACGGCAATGGGGGACAATGCAGTGGACACACCCGGGGTTCGATAGATCACTCGAACTTAGGGAGCACTAATCATGAAGCATCAACATCATCCAGATCAAGCGCAACCTTCGCGTAACCCGAAAGAATCGGGGCAAGCGATTGTCCTGGTTGCCCTCTTAATGGTCGCACTACTCGCCGGAGCCGGTCTGGCAATTGATGGCGGCGGCCTGTACTTCCTCTATCGTGACGCTCGCAACGCCACTGACTCCGCTGCACTCGCCGCTGCTTACACGCTTTGCACCAATCCCGAAGCGGATTGGGTGGGCACTGCCGAACTCAGCCTCGCAGAGAGTGGCTTCCGGGATGGCGTAAACGCATCAGTCACCGGGGTACGCTTGTTGAGCAACACCGAATTGCAGGAACTGGGAGGCGAAGGCCCCTGTGACTGTGGTGAAGAGACAGTCGACCCGGAACCCGTCCTCATTCGTGGCTATCTCGTCGAGTTCGTCGGTCGTACCTATGTCGATGACCAGACGACCTTCACCTACAACGTGACGGGCACGGGGACGCCACCTGATTTGAGCCATTTCACGCTGGAACTACCCAGCTGCGTGACTCCGGTCAGCTATACCCCGTCAGGCTCTGTCGAAATCGGTACCGACCCCACAACGGGTATTACGGGCATCAAGTGGGACTTTGGGCTTGGCATGAATGAGAGCCGCACATACTCGGTGACATTCGCTGGCAACGTGCCGCTGGCCCCCGTGAACGCAGCCGTGAAAGGTGGCCCCGGCTACGAAGCACTGCCTGTCCCGGGGCCGGGTTGCGGGGAATGCTCGTGCGGTGGTTCGAGTTTCACTTCCGCCGTTGAGGTAACCGTGCAGGCCGAGAAGCAGTCGTATTTCATTCAGTTGGTATATCCGGAACCCCTGGGCGTAGACGTGAGCACCATCGCATACTGCAACGCCGGTTCCCCGGTACAGGAAGAGGGCGAACCCCAGGAACGCACGGATTATGCCTTCCATCTACGCTCACCGCGCGGGACGTGCAGCGCCTATAAATATGCCTTGCGTCTCAACGGTGCGGGCAACGACATTTACGGCGACATCTACGTCGATGACAACATCTGGGGGAACAACGCCAACGCCTTCGACATCTACGGCGACATCTACGTTGGTGCTCCGCCAACCGATCCGCCGAACGACAATCTGGAATATCTGCACGAAGAGACCACTGACGGCCCCCTGTACGAGGGACATGGCGACGGGAGCATCGACTTCAACCAACCCTCTGCCGAATCAACGGGTTACAATCCATTCCCCTGGAGCGACTGGAGCGACCTGTTGCCGGGTGGGTCTGTGCAAACCATGCTGGGCAGCAATTACCACATCTTGCCCTGTTCCGCAGGTGGCAAGGTTGAACCCTATACGTGGCAAGACTTCTACACCAGCCCCGGCTCGGGCGTCTTGCAAGATGGTTTCTATGTGCCGGATTACGAAGGCAGCCTGGGCTATTCCTGCAACGCGAACCAGCAATTGCAGATTCCGGGTGGGATTCGAGGCCGAGTGACCATCATCAGCAACGGCAAGATCGAGACATCCGGCAGCGGCACGCAGCTAACAGCCTACTGGGAAGGGGTGTTATTCGCATCGAACATGCCACGCTCCAATGTGGAGATGTGCGGTGATGGCGACCACGCAATCCGTCTCTCCGGTAGTGGTGAAACGTTGCAGGGTGACATCATTGTGAACAGCAGAGGCATGATCTGGGCAGATGGCAACAACAGCACCTACGAAAGCTGCTTCAGCGCCTGGGCGGTGAACATCAGCGGCAACAACAGCAGCTACTTCTGCCAGCCGGGTGGTGCACCGCCAGAAAACAACTTGCCAACCATCGGCATTCTGCAATGATCGGAGCAACACTCGCATTCTTCGTTCTGTCACAACGCCCCTTGTGACGGTCTTCTCAAAGAGGGAGGTACAGCCGTACCTTCCTCTTTGTTTGCGTGTTGGTTGCCAGCACAAAGCCGCTGGCATGCATCCGCGACTCCAGCGCGGGTTGGGGTAGCCACCCCCACCAAAGACGAGGACACCGCAGCCTGCCGTGCCCTCGCGCACTATCTATGAAGTTGTTGTGATGTGGGAGTGCTGCCGGATTCAGCTTTCCAGACGGGTGAAGATGTAATGCACCGCGCCCATCGTGATGCCGAAGACGCTGTGACCGATCAGGCTGCCGAGCGCCATGTCGTTGACCACCAGCACCATCTCGCCCATGCCCAGCACCGTCGGCATGATGATCAACGCACCCAGCACCCACCAGATGATGCCGTAGACCAGCCCTCCGACCACCTGCACGGGCAGGGTACGCGGGATGTAGCGGGCGATCAGGCCGAAGGTGCCGCCGATGAAGGCGCTGATCAACAGGTGCACGATGAAGCCGACGACGACGCTTTCGGAGCCGACCATCTGCGCGATCATGGGCATCATGCCCGCCAGCAGCATCTGCACGCCGAAAATGCCGCCTGCGAAGATACCGGAAATGATGCCCGTGACGATGGCATTGACGGAAATCGCGCTGTTCTGGGTCTTTTGTGCGGTTGCAGTAGTCATCTTCAGGATCTCCTCTGTCTCGCTATCGCGGATACATGTCTCACAGACGACTTCAGAATGCAGGCCGAATCTTGTGGGTTTCTTGCTCAATTCTTACGCGCCAGTTACGGCAGAAATCTACCAGAGGGCTGGCGCGGCGCTGGCTCCCCGCTACAATGCTGCCTGTGACGGGTTGGATGGAGAGGAGCCTGACGGACACATGCCACGCTCTGGCTACTGGCTATTGGCCTTGCTGCTGTTGATCGGCTGCCAGCCGGAGAGCCGCACGCTGCCGACACGCGCTCGCCTGCCCACCAGCAGCGCCCCTACGCGCACCGCAGCGCCCGACCTCTTCCGCACGAGTCCGCCGACTCTCGCTCCCAGCGCCACCCTGACGCAGACGCACACCCCGCCGCCGACCTCTATCGTGGCGATCACCGTCGTCACCGCTGGAGCCTCGCCTACGAGTGTGCCCACCCGGGCCATGACACCCACCCCCCTGCCGTCGATCTTCACCTTCGGGCAGTCCGTCGAGGGGCGCGACTTGATCGGCTATCGCTATGGCACGGGCAGCCGCACTCTGCTGCTGGTCGGCGGGATTCACACCGGGTTCGAGGCCAATACCGTCCGCCTGCTGGAAGACCTGCAAGCGCACTTCGCCCAGAATCCCGGCGACATCCAGCCGGAAATCACGCTGATTCTGGTGCCTGTGCTGAATGTGGATGGCCTGGAATACGGGCGCGTGCTGCGCGGACGCTTCAACGCCAACGGGGTCGATCTGAATCGCAATTGGGGCTGTGGCTGGTCGGAGCAAGCCTTCTTCGGCGAGGATGCCGTTGATCCGGGCACCGAACCCTTTTCCGAACCGGAATCCCGCGCCCTGGGCAGCCTGGTCGAGCGGACGCGCCCGGCAGCCGTGCTCTTCTACCACGCCGCCGCCAATGGGGTTTTCGCCGGGAATTGCCCACCCGAACGCGCGATTTCCGACGATCTGGCGCGGATTTACGGGCAGGCGTCCGGCTATCCCTTCGGCGAATCGTTCAGCGAGTATGCCGTCACCGGAGGCGCTGCGGCCTGGGTGAACAGCATCGGCATCCCCGCCCTGGATGTCGAACTGGCGACGGCGGATGGCGTTGAATTCACGCGCAACCTGAACGCCATCCTCGCCGTACAGCGCTGGATCGTGAACGCTAATCCGTGACGACCTGCATCACCAGCACATAGCCGCCGCTGCTTCCGTCCTGGGCGCGGACGGTCACGGGCAAGGCGCTGCCTGCTGGCAGGCCATCCAGCGGCAAGAAGAGCGCTGCGTCCAGTTCGTACCCGCGCAGGACTGCGCCGCCAGCCAGCATCAGGGTGCTGTCGTTCAGCAGTGGGGGCGCACTGTAGCAGGTCGCACGCTGCCCCGCGTTGTCGCAGAGGATGGGTTCTTCTTCGCCGAAGAGGGCGCTCGCCCCAGCATCCAGCGCCAGCACAGGATCAAGGTCAGTTGTGAGTGCGATGGCATACAACCGTAGTTCGTTCCCGGCGCTGACCATGCCCGGCGTCAGGCGCAGGGTGTACGTGTCGCCCGTTTCGCCTTCCAGCGAACCCCCTTCCAGCAGCAGCGCGACCTCCCCCGGCTCACCGATTTGATCCGCCACGATGATGCGGCGTCGCTCGGCGGCCTGTACCTGGCTGCTGCGGACGCTGGGAGCGGCTTCCAGGTCAGGCAGCATCAGGCCGTAATCCGAGGCCCCCGCATCGTCCTCTACGCAGACGCCGCTGCCCTCCGCATCCACTGCCGCCAGCACCGGGTCGTATTCGTCCACGCCCAGCGCGGTCAGGGTATAGGCTTCGCCGTCATCGGGCAGCATCACTTCCAGGGCATTTTCGGCCACCGGGGTATCGGCACAGGTTAACAGCAATTCGCCCGTCTCGGATTCGGTCACTGTCGCGGTAGGGCGGGTATCCGGCGGCGTGCCAGTGCTGAAGAGCAAGGCGAGGGCATAGCGCCCACCGTCGCGATAGGGCACGATCACCTCGGCCTCTGCGCTGATTTCTGCACCGACGGCGACGTCGCTGCTCTCGATGTCGGTCAACAGTTGTGCCGTAATCGGTTCCGCCTGGGTTCCTTCGCCTTGGGCCTCGCGCACTTGCAAGGCAGGGGCGCTTGCGCCATCCAGGGCGAAGAGCAGGGCACGCGGCGGCGGCAGGCTCTCATCAGCGGGAAGCGTGACGCGATACAGGTGGTCGCCGGGGGCTTCCGGGAAAAACTCGCCTTCGATGACGACCAGGAACGACCCCGGCACATCATCCACCGTGCCGATTTGCACGAGGTTCTGCCCCGGATCGAAGGCGATTTCCTGAGCGCTGGCCTCGTCGGGCGGGATTTGCGTCTCGTCCGTGCGCAGTTCGTACGCAGCGGCGGCAGACTCTCCCTCGTTGCAGAAGGTATCACCATCGGGGATCGTCACCCCCACGATGGGCAGGGCATCCCCGGCGGGAACGACTGTGATGCGAAATTCGCCCGGCGCGTCTTCGGCGATGGGTGGCAGGGCAATGGTGGCCTGCACGGCGTAGGTCTCGCCGTCAACGCATTGGATCGTCGTTGCCGTCTGGGCATGGGCGCTGAGCGTCAAACCAGCCAGGAGCATGAACAAGAACGTCAGACGTGGGATCGTCAAAGCAGAGTCCTCCCGTCAGGAGAAGCGGTCAATTCCTCATTCAGTGTAACAGGGGTTCGGCGTGGCGTGACCTCTGGGGTTGCGCTCTCTCGATATGTTTCGCTCAGCAGAGCCGGGGCAATCGCCGTGGGACTGCCCGGCTGGAAGGCGCAACCCGGCGGATCATTGATCCTTGCGCAGGGCGAAGATGGCGTTGCCAGACGCGGCGTAGATGATGCCCTGTTCGGCATCCGCCACCACATCGTTGAGGCGCTCGAAGAGCGATTCGTCGAAGACGCGATAGGCCGCGACGAAGGTGCCGGCGGCGGTGGTCTCGTAGATGGTGCGCGCCGGACGACTGATGATGAAGAACCCGGTATCAATGGGGCTATCGTTGAGGTACATGGCCTGCGAGGTGACGACGCTCAACTCCTGCCCCGTCGGGAAGGGGCTGAAGGCGAAGGGCTGCGGGTCACCCTGGTAATAGGCGCTGATGACGCCATCTTCGCGCAATACGTAGATTGTGCCGCGTGTGGTGGGGGTGTTGGCAGCGCTGCTGATGGCGAAATCGTTGGCCAGGGTCAAATCCGGGCGCACAGATGCGCGGAAGTACTCAATCGGCACGGCAGAGTAATTGTCTCCGCCGATGGGTTCGTAACGCCAGATTTGCCCACCGCCACCGCTGCCAATATCCAGCACGTAGAGATTGCCCAGGTAGAAAGTGAAGGCCACCGGATTGAGCCAGTTCTCCGTCCCTTGCAACTGCTGCTGGTTGCACTGATTGATGAAGAGCGGGCGGCAGCGAATCAGCACGCCGTTGCGATCCAGCGCGGCAATCAGATTGTTGTTGCTGTCGAAGGCAATATCGACCAGCGGCCCCACGTTCACACCCAGGCTTTCGACCCGTGCCCCGCTGCGCATGTTGGCGATGGGCTGCGGCGTATTGGCGAGGGAGGTACCGTCGCTGGCGAGCTGCACGCGGTAGACCAGATTGGTGTTGCGATCCAGCGCGTACAGATCCAGCCCTTGCCGCACCAGGGCGGTGATATTCGCCCCCTCATCCGGCGATGCCCAGACTGGAATCGCCCGCCGCCGCGAGATGCTGTTCAGTTGATCCAGCACGGATTGGCCTTCTGTGCGAATCTGGAAGAGCGTCGGATCGTCGTTATCTTCGCGCAGTTCGTCGCACTCTTCCACGATGGTCAGGGCGCTCTGCCAGCCGGCGATGAGGCTGTCTCGCTGTGCCGAATCCAGTGAGCGGGCGAATTGGGCGGCATCCGCGGCACGCGCCACGCAGGCTTCGAAGGCCGTCTGCCCGACATTCAATACCCAGGAGAGCAGCACGATCACGATCACCAGCGCCGGAAAGCCGATCATCGCCAGGGTGAGGACGCCAGTGGGCAAGCGTTGGCCCTCTTCGCTGCTGCCCAGGATGCGGCTGAGGATGTCGCCAAGCGTGCTGAAGAAGTACCCCCCAAGCCGTGATAGGCTGACCAGGAACCCCTTCCAGCGCTCGCGCAGACGACTGCGGGCGCTCTCTTTTGGCTCGGCAGAGTCACCCTCAGCGGCTTCCGCCAAAACAGCGGCCTGTTCGGCGGCAGCCCTGGCACGCGCGGCTGCGATCTCCGCCGCCAGCACCGCCGACGACTGCCCCGTCACGGCAGGGACATGAACTGGCTCTTCCGGCAGCACAAATTCCACCGCGACCATCTGGATTTGCAGCGTCACCAGCAGTTTGTATTCATCCAGCAGCGCTTCCATATCATCCGCCGCCAGCGCCTGATCGATCTTGGCCTGCGGGATCTCCGCGAGGTTGGCATCCGCCAGCAGCATGCGCGCCCCTGCTTCCAGCGGGAAGCGGCTCATCTCCACTTCCGGGATGGGCTGCACGCCCAACGGGGGCTTGAAGAGCGCCTCGTCGTTGTTCAAGGGCGACGGCACGAGCTTCGTCTCTCCAGCGCTGCGCAGCACCATCGTGGACGCGCCCGACCGCGCGAGGAATAATTCCTTGCCGCGCAGCACCGCACAGATCATGCTGGCTTCGTAGGGTTTGCGCCCGCTCTGATTGTGCTCGTAGAGGTTGTTGTTGAGCGTGTTGTAGACATCGCGCAGCGCCGAGGTAACGCTGCCGCTGTTGCTGAAGTAGCGTTCCGCCGCCATCAGCGCCATCTGCTCGTAGAAGGTGTTGGGGGCGATGTTGCCCGATGGCAGCACCAGCGTGAAGAAGGTATCGACCTCACGCCCACGCGCCGCCCGCCGGGGCGCGACTTCGCAGAGAGTCCCCGGTGGCGACGTTTTGATCGTGCGCCCGCCTGCAATGTACAGATGTCCGACTAACGCTTCCAGTTCAAAGGCCATAGTGTCTTCTGTGAATCCTGGTGTTCAGTTTCTGGCTGTTTGTTGGCTGTTCATTGTTGGTGCGCGGGATCATGCGCACGGCACCATCCCCATTGTATTGTACGCCATCGGCGACGCGGCGTTATCAAAAACGCGCTCAATACCCCTAGATTGATCTATGGGGATGTAGGGCGCG
>CAZJWX010000065.1:0-27669 GCA_964549915.1 uncultured Anaerolineaceae bacterium | reverse complement strand
GCCCTACATCCCCATAGATCAATCTAGGGGTATTGAGCGCGTTTTTGATAACCCAGGGACTGGACACGCGGCGGGACACCACCGGAAACAGAGTGCAAAATGAGTGAACGCACTATGGAGACAAGACGTGCAGCGGTGAGCCGCTGGCAAGAATCATTCTTTCGTCTGGTGCACCCCCTGAGCGCACCCCATCCCAGCGTGACGGATGCCCGCCTCTACCGTCGCTTGCAGGCGCTGGCGATTTTCAGCTTCATGAATGTCGCATTGGCGCTGGCGGTGCTGCTGCCCTCCGTGACTGCGGACACGGACATCGCCATTCCCGCCCTGCTCTTCGCCAGTATGAGCCTGTATCTGCTGGCGCGGTCGCGCTGGTATCATGTCGCCATCTGGCAGCTCACCGCGACCACCTTGCTCGCGCCGCTGCTCTTCCTGCCCTTTGGTCGCGTGGATGCCCTCTTCCAGGTGATCGTCATCTACCTGATGACCAGCGTCTTCGTCCAGAAGCGGACTCCGCTGCTGTGGCTCTATGCATTGGGCAGCGCGACACTGATCGCCGTTTCGATGTTGGCATTTCCCATACAGCAGGCGATTACGCCCACCACGCTCGCTATCAACGCCCTGCACATCCTGGCGACGTTCGCCCTCGTCGTGATGGTACAGCAAGGGGATTTGCGCCAGCTTCGAGACCTGGTCAAGCAGACGAAGCACGCTGCGGCCTATCAGCAGGCGATCATCGACAGCCTACCGGGTGTGGTCTATACCGTGACGCCAGATTACCGTATGACGAATACGCACGGCAGCGACAGCCACCCCATGATGGAGAAGACCCAGGCAATGGTGGGCAAACGCCTGGACGAAGCGCTGCCGCCGCACATCTGGCAGGTCGTCAGGCCACATATCGACCAGGTGTTGAGCCAGCGCCAAGCCGTGCAGTACGAGACCGAGCTGCCCCGCGCGAACCAACCGAGCCAATGGGTGGAGAACCGCCTCGCGCCCTTGATGTACGATCAGCAGGTGGCGGGGGTTCTGACGCTGATGCTGGACATCGCCGACCGAAAACGGGCGGAAAAAGCCTCCTACGCGAATGCACACCTCTTGCAGGCAGTGCTGGATGCCATCATGGTCGGGGTCTTCATCCAGCAGGATGATCGCATTGTCTTCCACAACCAGATGGTGAATGCGCTGACGGGCTTTGACAGCCAAGAACTTCAGCAGCAGTCGCTGCACACGTTGATTGCGCCGGAACTGCGAGACCTGGCACGCAGTTGGGTGCCGGATAGCGGTCGTGTGATGCAGCTCTCGCAATCCGAAATTCCGATTCAGGATCGCAGCAACAGGCGTCTCTGGGTCAACCTGACGCTCTCCAGCATTGACTACGGCGGTCGTCCGGCAGTGCTGGTCGCCTTTGTCAACGCCACGCGCAATGTGGAGATGCAGCAGAGCATTTTGCAGCGCGAACGGCAGTTCCGTCTCTTGATCGAGAACAGCAGCGACATCATCGTCATGCTGTATGAAGACCTCTCGGTCAAGTACATCAGCCCGGCAGTCGAGCATATCCTGGGCTACCAGCAAGAAGAGTGGGTCGGCGCCCATATGCTGGATGCGATTCCTGGCCTCTACCATCCAGAAGAAGAAGCCCACGTGCGCGAGCAAATTGGGTCGCTCATCAAAGAGCCGCTGCAACCGATTGAAGTGCGCTTGCGCATGAAGCACGCCCAGGGGCGCTGGGTCTGGATTGAGATGGTCGGCAGTAATATGCTGCGCGAACCGGGCGTCGAGGCGATCATCCTCAACGCCCACGACATCACCACCATCCAGAACGCGCTGCGGGCCGAGCGCGAACAGCGCACCCTCTCCGAGGCGCTGCTGGATACCGCAGCGGCGCTCAACAGCACCTTGCAGCTAGAAGAAGTCCTGCCGTACATCCTGGAGAATCTGCACCAGATTCTGCCTTACGAGAAAGCCAACGTCGCCCTGGTCGAAGACAACGGCAGCACGCGAGTCGTCACGCATCGCGGCTACTCCCCGGCACACACACGGAGCATCCTCAGCTCCGCCCTGCACATCGAACAGAGCAGCCCCTATCGTCGTATGATCCATACACGGGAAGTGGTCTACATCCCGGATACCGCCGCCCTGCCCGATTGGCTCGTCCTGCCGGGGGAAGATACGCGCTGCTACCTGGGTGCGCCCATCACGCTGGATGATGAAGTGATCGGCTTCCTGAACCTGGAAAGCCACAAGCTAGATGCGTTCGCCGAACACGACAGCCTGCGCCTGCGTCAATTCGCTAACCACGCCGCTCTCGCCATCCGCAACGCGCGTGCCTATGAGCAAGGACGCGCCTTCGCTGCGGCGCAAGAACGGCAGCGCATCGCCAGCGACCTGCACGATGCCGTCAGCCAGACGCTTTTCTCCGCCAGCATGATCTCGGAGACGCTACCGCTGCTCTACGAACATGATCCGCAAGAGGTACACGCGGGCTTGCACGAACTGGCACGCTTGACCAAGGGAGCGCTGGCGGAAATGCGTGCGCTGCTGATGGAACTGCGTCCGGAGGCCTTCGCCCGCACGGATTTGCGCACGTTGCTGACGCATCTCATCAACGGCGCACGCACCCGCACGGATGCTGTCATTCATCCAGAAATGCACGCCGAAGGCGATCGACTGCCCCCGAACGTGCGCCTGAACCTGTATCGCATCACACAGGAAGCGTTGAACAACATCATCCGCCATGCCCAGGCGTCGGAAGTCTGGGTGACGCTGCAAATGGATGCCGACGGCACCGCGTTGACCATCCGCGATAACGGGCGCGGCTTCGTGGTGGAGGGCATCTCGTCAGAACATATGGGACTGCGCATCATGCGCGAACGGGCGCAGAACCACGACATTGATCTGCATATTGAAACGACCGTAGGCCAAGGCACTGTAGTACACGCGGAGTTCTCCACCGTGAGACCGCCCCGGACGACGCCGGAGTCGCAGGTGCCTGCCACCCCCAGGGAGCGCGATTCATGACTGCACGTTTGCTCATAGCGGATTCCAACCCGGCCTTGTGCCGCAGCCTGTCGATGCTGGTCAAGGCTACCCCCGATGTCGATTGTGTTGGTACGGCGCAGTCCAGCGAAGAACTGCTGACACTCGCTGATGAGACCGCGCCGCATCTCGTCCTGCTCGCCCCGGACTTGCTAGAAGCCAGTGCCCGTGCCCTGCACATGGCGCATCCCGGCATCAAGCTGATTGCCCTGCTGCGGACAGTCGAGCCGTGGGACATGGACGAAGCACACGCCGCCGGAGCCATCGGCTGCATCTGCCAGGAAGCCAGTAACGAGAACATTCAGGCCGCCATTGCCGCCGCCTACCATGCACAACCGCTGCTGCGCGAGCAGGTCAGCATCCAGCCCACGAACCCCGCGACTTTCTTCCACCTGAGCCGGGACGAACGCGCATTGCTGCGACGGCTGGCAGAAGCGGGTGCGCAGGTGACTTCAGACGCAGATCGCCTGACCCTGGGCAGCCTGCTGACCAAGCTGGGGGCGCAGTCCCTGCCGCAGGCGGTGGAGACGGCGCAGCGCGGCGGACTGCTCGCGGAGTAGCGTGCGCCTGTCACGTAAGATACGGTAATATCCTCACGTTTTCCGGCGGCAGAAGGGGCGTATACTACACTATAGATCGTCCGAATTGAGACTGCTGGCAGAGGAACGTCGTGCGCAAACCGTCCGAGTCGCCATTTAGCACTGAAGCCACTGGCGTGGATTCACCATTCCACTCCTCACACAAAACAACCGGTGCTGAGGCCAGGACAGGCCCAAAGATACACCTTGTTGAACAAGAATTCGAGCAAGCCACACCCCAGGCCATCTTGCGCAGCGTCACCGAGCGCTATGGACGGCGCGTCGCAGTCGTGACCAGTTTCGGACCCACCGGGATCGTCACGCTGCACATGCTACAGACCATTGCGCCCCAGACGCCGATTCTGACGCTGGATACCTGCCTCCTCTTCCCGCAGACGCAGCAGCTCATCGCCGAGGTAGAGGCGCGGCTGCGGATCACAGTCCGCCGCATCAAGCCAGCGCTGAATCTGAAGCAGCAGGCTGCCCGCTATGGCGAAGCCCTCTGGGAACATGACCCGGATTTGTGCTGCCAGTTGCGCAAGGTGCAGCCCTTGCAGCGTGCCCTGCAACCATTTCACGCCTGGTTCACCGGTGTGCGCCGGGATCAATCTACGGCACGGGCGCAAACCCCCATCGTGCAGTGGGATGCCGCCACGCGCGCGCAGAAAGTCGCGCCACTGGCGAATTGGACGGAAGAGATGATCTGGACGTATATTGAGGCGCATGACCTGCCCTACAATGCACTGCATGATGCGGGTTACCCCAGCATCGGCTGCTGGCCCTGCACGCGCCCGGTCGAAGATGGGGCAGGCTACAGCCGCGACGGGCGCTGGACGCACAGCGGCAAGACCGAATGCGGCATCCATACGACGCAGGGGTAAGTGTTTCATCGGCAAATATTCGGTCAATATGCAGAACAGGGGCGCTCTTTGCAGCGGGGTAGACGAATCGCCTGACGCGCCAGCAACACGCGAAATCAATCACCGCCCACTGAAATGAGAACGCAAGCCTTATGCTCTACGACATCACACGTACCGTCTCATCCCAAACCCACCCCTGGCCTGGCGACACGCCCTACAGCGTGGAAGCCGTCATGACCCGGGCGGCGGGGGCGTCCGTCAACCTGATGACCATGACGACCACCTGCCACATCGGCACCCATGCGGACGCCTATTACCACTTCGCCGATGATGGTGACCATCCCGCTAGCATGCCCCTGGATGCCTACATTGGGCGGGCACGGGTCGTCAGCGTGACGAAGCGCGACGGTGCCCTGCTGCCGGAAGATTTCGCCCATGCCGACCTTGCAGGTGGGGAGCGGCTGCTGATCCACAGCCATGTCAGCGATCTACCCGACGACCAATGGCCTGCGGCGATCCCCTATCTCAGCGTGGAATTGATCGCGCATCTGGCGCAATTGGGCTATCGGCTCATCGGCCTGGATTCGCCCTCTGTCGATGCCTTCGACAGCAAAGCCCTGCCCTGCCATCATGCGCTGCGAACGCACGGCATGGTCAACCTGGAGCATCTGCTGCTGCGCGACGTGCCAGATGGCGACTACGAATTGATCGCCCTGCCGCTGAAGCTGGATCAAGCCTGCGGTTCGCCTGTGCGTGCGGTCTTGCGCTCCGGACTTTGAGTCCCGCCGATGGCCTCAATCATCGTATCCAGATTGAAGATATTCGCCATCCACCAATCGACCAGGGCAGGCAGGTGCTGCTCCGCCAACCCCATCATGCCGAAGCCGACCCCACCCAGGCGCACCAGGGGTAGGTTGTAGCGCACGGCGTCCAGCGTCTTGCGTGCCACGAAGTCGGCGCTCTGCAGGCGGATCAGCCCTTCGCGATAGCCGGGAAACTTCTTCAAACGCGCCGGATCAATCATGGCGGTGTCGGTATAGCCCGGCATGATGACCGAGACGCGCAGCCCATCGCGCCGCAGTTCTCGCTGCAAGCCCCGGCTGAAAGCGTTCAACCCGGCCTTGGTTGCGGTGTAGGGCAGTTCACCCGGACTGGCAATCCATCCGGCAACGCTGCTGATGTTGACGATATGCCCGCTGTGCTGGCGCTGCATCACCGGGACGACGGCCTGCGTCAGGCGCAGCGTGGCGGTCAGATTCAGGTCGATCATGCGCCGCACCGCCGCCGGATCGTGATCGACGAAGAATCCGCCCATTGTCAGCCCCGCGCTGTTGACCAGCACATCGATGCGGCCAAATGCCGCGAGGGTTTGCTGCACCACGCGCTCGATCTCGTCTTCGTCGGATAAATCGGCGGGGATGCTGAGGATGCGGCGTTCTGGCGTTTGCAGGGATTGTTGCAGTTCCGCGAGGAGATTGGCGCGACGTGCGACCAGCACCAGGTGTGCCCCTTCTGTGGCGAAGGCTTGCGCGATGGCCTTGCCGATGCCGGATGATGCGCCCGTGACTACTACGACCTTGTTGGCGAGGGGCGTGGCATTCGCGCGGCGACGATTGCGCCGCCAGAGCCAGCCGCCAAGTCCCGCGAGGGCGAGCAAAAATGCAGTGCGTTGCTTCATGAGTTCGTCCATTTCTGGCGAGCCGCCGTGCGTAAAGGGGCGCAGTACCCTGCACCCCGGCCTGAATAATTACTACGTTTCGTAGGAAGTATACGCCGAGAATTGGCTCGAAGTCAACGACTTTTCACGTCAGATGAGCGGATTCGTCTGGTAGGGCGGGTTCTGATTCGTAGGGTTTATAGCTGAGTTGCGCGTGCAGGCTACCCGAAGGGCGCAGCGGAAGTGGCCCGTCAATAAGCTGACCAACTCCCCCTCTTCACTCCGTATGCTCACGTTACCTACGGGGAGAGAGGGAGGGTTTCCGGGCGGACACCCGTGATTGGCTCAGCGTACGAAGATGACGCCGTTGAGTCGTCCGCCAATCTGCTGCACCTGATCCAGCGCGGCGACTGCATGCTCCGAACGGCTGCGGGCATGTTCCAGGATCAACAGCACTTCAATGCCGCTGAGGGACGCCAGCGTGGACGCATCCGGGAAGAGCACAATCGGCGGCGTATTGACGATTACGAAGTCGTAATCCCCATGCCGCAGCCAATCTACCAGACGCTGCATCGCCGGGGATTCCAGCAGGCGAATCGGGTTCTCCGTCGAACTGCCGCTGGGGATCACATCCAGGCGTTCGCTGATTTCGCGCTGGGTGATCGCTTCCATGGCCTGCCCCACGGCTGCGCTGTCTGGCAACGTCTCGGGCGCGGCTGTCAGGAAGTCGACGAGACCGTGTTCATTGCTCAGTTGCAAGGTCTTCGTCAGATCAGGACGCCGCAAATCCGCATCCAGCAGCAGCACCCGCGAACCGCTGTCCGCTGCCGCCAGCGCCAGATTGCCCAGCACCAGGGCGCGGCGCTCGGTATTCGTAGGGCTGGAGAAGATGTAAATCGGCGTGTCGGTGCGCGAGTCGCTGTAAACCAGATTGGTGCGCAGCATCTGGTAGGGTTCCTGCAGGCGCGAGTCGAGCCGGGTTTTGGCGAGTTGGCGGCGCGAACCGAGTTCGACTGTGCCACGAACGGGCAGTTCCAGCAGGTGCTCGATACGCCGTTCGCTGCGGATGCGGGTATCCATCGCTTCCAGCGCCAGCACCGCCACACCGACCAACCCGGCTGAGCCGACAGCCGCCGCCAGGGTGAAAAGCAGCGTATTACCGCCAACCGGGCTGACCGGAGGGGTCGCTTCCTGTTGAATCACCAGGGCGTTGGTGCGCTGCTGAATCTGCGTGATGGTGGAAGAAAGCTGGGCGATGGTCGCCGTCGCCTGATTGATCTGCCCGATGACATCCGAGCGCTGTGCCAGCAGGGCATCGAGGTTTTGCTGCGCCTGGGTCTGGGCAGTTTCCGCTTCTGCGACGGCGGCTTCTGCGAGCGCTACTTCGTCCGGTTCTTCGACGACGGCCTGGTCATCAGCAGCGGCTGCGTCCTGGTCGTCAGCAGCGGCTGCATCGTCGTCGCTTGCGGCTGTTGTGGTATCTTCGTCCTCCGCCGCAGCGTCGTCTTCCGCAGTCGCATCCTGCTCCGCGTCAGCGGCGTCTTCCGCAGTCGCATCCTGCTCCGCGTCAGCGGCGTCGCCGTCGTCCTCTGCTGCTTCGGCGGCTTCTTGCTCCGCAGCTTCGGCTTCGGCAGCGGCGGCCTCGGCGGCAGCCAATTCTTCCTCTGCCGCTTCCAGGTCGGCTGACGTTTCCTCTACTTCTGTTTCTGCCCGCTCAATGCGATCATCCAGCGTCAGCAATTGCTCGCGCAGTTCCACAATCTGCGTGCTGAGCAGCTCGATCTGCGTTTGCGAGAGTTCAACCTGGTTCTGCAATTCAGGCGAGAGGTTCGAGGGGTTGCTGATGATCAGTTGGTTGGCGACTTCGTTGGCAATGGCTGCCGCCGTCTCTGGATCCGACCAGGTGACGTTGAGCACGAAGAGCGATGTATTCGGGATGGCCTCGGTATCGATGGCACGCACCAGGGCAAAGACGCCTACGTCCAGTTCCAGTGCCTCAATGACGGGTTCAAGCACCCGGCGCGTCTCGACGATGCGCGCATAAGTCGGCGTCAATTCCTGCACCAGCCGCACATCTTCCAGCCCGGGGTCAGGATTACCAAGTACCGTGCCGACAGCAATCAGCGTACTCGCACGATACTCGTCAGAGCGTAAATTCAACACAAAATAGGCCGCTGCCCCGACGACAGCCCCCGTGAGAATCACAAGCCAGAGCCACTTGCGCACGACGCGAATGTAGAAGCTAATGTCAAAGTCAAACATCATCCCTGCCCGTTGCAATCTAGGTTGGTCGTTACTGTCGTTCTGCGCGTGATGGAGCAGCCAGCCTGGCTCGTCTCCCATCCGAGATATTACAACAAATTTCACATAACGCCTACCTTGCGCACGTGGTTCTGGTGTGCAAGGTGAACGGCGATGATGTCATCGCATTCGCGCCCATTATGCATGATATTGGCGAAGTACGCTCCCCAAATCAGGTGGAATCAGGGGATTTGGTGTTGCTGGAGGAACCAGGGAGACTTGCCTGACGCTCAAAACGCCGGGCTGCATTGGGTTGGGGGACTGCTAGAATTTTGGCCTCTCGTAGCCGGGAATTCTGTTCTTCGTCGGGCGCTTCCCTCCCCGCTGCATAAGCAGAGAATGGGTATCCCCCTTCGCAGTAAGCCGATGCGAGGGGGATACAGACGGGAAGATGGCTTGTTGCGCAGCGTCAGGTTCAGTCGCCGGCTTGCGAGATTTTCTGCGGCTTTGCGCCGAGTTCGTCCGGCGTGAAGCCTTCCGGGTAGGTGCGGCTGGGAAGTTCGGTGTAGCGGAAGGGTTTGTTGCGCGGCGGCATGAAGCGCAATAGGCCGTAGCCAAAGGCCAATCCGTTGCGCACCAGCCAGCGCACGATGCCATGCGGTTTGGGCAAGCCGAAGGCTTCGCGCATGGGATCATCCATGAAGGACAAGACCGCCTCGCGCACCAGGGGGCGCAAAAAGGCCGGATACCAGCTTTCGTAGAGTCCGATGGTCATCTGCGCCAGTTGGTGGTTGGCGTCGTCATAGCGGAAATTCTCGCGCTCATACTGGCGGTTGAAGGCGTCGTAGTCTTCCAGCGTGGGCGGAATATCCTGAATGCCCATACGTTCCCCTACTTCGCGCCAGAAGTAGTAATTGGCAAGCTGTTCGTTGCGGGTCGGCCTGCGCCAGCCATATTGCTCCGACCAGCGAGTCGGCTCGAAGACGAAGACCGACAGCACATAGAGCATTTCCTCGTTGCGGATGTGATAACTCCCATGCAGGCGATTCATGGTAGCGATCACCGTCTTGCCAAAATGGCTGTCGATGCCGTGCTCGGCGATTCCCGCCAGCATCAGCGAGGTGTCGTCGTAGCGTTTCTGCCCGTGCCCCGCGAACTGCTCCGTCGCCACCAGAATTTTGCTCGTGCGCGGGACGGCATAGGTGCGCAGCAGGGCGAATTCCAGCGATTTCTTGATGAGCCAGGGCGATTCGTAGCTGCCGACGATGTAGACGATTTCTTCGTAGTCCGTCGTTGGGTCGAGCTGCAAAATGCGTTTCAGGTTGTCGTAACGGTGGCTCATGGTGCGTCCTCGCCGCAATGGTCAGGCACGCCGTCATTGTAGCAGAGGATCAGCGACCTGCGGCTGAGAGGGTCTTGAATGCGCTGATTGCCCCGTAACCACCTGCGCCGCGCGTCACACGGTTCTCCTTGCCCTCTCCGCCCGGCTGAGGCGGATCGTTCGCGCAGCGAGCCGGAGCGAGGTGACTGATAGGCGGATCGGTCACGGGCGATTGAAGTGTGTCTCAAGCCTGGGGGCGTTTCTGCACCTGTTCGCGGATCAGCACCATGGGCATGTAGAGCAGCAGCAGCAGGGATAGTCCGCCAATGCCCAGCGCGAGTGCGGCATCCGGCGCGGCCTGGCTGACGAGCAGCCCCAGCACCCCGAAGAGAAAGCAGCTTGCATAGAGAATCAGCAGCGTCTGCCGCGAGCCGAAGCCCAGGGAGAGCAAGCGGTGCGAGGTGTGGTCGCGCCCGGCCTCGGCGGGGGAACGGCCTTCCGCGAGACGTGTCCAGACCACGAGGTTGATGTCGAAGACGGGCAGCGCCAGCACCAGCAGCGGAACCAGCAGTGCGGCCAGATGCGGTTGTCCGGTCAGGTCGAGCTTGATTGCCAGGGTCGCCAGCAGGTAACCCAGCGGTAGCGCACCCATATCGCCCATGAAGGTGCTGCTGGGTGCGAAGTTATACGTGAGGAAGCCCAGGGCACTGCCGAAGATCGCCGCCGCCAGCAGCGACACCAGAATCTGCCCCTGCGTGATGGCGATCAGCAGGAAGAAACCCGCCGCAATCGTGGAGAGGCCTGCCGTCAGGCCGTCCATATTGTCCAGGAAATTGGTCGCGTTGGTCAGTGCCACCACCCACACCAGGGTAATCGGCACATCCAGCCAGAGCGTCCCCGTGATGTCGAAGTGAACGCCGAAGAGGATCAGCATGCTGGCAGCCAGGAATTGCACCAGGAAGCGCAGCCGCCAACTGAGGTTGTAGCGATCATCAATCGCGCCGACGAGCGTCAGCAGCCCCGCACCAGCGACGATGGCCGCCAGTTCGCGGATGTGTTGTGGCGGACTGAAGAGCAACACCGCGAGCGTCAGCCCGACGTAAATCGCCAGCCCGCCCATCATCGGTTTGTGATCTTTGTGCGTCTTGCGCGGCGCATTGGGCTTATCGACCACGCCCAGGCGCATGGCAATCTGCCGTGACAGCGGCGTGAGACCCAATGAGGCCGCGAAGCCGAAGATCATAATGGGTATGTACTGTAGAGTCGCATCCATGCGCGGAAGTATAGTAGCGCAGGACACATCCGCACAGGGGCAACCCCACAGCGGCTGGCGTCAGCTCGCGTCGTCTTCTTCGGATTCTGCGGACTGCTGCTCATGCCATGTTTCGATGAATTGCAGCGCTTCATCCATTGACCAGACAACTGTCTTGCGCTGATTCTCGCGGACGTTCTGCATGGGGCCGCGCAAGATTTCTTCCTGGTAGAAGTCCTTGACGATCATCGCGACCGGGAGCCGCTTGATGTCGTTGCGGATGTTGTAGCGACGGCTGTTGCGGCGGGCTTCCAGCAGGTTATCCGGCATGAATTCCGTCACCTGGCGGAAATCGAAGACTTCCCCGCGCATCTTCTCGATTCCCACCGCATCGGTCAGGTCACCCAGCCAGTTATAGACGGCGGTACTGGTTTCGCCATCCAGCAAGCCGCTGTAATTCACATAGATGATGCCCGTCTCTTCGTCGTAGCGGGCAGTCGCCTTGGGGTGCTGCAAAGGTAACAAAGCCATCAGATTCACCAGGGGTCTGCATCTGTCGATTCGTTTACAGATCAGTGTACACGTGCCTGCTGACCTTCAAGATTAGGAATGCGCTTCAGGGCAGTACGGCTTTGGTTACGGTCTGGTTGAGGCGCAGCACCTCACCAGGGGCCATAGAGCAGTTCGATGGCGTCCCCGCGCACATGCAGCAAATACCAGTTGATCCCGGCGATGACGTGCAGGGACAACACCGCCAGTGCCAGCGCCGCACGCGCCCACCCGCGCTTGCCCAGGTGCATCAGCAAGAAGCGCCCCGCCGCGATGAAGAGCACGAAGACCCCAATTTGCGCACTCCAGCCAAAATCCCCGGCAGCGATCACGGTCAGGTCAACCAGGAAGTAGGCATACAGCGCGGCGATGATGAAGATCAACCAGCCCAGGTTGAAGAGCAGGTCGCGCATGGCCTGCCGCCAGTAGAGCGCATAGACCGTCAGCGGGAAGGCCGCCGAGAGCAGCAGCTTGCCCACGAGGAACTGGTCGGCATTTTCGTCGTAGTGCAGCGTCCACTCGTGGAAGACGCGCAGGAAGTCGATGTCGATCCCGCCGCCGCTCGTCCAGGTCAGCGTCTGATAGACCAGAATAGCCATCGCAGGCGCGACGATACCGCCGATGAGCACCGGCCAGCGGATCGGCTGTCGCAGGAGCATCCGCGCCAACGTCAACACCCCCAGCGCCGGGACAAAGGCCAGGATGAAACTCGGTTTCGCCAGCAGGCAGGCCGCCGTCAGCAGGGCATAGGCCGGAATCCAGCGCCAGGAGACGCCGCCTTGCGCCCGGTAAATCGGCAGCACGGCGAAGAAGAGCGCCACCGAGAAGGGCTTCATCAACTGCACCGTCGGATTGTGGTAGACGTGACTCGTGAAATAGCCCAGGTATTGATTCTCCGGCGTGAAGAAGCTGATGGGCGTCACCAGCAGCAGCGCGAACGTCATCCCTGCCGCCAGCCCCCAGGCAGGGCCGCGTCCAGTCAGCGCATGCAGCAGCATCCAGTACAGCAGCGCCGCCAGGATGATGTAGGAAGCGGTCATCACCGCCGCCCCTGCCCAGAAAATATCTGCAAAGGGTAGCAGACGGTAGGCCAGCCCCACCAGCACATGGTAGAGAAAATGCGGCGTGGAAGCGAAGAATTCCCCCGGTGCGTCCAGGAATTGCTGTGCCAGCACCCCGTTGTGTACTTCGTAGTCACTCATCGCGCGCCAGTGATTCATCATCGGGGCGAAGAGCAGCGCCGCGCCGATCATCACCAGCGCAAGGCCACCCCAGAGCCGGATGCGGCTGTGCGTTTGCGGGCGAGGCTGCGCCCCCGTCTCTGCCTGGATTGCCGGAGCCTGTGCCATAGCGACGTTCACTTTCCGCAAGTCGAATGCATCCGGGGCATTATAACGGGCATGACGTTACAAAAAACGGTTGAAATCCGAACCGTATTCAAATTCGCCAGCGCTTGCAGCCTGCAAGAAAGCGTTACAATGGGGAATAGATCGAGTTCAGTTAGAAAGTCCTGTGCCGCCGCCGCGCAAACTGGTGTAGTATGAGAAAGATGGTTTGTAATACGGCGCACGCAGACTGGATGATCGGCTCGGACAAAGCCTGTGAGATAACCTGGGGAAAGCAAGGCCAATGTACGGAAGGCGCAGCAATAGACCGCCATTCTGGATCATGCTGATCCTCGCAGCGATTGCGGGGGTGGCGTTCTGGTGGTGGGATCGCGGACAGTACCCGGAGGATCCCACCGCTGAAATCGCGCTGGAATCAGCGGAAGAGGTGCCCACACAGGATGCGCAGTCCTTCGCGCCCGCGCCGACTGCCGAGGCCGTCACCCTGGAGGATGGCCTGCCGACTCCTGTAGCGCTGGCGGGGCGTTCCGAGGTTCCCACCGGGACGACGCTCTTCATCCCCAATGCCGCGATTTACTCGGATGTCATCCAGGCCTATTTGAATGGGCAAAGCTGGGACATCAGCCAACTGCGGCAGCGCGTGGGGCACCTGGAAGGTACGGCCTGGATCGACCGCCCTGGCAACGTCGTCCTCTCCGGGCATGTGGAACTCTCCGACGGTAGACCCGGCATCTTCGCCCAGTTAGAGACGCTCTCGCCCAATGATGTCATCATGCTCGAATCGCAGGGGCAGCAGCACACCTATTACGTCACCGATGTTTACCGCACGACGCCGGATGATCTGACGCCGCTGCAACCGACCTCCTCCACGCATCGCCTGACGCTCATCACCTGCGGGGAGTATGATTGGGTGAGCGATCGCTACGAAGAACGGGTGATTGTCGTCGCAGAGCGTGCCTGATGACCGAGGCCAAGGACGGAGCATCGCGCCTGGGCTGGCTGCGCGAGCAATTCCTGCGCCTCTTCTGGATTGTGTATCCGCGCCATTCCCTGCGCCTACAGATGACGCCCTCGCAGGTCTACGCCGTGCTGGAACAGGCCACGCGCCCCAGCATCGAGCGGCTGCACCTGCGCAGCACCTTTGCCCGCGGACGCCGCTACCTGCTGCATCCCCTCTCCGGCGGCTCCTTTCGCATGACGACGACCAGCCGCCGCACTCTCTCGCGCCGCCGCACCACCGCTACCGCCGTGCTCTACGGTGATTTCAGCACACAAGACGGTCATGACAGCGAATTGACCCTGCGCGGGCGCATCCGCATCTGGTACTTGCTGGATGTGCTGCCCCTGCCGACCTTCCTGGTCTCGCTGCTGGTCTTCATGCCCTGGTCCCCGGGGTTGATCGCCCTGCTGATCCTGACGCTCTACGGCCTCTCCTGGGTGATTCATCGTACGACTGCTGCGCTGGAAGCCCACGAGATGATCTTCTTCGTGGAGAAGGTGCTGCAAGATCACCTCTACGAAGAACCGCCCGAACTTCATGAGAAATCGCCAGACCTGGTCTATGAGCGCAGCTTCACCCAGGCGTGGAACCGCTTCTACGACGAAGTGAACGAATGACCCCGCACCATCAGCGCAGTCTGTCGCATGCTGCGGCCTGCGTTTACACTAGACGCGGACAGCCGCCACACAGAACCGCTGACGAGAAATCGATAGAAAGACAACGCCATGAGCAAGAAACGACGTCCCCCGCGCAACAAACGTCCACGCCAGCAGGAGGATCGCATCGAAGTGACGCTGAAGGCGATGGCGAACGGCGGGTACGCGCTGGGAACTCATCGGCGGCGCACGCTGCTGGTGCCCTATACGATTCCCGGCGAGACGATCACGGCGCGTGTTGTGGAGCAGCGCGGCAAGGTGGATTTCGCCCAGGGCGAGACGCTGCTGGATGCCTCGGCGGATCGCGTGCTGCCGCAGTGTCCGCATTTCGGGCCAGGGCGCTGCTGGGGCTGCCAGTGGCAGCACATCACGTATGAGGCGCAGCTTCTGCTGAAGCAGGATGTGCTGGCGGATCAACTCTCGCGGCTGGGCAAATTCGACGATCCCACCCTGGAAAAGGCCATGAATCCCGTGCTGCCCGCGCCGGACGCCTGGGGCTACAACCATCACATCGTCTTCGAGCGCGATTCGTCCGGGGCGCTGGGGCTGCGGCGCATGGACGGGCGCAGCATCGAACCGATCCAGACCTGCCTGGTGCTGCACCCGGAGCTGCAAGAACTGTACGAGAACATCGAAATTGACTACGAGCAAATGGAGCGCCTGGCCCTCTGGCGTGGGAGCGATGGGGCGACCATGCTCATCATCACCATGCGCGATGAAGAAGCGCCGGAACTGATGACCGATTTGCCCACCAGCGTCAATGTGCTGCTGCCCGATAACGAACCCGTGAACCTGCTGGGCGAGACGGTGGTGCGGTATGCGATCGCCGGGCGCACCTTCCGCGTGACGGCTGGGGGCAGTTTCCGGGCGAATGTCACGCAGATCGAGCCGCTGATCCAGACCGTGCTGGAAATGCTGGCCCTCAGCGGGGGCGAGAACGTCCTCGACCTGTACGCCGGGGTCGGGGTGTTCAGCGCATTTCTGGCCCCGCGTGCGGATACGGTGACGATGGTGGAGAGCTATCCGCCGATGGCAACCGACGCCGAGGAGAACCTCGCCGACCTGGAGAATGTCGATATTGTGGAGGGCAGCGTCGAGGAGGTGCTGGACTCCGTGCGTGAAGGCGACCAGGCATATCACGCCGCCGTGATTGACCCCGCCAGCCGGGGCATGAGCAAGGAGGCGCTGGCTGCCCTCGCCGCGCTGGAACTACCCAGGCTGGTCTACATCGGCAGCGACCCTGCCAGCTTCGCCCGCAATCTACGCGAGCTGGCGCGGCACGGCTACAGGCTGCGCCGCATCCAGCCCATTGACTTCGCGCCACAAACCTATTACGTAGAAGCGGCGGCCCTGCTGGAACGGGCGTGAGGGTGGCAGCGCACCCACGGCCCCGGCGGGCTGCCCACACAGCCACCTCGCGCACCGATCAAGGAGGATTTGCCTGTACGATTGATGCACCGAGCCACGACAAACTATGATAAGATTAGCACAAACGAAAAAAACGCGATTCTTACGACAGCCCACAGTAACCGAAACGATTGTTCTTTCCTGCGGCGCTCATCCGCAGCAATCGCATTGATTTTGCATCAGGAGAAACCACGCATGAATCCCGCGATTCAAGTCCAGGAATATGGTCAAAGCATCTGGCTGGATTACATTCATCGGCAAGAGATCAAAGACGGTACATTGCAGCGACGGATCGACGAAGAGGGCGTGCTGGGCGTGACTTCCAATCCGTCGATTTTCCAGAAGGCCATCGGCGAATCGGATGTTTATGACGAGTCCATCCTGGAAATGCTCGACCTGGAAGCCGAAGCCGTCTATGAGAAGCTGGCGGTGACGGATATTCAGGATGCGGCGGATCTCTTCCTGCCAGTCTATGAGCGTACGGGAGGCCGCGACGGTTACGTGAGCCTGGAAGTCTCGCCACTGCTGGCGAACAACAGCGATGAGACCGTCAGCGAAGCCAAACGCCTGCGTGAACTGGTGGATCGCCCCAATGTGATGATCAAGATTCCCGGCACGCAGGCGGGCATCCCGGCGATTGAAGAAACCATTGCCGCCGGAATCAACGTCAATGTGACCCTGCTCTTCTCCGTGCAGAATTACGAGGAAGTCGCGCAAGCCTACATCCGGGGGTTGGAACGCCGCCTGGAAGCGGGTGAACCCATCGAACAGGTGGCTTCCGTCGCCAGTTTCTTCCTCAGCCGCATCGACACAGCGGTGGATCGCATCCTGGAGAACAACATGCGCGTGGCGCAGGTGCTGGGTGATACGGGGCGCATCGCCGCAAACCGTCGCTTGCTGGGGCAGGCCGCCATCGCCAACGCCAAGCTCGCCTACCAGACCTTCCAGCGTATTTTCAATAGCCCGCGCTTCAAGAGCTTGCAAGAGAAGGGCGCGACGGTACAGCGGCCGCTGTGGGCTTCCACCAGCACCAAGAACCCGGCCTACAAAGATACGCGCTATGTTGATCAATTGATCGGACGCGATACGGTCAACACCACGCCACCGCAGACACTCGCCGCCTTCATCAATCACGGCACAGTCGGCGAATCCATCAAGCGTGAGATGGACGACGCGATGGAGCCGCAGGAAGTCATGGATAAGCTGGCGGAACTGGGCATCGACATTGACCAGATCACCCAGCGCTTGCAGGTCGATGGCGTGGACGCCTTCATCACCAGCTTTGAGACGTTGATTGAACAGGTGCATGCCAAGCTGACCGTGCTGCGTTCTGGCGTGATGGAGCGGCAGAAGATGGCGCTGGGGATCTACAGCGAGACCTTCAACCGCGCCATTCGCGGCATCGAGAAGGATTTTGTGAATGCGCGAATCTGGAGCAAGGACGGTAGCCTCTGGAAGAATCACGGGCCGACAATCCGCAAGATTCAGCAGCGGCTGGGCTGGCTGGATGTGCTGGAAACCATCGACATCGAGCGGCTGAAGACCCTGCAACAGGCCATCCAGCAAGCGCAATTCGAGCACACCGTGCTGATCGGTATGGGGGGCAGCAGCCTCGCCCCGGATGTGCTCTACCGCAGCTTCGGGCGGCAGGACGGCTTCCCGGATTTCATCGTGCTAGATAGCACCGACCCGGCACGCATCCGCGAGGTGGAAGCGGCGATTGACCTGGAGAAGACGCTCTTCATCGTCGCCAGCAAATCCGGCACGACGCTGGAGGCTCGCTCGCTCTACGCCTATTTCTGGCAGCAAACGAGCGAACAGGGGAATCAATTCATTGCCATCACGGACGCGGATACGGAACTGGCGAAGCTGGCGCAAGAGAACAACTTCCGCGACCTCTTCCTGAATCCGGCGGACATCGGCGGACGCTACAGCGCCCTGAGTTACTTCGGCATGGTGCCTGCGGCAGTCATGGGGCTGGATGTGGACAAATTGTGGGAAGAAGCGCGGCTGATGATCGACGCCAGCCACGAGAACATCCCCGGTCACTACCACCCTGGCATCAGCCTGGGCGTGTACATCGGTGCTCTGGCGAAGGAAGGCCGCGACAAACTGACGATTTACACCACCGAGTCGCTGACGCATTTCGGCGATTGGGCAGAGCAGTTGATCGCCGAGAGCCTGGGCAAAAACGGCAAAGGAGTCGTGCCCGTCGCGGGCGAAGACATCGACAGCCCGCAGTACTACGTCACGGATCGCCTCTTCGTATTCTTGCGAGAGCTGGAAGACCCCGACTCGGACAGCAAGCGCGACCAGATCAAAACACTGCGCGAGGCCGGGCATCCCCGCGCCACCCTGCGCGTGCCGGGGCATTACGCCATCGCCGGGGAGTTCTTTCGCTGGGAATTCGCGACGGCAGTCGCGGGGTACTTGCTGGAACTGAATCCCTTTGATGAGCCGAACGTCGCCGAGGCCAAGCAAGCCACCAATGAGATGCTGGCACACCAGCAGGAAAGCGGAGACCTCCCGGAAACCGCGCCGTTGGTCGGTGGTACGACGGTGAAGCTCTTCAGCGATGAGAAGACCGTCGCACCGCTGCGCGAGATGTGCCGCGCACACGGCTACGACCCCAACAGCCGCACCGAAGTGCTGGCGGCGCAAATTGCCGGGACGCACGCCGGGGATTACTTCGCGCTGCTGTGCTACTTCACGCCCACGCCCAAGGTCTACGAAATGCTGCATGAGGTGCGTATGCGCCTGCGCAATGTGACCAAACGCGCGGTGACGGTGGGCTTCGGGCCGCGTTACCTGCACAGCACCGGGCAGCTGCACAAGGGCGGCCCCGCCAGCGGCGTCTTCTTCCAGATCACGGCATCCACCGCGCCCGACCTGGAAATTCCCGGCAAGCCCTATACCTTCGGCACGCTCTTCCAGGCACAGGCCGATGGCGACCTGCAAACGCTGCAAAAACATGGGCGGCGCGCCATTCGCCTGCACATCGAAAGCGACCTGGAAGAGGGATTGCAGAAGCTGCTGGATGCGATTCAGTTCGTAGAAGAACGTCGTTTCCGCTGATTGAGGCGCAGAACCGTTTGTTTGCGCAGCCGGGGCACGCTGTACATCTTTCTGGCTTTGGGATGGCAACGGTTTACGGACAACGTGCCTCAAAAGGTCAGGTGTAGGGGAGGGTCATAGACCTGCCCCTACAGAATATGCCTGTAGCCTCGAGAAACCGCCCGGGTCAGTCACCCAGCGCCCCGGCTTTGCGCTCCTTGAGGGCGTCCAGCATGGCGCTGACTTCCGTGAATTTCTTGCGCGGACGACCTTCGGCGCTGCCGCGTTCCATTTCCAACTGGTCGATCAGCTTCCAATCGTCATAGCTGACGTATTCCGGCTTGCGATCGCGCAGCAGGGCGAGGATGGCCTCCGTCGTCGGCGCATTCGGTGACCAGTGCTTGCCTTCTGCCACATCTTCCAGCAGCTTCCTGGCCGTCTCCACCGAGTCGGGCTTGTTCGTGCCGATGATGCCGGAGGGGCCGCGCTTGATCCAACCCACGACGTAATCACCGATAACCTGCTCACCCGTCTCATGTTCGGTCAGCACGCGGCCTTCGCTGTTGGGGATCGTCCCCCAGCGCTCATAGAAGGGTACATCCGGCAGGGGCACACCGCGATAGCCCACCGAGCGGAAGACCAACCCCACCGGGATTGTCTCGTACTGGTCGGTGGCGCGGGGGCGGATGGTGCCGCGTTCGTTGACGTAGAGTTCGTTCTTGACGACCTTGATGGCTTCCACGCGATCCGTGCCGATGATCTCCACCGGGGAGGTCAGGAAGCGCAGGATGATCTGCCGGGGTTTGCCTTGCGGGGCCTTCTGCGAGGCTTCGCGCAAGATTTCTACGTTGCGCACATCCTTCTTATCGACTTGCTCGGAGGCGAGGTAGGCCAGGCTGTGCTCGTCCAGTTCCATCTCTTCGGGCGCTACGATCAAATCTGCGCCGAGCATCTCGCCCAGTTCCTTGATTTCGGGGTTGGTGAAGGCCGCCTGCGCAGGCCCGCGCCGCCCCAGCACATAAATGCGCTTGATGTTGCTCTGCTTGAGTGCGTCCTGGGCGTAGTCGGCGATGTCTGTCTCGTTCAATTCCTCGTCTGTACGTGCCAGAATGCGCGTCACATCCATCGCCACATTGCCGATGCCAATCACAGCGGCGGCCTCTACGGTGAGGTCAAATTCCAGGTCGCGGTAGTCCGGGTGTGCGTTGTACCAGCCGACGAACTCTGTCGCGGGATGGCTGCCGGGAAGGTCTTCGCCAGGGATGCCCAGCTTCTTATCCGAAGATGAGCCGACGGCGTAGATCACGGCGTGGTAATGCTGCTGCAAATCCGCGCGTGTGATGTCCGTGCCAAATTCGACATTGCCGAAGAAACGGAAATTGTCTTTCTGGGCGATGCGGTCGTAGACCTTGGTCACGGACTTGATCTTCTGATGATCCGGCGCTACACCACCGCGCACCAGCCCGAAGGGGGTTGGCAGGCGTTCGTACATGTCAATTTCAACCGTGAGGTCTTTTTGCTTCTGCAGGTGTTCTGCGGCGTAGAAACCGGAGGGGCCAGAACCGATGATGGCGACGCGCAGCGGCTGCGCGGGGGTGCCGACTTCACTCATAAGGAAAGAACCTTTCGAAAAGTGCCAAACTTCACAGATGCATTTGTAGTATAGCACTCCTCGCCTGTAAGCGCGGCTTTCGTGACCTCAATCCTGGTGGAAAGGTGACATCTGTCCAAATCCGCACCAAAAGTATTACGGTTTATAAAGATGAACACCCCGCCAACCAAAAGTTAATTGTTGCTTTAAAGGATTCATTGTATAAATGGTTCAACAATCAATTTCTGTTTGTTACGTTGATCAGCCCGTTCCGTTCATCACTGCCCGCTGATCGCAAATGGTATCTCGTTGGGGCGCTCTCCCACCCTGGGATGAGCTTGCTTTCGCTTTGCCCGCTCGCGGGCACCCGTGCGCGGGGATGTGGTTCCCCGGTGTTCTCATAGCTCGGAGTCATTGCAATATGCGTAACCGTTTCTTGTTCCTCGTTCCCATTCTCGTGCTGGCACTGGCAGCCTTCGCCGCTTTCGCCAGTGAGGGGGAATACGAAGAAATCTACCTGGTCAACGGAGATTTCGAAGAAGGGTATCCCGAAGCAGACGGCTTCATGTTCATCCCGCAGGACAATGTGAGCGGCTGGTACACCACCGCGCCCGACGGCATCATCGAAATCTGGCGCTCGGGTTTCCGCAGCGTAGAATCCTATGAAGGGACTTACCACGCAGAAATCAACGCCAACATGTTCGGCACGCTCTACCAGGTGGTGGATACCGTCCCCGGTTCGACGATCCACTGGGAATTCGCCCATCGTGGGCGTGCAGGCGTGGATTCGATTGCCCTGCTGATCGGCCCCGAAAATGGCGACTGGATTCAACAGACGGTCGTCACGACGGGCAAGGATGCCTGGCAGCTTTACAGCGGCACCTACATCGTGCCGGAAGGCCAGACGCGCACCGCCTTCGCCTATGAAGCCGTCAGCACGCACAACGATCATCCCAGCATCGGCAACTTCCTGGATGGCATTCGCTTCGGCATGTTCACCCCCTCGGAAGAGTCGACCGTCGTGCAGACGCCCTTCGTCTGCGATAGCTCGTTGTACGTCGCCCTGGGTGAACCGACGCGCTGGACGCGGGTCAACACCCAGACCTTCGAGATGATGCCCCTGCAGAACGGCGCATCGCAGCCCTTCGATGTCAACGGCATCGGCTTCAACCACATGGACGGCTTCATCTACGGCGTGGGCTACAAGGCGACCGCCAACCAGGCCGATGGTGAACTGTACCGCATCGGTGCGGATGGCGTGGCCGTTTCCCTGGGTGTACCCGTCGTGCCCAATAGCGCCGCTGCGGGTTGGGCTTCGCTGACCTCCTCGCACATTCACGCGGGGACAATGCTCCCGGACGGCTCCTACCTGATCGCAGGCCCCGGCGGTCACGCGATCATCAACCTGCCCGGCCTGCCGCCCAACGCTGCGCTGACGGAACCGACCGTCATCAGTGCGGGCACTTATAACCTGGGCGGAGCCTGGGATGTCGCATTGAATCCGCTGGATGGTCGCCTCTACGGGTATGTCCCCAGCCAGCGCCGCTTCGGCACCTTTGACCTCAACGCCGGATCCTTCAGCCCGCTGGGCACGTACCGCACGCCGGATAACCTGAGCGTCGGCTCGGTCTTCTTCGCGGCGGATGGCACGCTCTACGCCTACGGCAAATCGCTGAACGGCAGCGGTCGCCAGGATACGCTGCATCGCGTTGACCTGAGCACAGGCGAACCCGTCGCCGTCGGTTCGGGGGATGCGGTAGGCCGCAGTGACGGCACCTCCTGCGCCTACGGGCAGGAATTCAGCAAATCCGTGCCGCAGGATGTGCGCGATAACGGCGTGCGCACGGGCGATGTCTTCACCTACACCTTCACTTTCAGCAACAGCAGCGGTCAGGCCGCAGCCGATGTGAGCTTCACCGATACGCTGCCGGAAGGGCTGGTCTTCGTGGGCAATAGCCTGCGCACCGATACGGGCGTCTACCTGGGTACGACAGTGGGCGGACAATATGACGGCGAACAGTCCCTCAGCATTCAGGGGATGCAGTTCCCGGTCGGCATCAGCGGCTTCAGCATGGATGTGCGCGTAGTCGGCGAAGTGGCCGAAGAGACCGACCTGCCCAACCAGGCCTTCCTCACGGGCGGCTCCATCCTGGGGCAGAGCATGCTCTCCGATGATCCGGTGACGCCGGAAATCGACGACGCGACGACTGTGACCCTGCTCGTCAGCAACATGCCGCCGACCATTGAACCGATCTCGGATCAGGTTAACCAGGAAGGCAGCCCGGTGCAGATTCAGGTGATCGCCGAAGATGGCGGCCCGCTGCGCTACACCGACGAAGTGGACGGCACGCCGACCCTGCCACCTGGCCTGAGCATCGACCCGGCGACCGGCATCATTTCCGGCACGCTGGCGGAAGGTTCCAGCGGCAACTCGCCCTACACAGTGACCATCACCGTCATCGACACCCAGGGCGAGAGCGCCAGCACCACCTTCACCTGGACGGTAACCGCCCCCACTGCGCCAGAAGAGACCGAGACGCCGGGCGAACCCGCGCCGCAGCCGGATGGTTACACCATTGAACCGCTGGAAGTCTGCTGGACGACCGATCCCAACGGCATGAGCATCTGGCAGGTGACCAACAATAACCCCGTGCCGCTGGTGCAGGGCGAGCAGGCCAAGGTGGTCTTCGACTGGGAAGTCTTCGGACGTGGCGACGAACTGCTGCAAGAAGCCCAGCGCTGGGATCAGACGGGCACGACGCCCATCCACACCCCCATGCTGTCGCAGCGTATGCTCGTGCACTACTACGTCTGGAACAACGGCGTGACCTCCGAACGCTATACGGTAGAAGCCTACGCCCAGATTGACCTCTGCGAAGGCGCGAGCCTGCTGCCGCCAGTGCCGCAGCCGATCAATCCGGAGCCAATCGTGGAAACACCGGAACCGCAGCCGGAACTCGACCTGACGCAGGTGGAAACGGAACCGCTGGAAGTCTGCTGGTTCGCCAACCCGAACGAGAACAGCACGCAGTGGTACATCACCAATTACAACCGCGTGCCGCTGGTGGATGGCTTCCAGGCCAAGGTGGTCTTCGACTGGGAAGTCTTCGACGCCCAGGGCAACTCGCTGCAATCCGCCCAGCAATGGGATCAGACAGGCATCACGCTGAACAACACCGTACTCGCGGATCGCATCGACGTGACCTACTACATCTGGGATAACGGTCGCACGCAGCCGCTGGGTATGGTCAGCGCCTACGCCAACCAGGACGATAGCTGTACGCCGGAAGCTGGCGACGAGACCCAGGCCGAGACGGAATGAGCCGCTGATCTCGCAGCGGAAACAAGGGGGAGGGGCAATGCCCTTCCCCAATCACACACAGCGAAGCCCCCCACCAGATGGTGGGGGCTTTAGACTCCCTCAACAGACACCCGTGAACAGGTGACATACTCCCCCCACCCGTGCCTCGGTTCGCCCCCCATTGGCCTCTTTCCTCCACAAAGCACGATTTGGTGCGATCACCCGGCATTGGCACTTGTCGAATGCTGCGTGCAAAACCAGAATGGGAATTGGCTCAAGTAGTAATATAGGGAGCGCGCCAATGATTAGCCTGATTTACCTCAGTTCTGCCGTGCAAGAGATGAGCGAAGCCGAACTGCTCGACCTGTTGCACCAATCGGAGCACAACAACGCCGAAGTGGGCATCACGGGTTTGCTGCTCTACCGCGAGGGGAATTTCTTGCAGGTGCTGGAAGGGGAGCCGGAGCAGGTACATGCCCTCTACGAGCGCATCTGCCGTGATCCGCGCCACAAGGGTATCCTCAAAGTCTCCGAGCGCCCGATCAACGAGCGCGAATTCAGCGCGTGGCAGATGGGGTTCGTCAATCTGGAGTCGCTGCGTCCTGAAGATGTGCCCGGCTTCAGCGATTATTTGCAGACTCCACTGACCGCCGAGAGCTTCGGCGATGATCCCAGCTTCGCCCAGGTCTTCCTGCAAACATTCAAGGAAGTGGGGCACTATTAAGCCCGGTTTGGCGGGGTCACACGATGATGACCCCCTACGACCGATGGCGTATCGTAGGGGCGCGCGGGGGATTCCCCCGCACCCCCTTAGAGGCGCTCGCTGCGCTCGCGGAGAGCTACAGAGTGCCAGAGGCCAGAGATTCAGAGGCCAGAGACGCCGATAGGGCGCGACAACACCAACCGCAACCCGAAATTGTGGCGACCGTAGAGCGGATTGAGGATGCCGTCGTAGCGGTACGAGGCGGCAGCACCACTCTGAGAGCTGACGAACGAACCCCCGCGCAGCACCTTTTGAGCGCCGTTGCCGTACCCATCTACCACTTCGGGATTATCCCGGTCATTCTGACACCATTCCCAGAGGTTCCCCGCCATGTCCAGCGCTTCGCAGGCTGCCTTCCCATGCGGATACATGCCGACAGCAATCGCTCGTCCCAGACCCGATTCGTTAGTGTTCGTGTGTCCCGGTTTCCAGGTTCCCCAGGGATATTCGCGCCGCTCAGAACCGTTCTGGGCTGCCCACTGCCACTCCCATTCTGTCGGCAGGCGCACCTGCAAGGATGCATCTGGCAGCCGGGTCGCATCGCGCAGTTGTGCATCCAGCCACCGAGCAAACGCCACACTTTGATACCACGATACGCTGTCACGCGGGTTATTCTCATTCTTCGTGCGTTGTTCGCTCAACGCCTGTGGACGGTACTCCTCCGGGAAGCGATCCCACCAGCGCGGATTGTCGTAATCACTTTCGGCGAAGACCTGATACTGCGCATAGGTCACCGGGTACTTCGAGATGTAAAACGGCTCGACCGTGAATTTCTTGCTAGCAATCTCGATCTCACCACCCGGCTCAACCCATAACCACTCAATCTCACCACCCGGCTCAACCCATAACCACTCAATCTCCGGCAGGCCGTCTTTCAGCCCTATTCCGCGACGAGGATCGCCCAGCAGGTCGAGGTCATCACCGATGCGCAGGCGGCGTTTTTCGTCCGTTTCGGGCTTCTCCAATTCGCGCAGCAGCATCGCCTGGGGATACAGATAATCCCGCAGCACAGGCCGCAGATCGTCGCTGGTCAGCCCCAAACGTTCCAGTACCGCGTACAGCGGTTGCAGCCGTTCCGCTGAGGGCAGGAACTTGCGTCCGCGCTTATCCCACTCCTCGGCTTCACGCTCGACAAGGCGTAGTTGGCCCCGGTCGTCTTTTGTGCGTGTGATCCACTCGGCCAGCAGGGGCCACTCGCGCAGCAGCGCTTCGTGTGCGACTTCCAGTTGGCCCTTATCGGAGGTAAGCAACCGCGCGTTGACGAAAGCATCAATCAGCCGCTCGGCTTCGGCATCCCCTGCAAACTCACTCCGGTATGCCGTCTGCCGTGTGCTGCGTTCATCAACCGTCACCAGTGCATGGAATACGCGCTGGAGCGTCTTTTCGGGTTCGGCCAGTTTCAGCGCACTGAAGACCTGCTCGGCGCGTGTGCCGATGACTTTCTGCACACCGCCCAGTGTCTCGTAATCCGCGTGAGTGAGTGTCCGCACACCCTGTTCACGGCTTGCCTCGTACAGTTCATCGAGTGTATATGCGATCAACGCCAGCGAACCGCTGTCTGCGCCGGCATCCTCCACAATCCGTTCCGCCAGCCCGTCCTCGAACGTCAGTCCCGCCACTGCTGCCGGACGTTTCACCATATCCAGCAAGGCAAGCTGGGAAGGCCTGCCAAGCGTGAAATTGCTTTCGCGCAGTTCTTCTTCCAGATGCGGCAGGAGGGTGTCGTAGAAGTCCGAGCGAATCGTCAGAATCACCCGCAGACGGTCGGAGGGAGCCGTCAATAGCACGATGAACGCCTCGCTGTCCGACTGTGCCAGGGTGAACAGTTCTTCGAACTGATCGATAAACAGGATGACTTCCTCGCCCGCTTGCAGCACGCCGCGCAGGGTGCGGTCCAGGGTATTAGGGGCGGACTGCAACGTCCGGGCAAGCGTTTCGCAGCCTTCGACAAACAGAACGGGATCGCCTTTCAACGCCGGGATGCCATTGATGAGGGCTTCGGCCAGCGCGATAAAGGGTTTTGCGGTCGGGCGCATCGACACGCGATGCCAGCGGGCGCTCGGTGGTAGGGCGTTATCGCGCAGCTTGGGCAGCACACCGGCTTTCACCAGCGATGATTTGCCACTGCCGGACGCGCCCACGATCACTTGCAAGCGGTTCATCGCCATCCGTTTCAGCACGGCAGCGACCTCGCGGGAACGCCCGAAGTAGACCGATTCGTGGCGCTCCTCGAAGGACTTCAGCCCCGGAAAGGGTGACCCCTGCGTCTCAATGTTCCATTCCAGCCGTATCTCATCAGTCGATGCATCCTCTTGCTGCGTCTGCCCGCTGAGGATGCGATGGGCGTGGTTCACCAGCGTACGTATGTGCTTCTTCGCCAGGTCGACAAAGCCATCCAGCGTTTCGTACTCGTAGTAATAGCCCTCAAATGCGCCTGTCTCCGCATCTCGGAACTGGGCGAAGAAGGCATCAATGCGTTTGAGTTGTGTTCCGTGCTCGATAAACGCATCCGCCTTGCTCTGCCCTTTACGCGGCGTAGGATCGGGCGGCTCGTCCATGCGGCGATACACATAGATGATGGGCAAGCCATTTCGGTTTGCCTCGTAGCCGCGTCGGGCGTCCCAGTATTCCCACTCCGTGCCAGACCAGTAGGGCTTGCCATCGGGCTTCTTGTATTTCTCATTCAACTGCGACCCCATACGCCCCCAGAAGATCGTAATCACAACCGCGCATTCCGATGGGCGGCGCATCCCTGCATCGATGGCCGCCTGCGGATCAATGGTCGCAGGCATCAAAACATCGGCATCCGGGTCATCCCAGGCGACCACTTCAATGTTCATCTTTTCGCGGTAAGCGGGGTCTTTCTTCAGTTCCTCAACGATGGAGCGGATGGTGCGCCGTTCGTGGCTGACATCACCGGGAGAGGACAGGAACACATGAACGGTGGGCTTTTCGGGATTGGATGACATCGGCAAATCTCACAGCGATTATATGTGATTCATAAT
Organism: uncultured Anaerolineaceae bacterium; assembly: GCA_964549915.1. Taxonomy (GTDB): domain Bacteria; phylum Chloroflexota; class Anaerolineae; order Aggregatilineales; family Phototrophicaceae; genus JAUZRW01. The sequence goes on along the minus strand of CAZJWX010000065.1, from coordinate 52 downwards.
GCCAAATTATAGCAAACTCTGACGAATCCACCCATCCAGTAAGCGCCCTGCG
>CAZJWX010000064.1:0-27848 GCA_964549915.1 uncultured Anaerolineaceae bacterium | reverse complement strand
CCCTATGCTTGGCACTCGATCCCTGAACCATAAAATACCTACCCCTGAAAAGGGGCCACCACACCGTCGAGTCAGCGAACGCATTCGGCACGGCCATCGCCAGCTTGATGGACGCCGGACAGCCCCCGGTGCATCTCATCGTAGATGACAGCGGCGTCCAGTCCGCACCGCGCCGGTTGGATCAACTGCTACGTGCGATGTCGTTCGTGCAGCATCCGGCTTTCGGCTGGGGGATCATGATCGGTAACGCGCCGCTCTCTCACCGATTCCTGATTGACCTGATTGGACGCCTCAGCCCGGTATCGTATCACCGCCTGGACACCCTGTCCGAGGCGATGGCGTTCTTACACGCGCAAGACCCCTCACTGGAAGTCGATGACGTAGTTTGAAGTCGCAGCGACCCGGAACCCCATACCAATCTTTGCCTGAAGGCTGCATCACGATTACCCTTGCTGAGATTCAGATCGTATATACACATCCCTCAGGGAGAGAATCCTCATGGACTTCACGGATAAAGTGGTCTTGATCACGGGGGCTTCGCGCGGCATCGGGCGGACGTGTGCGCAGATGTTCGCGGCGCGTGGGGCCAAGGTCGCCGTGCACTACAATCGCAACCAGGAAGCGGCGCAAGCGACACTGGCGTCGCTGGCGGGCGCAGGGCACCGGATCGTACAGGCCGAGATGGGTGATGCCGACGCCGTCAAGCAGATGGTCGATCGCGTTGTAGCCAGCATGGGACGGTTGGATGTGCTGGTGAACAACGCCGGAATCTACGAAGATCACCCCATCACTGAGGTCGATTACGCCGAATGGCAGGCGCAGTGGCAGCGCATCCTCAATGTGAACCTCGTCGGTGCCGCCAACGCGATTTACTGCGCTACACAGCACATGATCCCCAACGGCGGCGGGCGCGTGGTCAATGTTTCCTCGCGCGGCGCGTTTCGCGGGGAACCCACTGCCCCGGCCTACGGAGCCAGCAAGGCCGGGATGAACAGCATGGGGCAGTCGCTGGCGAAGTTCCTCGCGCCACACGGCATCTTCATCGGTACAGTCGCCCCCGGGTTCGTCGAAACAGAGATGGTGACAGAACATCTTAAAGGCGAGACGGGTGCGTCGATTCGCGCGCAGAGTCCGCTGAATCGGGTGGCTTCCACCGAAGATGTGGCCTATGCAGTGCTCTTTCTGGCCTCAGACGGGGCGGAATTCACCACCGGGACGATTGTGGATGTCAACGGGGCGTCATACTTGCGCAGCTAAGCCGCGCATCAGATGATGTCTTCCAGGCGGGGCGTGTCGCGTTCGTCCCGCTCTTCCCGCACAGGCACGGGGGGTTTGGCAGCGGGGCGTGTCGGCTTGAAGGGGTCGGTATCGGGGCGTGGCCTGGAGGCTGGCGCAGTATCCGCCTGATCCGCATCAGGAAGCTCTTGCCCGATGATGTGCTTGGTCATACCAATAGGATAGGGATCAAGCCCGCCGACTCGCGCCCCCATCATGCGCTGGATCGCCATCATCTCCTGGGTCGTCAGCGATTCCATCGTCCCCTCAGAGTTATCGTGTTCCTGGGTGCCGAAGGCGCGGTGAAAGGCGATGCGCTGGAATTGCACGCTGGACATATTCGCGACGACCAGCGCGTTGGGGTTGAAGCCGTGTGCCAGCAGGTCTTCCTGGCGAATGAGCAAGATCGTCGTGAAGAAAGCCGCTACGCCGATCCACTGGGTGAAGGTCAGCGACTCGCCGAAAATCAGGAACCCCAGCACGACAGCGACCGCCATCTCCAAGACTGCAAAAATCGCGGTCTGCATCCCACCCAGGAACTTCACCCCGGCGAACATCGCCAGCCGCGAGAGCGCCGTCGTCAGCCCCAGCAGCAGGATCGGCAGACCCGCCGCCTGAATGATCGTCGCGCTCAAAGGTGGACTCAGCGCCAGCCAGACCATCATCACGACAACACCCATCGTCGTCAGGATGTAGAGGGCGGCGGTGGGGGCAGGCATCTCGTAGAGCACGTACTGGCTGAGGGTAACGGTTCCGGCGAACATCAGCGCCGCGCCGAGCATCAAGCCCACGCCGAGCCAATTCACCCCGCCTTCCTGCTGGCTGAAGATCAGAATCATGGCGAAGAGGGCGATCATCACCCGTAGCAGCGTCCTACGATTCATGGGCTGCCCGTTGAATGTGGCGATCATGAGCGCAAAGATCAGATAGGTACCGTTGAGAAGCTGGACGAGAGAAGCGTTATCCAGTTGGTCGAGGCCACCGTAGTAGAAGAGCGAGCCGACGCCGTTGATGACGCCGATCACCACACAGCCCATCAACCCGGCGGGATAAATGAAGACGAAGCGACGGGCGAAAATCAGGTAAGTCACCCAGAGCAAACCCACTGCCAGCATGGTACGCAGCGCAGCTACTGTGAATGGATCGGCGTGCTGCACCGCCATCTTGCCGAAAATCGGTGCAACACCCAGGAATAGCGGGGTAGAAAGGGCTGCGATGATGCCACCCGCATTCACTTGCTTTGGCTGTTGACCCATACTCGTTCGCCCGTGATGGTTTCGTGCTTGCATCCCAGCGCAGCCAGAGGAGCAAACGCTGTTCATTAGGCACATCATACTGCATATTCCATGAGGATCGGAATAGAAAGAATGGTTTGCTTTTGGTGATATTCCAGATGCGAAACTGTTATGCGGGGCCAATATAGCTCACAACTGGTCGCAGTGGATTCATTCATCCCTGGCAAAATGCGGCAAAATGTCAGGATTTTGTAATGTCAGAGCTACGCAGTGCTGCTTGCGGGGAAGGCCAACCCGAACGAAACTACAGATGATGGCGAAAGTTGAATGATGAATATCAGAGGAGGGGTGGCGGATGCCACAGCGGATTGCGATGCTCACGATTGGCTCGCGCGGGGACGTGCAGCCTTTCGTCGCGCTGGGGAAGGGATTGCAGGCAGCAGGCTACGAGGCCGTAATCGGCACCCACGCGGCCTTTGAAGATTTCGTCAGCGCTCACGGCGTGGGGTTCGCGCCCGTCGCCGGCGATCCGCTCAAGCTGCTGGAACGGCTGGCATCAGACAAGGCGGGTTCCAGCATGTTCACCTTCATCCAGCAATTGAACGCCTGGTTTGCCGATATTGTTCAGGATGTCCTGCGCGATTCGCTGGCAGCCTGCCAGGGCGCTGACCTGGTGATTTACGCTTTCTTGAACCCCAGTGGGCCGAGCATCGCCGAGAAGCTGGATGTTCCCGCTATGGCTGGCTACCTCATGCCCTTCTATACCCCCACAACGGCTTATCCCGGTGTCACCATGCCAGAATCGCCTGTCCTCCGATCGTTGTTCAACCGTCTTTCGCACCAGATCGAACGCATCGGCGTAGGCATGAACGGGCGCAACTGGATCAACCCCTGGCGCAGATCAATGGGCTTGCAGCCTTACTCGTATCTCAACTTCAATCCATATGACAGCGTCAAAGGGCGACGGGTGCATACGCTCTACGGCTACAGCCCCAGCCTGCTCCCGCGTCCGCAGGACTATCCACCACACGCGCACGTCACCGGATACTGGTTCCTGGATGATGGCGCGGCGTGGGAACCGCCTGCTCCGCTGCAAGCGTTTCTGGATGCCGGGGATCCCCCGGTATATGTGGGCTTCGGCAGCTTGATTGACCGCGATTCCAGGCACCTGATTGAGACAGTGGTTGCAGCCGTGCGCCAGGCGGGGAAGCGTCTGTTGTTGCTCTCCGGCTGGGGCGATTTGACCAGAGAAACCCTATCCGATGACGTTTTCGTCATCAAAGCCGCGCCGCATGACTGGCTCTTCCCACGCATGTCCGCCATTGTGCATCATGGCGGAGCTGGAACTACGGCTGCCGCGCTGCGTTCGGGCGTGCCGAGCATCATCGTGCCTTTCTTCGGCGATCAACCCTACTGGGGGCGGCTGGTGCACCGTCGGCAGGTATCCCCCAGGCCGCTTCCAGCCAGCGAACTCAGTGCCGAACGGCTGGCGCAGGCCTTGCGCAGCATTGATGAACCGATGCGTAATAAGGCCGCCGAACTCGGTGTAGCCATTCGCGCGGAAGATGGGGTGGGAAATGCCGTGAAGGTGATTGGATCGTTGCTGTAGAGGGAGCCGACTCTGCATCAGTGGAGCGTGGTTAGGCGATAGGGCGAGATCAATACGGAATTTTGCACCTATGGCTACTGCACCCGCCCCAAACTTGTTTCACAAGGTATCCCTGTAGGCCTTCAGATCAAAACCGAAATGCCTACCCCCGATACTCTTTCGCCTTCTGTACATAATGCTCCGCACCGTGCGCGATCATCAGCAGGTCGGCATCGGTGACTTCGCGCACAACTTTCGCGGGACTACCCAGGATCACGGAGCGTGGCGGGAAAACTTTGCCCTGCGTCAGTAGTGCGCCCGCCCCAATCAGGCACTCTTCGCCGACCTGCACATTGTACGGTTCCCAGATGACGCAGCCCTGCGCCGCCCAGTACTCGTGTAGTTTCAAAATCGCTTGCTGGAAGTTGAGGGGTTGTGCCATGACGCTTCCTGCCCTGGTGTCTGGTTTCGGGTTGCCTGCAATTTGGCGCGTGTATTATAGGGAGTCAGCGGGTTTGCTGCCAGTGGGGGAGTGGGGAATCCGCGTCGGCATGGGTGCATTCCCTTCTACTGCGCTCGTATACAAGCTCTTCTCCGCCCACAGGGTCGGGTTGCAGCCGTGTGAAGAACTGCGGGCCGCTTGTGTCTGGGAGGATGTGGTCTACAACTTCGCTCGACCCGTGAAAACGCTGCGTCAGGAGATTGATACCGACGCCAAACGCTGGCGACAACAGTCTCCGGCGATGGCAGCGGGACTGACACACCATATCTGGTCAATCCGTGAACTACTGATGCGGGTTCCTGTCACCACCCACTCTATTTAGGGAGACTACCTATTTTCCCGTGAACCGGAAATAGGCATAAAATGGAGATAATGCTATACAAAACCAGCGTGTAGGGGCGACCCCACCCGGTCGCCCGCACGATCCCCCGGCACGTAGGGGCGATCCTCACGTGGTCGCCCGCAGGCGGGAGCGCACAGGGGCGCTCCCCTACACGAGATCGTGGGGTGGTTCAAAACCATGACGACGAATGCCTACATCAATGGCGTCAAAAACGATAACTGGCCGCCGTTCACGGGTCGCCTCTGGCAGCGATCATTTCACGATCCCATCATCCGCAATGAGACGGCGCTGAACAAATTGCGCGAATACGTGCGCTGCAACCCGGCTCTGTGGGCAGAGGATCGCTATCGCAGCGGTTGAGCGCCATACCCACCGATTGGCCTGTATCGCCGTTCCGGTTGCCCGCAATCCCCGTTATACTGGAAACGGAATCCATACGCAGGAAGGACACAGCCATCATGCGCGTCAAAATCGGCCTCGCGCAAACCTACCCCAAGCTGGGCGACATTCAGGCGAATCTCGACTCACATCTGGCGACGGTGGAAGAAGCCGCCGCCCAGGGGGTGGAACTGCTCGTCTTCCCGGAACTGTCGCTGACGGGCTACCAGGTGCAAGACCTCGTTGCGGAAGTCGCCCTGCCGGCCAACGCCGCTGATCCGGTCTTCCGCCGCCTGCTGGAAGCCAGCCACCAGCTTGATCTCGTCGTGGGCTTCGTGCAGGAAGACCGACGCAACCGCTTCTTCATCGCCAACGCCTACCTCTCGGGCGGCGAAATCGTCCACGTTCACCAGAAAATCTACCTGCCGACCTACGCCATGTTCGACGAATCGCGCTTCTTCGACCTGGGCAACCATGTACGCGCCTTCGATACCCGCTTCGGACGCATGGGCATGTTGATCTGCGAGGACTTCTGGCATCTGTCGCCGCCTTATTTGCTGTGGATGGATGGCGCGGATGTCTTGCTGCTGAACAGCGCCAGCCCCGGACGCGGCCTGGATGAGCAGGATCGCCTCTCAGGATCGCGCTGGGTGGAACTGGTGAACCAGGCGTATGGCAGCATGTTCACGTCCTACGTCGTGCATTGCAACCGCGTGGGCTACGAAGACGGCAAGGTCTTCTGGGGCGGTTCGAGCATCGTCAGCCCGGATGGGGAGTTTTTGCTGCGCGGGACGTACTTCCAGGAAGCGTTGCTGACCCACGAAATTGACCTGAACCAACTGCACCGCACGCGCTCGCGGCTGCCGCTGCTGCGCGACGAACGCCCGGAGATCGTCACACAGGAACTACGGCGCATCCTGGAAGACGATTCGCCCTAGGCAGGCAGCTTTTGCAGGATTGCTATCCCTTTCTGGCGCAATCTATGGCATACTGCTGGTAACATAATGTAAGGTTTGTGGTTGCGAGAATGGACACAGGACGAAACGACGCGCCGAAGATTCGCGGGGCGTTGCAGCACATGCAGCAGACGGCGCAAGCCCTCTCCGGCGCGGCCTTCGGTGCCCTGGCGGAAGAGCAGCAGCACGCTGTCCAGCATATCCTGCGCGAAGTGGCGTCCATGGAGCAACTGCTGGTCGATGTCATGCAGACGATTGGCCTGCTGAACATCGGGCAGCGCTATTACCTGCACGAGCGCTTCCAACGCCACCTGCTGCCGATTCTGGCAAGTGTACGCGACCTTCAGGGCAATCTGCATCCGCCGCTGACGCAGACGCAGCTCGTCTGTGTGCAGGCCATCCAGGAAGCGGGGGATGACTTACAGCACAACCTCGACAACCTCTGGACGTATTCGCGCATCCAGAATGGCAAGATTCAGGCGGTGCGCGGCGAATTCGATGTGGAGGACTTGCTGCTGCCCGCAGCGGCGCAGGATCATCTGCCGGATGGAGACGCCATTCAATTCGAAATGCAGATTCCAGAAGTATTCCCCTACATCCGGGGTGACCTGGATCGCACCCGCGAAGCCTTCCGGCAGGTGCTGGAAAATGCCATTCACTTCACACGGCAGGGGCAGGTGCGGGTGACGGCAGTCACCGGGAACAACCGGGCCAAGATCCGCGTGGAGGATGACGGGCGCGGCATCCCGGATGAAGCGCAGGCAGCCATCTTCCAGCCCTTCTATCAGGTCAATCCCGAAGAGCGCGGTATGGGGTTGGGGTTGCCCATTGCCAGGGCGCTCATGGAAATGCAGGGCGGCAGCCTGACGATGGAGAGCGAAATCGGCAAGGGCGCGACCTTCACCCTGGACTTACCCACCGCGCAACAAGCCTGACGAACCACGAAACGAGGTGCGATGATCAAAGATGACCTCATCACCCCAATTGCCTACAGCCTGATTATCACGGAACGGATGATGCGCGAGGAATTCGGCCCGCTGAACGATGAGCAGGCTGAAATCGCGCTGATTCTGCATCGCAGCGCGGTGGATGGCTACCGCTTGCTGAAGCAGGCGCTGCGCTACTACGAAGACGGCGACACAGAAGCCCTCGCGCATATGCTGCACGATCTCTTCTCTCCTTCGGCGACGATGCTGGGTTATTGCGATTACTGGCTGGAAGACCTGGTGGACGAGTCGACCGAGAAGCAAGAGCGCGTGATCCGCTCCCTGGTCTATCGGCTGCATCACATGCGCCGCATGGCCTTCAACCTGGTGGAATACGCTCGCTTGCAGACCTTGCCACCCGATGATTTCACCATCCTCACGCTGCATGAACTGCTGTCCCCGGATATGGTCGTCATCAAGAGCGATGTCGAACTGCGCTGGCATGTGCCGGAAGAACTGCCCGCCGTCTTCGGCAATCGACGCTACGTTGCCCGCGCCTTCATCAACGTGCTGACGAACGCCATCCAGTACACCGACGCGCAGGGACTGGTCGATGTGCGTCCGCGCCTGGATGAAGACATGGTGGTGGTGCGCGTGCGCGATACCGGAATCGGCATCGCCGAAGAACACCTGGAAGCGATCTTCGAGCCGTTCTACCAGATCAAAGCCAGCACCCAGGGACTCGGCCTGGGCTTGCCAGTCGCCCGCGAGTTGATGCGTTTGATCGGCGGTGATTTGCTGCTGACCAGCGCGCCGGATCGTGGGACATCGGTGCAGCTTTACTTCCCCGTCGCCGATCCAAGCTTCGGCATCCCGCCAGAACGGGTCTATTCCGCACGCCCGTAATGCCGCAGCCAGTGCAGCAGGGAGTCCGGCGGCAGGGCGTAAAGCGTATGACCGTTGCGCCCGCGCAGGGTCTCTGCTGCCAGCAGCGCGTTGTAGACCGCTTCTTCGACGCTCTCCACAACTGCTTGAAACAAGGGATTGAAGACGCTGCCGCGATCCGGCAGGCGTGTGACTTGCTGCGCCGAGGCTTTCAGCGGATACGCAGTCGAGAAAGCGACGGCGAAATCCCCGCTGCCGTGATGACAGATCGTGCCCGTCCGCGCCAACCCGAAGGCCGTGCGCCGCGCCAGTCGTCCTAGCTGGCGCGTGGTCAGGGGGGCATCGGTAGCGACGATCATCATCACAGAGCCGTCCGCGCCGGGGTCTTCTTCCGGTGCAGCCTGTGGGTCAGGCACGACGGGGATATGTTCGCCGACGGGTGCACCCAGCACCAGCAATTCACCCACTGCGCCGAAATTGGTCTGTAGCAGGACACCTACTGTGTAGCCCTGGGGCGTCTTGCGCGAAGCCGTACCGATGCCCCCCTTGAATCCGTAGCAGCTTGTGCCCGTCCCCGCGCCCACATTCCCTTCTGCGACGCTGCCAGGGTTGGCGTGCTGCATCGCCAGCAGCACATGGTGCGACTGCACATGCTGGCCGCGAATGTCGTTCAGATGGCCGTCGTTGCATTCACCCACCAACGGATTCACAGAACGCAGGCCGAGATTCTGCGCCGCCATGTAATCCGCAAGGGCATGTGCGGCAATCCCAACGCTCAGCGTATTCGTGAGGATGACGGGCGTTTCCAGCGCACCCAGTTCGCGTACCTGCTCGTACCCGGCGGCTTTGCCAAAGCCATTGATGGTGTGGACGGCGGCGGGCAGCGGGTTTTCGTAGAGATTGCCGCCGTGTGGGAAAACTGCCGTCACCCCTGTGCGGATGTGCCGACCTTCGATGAGCGTTTCGTGGCCGACGAGGACGCCTTCAACATCCGTGATGGCGTTGTGTGTCCCGGTGGGGAGTGTGCCCACGCGCAGCCCTAAATCGCGAAAACGGTTCATTGTGCTCTTCCCCAAATTACAATTGGAATTCAGCTTCTGAAAAGGCTGAGTGTAGCATGGAAAAGCGCAGCTTTTCAGTTTTCGTGTAGGGCCTCGCGGCATGTCATGGCACATTCGCGCCCGCGCATCAAGTCCGGTCTGGTTCGTAGAGCAAGGCCCCCTGCCCAGCCCTACAGGGTAAAAGTTTGTGTACGTCTGAATCGTCGTTAGCAACAGCATAAGAACTTTGCTAGAGCGCTTGACCGTCAATCCGACCTATGCTATTTTACCAGCGTTCAGAATTAGCACTCTGCACGCAAGAGTGCCAAGCATTCGCGGTGACGTTGGCAGCGCGTTTGCCACAAGTCCGCACAACTCAGTATCGATTTACTCGTAGATGGAGGGTACACAATGGCCGTTAACATTCGTCCTCTGGGGGATCGCGTCGTTGTAGAGCCGATGGAACAGGAAGAACAGACCGCTTCGGGCCTCTTCCTGCCGGAAACCGCCAAGGAGAAGCCGCAGCAGGGCAAAGTCGTCGCGGTGGGCCTGGGCAAGAAAGATGACGATGGCGACCGCATCGCGCTCGACGTGAGCGAAGGCGACACGGTTCTCTTCGCCAAATACGCTGGCACCGAAATCAAGTTGGACGGCAAGAAGGTGCTGATCATGAAAGAATCCGACATCCTGGGGATCATCGAAAGCTAAGGCGACTCGCTGATCCGCAGGACTTTTTTTGCCCGTTCATCACCCATACAACAAATCCAGTAAACCATTCGGAGGAATCATATGCCCAAGCAACTGGTTTTCCATGATGAAGCACGTCGTAAGCTGCAGGCTGGTGTGGATAAGGTCGCGAACGCCGTCAGCACCACCCTGGGGCCGAAGGGGCGCAACGTCGCCCTGGATAAGAAGTTCGGCGCGCCGACAATCACGCATGACGGTGTGACGGTTGCCAAGGAGATCGAACTGGAAGACGCCTACGAGAACATGGGTGCCCAGCTCCTGAAGGAAGCCGCTACCAAGACCAACGACATCGCGGGTGACGGTACAACGACCGCGACCGTGCTGGCACAGGCCATCGTCACGGAAGGCCTGAAGAATGTTGCGGCTGGTGCCAACCCCATGCTGCTCAAGCGCGGCATTCTGGCTGCCTCGGCGCAGATCGCTGACTTCATCCTGGAACAGGCCACCGCGATTGACACCAAGGAAGAGATCGCTCAGGTTGCCAGCGTCAGCGCCCAGGATCAGGAAATTGGTAACCTCATCGCCGAAGTGATGGATAAGGTCGGCAAGGATGGCGTGGTGACCGTTGAAGAGAGCCGCGGCCTGGAATTCGAGACCGAATACGTGGAAGGTATGCAGTTCGATCGCGGCTACATCAGCCCCTACTTCGTCTCCAACCAGGAAACGATGGAAGCCAGCATCGAGGAACCCTACATCCTGATCCACGATAAGAAGATCAGCGCTGCACAGGACATCGTGCCCATCCTGGAAAAACTGATCCAGATCGGCAAGCGCGAATTCGTCATTATCGCGGAAGATGTGGACGGCGAAGCGCTGGCAACCCTCGTGCTGAACAAGCTGCGCGGCATGCTCAACGTGCTGGCTGTCAAGGCTCCGGGCTTCGGTGACCGCCGCAAGGCCATGCTGCGGGACATCGCTGTGCTGACTGGCGGCACGGTCATCAGCGAAGAGACGGGGCGCAAGCTGGAATCGGTGACGATCCAGGATCTGGGTCGCGCTGCCAAGGTCGTCAGCACCAAGGACAGCACCACTGTCGTTGACGGCGCAGGCGATGAAGAAGCCATTCACGGTCGCATCCGCGAGATCGATACCGAGATCGAGAACAGCACCAGCGACTACGACCGCGAAAAACTCCAGGAACGCAAGGCCAAACTGGCTGGCGGCGTCGCGGTGATCCGCGTCGGTGCAGCGACCGAGACCGAACTGAAGGAAAAGAAGCATCGCGTGGAAGACGCCCTGAGCGCAACCCGCGCCGCTGTGGAAGAAGGCATCGTCCCCGGTGGTGGTGTGGCGCTGGTCAACGCCGTGAAAGCGCTGGAAGACTTCAAGATGGATGGTGAAGACGAGAACACCGGCATCAACATCGTGCGCAAGGCGCTGGAAGTTCCCATGCGCAAGATCGCTTCCAACGCGGGGCAGGATGGTGCGGTCATCATCGAGCGTGTGCGCGATGAACAGCGCAAGAAGAAGAATCACCGCATCGGCTACAACGTCATGACGGGTGCCTATGTGGACATGATCGAAGCAGGCGTGCCGGATCCCGCCAAGGTGACGCGCGGTGCTGTGGAAAACGCAGCTTCCATCGCTTCCATGATCCTGACCACCGAAGCCCTCATCACCGATGTGCCGGAAGACAATCCCCCGGCAATGCCCGGTGGCGACATGGGCGGTATGGGCGGCATGTACTGAGCCGACCCCGGCAATCGAAACTCACGAAAGACCATCCTCCGGGGTGGTCTTTTTGTTTCATCGTGTAGGCATGCGAGAGAACAGCGGTTGAAGCAGTTTCGCACCTACGCACTGCGAAAGAACGGGGACCGCCCGGGGAGAACGCTTCTGCTTTCTCGGGGGGATTCTGGCATTGTGGTTCAGCCTTTTTGATGCGACGGGGCTTGCCGGGAATCCGCGATCCTTGGCTCGCTGCGGACAAATGCGCTACACTGTTCGCGCCACATTGAACGAACCACGACACATCATAAAAGGGGTAAACAATGACAGAGTATCTTCAGCCTGCTGGCGAATAGCTTCCTCATCGGCCTGTCGATTGCCGCGCCCGTCGGGCCAATCGGCGTCCTCGTCATCCGGCGCACCCTCGCGCATGGTCGAGGATACGGCCTCGTTTCCGGCCTGGGAGCCGCCAGCGCCGACGCGATCTACGGCCTCATCGCCGCCCTCGGATTCACTGCACTCTCTTCCCTGCTCATCGACAACGCCTTCTGGCTGCAACTCTTCGGCGGCGGGTTCCTGCTGTACCTGGGACTGCGCACGCTCTGGAGTGCCCCGGCAGAAGAGGCCGCAGCCACAGATGATGCACGCGGGTTGCTCGGCGCATACGCCTCAATCTTCGTGTTGACAATCACCAACCCGATGACGGTTCTGGCATTTATCGGCATTTTCGCCGGATTGGGCGCAGAAGCGATCGGTGCTGACCGGGGGGCTGCCCTGCTTATGGTCAGCGGGGTCTTCATAGGATCAGCGGCGTGGTGGCTGCTGCTCTCCGGCGGTGTAAGTGTACTGCGCAGCCGCATTCACTCGCAGGCGCTGCGCTGGATCAACCGCATATCCGGTGGGATCATCATCGCCTTCGCGCTGCGTATTCTGTGGGAGGTTGTCGCGTGATGCCGAAAGTGGGGTGTATGGCTGTATGGCTATATGATGGAAGCAGCCAGCCGAACGGGTTCTTGTGGGGGCGACTCGTGCAGCGCCCCCACACAGCAGCAGGCATCACGCCTACCTGATCCGACCGGATTATTTCAGCAGGCCCAGTTGTTCGGCCTGTTCGCCATCAATCGTGCCCTTGGGGCCATCGAATTTGGCGAGGTCTTCCAGCTTATCCATGCTGAAGAGATCATCTGCGGCGTTCTCGTCGAAATCGTCAGAGAAGAGCGCATCCGGGTCGAAGGTATCCTCATCAATGGCTTCGAGCTGCAACCGCTCTTCACGTTCCTGCACCTGCTGCAATTCACTGGTGCTGAGCTGAGCGGGTTCCAACTGTGGCAGCGGCTCTTCTTCGGCAGGTTGCGAACGCGCCTGCGATTTGCGCACAACCTTGGTCTCTTCACGCTGCACGCGCTGGATGAGCCAGGCTTCCGCGCCCAGCACGCCGATCAGGTCTTCGGTGGCGCGGCGTCCGTAACGATTGACAGCACCCAGTTCGCGCGAACCGCGAGTGCCTTCATAGACGATGCACAGGAAATGATGCAACCCAACCGAGAGCAGGAAGACATCGTATTGATCGCCATCGAAGAATTGCAGGGCGGCGGCGTTACCCCCGATGATGTCGCGCAGGTCGAGCGTGGTCAGCACAGCGGAGAGCACGGTGTGCGTAAGCTCTTCGCGGTTGATGTCCATCATCGTGCCCTGCTCCACGACGATCTTGCCCTCGCGATCCGCCAGCAGCAGCGCGAGCGCCTGTAGATCGGTCTGCAAGCTCTGCAATACCGCCGTCGCACGCTCACGGTTGATGTTGGGCACAGGCCCCATGTCTTCGATGCTGCGCACCGTAGAGGCGGGCGCGTGAACGGCGTCGAAGATATTGCCGCCATCCAGCGCTGCATTCAACACGCGGATCAACTGGGGAATATCGAAGGGACGGCGCAGGTAGACGAACGGAGACTGCTCCAGCATGTCCGCATCCATCTCGGTATCACTCTCGTCACCCAGCACCATGATGGAAACATCTTCGCTCGCCTGACGGATGCGCCCGGCGAGTTCCCAGCCCTTCGTATGCGCTCCCAGGTTCCAGGCAGCGATGACGACATCGCAGCCGCCACGCTTCACTTCGTCCAGCGCCTCTTCAGCACCTGGCACATCAATCTGCACAACCAGGCGATCCATAAGGTCAAAGGCAGCGCGAATCTGCTGGGGAATGTTATTGTTGGGGTCTACGGTGACGACACGCGGCAAAGAAGCCATAATTGCATACCCTGTTTGTCTTGTCTTCTCGTGGCGAATAGTTCATTCAGGCGACTGTTCTGACGTGCGAGTTCCACAGTCCAGCAAAGGGGTTGTGGTAGTGCGGTGTCCAACGCTCCCACAGTTGGGTTTCCCCCTACAGCCTATCAAGAACGGAACTCTCGTCTTCAGTATAGCGAATCAAACCTTGAATGACACAAACGAAGCATACAGGTCATGTTAAATTTTTGCAATGTCCCCCAACGGTTTCAATACAAAGTCTCTGGCGTGGGTCAGGCCTCCCGCACGCTGTGTGACCCGAACAAGACATTTTCGGCGTTCGGCGGGAGGCTCCCTCACGGTTCTTGTGGTCGCTGACGATCCTGATCGAGCAGTTCAGACATCGGGATCACCTCGGTCTCCCCATCGTAGCCTGCTTCCAGATGACTGAAATCCGCATCGGTGAGCATATCGTCTGTATCTTCGGCTGCGGCTGCCTCGTAATACCCTTTGACCTTGGCCTTGCGCGACTTGCGGGAGGCTTCTGCTTCGGCCTGGGCGAGTTTTTCGGCATAGCCGCGCTTGGCCCAGTCGGTGCGCGTAATCAAGCCGTAGAAGTTGTCCACATCCATTCCCGGATCATAGCCCGTCCAGCGGCGCATGAAGCTGCGGAAGATGTAGAGCAACCCCAACAGAATCAGTGTGAAGGCGATCAGGTAGATCAGGTTCATGTGTAAGAGTCCTTTCGCTGCGCGGATGGCAGCAAAGCAGCGCTGCGGCTGCCTGTGATGCGATTCGGGCGGGTTGATTACAGCGAGGATACCAGCGCGTCCTTACTGCTATCTTACCACGTTCCGCCCGTTCCACCACGACAGCCGAGTCCGCCATGGACGCCTTCCGTTGAGCGCAACTCACACCATGTACGAGCAAAGGATCAGCGCCGTGCCTTGCAACTCGTATGCGCCCAACGAGGCCGGAATCAGGGCCGTCTGCCCTTTGTGCATGTCGAAGCTCTCCAGCGGGTGCTGCACGGTGACGATCCCGTCAATGCACGTCAGCGAGTGGAAGCGTCCGTCGGTGTTGAAGGACATCACCTCGTCATCCAGCACATAGCGCCGCGTCTGGAAGTATTCGCCATTGACCACCAATTCGCCTTCCGGATGCGTCACTTCCGGCACGGATTCGACGTTGCTGACCTGCACGCCCTTCTCGATGTGCAATTCGCGCGGTTTGCCATCCAGCCCCATGCGGTTCCAGTCATAGAGGCGGTAAGTCACATTGCTGGACTGCTGCACTTCGTAAAGCAAGATGCCGGGGCCGATGGCGTGGACGGTATTCGCGGGCATATAGAGCACATCCCCTTGCTCGACCTGTTCGTAGACCAGCAGGTCTTCCAGCGTGCCCTCGCGGATGGCATCTGCCATTGCGTCGCGGCTGGTTCCCGGCTGAACGCCAATCACCAGGCGGGCTTCCGGGTCGGCTTCCAGGATGATCCAGGCTTCGGTCTTGCCGCGTGGATCGCCTTCCAGTTCACGCGCTTGCTCGTCATTGGGGTGCACCTGCACGGAGAGCCACTGCGTTGCGTCCAGCAGCTTCACCAGCAGCGGCAGCCCTTCCGCCGCGTCATACCCTTCGCCGATCAAATCCGCGCCAAAGCGCTCAATCAGGCGCGATAATTCGTGCCCGGCGTATTCCCCGTTGGCGACGGTGGAGCTATCATGCAATTCCCAGGATTCGCCGTAGGGCGCATCCCCGGCCAGGTACTTGCCCATGGATGTATCCAGCCTACGCCCACCCCATACTTTGATGTGCAGCGTCGGTGTCAGGAGCAGCGGGTAAAGTGCGTTCATACCTCTATCGTCCCCTTCTTGTGCGTTTTCTGGCGTTCTGCGCAAACTCTACCATAGAGCGCGGGCGCGAATCATGAATATCGCCCGAAACGAACGGAACCCGAACGAAGTTGTGGGGACAGGGTTAGCGGCCTGTCGCACCGTGCATAGAGATCATTCGCAGTGGGAAGCAAAGGGAAATGGAATCGAAAAAGGGGCAGCGAATGCCCCCCTTGCGGATTGCGGTTCGCCTGGCTCACTCGTCCAGGTAGTCTTTCAACTGGCGGCTGCGGCGCGGATGACGCAGGCGGCGCAGGGCACGGCCTTCGATCTGGCGGATGCGCTCGCGAGTCAGCCCGAACTTCTGCCCGACTTCTTCCAGGGTGTAGCTGCGACCATTCTGCAGGCCGAAGCGCAAGCGCAGGATGCGGGCTTCGCGGGGCGAGAGGGTCGCCAGCAGTTCTTCGATCTTCTGCTTGAGCAGTTTCTCGTGCATGCTTTCGGCGGGGGTCGGTTCCTGATCGTTCTCGATGAAGTTGCCTAATTCGCTGTCCTCATCCTCCCCGACGGGATGTTCCAGGCTCAGCGGTTGCCAGGAGACTCGCAGCATCCACTGCACTTTGCGCGGTTCCAGTTCCAGCTTCTCCGCCAGTTCATCGACGCTGGGTTTGCGCCCCAGTTCCTGTTCCATCTCGCGTGCGACGCGGTACAGGCGGCGAATGCGATCCGTCATGTGCACGGGCACACGGATGGTACGCCCCTGGTCAGCGATGGCGCGGGTGATCGTCTGGCGAATCCACCAGGTCGCATAGGTGCTGAAGCGGTATCCCCGGCGGTAGTCAAATTTTTCCACTGCCTTCATCAGACCCAGGTTGCCTTCCTGGATTAAATCGAGGAAGGGGACGCCGCGCGTGATGTACTTCTTGGCGATGGACACCACCAGGCGGGTGTTGGCGCGGATCAGGTGTTCGCGGGCTTGTTCGCCGTCTTCCACCAGGAACTTCCATTCGGCGCACTGGGGATCGTTGGGGTGCTTCTTCAGCCTGGCCTGCGCATCTCGTCCGGCTTCCAGGCGCATGGCGAGCGCGACTTCTTCTTCCGTCTTCAACAGGGGAACCCGCGCCATCTCGCGCAGGTAGAGGCCAACGGTATCGCTGGAGGCGATATCCACCAGATCAAAGTCATCGTCAAATTCGTCGTCTTCGAGTTCCTCGTCGAAGTCTTCTTCGTCGTAGGGTGCATCGAATTCTGGCTCGTCGTCGAGGAAAATCTCCTCAAAACCTTCTTCTTCTGCTGTTGCGAAGTCGTATTCCGGCTCGTAGGACTGCTGGAAGTCGTTCAAAATGCCCCCTGTTCAATTGGAAAAAATGGCTACTTATTCGCGGCAGCCGCTCGATCATTCCCCAGAATCGAGCAACTGCTTCAAGACGGACATGCGTGGGTCGATCTGCTCGCCCTCGCAGTCACAGCTTTCTTCGTTCCGGTTGGTGCCACAGACCGGGCACAACCCCTTGCAATCCTCTCGGCAGTATTCACGGTGCGAGAGGGCGATCAAAATTTCGGCACGCAGCAGCGGCGCAAGGTTCAGCTTGGCGTCCTGCCCGATGAAGAATTCAGTTTCTGGCAGTGGATGCGGGTAAGCGTAGAGTTCTTCGACCTCGACGGGAATCGCATGTTCGAATTCTCGTAGGCAGCGCGCACATTCGCGGTCAACCGTGACGACGAGGTGCGTCTGCACCAGCAAACCTTCCTTGGTGCGGCTCAGGCGCAGGTGGCCTGTGATGATATTAGCGGTGAGATCATCGGCAATCTGTACCGGGTCGTGTATCTCAAACGGGACATCGCGCGTGTTCCCGGCACCGAGGGATAGTAAAAAGCCGACATTCAACTTCAAAACGCGGTTACTGAGCGGACTGGCATGGGATGCATTCACAAGATTGTGATCCTAATCGTCGCGCAGTGTGCAGGTGGCATTGCAGGGTTGCAACGTACAAAGCGAGTATATGAAAGTTCAAGTTTGTGTGTCAACCAGTTACGAAAGGACTAATACCGAAAATAAACGGTTTTTGCGAGTTTTTACAGGGTTCAACCCCCACAATCATTGGAATCCTGATATAGTGGGTAGGTTTTGGGTTTGCTGCTGCCCATGACCGCGCCGCACGAGAAGGGTTCCCCGGTTCCTCAGCCGGATTCGCCAAAGACGCACAGGGAGAGTCTGTGCAATCTGACGATTTTGCGCCGAAAACGAGAAAATGTTTGCCAAGCGCAAGGCATTCGTGCTACTGTCTAGGCATCGTCCGTTGTTGTGGAGGAATTTGGGTGATGTTCTCTAGGTTACACCCCAATACGAAAATTGCTCTTTCCCTAGTTGCTGGCACGCTTGCAAGCGTCGCGGCGGTGGTGCTGCTGATGAATTTGCATACGGCACTGGTCGCCCAGCCAGAACGCATCTTCTTCGCCAATTTTGATGGCAACGATTTTGAAATTTATGTGATGAACGAAGACGGCAGCGACGTTGTGCAGTTGACGGACAACGGCGCAGATGATTGGGGGCCGAGCCTGTCGCCCAACGGTCGTCAGGTCGCGTTCCGCTCGGATCGTGACGGCGTGGCGCGCGTCTACGTGATGAACATCGACGGCACGGGTGTGGAGGCCGTATCGCCTGCGGGGATTTCCACCGGGACGCCGTACTTCACCACCGCTCCGGCCTGGTCGCCGAATGGCTACTACATCGCTTATGAAGCACTCGTCAACAACGCCTGGAACATCTATATGACGGCGGTATACGGTGGCTGCCACGATAGCTACATGATGCAGGTCACGCATGGCAGCAGCCTGGATGCCGGCCCGGCCTTTTCGCCCGATGGGACGCAGATTGCCTTCCATAGCTACCGCAACGGGGAACCGGACATCTACGTGGTGGACATCAACGGCATGAACGAACGCCGCCTGACCTTCCACACGGAGACGATGGATGTCTTCCCGATCTTCTCGCCGGATGGTGAAAACATCGTCTTCCACAGCGAACGCGATGGCGACAGCGAGATTTTCATCATGGATGCGGATGGCAGCGACCAGCGCAACCTGACCGAAAATGACGCGCTGGATCGGGTGCCGCGCTACAGCGATGATGGCAACCGCATCATCTTCCGCAGCGAACGCGGCGGCGACAGCGACATTTACGTGATGGATATGGTCACGGGGCGTGAAGAGCCGCTGGTGGACAGCGACACACTGGATATGCACCCGGATTGGTAAGGCGCACCCGCAGGGGCACAAACAAGCAACGTCTACATGCAACAGGGCGAGGTTCCCCGCCCTGTTTTGTTTTCTGGCAATGGCCTCAGCGGTGGCGCTGCACGACCCACAAGGCAATCCCCCCCAGTATGACCACGACGAAACCCAACAACCCCAGACTGATCGTGCGCAGGCTGTCATCACGTACCGTGATCGAATCCAGCAGCAACGGCGCTTCCGCTTCCAGGCTGTAGCTGTGCGTCTCCGCCAGCAGCGACGCATCCAGCGTGACCGTCTGCCAGCCGTCCGCAGCCGGGATCGGCGTCAGATCAAACGTGCCATCCTGCACCACGCGAACCAAAGAATCGGTTTGTAAGCGGATTTCAACCGCTGTCCCTTCGGCGACGAAGGACAGAGTCTGCGCCTGGACGGCTTCATCGAACTGCGCCCCATCAACCGGGAGGAGTTCGCCTGCCTCGGCGCTCACTTCCCAACTTTCCGCCTGATGAGTCCCACGATAGAGCGTCGGCTGTCGGGTGGTCTCGGCGATGTAGGTGCGCATGCTCTCGTAGACCGGGAGCGGCGTGAAGGTGCCGTGATCCGGCGTGTAGTCCGCTTCGACCATGCGGAAGAAATACGACGAATGATCGCTGTCTTCGATGGTCGGGCGTGTGAAGAACCAATAGTTGATCGCGCCAATCCAGGGCCACTCTTCTAGGGCACGCTGGTAGGCAATCGGCATGTAGCGGGCGGCCTGCTCGTTCGTCACCGTGCCGTAGCGGTCATAATCGGCGATTTCTTCGCGCGGGCGGAAGGCATCCAGCACCGGATTCCAGGCCGCTTCGCTGAGCCAGATGGGTTTGTGTGCGTCGCCATTGGCAACCATGATATCCCGGTAGTAGACGTGCCGGGCATAATTGGTCGTCGTCGCCCGCATACGGCGATCCAGCGGGCCGCTGAAGAGACCATACCCCTGCGCCGCCATCACATCGAAGCAATCCCCTGCCCCGGCGTCGTACATGCGCTGTAGGTAGACGAGGTCTTGGTAGCCGAAGTAGCCATCCAGGGAAATCGTCGGCGCAATCGCCGCGCTGATGACCACGATGTCCGGATCAACGGCCTTGAGCGCGTCATAGGTGCGGCAGAGTAAATCGGTGAAAGCCACCGGGTCGGCGAAGTTATCCCCCCATTCCGGGAAGATGTTCGGCTCATTCCAGATCTGGTAATACCTCACGCGCCCCTGATAGCGCTGCGCGACAGCAACCGCGTAGTTCACGTAATCATCGAAATTCTGCGGCGGCGCGAAATCCCCCGCGTCAGGAGCCTGTGCCCAATTCGGCGGATTGCTGAGGCGCACCTGGAGTTGCAGGCCGTATTCCTCGGTCAGGTTCACGATGCGGTCGAATTTCGCCCAGGCGTCGATGGTATCCAGTTCGCCATCCCCATCCAGGTCATTGCGCGTGTCGGTGAACATGCCGCGCCCATCGACTTCAACTTCTTCCCAGGGGAATTCTTGCCGTAGAAACGTGAATCCGGCTTCGCTGATCATGCGCAACTGTTCACGGATTTTGGGGACTTCCGTCTCTTGCTCCAAAAACGTATTGATGCCGAAGGGAACGACTTCGGCGTTGTCAATCGGCGCGTAAACATCGACCTCCGGCTGCACGCGGATCAGATTGCCGCCGAGTTCCGCCATGCCGCGAATCTGTCCGACGAGGCTTCCCTCCCCGGTCTGCGACCAGAAGAACTGCCATGCCAGCCCGCGAAAGCGCAAATCCAGCAGCAGCGCCCCCGCCAGTACGAGCACAACCAGCAGGGCAATCAGCAGCCGCCCGGGAGCTTTTCCTGTGTTGTTGGTGTGGGATTTCGGTTGTTCAGTCATGCCGCGTATTGTAGCGACGTGTGGCGGGGTGTCTATGTGATTTCTGCGGATGACAGCCTTACGGCGTGCGCAAAATATCGCGCTGGACGTTTTCCAGCAGTTCGATCAGCATGGATTCAGTGGCGGTCATCTCATTGATCTGATACCAGAGCGCGGCATACGCCATCCCCAGGCTGTATTCGTAGCGCGGCCCCGTCGGTTCATCGCCGACGACGACGCAGGCCGCCCCGGGCAGGGTCAGCGTCGGCTGCTGCGAAAGCGAAAGCAGCACCCCCGCCAGCAATCGCGCCCAATGCGGCAGCGGACGATTGCGCACGGTGTGCATCTTCTTGGCGCTCTGCAAATCGAAGACGGTGCGCCCACCCAGGTCAGGCACGACCACCGTCTGCTGGTGGCTGTTCGTCGGCTCTGCCGCCAACCACATCGCCCGTCCCGGCACTTCAACCAGCCATTCAGGGGTCGTCCCCTGGGCATCCTGGAAGGCCGTCAGCAGGCGCAGCGGTGGATTGATCACAGATATTTCCCCATTTTTGCCATGCGAATACGTGGCACAGTGTAGCACATTTTGCGCGGCGTCCTACGGCGGGTCTGTGGTACAATGCAGCGCTATTGTGACGTAGCGTTACTGATCCGTGACTGTGAAAGAAACCATGCACCGAACCCTGTCCCTACGCCCGTTCTTGGCTTTGCTCCTGGGGGGAGCGCTCTGGTTGGGAAGCGCCTGTGCCCCGGATGAACCCGTCGGAATTGTCGAACTAACCAGCGTGCCAGTTCAGGAAGATGTCGCGGCGGTGGCCTCGCCCCAGGTGATCTACGTGACGCCCACGCCCGTACCGACTCTGGTGGCGACTGTCGCGCTGGCTTCGCCCACGCCCCGGCCCAGCAACACGCCAGTGAATACCCCTACGCCCGATCCCGCGCAGGCCCAGGCCGCCTGTGCTGCCACGCTGGATACGCTCTACGCGCAGGCGTCGGAATTATGCCTGGGGCAGCCGGATGGCTATTTCTGCAACGGGGGCTTGCCCCCCAGCGCTGAACCGACTGGCCCGGTACGCAGCGCCCTGGCGGTACAGGGAGCCGTCGTCGAAGCGGATGTCGTTGAGATGGTGCGGGGTGCGCCGTTGATTTCCAACAACAGCGGCGGTTTGCTCTGGCTGCGGTTAACGGACGAAGTGGCGCTCAGCGGCGTCATGGTCGGGGATGTGGAAGTACGCGATGTGACTCCACCGGACGCCAATCTACCCGCCTGGCAGTCCTTCACCGTCACCACGACGACACACGAACACGCTTGCAGCCTCGTCCCGAAGAGTCTCTTCGTGATGCAAGGCCCCTACGGCGAATCGACACGGGTCGCCATCAATGGGGTCTCGGCGGAAGTCGATGGAACGCTGGCTGTGCGCACGGAAGCGGCTGCAACAGCCTTCATCGCCCTGGAAGGGCAGGTGCGGCTGACGATCTTCGGGCAGGTGCGCTTGCTCAGCGCGGGCGAACAACTGAACGTGACCTATCCAGAAGGCAGCTTCGAGCGCCCGGCGGCAGTGCCCGGCCAACCCGCGCCACTGAATTATGAGGCGATTCGCAACTTCCCCATCGCCCTGCTGGATCGTCCGGTGCTGCTGCCACAGCCGGGGAGTGTGGTCACACAGGGCAACGTCAATCTGCGCAGCGCCCCGAACCTGGGCGCACAACTGCTCTACGAAGTGCCATCCGGGACATCGCTCAGCGTCCTGGGGATGAACAGCGAGGGCACCTGGGCGCATGTGCGGCTCGGCAATGGGGAAACAGGCTGGATGCGTGCTGATCTGCTGGGGGGCAGCGATCTCTCGTTGGTCAGCGCCAGCTACGACGCCACGCCCCTACCACCGCAGCGCTACGGGCAGGATAGCAACAAGGCAGTTGTGGTGGCGGCTTCCGGGGGCAATCTGCGCAGCGCCCCGGATGTGGGCTTCCCTGTGTTGAACACCCTGGAACCGGGCACAGAACTCTCGATCCTGGCACGCAGCCCCTACAGCCCCTGGGTCAAGGTCGATACCGGGAACACCGTCGGCTGGATGGCGCTGATCACACTGGAAACCCAGGTCGTGATTCCGTTTTTGCCCATTGATTACGATGTGCCCCTGCCGCCAGGCCCCACACCAACGCCCTTCCTGGTCTTCGGTGGTGGGCACGCCTATCCCGACCCCAACGGTGGGCAGTGAGCAAGACACGGGAGCGAAGACATGGAACCAAACGTCAAAGTCATCAAGCAGCGGCGTGCCAGCCTGATGATGCGCGCCCTACCCGGCGTCATCGAAGTCTACATTCCCTACCACATGAGCGAGAATGATCGGCAGGTGCGCCAATTCATCGAGCAAGGATTGGCGAAGCTAGGCGATCAACTGCCGGAGATTCCGCCCGACCTGACCACAAAGGCACAGATTCGGGCGATGGTGGCGGATTACGCGCCGCGCATGGGCGTGAAGCCGACCCGGGTGCAGTTTCGCGAGATGATCCGCAAATGGGGCAGTTGCAGCAGTAAAGGCACGGTCACGCTCAACAGCCGCCTCTGCTGGCTCGATTCTGATCTGGCGGAGTATATCGTCTGCCACGAACTCGCCCACCTGATCGAATTGAATCACAGCCAGCGCTTCTGGGCAATTGTAGAGCAGCACATGCCGGATTATCGCATCCGCCTGGAACGTCTGCGCGAGGTCGAAAAGACGCTCTGGTAGGGTGTCGCCTTCGTCCCGCTCCCTGAAGTCCTATCGCAACGCATTCAGGAGGGGGCTGTTCATCCCCCTTCTCTTCTGTATCCCTTTCGTACTTCCGCAACTGTACGCCCTCAGCGGCGTTCCAGGTGCGCGGCGGCAAGCTGCCCCCAGACCGTCTGCGGGTGACGTTCCCAGATGTCGTAATACAGCAGACGGGCTTCCTCCCGTGCAGCGGTGAGATCGAGGCTGAGGGCACGTAAGTAGAGTGCCTGGGGCGTGAACGCCTGCTGTGCGTTCTCCGTCTCCAGATTCGCCAGGATATTGAGCACTTCCGCCGGATTATCGTTCACGAAGAGGGCTGCGTAGGCGGCATCCGGCACGCCCAGGCGCGGCGCTTCATCGCCTGTTGGCGCGAACTCAGCGGGTACATCCACCCGTTCGGCGCTGTAAGTACCGTCCCGCTGGGCGACGAAACCCCACCAGCTATCCGGTGCCAGGGCGAAATTGGCGACGGTGCGCGTCGCCCGTCCAACCTCGCTGACCTCGGTCTGCTGCCGGACTTCCAGTCCCGCTCCTTCCAGTTGTTCGACCAGATCGCGATCCGTCGTCAGGTCGAGGAAACCAAACGTCCGTTCCAGCACGGCCTCGATGTCGCACGCTGGATGCTCGCTGGCAGACGCCACCGCCGCGCAGACATCCAGCGCTGTATTGCTGCTGTCTTCCAGGGCACTCAGCAGCGCCGTACCCTGCTGCGCCGCCCAGCTATCGGAATCATCTGCGGGGATGACTGCCTGCGCCGTCGCACGGGCATCCTCAAGGCGGCCATCCAGCGCGTAGAGCATCGCCAGGGTCATCAGCGCACGATCCGCCCCGGGTGCCTCGAAGCTGTATTCCAGCAGCGCATTTTCCACAATGCCTGTCGCTTCCAGGGGTGGCAGGGCGAAGAGCGGTTCCGCCGCCAGCAGGGTGCAGCCCAGGCTGTCCTGCGGGACGAAGCGGCTGTTGATCTCCGTCGAGGGGCGGTAGAAGTTGCGATCATACGTCCAGGTGAAATTCTGTTCGCTGGCGCAGGGCCAATCCGGTGCTTCGCTCTCGGCACGCAGCGTGCGCACGCGCAGTTCGGGCGGCGTCGGGCTGGCTTCGGCAGTCGGCCAGGAGAGGATCTCGTGGAAGCGAAGCTGCTGCCCCGGCTGTGCCAGATCGAGCACTTCGCCGTTGCGGAATCCCAGGATCACCAGCCGCTGATTGATCTCGCCATCATCGACGCGCACCACGACCTCATCCAACGAATCGCGGTTCACATCACTGATGCGATCCACCACCAGGCTGCTCACACCACCGAACGGCACCGCAAAACGATCTTCCGCGCCGGGCAGGAAACGCAGTGCGCCCGTTTCGCTATCGCGCAAGGCCAATACCAGATCATCATAGCGCACAACCCCTTCAGCATCGGTGTAAGTCATGCGCACCAGCGCATCAGCCTCGCCTCGGTTATCCAGGTTGACCGTCGTCAGCGCGACGTTGAAGCCGTTCACGGTGAACTCATTCAGCCCCGGTCGCTCATTGACCACCACTTCGATGAAGGGGCGCACCATCCCGCGCATGTCGATGCTTCCCAGTGGTGCACCCAACATAGCATCAATCAGCCGTTGGCGCTGGGCGATGTCGCGCGGCGCACCGGGGAAACGCCGCTCCAGCTCATAGAGGGTGATTTGCAGGGCACGCTGTGCCGGTTCGTCGTCGGCTGCCAGTGAGGTAATCTGCTGATACGCCAGTTCGACCAGATCCGCCTGCACCCACAACCGCAGCGAATAATTGAAGGCCGCGGCGGCGGGTCCCAGCGGGGTCGGGCTGGGGACGGGGGTCGGTTCGCTGCCGGGCGTATTGGTGGCGAAATCCAGCATGGGGGCGGCGCTGGTCGGCGTATTGGTGGCGAAGGGTGCATCAGCAGGAGGCTGCGTCGGCTCCCCTGGCGCGGCGGGGGTATTCGTAGCAAATGAGCTTCCATCCTGGGCAACGACAGGCAGCAGCAGCCCCAGCAGCAGAATGAGCGTCAGCAGCGCCCCCAGGAAACCCAGCGCAGGACGGCGCACGGATGCATTTTGCATAGAATCCCCCTCAACGAATCCTTACTTGTAATTCGTAGTGTTCATTGTGTCAACAACGTGGCAATTCTACACACTTTTGCAGCACATGCCAGCGGCGCTAGGGGTTGCGAAGTGTCTCGTTTGCTGCACCTCCTACTCGGCGTTCAACACAATGCGAAAGCCGCGCCCAATAATGGGATGATAGTCATCAGCCTTATCTCTGTATGTCACGCGCAATTCACTCTCTTTGCTGCGGAAATTCCCACCGCGAATGACGTACAAAGCACCCCGCTCAGGCCCTGTTGGGTTTGCCTTGGGCGAATATCGGTAATAAGACGAATCGTACAAATCGCTGCATGCCTCCCAGACATTGCCAGCCATCTGTACACAACCATATGGGCTTTTGCTCTGATATTCATATTGTTGCACTGGCACGAAGCTCCCGGCTTCATAATTTGCCCTACCTTGTGGCGACTCGTCCCCCCAGGGGAATACGGGTAGGCTCAGATTCGGGCGTGGCATCAATTGCAGACTATTGATCACATCCCTGGACGGTGTGGGGTCAATCCCACCACGTACCGTATAGGTGTGGGCATCAAAAACTGTGATCTGAGGTATGACATCCCCGCCTTTGGCTGCCTTCTCCCACTGTGCTTCCGTCGGCAGTGTGGCGGTCATTCCAGGCAAAAATTGCGACAACCATTCACAGTATGCATACATATCTTCATACGACAGAGTTGTTACTGGAAAATCGGGTTCAGCCTCTGTGGTTCCATCAAGAGGCGTTCGCCAGGACGCTCCATCCTGAATCAAATTCTTCAAGTTCCTTCCATATCCGTCGCGCTCGGCTTTGGTAACATATCCTGTGCTATCCACAAAATCCTTATACTGCTTCACAGACACACAGTATTTACCGATGTAATACGAACGCAGTGTCACGTTATGCTGCGGCTTCTGGTCGAAGCGATCATCCGGCACTGGCGAATCCGTCCCCATTTCAAACACCCCTTCGGGCACGAAGACGAATTCATGATCGGTGCTCGTTGCACCGGGCCGGGGCTTGGCATCTGCTGGAAGCGATGGCGCAGGTTTCACGGCAGGCATCTTCTGTGTTGCTGGTTTGCGCTCGGTCGGTGGGCGCTCACTCTCACCAGGCATCGGAAGCGATACTGATTTCTTGTCGACCACAGTCGTCACAATATCCACCAAGCGCAGGAAGAAGACTTCGTAGCCATCTGGTTCCACACTGATGTATTGGATTCCAGAAATGGACATAGGGATGCTTGTCAGGCTATCCCCAGCTACCAGAATAGGATAGATGGGTTTGCCACGCCCCTGCGCACGGTTAATTTCGATATATACCCAGTCGGATTCGACTGCTTTGGGCGAGCACAAAACAATCATGGCACTGCACTGGTCAATGGCTTGCTCAATCGCTCTCACCCAGTTGGGTTCGCCGGGCTTCAGACCCTCTGTATCAACCCAACAGTTGATCCCCTTACCGCGCAAGTCCTGGACTAGTTGATCGGCAAAGTCGCTATCTTCGTGAGCATAACTGACAAAAATGAACTCATTTTCTTCGGCAACCATGGCCTGCACTTTCTATACGATAGTTACGAAATGACAATCCTGGAAGATTAGCGGCAAACCCTATCCTTGCAAACTGCGAAAACGAAGTGGCAATCATCGTTACTGTGGACTGGCGATGCCAGTCCACAGTAGTTGCTTTCACCATTCGTTCAGTTTTCCCCTCGCGATTCTCGCATGCGGTCCAGCAACATCTTCAAGACACGGGGGTCAACCTCTGGCTCGGTATTCCGCTGCGGCTCGAAAATGTCAGCAGGCAGAATTTCCGTGTCGAGGCGTACGAGAAGCGAGTTCAACAACCGCACGAGATCATCATTGTTGATCAGTGGGAAGCCAACGAAGCCTTCGAGCCAATCCATATCCTGAATGGTATTACAGTTGGCAGGATCCAGTACATTGGCACCCATCAACCGCCGACTGATATGAAGCAAGCGGTTCTTGAAATGCGCTTCCCCGCGCAGCTTGATGGTGTCTTCGGCGATGTAAAACAACTCGAAGAAGTTCTGAATGATGTAGGTTGCACGTCCATGCAGGTACAGCACAACAGGTAGATTTGACTTGCGCGCTGTGCGACGAGATGAATTGCCGACCCAGACTTCGCTCACCACATCATCTTCAGACAAGCTCACCAGGTCTGTCATAGTCGTCAGGTCGAGCAGCGAATCGCCAGTAATGGCAGCCGATCGCTTTCCGTGCGACCGCACCACATCTCCCAGTTCTTTGAGCTTACGATTCGTCAGCTTCACACGTTTCTTGAGATAGTCTAG
>CAZJWX010000063.1:0-28097 GCA_964549915.1 uncultured Anaerolineaceae bacterium | reverse complement strand
ACACCCTGTTTCGACCCTCCCAAGATGTGGGTAATGTATAGCCTTGCGCAGCGGGGGGGAGTTAGAGGGGGGGACGCATTTCCCTGCGCAGCGAGGAGTGATTTTGGCCTTTCCTTTGTGTTCTTCGTGACTTTGTGGTTCAAATCATTTTGGTGCGATTGGCCTGTTGTTCAGCAGTTCACAATGGCATCGCACGCCGCAGAGGGATATATTAGGTGTCTTGTATCCGAGAATGGCGCACAAACCCGGCCTGGGAGGGCAAGGTATGTTCATCCTGCAAAATGTGGCATTGATTTTGATCGGTCTGGTGGGGCTGTATTTTGGGGGCGATTGGCTGGTAGATGGCGCGTCGCGCATCGCCAAACGCTTCGATATCTCGCCGCTGATCATTGGCCTGACGATTGTCGCCATTGGCACCTCGGCACCCGAACTGGTCGTAAGCGTGGTCGCGGCGCTGAACGGCACGCCAGGGATCGCCCTGGGCAACGTCATCGGCTCCAACATCGCCAATATCGGCCTGATCTTAGGGCTGACCGGAGTCATTCACGCCATCACCGTTAAAGAGTCGCTGATACGGCGGGAAATCCCGATTCTGATCATCGTCACCATCTTCGCCAGCATCATCATCCTGGATGGCACTATCAGCCGCCTGGATGGTATTTTGCTGCTCTTCGGCTTCATCGCCTACAACCTGCTCTTCTACTACCTGGCGACCCACGAACACGACGAAGAAGACGACCTCCCCGAAGCGGAACCCGGCACCTTCAGCCTGCTCAAGCAGATCTTCTTCATCGTGGCGGGGTCGGCGCTGCTGGTGGTAGGGGCGGATGTGCTGGTGCGCGGTGCGACGGAAATCGCCCGCAGCATGGGTATCAGCGATCTGGTGATCGGCGTGACGGCCATTGCCTTCGGCACATCCCTGCCAGAACTGGTGACATCCCTGAACGCGGCGCTGAGCAAGAAACCCGAAATCGCGGTGGGCAACGTCGTCGGCTCGAACATCGCCAATCTGCTGCTGGTGCTCGGCGGGACTTCCACCATTGCCCAGATCAACGTTGGCGACACCAGCCTGTCCCTGGTGGAATACGTCGTGATGCTGGCTTTCACCTTCATGCTCTACCCCTTCGCCCGCAACCGGGAACTCTCGCGCATTGAATCGGCGCTCTTCCTGGGGGCGTATGTGGCCTTCATCGCCTACAGTTTCTTCCTCTCTGGCGAAGCGCCGCCAGCGGTGTGACATCGCGCATGCACCGTTGCAAGTCCCTACCTACATCCGCGCGAAGAGACGGGCAGCAGTGCGTTCACCGCGTCCCGTTGCCCACATGGGATGCGGCGTTCCCGGCACAGATGCTAAAATGGCGCTAAAATCCCCGCCATCTGATACCCAGGCGCGATCAGATGGCATATGATGAATTTGGTTATGAAATGGTTTTGCCCCCCGGAAACCAGTGAAGGAGGTTCTCTAAGATGAGGCGTCGATTTTTCCTGTTCATGCTCACGCTTGCCCTCAGCATCGGCTTTGGTGCCCCGCAGCTTGCCTTCGCACAGACCGACGATGACAACTTCCTCAGTCCCGACGAAATCGACTCGATTGCGCCCAGCGTCGTGCAGATCATTCTGCTGGTGGATGGTCAGCCGCAAAGCACCGGTTCGGGAACCATTGCAGATTCCAGCGGACGCATCTTCACCAACCGCCATGTGATCGCGGGCGGGGAAGATTTCATCATCGCCCTGCTGCAAGATGTCAACGAGCGCCCGGTGCCCATGTACCGCGCCAGCCTGACGCTCTACGCGGAAGAATACGATTTCGCCGTCTTGCAGATTGACCGTGACCTGGAAGGACGTCCCATCGACCCCTCACAACTGAATCTGCCTGTCTTCCAGGGCGATACAATCAGCGCCCCGGCACGGCGCGGCGATGAGGTCTTCATTTTCGGCTACCCCGGCATCGGCGACGGCTACCTGGTGGTGACCAGCGGGCGCATCGCGTCCATCCAGAATGATGAGATCATCCTGGGCGAAACCGTGCCGATCTGGTATCAAACCGATGCGGAAATCTCACCCGGCAATTCCGGCGGCCTCGCGGTAAACGCCAACGGCGAAT
Source organism: uncultured Anaerolineaceae bacterium (assembly GCA_964549915.1). GTDB lineage: Bacteria > Chloroflexota > Anaerolineae > Aggregatilineales > Phototrophicaceae > JAUZRW01. The sequence continues at coordinate 25,993 of CAZJWX010000063.1, read as the reverse complement.
ACATCGGCATCCCCACTGCTGTACGCTCCGAAGAGCGCACGGGCGGACGCCTGAGTTACATCCTGACGTTTGAGGCGATTCAGGCAGTGATCGAACAATCCAATAAAGGCGAAGAAGGGTTCATCGTGCGCACGGATCGCGCACCGGAAGAGTCGTCTTCTGGCATCAGCGATTGTCCGCCGCTGCGATTCGGCGACACGGTAGAAGCCTCCATCAATGACAATACGTATATTCTGGCCTTCTGCCTGGATGCGCAGGCGGGGGATGTCGTCAGCATTGAGATGAACACGACCAGCGGCGACCTGGACGGCCTGCTGGCTCTCTTCGATCCGGTGACGGAAACCGTCCTCGTGGAGAATGATGACCGCGCCGAGGGCGAAACCGACCCACGCATCGAGAACTTCGTGATCCCCGAAGATGGCGAATACATCATCGTGGCCTCGCGCTATCGGCTGGAGGAAGGGGAAACCAGCGGCGATTTTGAACTGGTCGTCTCGGATGCCAGCGGTATCGTCGGCGGGGGGGATGGCCCGCTGGGTGGCATTATGGGTGGCGGTGGCAGCGGCGAATGTGCGTCCCTGGTCGAAGGAATCAGCGCCCCGGACTCGCAAATCGGTATCATTCGCTACGGCGATACGGTTGAGAGCAACCTGAATGACGCGACCTATAGCAGCTTCTTCTGCTTCAACGCCAGCGCCGGGGATGTGATTGATGTCGATATGACGACCGTCGTCGGTGACCTCGATGGCCTGCTCGCCATCTATGACCCGGTAGCGGGGGAGCTTGTGGCGGAAAATGACGACCGCGCCGAAGGCAACCTGAATCCGCTGATTGATGATTTCACAGTCCCGGCGGATGGCACCTACGTGGTGATCGTCTCGCGCTTCCGCTTCGACGAAGGGGAGACCGAGGGCGCATATACCCTGACGCTCAGCGAAGATGGGGGCAGCGCGGGAAGCCTCTTCGGCGGGGGTTCCAGCAGCGCCGCCTGCGACGCCGCCATTGATGCGTACTTCGACGGCGACTCGACCATCGGCACCATCGCCTATGGCGAGACTATTGAAGACGAGATTGATGACACGGACTGGGGCTGGCTCTATTGCTTCGAGGGGCAGGCCGGGGATGTCGTCAGCATTGATATGACGCGCACCAGCGGCAACCTCGATGGTCAGGTGGCAATCTACGATCCCATCAGCGACTCGATCCTGGTGCAGAACGACGACCGCGTTGCGGACAACCTCAATCCGCTGATTGAGGACTTCACCATCCCGGATGATGGGGTCTATTTCATCTTCGCCACGCGCTACCGCACCGAAGAAGGGGAGACCAGCGGCGGCTTCCGCCTGACGTTCACCGGACGCTGAGCGCCACACGAAACGAGAAACCCCGTCTCCTGGGCTGAGGCGGGGTTTTTTGCGCTGTCAGCTTGCTCTATGAACGGTTAATGCAGGCACGTTCGTGCCCGCCAACGCCAGGCTACGCCTGATCCGCTTCCAGCCGCGTGCTGAGCGGCAGCAGTTGTTCCAGGATGTCTCTCATCCAGGTGGGCATGGCGGCATCTTCAGCGGCGGAACGCTCCAGGGTCTCTGCCCAGGAATGGAGCAGGGTGCGCAGCGTGGCGCGTGCCCGGGCAAGCTGCGCTTCCGATGTACGCTCCATCAGGGCGGCTGCATCCGCCTGATTCGCCGCATCAAGGCGCGTTTCCGTCTGCGGCAGCAGCGCCGTCAGCGTCTTCACCAGGTTATTCAGCGTCACCGGGTCAACGTCAGCGTCCTCGCTCGTTTCCAGCGAACGCAGCCATTCGACCAGGGGTTTCTCCGGCACGTCTGGTTCCTCCTGCTGCGCCATCACACCCGCCCCCAGCGCGAAGAGCAAGGCGGGAATCAGCAGCAAAATAAGACGTTTGACGACCATCTTTCTCCTCCTTTGCAATCCGTTGCAGTTTGTTGCATTGACAGGGTGGTTTGGCTTGCGCCAGACCTGAGCCAGAATGGAATATCGCAATCATTGCCCGTCATGAACGGCGGTTGTCGCCCCGCCGCAGCAACCGACGTGCGCGTGCTGCCATGTTGCGGAACGCTCGGGGAACCCGTTTGATCCTACTCATCACACACCTCCATTGCACTCTGAAAGCATGTCCTGCGAGAAATTCGCATCCGCCCCTATAGCTACCGAGGGACTGTTAAAAAATCATCAGATGTACATCGAAATACCGTCAGAAACTGCTGAGGGGTTCTTACGGAGTGCCTACGCGCACTTAACGAAATTTTTGCATGCGAGTCGCACAGTCCGAATCGAACGACACAACTGCAAGTCAATACAAGTCAATAGAGGAGAACACGATTCATGCGTCATTTTTTGCGAGATCGTATGCGCTCCATCCTGCTCTTGCTCGTGCTCGGATTGCTGGTGATCCTGGGTGCGGTAGTTCCGATAGCCGCACAGTCGGACGAGGCAGTCATCGCCAGCGACGATATCTTCACCGAGGTCTACGACGAGGTAAGCCCCTCCGTCGTCTCCATCAGTGTGGTCGCCCGTCGCCCCGAAAGTGGATTTCGCGGGCAAGACGACACCGTCATCAGCGGTGGCACGGGCTTCGTGCTGGATCAGGAAGGGCACATCATGACCAACAACCATGTTGTGGCAGGCGCGACGGAGATCGAAGTCAGCTTCCTTGACGGTACCCTGGCAACCGCGCAAATCATCGGCCTCGACCCGGACAGCGACCTCGCCGTGCTGCGAGTCGACCTGCCGGAAGCACAATTGAGCGAATTGCAGCCGGTGACATTCGGCGACTCCGCTTCGCTTGAGATCGGGCAATCCGTGCTGGCAATCGGCAGCCCCTTCGGGCAGGACTGGACGCTGACCAGCGGGATCGTCAGCGCCATCGGACGCAGCATCCGCGGCCTGACGAACTTCTCCATCGGTGGCGTAATTCAGACGGATGCCGCGATCAACCCCGGCAATTCTGGCGGCCCGCTGCTCGATCTGGAAGGGCGCGTAGTCGGCGTCAATTCGCAGATCGTCAGCAGCACGCGCAGCAGCGCCGGGATCGGCTTCGCAGTGCCGGGGAATCTGGCGCAGCGCGTCGCCCAGGAATTGATCGAAAACGGCTTCGTCGATTACAGCTACCTGGGGATCAGTGGGCGCGATGTGTACCTGCCGCTGATCGAAGCCTTCGACCTGCCCAATGATACGCAGGGCGTCGTCGTGGCGGAAGTTGCGCCGGGTGGCCCTGCTGACCGCGCTGGTCTATCCGAGCCGCTCTTCGACGCGACGGTTGCCGCCAACAATCCGCGTGCTGTGCCCGAAGCGGTGGACATCATCACCGCCATTGAGGGCGAACCTCTGTCCGGCATCAGCGAATTGATTGGCTACCTGGCAGGCGAGACCTCGCCCGGGGATACGATCACGCTGACCGTGCTGCGCGTGACGACCAACCGCGCCGAGGAACTTACGTTTGAGGTGGGCCTCACGCCCAGGCCGTGACGACATCGGGCTGCTGAGCAAGGCGTTCCCGCGCCTGCTCAGTGGCTACCATCACACGAACTACGAGCGGGTTCTGCACCCGCTTTTCCTGCTCAGCGATCATCCTCTTGCCGGTTGAGGCTGCTGCCACCCGGTCGCACGATGGGGATGCGCACGTTGAAGGTTGTCCCATGCCCCACGCGCGAGACGAAATCAATCGTGCCGCCGTGCTGCGCCACACAGACGCGCACCAACCCCAGGCCGATCCCGGTTCCCTGGATATTGCCAACGTTGGTGCCGCGCTGGAACAACTCGAAGATGGTCTCGTAGGAGTCCTCCGGGATGCCCACACCCTCATCGGAGACCGTCATCAGGTATTCGTTACCTTCCTCGCGCAGGCTCATCGAAACGACCCCGCCATCCGGCGAATACTTCACCGCATTGGTCAGCAGGTTATCCACGATGTATTTCATCAATGAGGGGTCGATCATGGCGTAGTCAGCGCTGGTGGTGTCCTTGAAGATGAAGCGATGCGTATCCGGGTTCTGTGCTGCAATTTCCTCGAAGACACCCTGAGAGAACTCGCCCAGGCTCATGGGCACGGGTTCAAACTCCAGGCCATGATTGAAGGCCTGCCGCGCCTCCAGCATGTCGTTGATCATGTTGTCCATCTGGTCGATGTGAGCGAGGATGCGGCTGAGATGCGTCTGGTACTTGTCCGGGGAGATGCGGTTCTTGTAGCGGTCGAGGATTTGCGCAGACATCGAGATCCCGGTAAGGGGGGTGCGGAACTGATGGGCGATGACGAAGATCATGTTGGCACGGGCGTTGACCAGGGCGCGTTCGTGTTCGTGGCGTTCTTGCGCACGCCGCACCCGCACCAGTTCGCGCTGCAATTCTTCTTTGTGCGTCACATCGCGCAGGGTGATCATCACCGCCTGGCTGCCCTGCCAGGGAACCAGGGTGGCGGTCAGTTCCATGTAGCAGGGTTCGCCGTCCTTGCGCATGAAGGGCAGCGCCGTGAAGACTGCTCCGTGATCCGCCAGGGAAGAGAAGATGTCCGAATCCGAGCGCTGGCTCAAGCGCAGCATGGTGGAAAACGGCGTGCCGATCAACTCATCCGGGCGGTAGCCGAGCAGCAGTTCCACCACCGGGTTGATGCGCAGGATGCGCTCGTATTCGTCGACCAGCACGATGATGTCGAGCGATTCGTCGAAGACGACGTGGAGCTGGTCGCGCAGCAGTTGATTCTGCTCTTCCTGGTATTTTTCGGCGCTGATGTCCTCGAAGGTCAACAGCAGGTCATCGGCGGATAGCTTGCGCAGGCGCAGGCGATACCAGCGCGGATGCGTCGTTTCGACGCGAAAGGAGACTTCCAGGGAGGTCGCCGGGTTCTCTTGCCCGGCACCGACGGCGGCGACCCGCGTGCGAATCAATTCCAGACTCTGCGCATCACAAACCGGACGCAGCCAATCGAAGAAGGATACATCCGGCAGCAGCGGCATTCCCAGCAAGCGGGTCTGGTTGGTGTATTGCACGATGCCATCGTGCGCGCGCAGCACCACAATCGGCAGAGGGATGTGCTCCATGATCGACTGATAATAGGCTTCGGCTTTGCCATCCATACTTCGTACAAGCCCCCTCGATTGCGACGGTTGCTCTGTTTGTGATGCGTCGTCGGTGCAGTGCAGACTCAATACACGCTTTATCAGTATACGTGTGAAATCCCGCATCGCTGCGTAAAGATGTTTGATATTGCTTTGAACTGTGCGGGTAATTCTGAATGGGGCGGCCCGAAATCAGGCAAAGCGATGGATCACGGTGATTCCCAGACCGGGGAAGTCATCCATGCGCATCAAGGCTGCGGGTGCCTCCTCCAGGCTGATGTGCTCGCCGATGAGCCGTTCCGGTTGCAGTGCGCCAGAGGCGATCATGGAGAGCATGGCGGGGTATTCGTGGGCCTGCATGCCGTGACTGCCGTAAATTTCCAATTCGTGCGCGATCACTTGCTCCAACGGCAGCGCTGAACGGCTGTGTTCCCCGGCCATCAGCCCGACCTGCACATGCCTGCCGCGTCGGCGCAGGTTCGCGACGGAGTTGAAGCAGGTCTGCGGATTGCCCAGCGCATCCAGCGAGACATGCGCACCGCCCCCGCTGGCTTCGCGCACGGCTTCCACGACATCCGCAACGTCGTGCGCGTTGATCGTGACCATCGCTCCCAGTTCGGCGGCCTTTTGCAGCTTCTCGTTGGCGATGTCCACCGCAATCACCTGCGCCCCCAGGGCGCGCGCGATCATCACGGCGGAGAGACCCACGCCGCCGCAGCCGTGAATCGCGACCCATTCCCCGCCGCGCACCCGTCCCTGATGCACCAGCGCCCGAAACGATGTCGCGAAGCGGCAGCCCAGGCTGGCAGCGGTGGCGAAGCTCATACCCGCTGGCAGAGCAACCAGGTTGGTGTCAGCGTAGGCAATGGCGACGTACTCCGCGAAGGAACCCCAGGCTGTGAAACCGGGCTGGAACTGGTTCTCGCACACTTGATGATTGCCGGAGGCGCACTCCGCACAGGTGCCGCAGCCGCAGACGAAGGGCAGCGTGACGCGATCGCCGACCTGCCAGCGCCGGACATCCTTGCCCAGCGCGACCACTGTCCCCGCCAGTTCGTGACCGGGGATGTGCGGCAGCGTCGTGATGGCGGAATCATGCCCCATCCAGCCGTGCCAATCGCTGCGGCAGACCCCGGTTGCCGCCACTTGCAGCACGACACCGTGCGCAGGTGGGGTCGGGTCAGGAACCGTTTCGACGGTAATCGGCGCGGTGAAGGCGGGATAGAGGGCGGCTTTCATCAAACTGGCTCCTTTTCCGGTGCAATCCTCGCCGCGCGACCTCAGCCCTGCACCGCATCGGCGAGGGCTTCCAGCGCGTTGGTCGGTTGGTCGGCGTGGACGGCGGCTTCGATGCGCTTGAGGGCGGCGGATTGAATGAAGCCGTGTTCGACGGCATGACGGGCTGCCGCCAGGGTATTGCCGATCAGCAACATATCACACCCGGCCTCGCGCGCCTGCTCCGCCAATTCCTGCACGCGCCGGTCGCGCGATGTGTCGGGGCGGTTCGGCTCCACATCGCGAATGTAGACCGCGCGGATGCGCCCCGGGTGTTGCTTGATGATCTCCAGGTAGATGCTGGCGTCTTTTTCGCCGCTGTCGCCGATCAGGATGAAGGGTAGGTCGGGATGCAGGGCGAGCAAAGCTTCGATGCGCTGCGTTTTGTGCTTCTTCGAGGCCAGGAAGTAATCGCGTGCGATCCCAATATCGCGCAGAAAGATCGGCCCCAGCGGAATGTCGCGCAGCTCAAAGAAGTCTTCGATCATGTCGTAGAGATTGTAGGGGCTGTTGGAGACGTAGTAAATGGGATTGTGGGCGTTGGGCTGCGTGCCCGTCTGCAACGCCTGATAGAACTCCGCTACACCGTGAAAGGGCAGCCGTGTATGCGCATTGCGCAGAAAGGTGTTGCGTGCCAGCTTGAACCAATTGATGACTTCGCTGCGTAGCACCGTATCATCCAGGTCGCTGACGATCCCGAACTGGGCGTTTTCCGACGGTACGATGACCCGCCCGGTTTCCGCAACTTGCCGGGTTTCGTCTTCGTAGCTCAGTTCGATCTCGTGCCAGTACGAGGTGCCGGGGAGCGGCTGCTCCAGCTTGAACTCCACGAAGAAGTATCCCTCTTCATCAGTGGTGACCACCTGTTCCTGCCCCTGGAAACGCGCCCGCACCTGGGCATGCGGGACTTCCGCCGTGACGAAGCGGTAGTAGATATTGCGCAGATTCTGCCAGATGCTGTCGCCCTTTTTGGCGGGGCGTACCTGGGGATTCTGCAGCACTCGCCCCCGCAGCCGCAGTATCTGGCGCGTCCCATGCCCGATGAAGGGGACGATGCTCACCGGAGTATTCTGCAAGGTGCTGCCCCTCATGCGCTGCCAGAGGCGGTCCCACCCTTGTTCGAGGCGATGAAGCAGGCGTCGCAGGCGCTGCGAGAGCGACATAGGCGTCCGTTCCTTTGGGTTCTGTATGCGGTGCTCAGGCCTATTATTGCAAATCTCTCTTAAATCACGAACACGGAATCCGCGCTTGCGTCTCGATTCTGCTGCGTTTTGGTGGAGGGGGACTGTCGGGGGCATCATTGCAGAGGCTGAACAGAGGCTGAACCACAGAATCAGGAAGGAGACGAAAAAAGCGGTAGGGCAGGTTCGTAACCTGCCCTACGACGCTGTTGCATTCCTGTTCCAGTTGCGATCTGATGCCAGGCGTGATGCTTACTTCAGCACGCCGCGCCGCATCAGCAGCTTCTCGAATTCCACGACCCAGAAGACCGCCGTGCTCAGCACCAGGCAGAGCAGCAACTGGCTCCATGTCAGCGGATTCGTGCCGAAGAGCGAGTTGAAGAAGGGCGTGTAGATCGCCAGCATTTGCAGCATGAGCGTCCCCAGGATGGCAGCCAGCAAGAAGCGGTTGCCGAAGGGATTCATGCGGAAGATGGTTTCTGTATGGCTGCGCAGGCCGAGGGCATGACCCATCTGCGCCAGCGTCAGCGTCAGGAAGACCATCGTATTCCAGGCTGGCGCTCCATTGGCCGCGGTCTGCCCGGTCTGGAAGGCCCAGATTCCCAGGCTCAGCGCCATCACGCCGAGCGCCCCACCAATCAGCAGGATGTGACGCCCCAGGCCGCGCCCTAACACGCTCTCGTTGGGCGCATAGGGCGGGCGAGTCATGGCGTCCGGTTCGGCCTTTTCCAGGCCCAGCGCCAACGCGGGCAAACCATCGGTGATCAGGTTCATCCACAAGATTTGCAGCGTCGTCAGCGGAATGGTCATCCCGGCGACCAACTGGCTTACCAGCAGCACGAACAATTCGCCCGTGTTGCTCGCCAGCAGGTACTTGATGAAGCGGCGCACATTGTCGTAGATGGCGCGGCCTTCTTCGGCAGCGTCCACGATGGTGGCGAAGTTATCGTCCGTGATGACCATATCCGACGCCTCTTTGCTGACATCCGTCCCGGTGATGCCCATCGCTACGCCGATGTCGGCCTGCTTCAGCGCCGGCGCATCGTTGACCCCATCGCCCGTCATGGCGACGATATTGCCCGTATCCTGCAAGGCTTGCACGATGCGCAGCTTGTGTTCCGGGGAGACTCGTGCATAGACCGAAACGGAGGCGACATCCTGCCGCAACTGCCCATCGCTGATCTCTGCCAGTTCGCGCCCGGTCATCACGCGGTCGCCGGTCTCGGCGATGCCGATTTCCTTCGCAATCGCCAGCGCGGTCATGGGGTGGTCGCCCGTAATCATCACCGGGCGAATCCCGGCGCTGCGGGCCGTAGCAACCGATTTCAGCACTTCCGGGCGCGGCGGATCAATCATCCCGATCAGACCGATGAAGATCAGGTCGCGCTCGGCGCTTTCCGGGTCGCCGATCTCGTCGTGGTGGCGCAACGGTTTGAAAGCCACACCCAGTACGCGCAAGCCTTCGCTGGCAAGCTGGTTATTGCTCTTCTCGATGCGGGAACGCCATTCATCATCCAGCGGTTGAATCGCGCCTTCAGCCCAGACGTGCGTGCTGATTTCCAGCAGGCCATCCGGCGCACCCTTGGTGAACGCGACATATTCATGCAGGTAGTCATTCAGCAGTTGCAGTTCTCCGGCCCGGTTGTCATGAATCGTCGTCATGCGTTTGCGTTCCGACGAGAAAGGCACTTCCGCCACGCGCGGGAATTGCGCCTTGAGCGCCTCCACCGACAGGCTGTAATGCTGGGCCGCAGCCAGCATCGCGCCCTCGGTCGGGTCGCCAATGACGACCGGGTGCGTGGGATCATCCGCGTTGTCTTCCAGGCGGCTGTCATTCGCCAGGGAAGCCGCCATCAGCAGCAAGGACTGCGCCGTATTGGCAGGTACAGGTTCGCGTGCGCCATTCTGGATCGCGCCAGTGGTATCCAGGGTCTCGCCTGCGACATCAATGACTTTCACCGTCATACGATTCTCGGTGAGCGTGCCCGTCTTATCGCTGGCGATAACCGTGACCGAGCCGAGCGTTTCCACAGCGGGCAGCTTGCGAATCAGCGCACGGCGTCGCAGCATCCGCTGGGCACCCAATGCCAGCGAGATCGTCACCACCGCCGGAAGCCCTTCCGGGACGACCGCGACGGCAATCGCCACGCTGTTCAGCAGAATCGTCTGGAACGCCTGCCCGGTGATCCAGCCAATCAGGAAGGCCAACGCCATCACCACGAAGGCCGCGCCGAAGAGAATGCGCCCCAGCTCGCGCATACGACGCTGCAAGGGCGAAAGCTCACCACCGACGGATTGCAGCATTTCGGCGATGCGCCCCAGTTCGGTCTGCATACCCGTCCCGGTGACGATGGCCGTGCCGCGTCCATAGGCGACGGATGTGCCCATGTAGAGCATATTCACGCGATCTCCCAGGGCGGGATTGTCGCTGGTCAGCGGCTTTTCCCCCTTCTCCACCGGGTAGCTCTCCCCCGTCAGGCTGGCTTCCTGTACGCGCAGATTATGGCTCTGCATGATTCGCGCATCCGCCGGGACGATATTACCCGCTTCCAGTAGCAGCACATCCCCGGGGACGAGGCTGGTGGCCTCGACATTTGTCTCTTTGCCGCCGCGCAGCACGCGCACCAGCGGTTGGCTCATGCGTTTGAGGGCGGCGATGGCCTGTTCTGCGCGGTATTCCTGCGTCACGCCCAGCACGGCATTCAGCACCACAATCGCCAGAATGGCGACCAGTTCGGTGCCCTTGCCCAATAGTGCGCTGACCAGTGCCGCCAGCAGCAGGATAATGACCAGGGGTTCCACAAGCTGTTCATAGAACAGCCGGAAGATGCTCTTGCTCCCTTTTTCTACCAGTTCATTGTTTCCATATTGCGCCAGCCGTGCCTGTGCTTCGGCTTCGCTCAGGCCGCGCGTTACATCGACGCTCAAATTGTTGGCGACCTGTTCGGCGCTTTGCTGCCAGACCTGCGTTTGGGCTGGCGTATCTGCTTCGGATTCCGCCTCCGGCACAGTGTCGAAGGAGTTTGTTGCGATCATCATTGCTCCTGTTACACCAAGTGGTGCGTCATTGGATGGTTCGTGCATAGTGTAGTCAATCAGCCCTACAACGACAATATTACGCAGAATCCGAAAACAGTACCCCCTAGAAATTGGGGGTTTGTTGCCCCTTGCATTAAGAATGGCTGAAATGCCGCTGGCGCGAATCGCAGAGCGGTGTATGCTGGGTCTTTTATGCCGATTTCCTCAAGATTGATTTTCCGCGCCTGCCCCTCACCAGCGATTGGGATTTGTTCCAACAGTTGCGCGATATGGGGCAAAAATTGTGTGATGTGCATCTCATGAAACACGCTGATTTATATCAGCACGGCGTAACCTATCCCGAAGCAGGTGATAACGTCGTGCGCGATTTGCGCTGGCAGGGTGGGCGCGTGTACATCAACAAGACACAATACTTCGGGGCATCAGCGAAGATGAATGGGAATTCATGATAGGCGGTTATCAAGTCCTGGAGAAATACCTCAAAGACCGCAAGAAACGTACCCTGACGGACGATGAATTGTCACATTATATGCGCGTCGTACAAGCCATCCGCCTGACAATGCAAAGCATGGAAGACATTGACGACGTGCTGGCGTTCCCGTTGGTGTAGTTGGCTGAACAAGCGACTGTCCTACAACCACTGGGGTTCAATATGATTACGACATCCGATCCTACCGGCGCGTCCATGTTCCGGCTGATTCACTACACAAGCTGCACCGTCGGCATTGACGAAGCGGAACGCGAACTCGACCTGATCGATCAGCAGGTCAGACAGAGTGCGGTTGTCGTCCTCGCTGACTGCCATGTTCATCGCTTTCAGGCGTTGCCTCTATTTAACAGGGTGTATCTTCTGGCCTGTCCTGGCATCCATACTTGTTGTTTTGTGTGAGACGTAGAATGGCAAATCCACGCCAGTGGCTTCAGCCGAATCATCGTATTCTCGCCACTTCCTCAGAAGTAGAGCATCTGCACGGTCGTAATCCCAAAGAAGATTGCCAATCCCGCTGCGATGATCCCTGCCGCCAGCCACCCCAGCCCCGCCAGAAAAAAGCGTGTGCCGTTGCGCAGGTCGCGCTGCCGTTCGATGTTCTGCGCCGTCTCCGGGTGCTCGGCATTGGTGCGGATCGCCAGCCAACCGCTGCGGGTGAAGAGCAATCCTCTGGGCAGGCTGCGCCACGCGATCCCGGCGAAGACCAGGGCGAATACACCATTCAGTGTTGTGATGAGCATGAACTGACCTCTTTCTCGATAATTCCCTTGTTGCAGCGTACCCCTGCGGATGCTGCCTCAGGATACCGCCTCATTCCGTGTCTCCACAACAAGCGACTGTAGCGACAATCTGCCGTTTCACCATTCCCTACCCATTCCGCATCTGGCGTGTACCCGCTCCGTGGAGCCGGTGGGGCGATTGCTGAATCGCCCCGGATGAGCCGTTATTTGTCCAGGGGGCATCCGCTCTGCCCTCAGGAGGTTGATGGTTCCTCAAAGCGCTCGGCGAGGATTTCATCGAGCACGGCGCTAATCACTTCGCGCACGGCGCTCTCCAGGTCGGGCGGGGTTGGGGTCTGGCGAGCAGCGGCGGCAGCATCTTCCACGCTGTACCCGCCGATCAGTGCCAGCGCCAACGTGATGACCAGCGTCAGCAATTCGCCGCGCACGGGTTCCAACTGCGGCACAGCCAGCAGCAGCAGCCCTACCAGCAGCGCCGCCAGCGCGATCAACACGCGACGCGATTTTAGCACCAGCAGCAGCGGATCGAGAATGGGCATGCGTTTGGACTTTTCGTTCATGATGATTGGGTCTCCTTGTGATTGCTGTACGTCCGGGTTGTGTCTGTGGCTCAGCCCTCTGCGGAGTCGTCCTCGGCGTAGAATCCGCGCAGGTCGCGAATTTCCTGTTCCAGCCAATCGACCTTGAGCGCCAACCGCCGCAGCAGTTCTGGCGCATCTGCGAAGGCGGGCAAATCCAGCAGGGTGGGATTGGTGCGACGGGCATCTTGCAGGCGGCGCATGATTGCCAACTGGCGCTGCTGGCGCGGGGTGAGCAAGTCGGGGTCATGCTCCTGCACGATGCGCTGCGCCTTGCGAACGAGGGTACCGGGAGCCTCCTGTGCCAGATGCACGCGCACGAGGTTGGCACGGCGGCTCAAGCCCAGGTAGGCCGCTCCCAGCCCGATCAAAAGAGCGGCATCCAGCGCTTCCACGTTGACGCGATCGCGTTGTAGGGCGATGGTCTTCATCTAACTCACCTCCCGCACCCAGAACTGCGGCACGACATCTGTCTCGCCCGTGCTCGCGCCTGCGAAGAGAGTCGCCGTCGCCGAACTGATGCGCCATTGCAGGCTGATCGTGTGGCTCCCGGCATCCAGCCCCGTGATGAGATGCACGAAGGATACCGGCTGCCGATTCGAGCTGTTGACCTGCGCCGCTTGAATACCCGCATCGCCGCCCTGCCGTGTTCCGTCCACTTCGACATCGAAGGAGATGGTGCGCAGGCTGGAGACGTTGCAGGTCACGTAGCCATGAAAGCCCACCAGCAAATCCCCACCATGGGTCTCCAGGGTGAAGCGCAGATTGCTCTCATCGACATCGACGAACGTCGTGCTGGTCGTGGTGTAATCCGCCAGTTCGGCGGCCTCGTAGTGCGCGGTGGGCGGATCTTTGAGCGCTTCCAGGTTGTCGCGCAGGTGCGTATTCAAATCAGCAGAGGTGAGCGGTTCACTCGTCCAGGTCTTCGGGGATGTCCAGGCCATGTGTGCCTCCTTCGCTATGTTCCATCACTTCGTCAGTTACAGCTTGCGATGGTCTCAGCTTACGCCAGCAGCGCCCACAGGAGTCGAACATATGGTCAAGGATTTGGTCGAAAATGCGGGCATGGGATGACCCGTCACAGGCACAGAGCGCCGCCTGCGAAAACCTCCGCTTCGTGCGCAGGCAGCGCTGCGGTATAATTGGCGGTATGATGAACGCGAAAAATACACCCCGCCTCGATTCTCTATAGCGTCCCTCCCTGGCTGTTCCCTGGCTGCCAGGCGCAGGGGGGACTCTGCGCGATACCATTCGCAACCGAAACGAGCGAACACACGCATACACAGAACCCACCGACATACATCTAGAGGAAGCAGACCATGCTGGACAAACTTGCAGGGATTGCCGCGCGTTACGAAGAAATCGAACGCTTGATGGGTGACCCCGAGGTAATGCAGGACTACGAACGAATCGCCCAGTTGAACAAAGAACGCAGCGACTTGCAGGCAGTCGTCAGCGCTTACCAGCAGTATCGCAAGCAAGTGAGCGAACTGGAAGGCGCGCGCGAACTGCTCAAAGAGGCCGATGATCCCGAAATGCGCGAGATGGCGCAGATAGAAATCGAAGAATTGGAAGCCAGCAATGCCGACCTGCTGGAGAAGCTGCGGCTGATGCTGCTGCCCAAAGACCCGCGCGACGGCAAGAATGCCATCGTTGAGATTCGCGCCGGGGCGGGGGGGGATGAAGCGGGTCTCTTCGCCGGGGATTTGCTGCGCATGTACACCCGCTATGCCGATGACAACGGCTGGAAGGTCGAAGTCATGGAGCAGAACGAGACGAGCGGCGGCGTGCTCAAACAGGTGACATTTTCGGTGAAGGGCGACGATGTATTCAGCCGCCTGAAGTACGAATCGGGCGTGCATCGCGTGCAGCGCGTGCCGACGACGGAGAGCCAGGGGCGCATCCACACCAGTACGGCGACGGTGGCTGTGCTGGCGGAAATGGACGAAGTGGACGTGGAACTGGACATGAACGATGTGCGCGTGGATGTCTTCCGCAGCCAGGGTGCAGGCGGGCAGAGCGTCAACACGACGGATTCCGCCGTGCGCATGACGCATATCCCGACCGGAATCGTAGTCGAAATGCAGGACGAGCGCAGCCAGCTACAGAACCGCGAACGCGCCAAGAAGGTCTTGATTGCACGGCTCTACGAACTGGAACTGCGCAGGCAGCGCGAAGCCCAGGAAGCCGAACGACGCGGACAAATCGGCAGCGGCGACCGCAGCGAGAAAATCCGCACCTATAACTTCCCGCAGAACCGCGTCACGGATCATCGTGTGAATTACACCAGCCACAACCTGCCCGCCGTGATGGATGGGGCGCTGGATGATTTCGTCGATGAATTGGCGACGGCGGCGCAGGCCGAACTCCTCGCCAATACGGAAGGCCGTGGCTGAGGCGTCAAGGGGCTGTGCGGAGCCAGTCAACCCTTCTGTGCCATGCGGGCCGTCTGGCGCACGCCCTGGAAGGGATGCTGCAACAGGTCATCCAGGGCGGTTTTGACGCGCTCGTCGTCCCCCATGCCACGAATGGCGTCGGCGATGGACTCGCGCACGGCGTCATTCTGGTTGCGCATCTCGCGCAGCAGGGCGGGCAAGGTCTCCGCATCTTTGAGCTTGCCCAGGGCAGCGGCAGCGATGCAGCGGGCTTCGATGCGCGGGTCGGTCAGGGCGCTGAGCAGTTCTTTCTTCACGCGATCCGTGTTCTCGCCCAGGCCCGCCAGCACCACCGCTGCGGCGAAGGCGGCGTCGCTGTCTTTCTCTTCCAGCACCTTGCGCAGGTCTTCCGCGATGCTCTCCTCGCCGATTTCGGAGAGCGCCACCGCCGTCCAGAAGCGAGTCTGCCAGCGTCGCATGCGTGTCAGTTCCTTCAACAGCTTGGACGCAGCTTGCGTGACCTTCAGCTTGCCCAGGGAGCGAATCGCCGCTTCCTTGACGGCGTAGTCTTTCTCCTTCAGTGCCTTGATGAGGCTGTGGACGTTGCGGTTATCCGGCTTCATCAACCCCAGTCCTTCGGCAGCCGCCGCCTTGACTGCGGGAGTGTCGTCTTCCAGCGTGCTGCGCAGGACAGCGGCGGCATCGGTGCGATGGGGATAGGCACGTAGTGCTTCCACGATGGCGACGCGCACGGCGGAGGTCTTCTCCGTTTCCAGCGCATCGCTGAGCGGCTTCAGCGCGTAGAGATGCCCCAGTTCGCCCAGGGCTTCCGCCGTCGCCTGCCGCACTTTGGGCGCGTGGTCTTTCAGGTGATAGGTCAACATGGAGAGCACGTTTTCGGATTTCAACGAGGCCAACGCCTTGACCGCCGCATAGCGGATGTCGTCACTGGCATCCACTGCCGCGTTAATCAGCGATGAGGTGGCCTGCGAGTTGCGCAGTTTGCCCAGCGCTTCGACGGCGGCGCGTTGCACATGGTAGGACTCGCCCTTCTCATTGCCCCGGGATTTGGCGATCAGCGAGTCGATGGCGGAGGTGGCGCGTAGTTCGCCCAGCGCCACGACCACTTCGTAGCGTACTTCCCAGTGACGGTCGCGTTTCTCGCCGTAGAGGACTTCCAGCAGGGTTTGCACGGCCTGCGTGTTCTTCTTGCCCACCAGCAAGCCCAGGGCGTGGGCGGCGGCGCGGCGTTCGCTGCCGTAGCGGTTCTCCTGGTCGCGCAGCACATCCAGCAGAGCAGGCACGGCCTGCGGATGCCCCTTGGCGGTTTCGTGCAAGGCCGCCAGCGCTTCGATCTCGGCGAGGCACCCCTGCTTCTGCGGATCCTGGACGTTCTTCAGCAGCGGATCAACCGCCTTGACCACCCCCAGCCGTCCGACGGCCTGGGCAGCCGCTTCGCGCACATTGGCATCCGGGTTCGTCAGCGCCGTCAGCAGGGCCGCTTCGGCGGCTTCTGGCTCTTCCCACAAGGCGCGGTCAATCGCTTCCACGACCTGTTCGCCCTTGGCGTAGGCCAGCGCCCGCACCAGCGCCGACGCCGCGTCCGCGCCGATTTCGCGCCAGCGGTCAATGATGCCCATCTTGGCGGTATTCGGGCGTGGTTTCGAAGTCTTCCAGCAGGCGATCCATCTGGGGGCGCGTGAATTCCTGCACCACCGGATCGAGCTTGATCTTCAGGTGGTCAATCGCTTCATAGACGGGCTGTAGCTCTTCGTAATCCCACAACAAGCGGTCGGGGCGTCCTTCGCGCTCCCAATCAGCAGCAGAGGCCTGCACTTTTTGCAGCGCCTGAATGCGGCGGGCGTTGCTGTCGATCCATTCTGCCAGCCGTCCCCAACTACGCAGCAGGGCTTCATGGGCGACCTCCAGCATTTCGTCCTTGCCCGCGACCAGCAGGCGGTTCTGCACCAGCATCTCGACGAGGCGTTCGGCGGCGGCATTGCCCTGGGTGATGACCGAGCGCTTGCTGCGGCGGCGGGTGGGGGTGCCGTGCTCGTTGACGGTCACCAGGTAGTAGAAGACGCGGTGCAACACATCGTCCTGCACTTCGGGCAGCTTGTTGAACTCCACTTCGGCGTGGCTGCCAATCGCCCCGCTGACGCGCCCCATCGCTTCATAGGCTGCCATCGTCAGTTTGTTGCCTTCGCGGTGGTGGTACAACTGCGACAGCGCGAATTGCAACAGCGGCAGCGCCCCCGCCAGCGAAGTCGTCTTATCCGCCGGAACGCGAAATTCCAACAGGTCGAAGGCAATCGCGGCGACCAGTTCGCGCTCAAATTCAAGCTGCACATCGTTTAGCTGGGCGGGCAGGGTGATGGCATCGTTCAGTTCGCCCAGGGTCAACGGCAGCACGGAGCGGTTGTTGTTCTGCACCAGTTCCGCCAACAGATTGTAATTCATGGGGCGGTCGTAGAAATCCGCGCGCAGGGTCAGCACGACGATGACCGGGCTATCCGGCAGGGTCGCAGCAGCGACGATGGTATTGATGAACTGCTCGCGCTCGGCCTCGTCATCCACCAGGGTGAACAGCTCCTCGAATTGGTCGATGTAGACGACGACATAGCGATCGGGATCATCGCCCACCAGGTCTCTGGCGATTTTGGCCAACCCCAGCCCATTGGCGGCGTTCAGTTCCATGCGCAGGGTTTTCTCGTAGGTCGGGGGCTTCTGTTCGCGCAGGACGTAGCTCAACTCGGTCAGTGGATCGCCCCCCGGCGTGAAGGGCGAGAGGTAAACCCAATGCTCGCTGCCCTCGATGGCGTTGTTTTCCAGCCGGGGCAGCAGCCCGGCCATGACCACGCTCGACTTGCCGGAGCCGCTGGGGCCGATCACGGCGAGCAGGCGGCTGTTGGTCTGGATGCGATCTTCGACCATCTTCGCCAATTCGCCAACGAGCCGTTCGCGCCCGAAGAAATCGCGGGCGTCTTCGCGGGTGAAGGCGTTCAGCCCTTTGTAGGGATTGCGTGGCTCTTCGCCCTCTGGCAGCGGCTGCACCTCTGGCGGCGTGTAGGCACGCTCGATGTTGTGCTGCTTGATGGCGTCAATGAGATGCCCCATGCCGACGACATAGCTCTCGCCGCGCATGTCGATGTACTGCGCCTTGTTCATTTTCAGCGGCACGCAGTTGATGAAGTGCTCGCCTGCTGCCCACACCGGGTAAATCGTCAGCCCTTGCATCTCCGCCAGGGCGATTTCGCCCTGCACCACGTTCGATTCGAACGAATTGGGCGTGACGACATAGATGACGTTGCTGGCTCCCTGGATGGCTCTGCGAATGGCGTGTTCCCAGTTGGAAGCACCGGGCGGGATCCCTTCGCGATCCACCCAGTACTCGACCTGATTCTCTCTCAGATGCTGGCGCAAGCGCTCAACAAATGCTTGATCCTGGCTGGAATACGAGATGAAGACGTAGCGGCCTGTATGATTATTGTCCGTCATGGCTTTCCACCCCACCATCGGTTTCTGGAAGCCACTATAGCACGAAAGCGCTGCCCTGATGGGTATTCTTCGTAAGAAGAATTTAACGCTGTGAAAGACTTAACAGGCTGTTAACGTCAGGTCGTGCAGGTGCCGCCGCAGCCACAGGGCGGCACCGCATCCGAGGGGGTTTCTTCATCGACCAATTCGTAGTAGCGTGGCAGTGCCACAATGAAGGGGCAGCCGGATTTGATCCCGCAGGTGTTGCAAGTTTCGCCGCCGCTGTTGACTTCGCGCAGCTTGCCCTTCCGCACCCAGTATTCGATCATGCCGTGCAGCACGCCCGGTTCCAGGGACATCTCCCGCGCCATATCCTTGATTGAGCGCGGGGCGTTCTGGTCGGCGAAGCGGTTCAGCACCTGTCGCAGTTGGCTCGCCATACGTCAGCCTCCGAAACCGAGCAGCGTGCCGGCCTGGAAGACGATCACTGCGCCCAACCAGGCGATCACCAGCGTATAGGCGACCTGGTAGAGCACGAAGCGCGTGCCAAATTCCTGGCGCATCGCTGCCACCGTCACCATGCAGGGCGTATAGAGCAGGACGAAGACCGTGAAGGCCACCGCCGCCAGCGGGGTGAAGGTCTGCGTTAAGGCCGCTTCCAGCGCAGTGGTGTCGTCTTCTTCCGCACCTGCCCCCAGGAAATTCGCTTCCGCCATGTTGATTCCAGGGATGACATTCACGGTGCGCGGCACGATGTTGACCACTTCTTGCACGGTGAGCACGGCGGCTTCGCCAAAGGATGTGACAATCGTCGTCGCATCTTCGATGAACGTGGGCGTTTCGGCTGCGGTTTCTTCGGCCTCGCCTACATAGATCTGGCTCATGGTGCCGATGACGACTTCTTTTGCCACGAAACCTGTCACCAGCGAACCCGTTGCCTGCCAATCGCCGAACCCTGCCGGGGCGAAAATGGGCGACGCGAATTCGCTGACGGTGCCGAAGATACTGTCTTCGGGCGCAACATCGTTGAAGCTGCCGCTGCCATTCGCCGGAATCGCCATCAGCAGCCAGATGACAATCGACATCGCCAGGATCAGCGTGCCGGCTTTGCGCACAAAACTGCTGGTGCGCTCCCAGGTTTGCCGCCAGACATCGCGCAGACGCGGCGCACGGTACGGCGGGAGTTCCATGACGAAGGGCTGCGGCGGCTTGTTGCGATACACGGTACGTTTCAGCATCCAGCCCGTGAAGAGGGCGACGGCGATGCCGAGTATGTACATGGCGAAGATCAAGGAACCGGAACGCGCCCCGAAGAAGGCCGCCCCGATGACGACGTACACCGGAAGGCGCGCGCCGCAGCTCATGAACGTCACCAGGAAGCCCGTCAGCTTGCGATCTTCTTCATTTTCCAGGGTGCGCGTGGCGTAGACCGCCGGAACCGTGCAGCCGAAGCCAACCAGCATCGGCAGGAAGCTCTTGCCGTGCAGCCCCATCGCCCGCATCAGCCGATCCATGACGAAGGCCGCCCGTGCCATGTAGCCGCTGTCTTCCAGCACGCCGATGGCGATGTACAGCGACATCAACACCGGGACGAAGACCAGCACCCCGCCCACGCCCGCGATCACGCCATCGACCAGCAGCGCCGCCAGCCAGCTTTCGCCCAGGCCGAGGCCGCTCATCAGTGCGATTGCCCAGTTGGTGATGGGGCCAGCGATGACGCCATCGACCCAATCCAGATAGGGTGCGCTGACATTGGCGGTGAACTGGAAGACGACCCACATCAAGAGCAGGAAAATCGGCACGCCCCAGATGCGGTGCGTCAGCACGCGGTCAATTTTGTCAGAAGTGGTTTCCACATTCTCGCGCGGGCGAGCCAACGCGCCGGAAACAACCTGGCTGATGAAGCTGTAGCGCCCGTCGGTGATGAGCGTCTCGGCATCGTCGCCCGTCGCCTCTTCGATGCGCTCTGCGGCGGCTTCGGCGGCGGCGACCAGGTGCGGGTACGCATCGCTCAGGCGCTCGCTGATGTCCTCGTCTTCTTCCAGCAGTTTGATCGCCAGCCAGCGCGGGACATAGGTCTGCACCAGCGCCGGAATGGATTCAATCTGTGCTTGCAGGGGGGCAATTTCCGCCTCGAGCGCGTCATCATAACGAATGGTCGCGCCCTGCCAGTGATCCCGCGCTGCCACCTCCTGAATCGCCGACTTGAGGGCATCGACGCCGATGCCGCTGTTGCCGACCGTCTCGATGACAGGCGCACCGGAGAGGTTCCGCGAGAGTTTTTCCGTATCAATGTGCAGGCCGCGGCTGCGCGCGATGTCGCTCATGTTCAGGACGAGAATCACCGGAACGTCCAGTTCCAGCAGTTGCGACACGAGGTACAGGTTGCGCTCCAGGTTGGCAGCATCCACCACCGAAACCACCGCGCCGGGTCGCTCGTTGATAATGAAATCGCGCGAGATGATCTCTTCGATGGAATAGGCCGTCAGGCTGTAGGTGCCGGGGAGGTCAACGACGATCACATCGTGCTCGCCCAGGCGCAGGGTGCCTTCCTTCTTCTCGACGGTCTTGCCCGGCCAGTTGCCGACATGCTGGCGCGATCCGGTCAGGGCGTTGAAGATCGTGCTCTTGCCAACGTTGGGGTTGCCCGCCAGCGCAATTTTCAGGACGTTGACGGCCATTTCAATCTCGCTCCTCTGCCCGCGATACCATGATCTTCTGTGCCATGCCGCGCCCCACTGCGAGCCGCGAGTCATTCTTCACGGCGAGGATCACGGGGCCGGAGTGGTCATCCTGGACGATGCGCACCTGCATACCGATGTACAGCCCCAGGTCACCCAGGCGCTTGCGCATGCGGTTCCCGGCGCGGATGTCTTGCAGCATGACCCATTCGCCGCGCGTGGCGAAGGTCAACGGAAACTGGCCGATCTCTTGCTGGCTGCGCGGTGCTTTCTCTACGAGCATAATTCCACCTCCACCAATTCAGCCTCGGCCTTACGCAGCGAGAGGTGATACCCACGCACGAGATATTCCACCGGATCGCCCATCGGCGCGGCTTTCAGGCGTTCGATACTCACGCCGCGAATCAGCCCCATATCCATCAGGCGGCGGCGCAGCGCTCCCTTCCCGCTAATTTTGCGCACGGTGGCGGATTGCCCCGTTTCCAGTTGGGATAACGTCATGATGCTGTCTCCTCTTCGCGGCACTCCGCACAGAGGCCGCTGGCACATAAGCAAAGAGCCGAAACCTGCGCAGCGAACTGCGCTTCGATTTCGCGCGTCAGTTGTTGGATCAATGTCGATTGCACGGTCATGCGCCGCCCACAGCGGCTGCATGTGAACGTGAGATGGGAGTGACTACCGTCTTCGTTCCGGTGGTAGAGCTTGCGTTCATGATCCTGCGAGGCATACCGCGACACGATGATCTGCGCTTCTTCCAGCGTGTGCAGCGTCCGGTAGACTGTGGGCACGCTGATGTTGGGGTCGATGACGCTGGCGCGTTGGTGCAGGGCGTCGGCGTCGATGTCTCCGTCTACGGTCGCCAGCAAATCCAGCAGAATCTCGCGCTGGCTGGTGATGCGCCCGCCGCTGGCACGAATCGCGTCTTTGGCCTGTTCCTGGAACGACATGCGGCTCACTCACATCTCTTATTGCAAACCGTTTACAATAGACAGTGTAGAGGGCGGCAAATCGTCTACCCAGTGACAAATGTCACGGGGGACAAGATTATTGTCACTTTACATATGGGGTAAAATGAGTTCCGGCAGCGGAACAAATCTGTGCACAGCGCGTGAAAAACGCATTTACCTGTGGTTAACTTTTGGGGGTATCCACCAGGGGCGCTTTGCCGGGAGGGGCGGAAAGGCAATCCCTCTCGAACTCCCCGCGCTGTGCAGGGGCAGAACCATTCCTCGGCAACGGATTCCCGTCACAGAATGCTCATTGCGGGCCGCCGATCACCTGCCAGAGGTCGCCGCCGGGGAGCAGTTGCAGCACGACGCCGTTGCTGCCGCTGATGTAGAGTGTCTCGCGGCTGCCATCCGCCGGAGCCGCCTGCAAAAACCCTTCAAAGGCCGCGGCCTCTGCCAGCCCCAGGCCCAGGCGGTTGCGCACATCGTCATCACCGCGCCAGACGTAGCCCAATTCCGCCAACGGCTGGATGAAATCTGGCGGCGCGTTGGGGTCGCGCTCCGGGTGAATCTCCGGGTTGTAGCGGTTGTCGAAGCGCAACCAAGCGGGCTGCTGCCCATCGTTGAAGAGCGCATAGACGCTGTCCGTCGCCTCGATGTAGAGCATCCGTCCGCGCTCCATCTGTTGATCGATGATGAAGGTCTCCGTCGCTTCGTCGCTGGCGCAGTCTTCTGGCGCGGGTGAGAAGAACCAGTCCACCGGGCATTGCAGCGGGATCGCGAGAGTCTGCTCGACCGTATCCGCCCCTTCGCCAATCGTCAGCACGAAGCGCAGTTCGCCGCGTGCATCGCTGCGGGTGTCAATCGGCAGGTTGCCGTCCGGCTCCACGTTATACGCCTGCGAACGAATCCCGTCTGCGTCCAGGCGGTAAATCACGGCGCTATCCACCCCGCGTGATGACCAGAAGAGCGTGACCCCCTCCCCCGGCTGCACCGTCAACGGATCGCTGGTGAAGAACTCGATGCGCGGCGCATTGGGGTTGAAGGGGCGCGTGGCGGTGGGGAAATCCTCCGGGACGGGCGTGCGAGTCGCGCCAAAGAGCGGAGTCGGCGATGGGCCTCCCGTTGCGGCTGCTTGCACAATTTGCGTCGGTTGGCGCGTCGGGATG
Source organism: uncultured Anaerolineaceae bacterium (assembly GCA_964549915.1). Classification (GTDB taxonomy): domain Bacteria; phylum Chloroflexota; class Anaerolineae; order Aggregatilineales; family Phototrophicaceae; genus JAUZRW01. The sequence goes on along the minus strand of CAZJWX010000063.1, from coordinate 2,966 downwards.
TCGCTGCCAGGGGTGCGCGTCGGTGACGGGGTGAAGGTCGTCGTCGCAGTCGGTAGTTCCGTCGGCACCACGTAGGCCGCTGTCGCTTCACACGCGCCCAGGATGAACGCCAGCAGCAGAAGCAGGGACGCGAAGCGGCTCACCTGCCGAAGCTCATGCCATTGGACTACGCTCTTGGAGTTCATGCGTTCTGGGATCATCCGGGTCAGTGCGAGTCAGCGCATGAGTGTATCATCATCGCCCGACGATGGCACATAGGCCGGGCGTCCCGGGCGGTCGAAGAGCGCGTTGACGTGGATTGTGCGGCCTGCCAGTGCCCCGCTGTTGAACTGCTGCCCCGGCAAGTAGAGGCCATGACGGGCGAAGCGCTTGTTGACCATCACGTAGACTTCCACGAATTCCAGCGCCGGGTTGATGAGCCAGTATTCGCGCAGGGCGTGCTGCTCGTAGAGCGCGAATTTCTCGCCCCGATCGCGGATTTCTGTCTCCGGCGAGAGGATTTCTACGACCAGATCCGGCGTCCCCTGCCAGTAGCCCTCTTCATCCACTTTGCACTGCTCATTCTTCCAGCTCACCCAGAATAGATCCGGCTTGACCTTGTGCGCATCGTCGCGTTCCTCGCCCAGGTAGAGGACGGTCGGCGCGGCGCGTAATTCGCCATCTGCCGCCCACTGCGCCATGCGGCTGATGAGCCGGATCAGCATTCCCTGGTGCAAGTCGCGTTCCGCTACAGTGGACATCATCGCATCCTATCCAACCAAGTTTGCCGTGTGTGCTTCATTATACAGGATGAGCGCCGCACACAATGCGCGAAGGGGCGAAGATTTCGCTGCTGGATGGTTCACAGTTTGTTCGGTTCCAGTTGGTTGCTGAACGGCGCTCAGGGGGAGTCCTCGGTGGAGTCTTCGGTCTCGGGTTGGGCGCGGCGTCCGTCCCACCAGATGTAGGCCAGGTAGCCCGCGTGCAGGATGACTGCCACGACGAACAGCCCCTCATCCCAATACCCCGGCAATGCTCCATGCGCCAGAAACGTGATCATATCTCGCGCCTCCTCGCTGCCTTTTGCACCTCACACCGTTCACCATACCGCGAGTCGGCCTGCTGCGCCAATGAAGCCACTGGCGTGGATTTGCCCTTCCACTTCTCACACAAAACAACCAGTATGGATGCCAGTACAGGCCAGAAGAACCACCTTGTTAAATAAGAATCGCCGAGGTGGAGGAGCGGTGAAGGACGTGAGAAGGCACGTCCTCCTCGCTGCCGCCGGGGTCAATTATTGCTCGTCAACTGCGCTTGCAGGGCATCGCGGGCTTCAATCGCCGGGGTGAAGTTCGGGTTGAACTGAATCGCCGCGTTGAAGTTGCTCAACGCGCGATCGTATTCACCCAATCCCTGCCGCGCCAATCCGCCGTAGTAGTAGGTCTCTTCGACGTACTGCCCGCCGCCATCGTTGAGGGCGGCCTGCGCGATGGCGACCATATCGCCGTAGCGCCCCAATTCATAGTAGGCTTCGTACATGCCGAACTGGTACCAGGCCATGCGCCAGGGCAACCCGATGTTGCGTGCCTGGTCGAAGGCCGTCGCCGCGTAGCCGAAGTTCTCCATCGCCGCCGCCTCGTCGCCCCCTTCGCGCAGCAGTTGCGCGATGTGCACGAAGTTCGTGCCCATATTGAACCAGGCGAAGGCGTCGGTGTTGTCGGCAGTCGCTTCGTCACGGGCAATCGCCAGCGCATTGTAGGCGTTGATCAACGGATCGGCGTCATCACCCAGCACTTCCATCAACTCACCGCGACGATCTGCCGTGAAGAGCACGATATAGGTGTAATTGAAGTGCTGCCAGTATTCCTGGATGTGCTCGTAGCTGTAATTCAGGTTCGGGCCGAGGTAACTGTCGTGCGTCGTGAATACCTGCACGCTGTCATCGTAACCGATCATCAGCAGGTAATGCCCCATCCAGCCCAGGCGATCCGGCTCCGGGTCGTAGCCCGCTTCGATGATGACCGGGAAATTGCTCGCCAGCAGCCGCTTCAGCAGGTCAATCGTGCCGCCCACGCGCACTTCCGCGAAGACCGGAATCTCCGGTACCTGCGTGTTGACGAACTCAGCCATCTGCCAGGGGCTGACGTTCTTATCTTCTGTATTGGGCTTCAGCCAGTTGGCAGCGCGGTTCTGATTATCGGCATAGCCGAAGAAATCCAGGCCGTTGGTCAGCGTGGCGGGGCCGCAATTGTTCCAACCCTGGAACTCGAATTGCTCGGCGCTCATGCCGGGCAGGGCGTAAGCACGTGGCAAAACGACTTCCTCTGCCGCGCTGTCTTCCTGGGCGAAGAGGCCAGCGGCGGGCAGGAGTAACAGCAAGGCGAGGCTGAGGGTGCGCAAAATCATGTGTTTCATACAGTGCAATTCCTCATCAGTCGGCGTTTAAGGGTGGCTACCGTCCAGCATACACCCCATTTCTTGCCGTATTATAGCGGCATAGAGGCAAATGCAAATGTCCTGCTGGATGACGCTTGCCCTATGCTCAAGCACTTCTGTCCTCCGGGCAAGGGCATCAAGAGCCATCCCTGGCGAATTCATGACTCTGCGCTTTCTGATCTCAGGGCTGAAAGCCCGTTCGGTAGAGAGGATGAAGGTGAGGGCAGCATCACAAGTTCCATTTCCATCCATTCCGGTAGAACCTGTATTTTTCTACGTCGCGGCGACGGAAATTGTTTACGGACAATCTGCCGCAGACAAACGGGGAAGCGGTGTGCCGGGCCGATCATTGCGGCAATGCGTGATGCTTCGCCCGCTATGCACTTCGTTCCTGCACCAATCTGCACCAGACAACATCTGCCGCGCTCACCTTACCCGCATCAGGATCAATATTTGCTGAAACGAGGCTCTTACGATAGTTTCAAAAAGGGTTCCTATCTAATGGACAAAGCAAAAGGAACCCGCATGAAGTAAAATGTTAGAATGGCAAA
>CAZJWX010000062.1:0-28250 GCA_964549915.1 uncultured Anaerolineaceae bacterium | reverse complement strand
ACCAGACTCTACCTTGCTTTATCCTTCATATCCACTGTGACTGAGTACTAGGCTCCAAGGAGGAGCACCATAACCATTTCCAGGCATAGTAAAACCAAACACATTCTCATTCTCTGCACTTCGCACCCACACCCCCCAATGAGGAATTGTCATGTTTACCCATTGCCAATCCCCTTTCGGACTCCACGATAGAAGCGAACCGTATCCTATGTGGCTCTGCATAAACTGTGTAATCTTGTCTCCATCCCAAACCAAAAGACCTGTTTCATGATTTGGCAAATGTGATGTAAAAAATAGACTTCCATCGGGACTCCAACTTGAAGAAGTCGTTCTTCCATTGACCTCAATCTGGGTATAAGTGTGCTCGTCTGGTAAATCATTATTCATTGACACCCCATCCCAGATAAACATTAGAGTGTTTTCGCCCTGGGTAGATTGGAATGCTAATTGACCATCAGGACTCCAGATTGGTTCGGTTTCTAAGCGAGTTGGATCTTGGCTGATGTTCACAGTTTCGCCGCCATCCCAGAGATATAAATCGTCCTGCTCGGTACCATCCCCGACAACAAACGCCAATCGATTATCCTGACTCCAGGTGAAATACGACACATCATCAATGGGAACATTGGGGGTAATGTCTGTCGTTGTTGTGCCATCCCAGATGGAAATTCGCTCTTCCAGTCCATCTTGATAGGTATTGAAGACCAAATACTGACCATCGGGACTCCAATAGAAATGCCAACCGACAATCCCAATTTCAGTGGTTTGGAGTGTTCGCAGGTCAAAGATATGTAGCTTCAGCGTGTCTGCATCTGCTGAGATAAATGCAAGTTGCTCACCTGTGGGACTCCAGCGATGGGCAACCTTTCCGGCAACCCAAAAGAGGGGCAATTCATAATATGTATCAGAGGCACTATCCCATACATGAAGACTATTTCCTGAAATCGCATCGTCTGGGCTGGAATGAAGCAGACTCAAATATCGACCATCAGGACTCCATTCCCAAATGTAGCCATTTTCCATCTCACGACTTCTACTTATCCGGTATTGTTCGCGCTCATCTTCTTGTTCACTATTCAGTGTTTGAATTCGTCGTAGCTCGTGTTCAGCATCCTGGACATTAACGAAGTAAAGGGCGGCAAAGCCTTCATGTGCGGACGCAAAAATAAGATTTCCTGTGGAACTGAGGCTGAATACCGGATCAAGTACGTAATCGGGCAACTCTAGTCCGATACCGATTTCTGTCGTCTCTTCCGTTTGCGGATCAAACATCATCAAAGCTGAACCGTTTGTATACACCAGTAAATCAGTCTTGGGTTCACCTCTGTTATTCCACCACGCGAACAGCGCCAGCCCTGCGAAAATCACACCCAGGATGAGGAATTTTCCGGTACGCCCTAGCCGCGAGGGTCGGGATTTTGCTTTTTCCATATGCTGTCTCTTTCGCCGATTTTCTGTATTGTAAAAGGCTTTTGTGCGATGAGGCGCAACGTAGGCAAATCGGGGAGTTTTTGTAGGGACGGGCAATGATACACCGCCCCAACTTTGTCTAACTGGCTGTTACCGTCACGGCGAGGGGAAGGTTCAAGCTCTCTCGATCATGTTTGCTGAAGTTCATCACCATAAACCCCACGACACGCCCATCGGTGGTGCGGCGTTCGAAGACATCCTCGCGGATTTCTTCCATCATCGCAGGCGCATCCTCAAAAATCACTTCGAGAATATCACCTTCACGGTCATACCAAACTTTTAAGCTGTCCATATTACAGTTCCCTTCTTCTCACGCCTGCTGAAAAATGCCGTTAACACAAATGCGTCATCTTCCAGCATCTTCACCGAGACTAGCAGGAATTTGCTGGTAACGGGTGTTGTTTCATAGTACCGTTGATAGACGTGGACGGTTTCATCTGCTGTTGTAGCAACGATTGTTTCTGGCGATTTGACGGTCTCCATAAGGCGTTTAAACTGACCTTCCATTTCTGGATGTAGCAGGATATGCGCTTGTCGCTCGACTGTAAGGCGAATCTTGCGTCCCTCATGGTTCGTTAGAATAGTGGCATCGTCGCTCACTGTTTATGACTCCATTATCACAGATGAGTAAAAACTTCTCCAAGTGATTACGACAAGTGCTCGAACACGCCAATTACATTGTATCTGGAATTTGAACTGGGCATAGCTCTACCAGCTCTACCACACCCAGGAAAAGGCCATGTTCTTTGACGAATGGCGTCATACAGTCCGTTGGGGAATCAGCGCCCCGTCCGTCATCTAATCGCGCCACACAATAGCATAGGTTGCACAAAATTGGCACGTTGGGCTACTCTAGAGGAGGCAAGCCTAAAGCAGTGCGCTGTGCGTTGACCGTTGATTTCATGGCCTCATCATCCAGTTCTGCATCCGGCAGCGGATAGATTGGCTGTCGCCCTGTTATATGGATGCTGAACAAAACCTGTCCTCGTTCCAACCGGACTAAATTGATTTGCTCCAGCGCTTCCCGATAGTCGGGATGCGACGAATCTGTGAAGCATTCCATCGCTTCCCCTTCCCAGGTCGTCCCATCAGGCAGGGTCACACGTTCCAGGTCTGCATTGGTCAAGTCAGCTTCCAGGAGCTTTGCACCGGATAGCTTCGCCCCCAACAAATAAGCATCCACCAATTCGGCATGGGACAAATTGGCACACGTCAGGTTGGCGCGGTAGAGGTTGGTTTCTTCCAGATTTGCCCTGTATAAATCGGCATTCGAGAGATCAGCATTGCGTAACCTGGCACCCGCCAGATCCGCCCGAAACAGGTCAGCCCCTGCCAGATTCACACCAGAAAGGTCAGCGCCCATCAGCAAATCCAGTTCTTGCATTTCATCCAGAATTGGCTGACGCTGCTCTTTCGTTGTCGCCTGTCGCAGCCGTGCAATCGCGTTGACCTGCTGCGCTTTGCGGGTTTGCTCTTCGGAGCGCTGCGTAATTTGTTCCAGAAAGCCCTTTTGCTGGTTGTTCAATTCGGCGATGAACTGGCGCTGCTGCGTATCGCGCTGCCTGGCCTCTGTTTGCCTCTCGATCTCACGTTGCTGCGCTTCTTCGCGGTCTGCGGCACGTTGCCTTGCACCCAGGATCAACTCAAACAGTCCGAAGGTGACGATTGCACCCATCATTTCGGTGCTGAAATTCTGGAATGCGCCATCAAACCAGGATGACCAACTCACATCCGGACTCAACGTGTGGGAAAAGAACGAAAGCGCCAGGGAAACCACTGCCAGGGCAATTAGCAGCCACAAAACTGTGCGATTGGTCATTTCGCTGAAGAGATTCCGCGAAGTCTCCATTACGAGAGAGTCTCCTTGTGCAATGTCATCAACACACCTGGAGACAGTATAGCGCGGGTGCATTTCTCTGGGGATTGGTCAGGAGCGTTTCACCATAAAAAGGGCGAAACATGTTTCGCCCTTGCGGATTTCTTCGTGTTATTTGTGACTTCGTGGTTCAAATTTCACAGCGGCGCGAAGAGGTCAATCACGTTGCCATCCGGGTCTTTGACCTGGGCGTAGCGCTGCCCCCAGAAGGCATCGAACGGCGCTTTGTGGGATTCATAGCCCAGGCCGACCACGCGCTGATAATTGGCATCGACTTCTGCGGAACTGCCACAGAGGAATGCCAACCCCATCCGGTGATGGCCGTCCGCAGGCTGCCAGTCCGGATCAACCATCCGCATGATTTCATACGTATCCCAGGCCATGCGCAGCCCATTATCCAGCGTGATTTCGACATGACCCTCGCTATCCATTTCGGGTGGAATTTCCAGGCCGAGTGCCCGATAAAATGCCAGCGACTTCGCCATATCTTCCACGATGAGGCCGATCAAATCCAATTTCAGTGCCATGTTACGTTCCCCTCTTTCAGGAATACTCTAGCAGACGACTCGGGCGATTCAATGAACCACCCCGACACACGATGACAACTTACGCCATGCCGTAGAGCGAGAGGACATTGCCCTCGCTATCCTGGAAGATGGCGTAAAAGCCCATGCCTTCGCCCATGCTCAGCTTGCCAGACAGGGACTTGCCCCCCGCCGCTTCGACCTTCTTGAGAGTCTCTTCTACGGGTTCGTCGGCGTTCATCAGGTAGACGAGTGTGCCGTTGTCGCGTGGCTCGAAGTTGCTGACCTGCGTCAGCGACATCCCTGCACCGCCCTCGGTATTGAGCAGCGTCGTAGTCTTGCGCGTGCCATCATCGCGGATGCCATCCCCCGCCAGCCCGAAGACCGTTTCGTAGAACTGCTGCGCCCGTTTGATATCCCGCACCGGAATTTCTGCCCACACAACCTGAAATGCCATCGTCTGCCTCCTCGCTTGTTGAAAGGAACAAAAGTGCTACCGCACCGATGATACGATCAAATGTTCTAAAAGTCAAGCAGGCCAGCTTCCACGATCCTCCCCCTTCGTTGGCAGTGCAATCGCTTCAAAATGATTTGAACCACGAAGTCACGAAGAACACAAAGCGAAGGCCAGGATCACGCCCCGCTGCGCAAGTTCTCCCCCCTCTAACTTCCCCCGCTGCGCAAGGGGAAAACCGTTTCACCCTACGAAGTGGGGGACGGAAGGGGGAACATGGGGAATACACCATGCACGGCTTGAGACGATCACCCTGTCTTCGCTGGTCTACGGTTTGCCGACTGTTATCAAAGCGCGGTATAATCACCCGCAAAGGCTGACCCGGAGCAAATAGAGATGACTCAAAGACATTTATTATATGGGGTTCTGCTCCTTATTGTGATCTGGATGATCGTCAGCACCGTCCTGCTCTTCGGCTGGTTCTTCCCCTTTGTGTGGATGCTGCCCGTGCTGGTGGCGGCGCGCAACTGGCAGACGGCGGAGGAAGCGGCGAGGCGCAAACCACGCAAACGCGCTACGGAAGCGGACTGGGCACCGGAGCGCCTTTTCTTGCGCGAGCCGGAATTTCTGGAAACAGCAGATGGCGAACGCCTGCGCATCGTTGAAGATGATGGCAGCGCGTCTTTCCCACATTTGCTGGCTGGATGATGCCACGTGCGTACAACCGTATACTGTTGAGGCCAGGACAGGCTAGAAGGGACACCTCGTCAAATAAGAAACCCCTCCAGCGTGCTGCGGGCTGGGTTCCCGTTGGTTCAATGCCCCATGAACCCGTTGCAGGCTGTCCTTATAGACTCATTCCTGGCATGCGCTCATCACAGGAACGGCAGGATTTTGCGCAGCAGCCGCATCGCGCGTAGGGACATCGTGGCGAAGGGGCTGGCAATCACCAGGCTCTCTTCTGCCACCAGCATCTTATCCAACATGATCGACTGGGAGGCGGTGTATTTCAGCAGCCCTTCTGCGCCGTTGCGCCGTCCACCCTGACCGCTGTTCTTCTGCCCGCCGATGGGCAAGGAAGGCGTGCCGAAGGCGAATCCAGGGCGATTGATGTTCACATCCCCGCTGTCGATGCGCAGCGCGATGTGTTCGGCGCGGCGCAGGTCTTTGCCGTAGACCGTCGCGGAGAGTCCGTAGTCCGAGTCATTCGCTAGCTGCACGGCTTCTTCAGCATCGCGCACCTTCATGATGGGCAAGACCGGGCCAAAGGTCTCTTCGCGCATCACTGCCATCGTGTGATCGACATTCACCAGAATCGTCGGCTCGAAGAAGTATGGGCCGAGGTCGGGGCGTGGATTGCCGCCGTGCAGCACGGTTGCGCCTTTTTCCAGGGCATCGGCGATGTGCGCCTGGGTACGGCGAACTTCGTTCTCGTTGGTCATGCTGCCGACGGTGGCGTCTTCCCCCGTACCCAGGGTGATCTGCGGGGCGTAGCGCTGAAGCTCCTGCACCACGGCATCATAAACCCCTTCTTCGATGTACGCGCGTTCGATGCTGATGCAAGCCTGCCCCGCGTTCTCGAAAGCGCCCTGGATCAACGAGACGGCGATCTGTTTCGGATCGACATCCGCCAGCACAACCGCCGGATCCTTGCCACCGAGTTCCAGGCTGTAGGGGATCAGCCGTTCTGCGCAGCGCTGCCCAATCTTGCGCCCGACGCGCGTACTCCCCGTGAACTGAATGTAATCTGCTTGTTCGACCAGTGCCGCGCCCGTACTGCCATCCCCGTGAACGAGCTGCATCACATCGTGAGGGATCCCGGCCTCTCGCATCAATTCAAGGCCATATTCGGCGATGAAGGGCGTGATTTCGCTGGGCTTGGCGACGACGACATTGCCCGTCATCAGCGCGGCGAAGGCATCCACGAAGAGCAACATCAGGGGGTAATTCCAGGGCGTGATGATGCCGACGACTCCGTGCGGCTTGCGATAGACTCGCGCCGCCTGGAAGAAGGGGAAGAGCGCCCGGCGATTCTGCATACGCAGGATGTGCGGCGCATGGCGGATGTAGTACCCGGCAACGCTATCGACAATGGCAAATTCCAGCATTGCCGAGGTCTCAGTTTTTCCGTTTTCCTGGCATAGAATGTCAATCGCTTCTTCCTGCCGCTCCCAGAGCAAATGCCGCCAGCGGCTCAGCAGACGCCCGCGCTCCTGCACGGTCAGCGCCGCCCAGGCTGGCTGCGCCCGCCGCCCTCGTTCGACAGCTTCGGCGACATCGGCGGGAAGAAATACCGGAATCCGCCCGATCTCTTCGCCCGTCACGGGATTGGTCACAGCGATGGTATTCTCGGTTTGCGGGTTCTCGGCTTGTTGGGAAGAAGTCACCTGTTCGGATACAGCCATGCGTCGTGTCCTGGGTCTCTTGGTGTAAGGGCTTTTGCAACGATTATAGCGAGTTTTGCGCGATTTGTGGGCAGGTTGTCTAGAAATCGCTGACCGGGGCGCAAACATAAGCGGGTGTGCGGATCAGGAATAAGCAAATTCTAATGCATCACATAAGTAAATGCTTGTGCATCGCAGGAGCCTGTGGTAGAGTTCGCGCCATGATGACTCAAACAATTGCCAACGCCACAGTTGAATGTTGTACCGCCTACCGCCTGCGGATCCCGCCTGGTATCGGTGCTGTTCGCCTGTGAGTCGTCACAGGATGCATGACCACGAGAAGCCAGCCTGCGGGTTGGCTTTTTTGTTGGGTAAACTGGCTGCGACTGACGGCGTCAGAGTCGTGATGAGTCATTGTGCCGTATATTGACAGAATGAGACTGTACAACACGTAGGAGCATCCCATGAGCGAATACGCAAATCCCGAAGTATTGGTCAGCACCGAGTGGGTCGCCGAACACCTGAACGACCCGAACGTCCGCATCGTCGAGTCGAACGAAGACAGCCTGCTCTACGCATCCGGTCACATCCCCGGCGCGGTGGAAGTGGACTGGACGAGCGACCTCAACGATCAGGTCGTGCGCGATTACATCGGCAAAGAAGGCTTCGAAGCCCTCGCCCGCCGCATCGGCATCACGCCGGAAACGACGGTGGTCTTCTATGGGGATAAGAACAACTGGTGGGCGACCTATGCCTTCTGGGTCTTCCAGCTTTTCGGGCACAGCAATGCGCGTGTGATGAACGGCGGGCGCAAGAAGTGGGAAGCCGAAGGCCGCGAATTGACCCGTGAAGTGCCGCAGTACGAGGCAACCCAATACACCGCCCCCGACCGCGATGATCGCGTGATCCGCGCTTTCCGCGATGAGGTGCTGGCACACGTCGAGGCGCAGGGGCAGTTGGTCGATGTCCGCAGCAACCCGGAATACACTGGCGAAAAGCTGCACATGGAAGGCTATCCGCAAGAAGGGGCTATTCGCGGCGGTCACATCCCCGGCGCAGAGAACATCCCCTGGGCGACAGCCGCCAATGAAGACGGCACCTTCAAGCCTTTCGAGGAACTGCGCAAGATTTACGTGGAGGACAAGGGGCTGGATCCGAACGCGGAGACCATCGCCTACTGCCGCATCGGCGAACGCAGCAGCCATACCTGGTTCGTGCTGAAGTACCTGCTGGGATTCGACAATGTGAAGAATTACGACGGCTCGTGGACGGAATGGGGCAACAGCGTCGGCGTGCCGATTGAGAAGTGAGCCACAGGGCAAGACCTGATGCAAACGAGATGGGCGTCCACAGTGAAGACGCCCATCATGGACGCCCATCCGCCCCAGGTCATCAGTAGTAGACCGTATCCGGCCCATCGCAGATCATCCAGACGCCATCAATGCGCCGGACATGGTGCCCGATCCAGACATCCCCGCCCTGCGCCGCGATTTCGTCATCGTAGTCATAGGTCATGCGCTCCCCCTCAACCGTCCAGGTGACGACCCCATGAAAGGCGACTGTGGCCTCATCCCCGGTGTAGCGAATTTGATCGGTGCGCATGCGCGATAGATCGACATCCTGCACGGGGTTGTAGCCCCAGGCGTAGGTATACGTCCCGGACCAGACTTCGTCGAAATAGCGTTCGTATCCGGGGCAGATCAGCGAGCGCATGGTGGCAGCATCTTCTACCCAATAGGCTTCTTCAAAGGCGCGTACGACATCGGTCGGCGTGTTGCCGTTGGAATCCTGCGCCGCGATTCCCGTGAAGAGCGTCCAGACGCCGCCACCCGCCACCAGCACGATCATGACGATGATTCGGAGCAACCAGGGATTGCCCATGAGCATGTGGGATGCATCGCGTGCCACCGCACCGCGCTTGGGCTTGGGCGGATTGTCGAGCTTGTCCCAATAGCCTACGGACTGCTCTGACATGGCCCCGGGTTTGCGCATGGGCAGCGATTCCGCCGCCACCGGAACCTCACCGCGCAATCTGGCGATGCGTTTGTTGCTGGGCGCATGGGACGGATCCAGCGAGAGCGCACGTTCCAAGGCCAGGAGCGACTTCTCCGGCGAATCGAAGGTGTAGGATAGCATCCACCAGGCTTCGACGCTGCGGGGATTCTGGCGCAGGATGCCGCGCAAGACCTGCGACGCCTGACCGAGTTCGCCACGCTTGATGAGCGCTGCCGCTTGCTTCAGTTGTTCGCTCATGAGGTATTCCTCGGCTGCATGGACAGGAAAAGACCGTATAGTCGCAGTCTAGCATGAAAGCGCGGGCATCTGGTTCGGGATTCTAAACTTTCGCATGAAGGTCTCTTTACACTTCGCAACAAAAACTGAACGCGGGTGCACACAACTTGCCCTATCTCCTCGCGGCTTCCCTCGCTACACTGCCGCACATGGTACACATCGGTCTGAACGCACATCTACTCGCCAGCCAGCCAGGATACCGGGCGGCGGGCATTCACAACGTCATCCACCAACTGCTGACGCATCTGCCCACAGAAGCGCCGGACGATTGGCATTTCACGGCGATGGTCGGCGGAGCGAACCGGGCACAGTACGACGGCATCCGTATGCGCCGTGCAGCGCTGGATACTGAATCCCCGGCGCGCCGGATTCTCTGGGAGCAGCTCGTGCAGCCCTGGCAGCTCGGCGCGTTCGACCTGTATCACGCGATGGCCTTCGTTGCCCCGCTCTGGCTGCGGCAGCCGATGGTCGTCACTGTCTACGATTTGACCTTCATGCGCTATCCCCAACGCCTGACGGCAGCGCGGCGGCGCTACCTGCGAACATTCACAGAGACCACCTGCCGCCGGGCAGAGCGCATCACCGCCATCAGCCACAGCACCAAGGCGGATCTGGTTACCTTGCTCGGCATTGATGCGGAAAAAATCGACGTGACGCCGCTGGGCTATGATCGGGCGATCTACCGTCCGCTGCCGCAAGACGCAATTGCAGCCTTCAAGCGAGACAAAGGCTTGCCGGAGCGCTTCTGGCTTTACCTGGGCACGCTGGAACCGCGCAAGAACCTGGTCACACTGGTGGAAGCCTACGCCCTGCTCTCGCCAGGGGAGCGGCTGCCGCTGGTGTTGGCGGGGGGCAAGGGCTGGATGACGGATGATCTCTTCGCCGCAATCGAGCGGCACAACCTGACAGATGAGATTACGCTACCGGGATTTGTGCCTACCGAGGAGATTGCCCTCTGGTACAATAGCGCGGATTTATTCCTGTTCCCTTCGGTGTTCGAGGGGTTCGGCCTGCCCGTGCTGGAAGCCATGGCCTGCGGGACTCCCGTGCTGACGAGCGATGTCTCGTCCCTGCCTGAAGTGGCGGAGGGAGCCGGGATGTGCCTGCCGCCGCATGAGCCGGATGCCTGGGCCGCAGCACTGCGCGCCGCCGACGCAGATTGGCGTACTGCCGCGCGGGAACGTGGTTTGCAGAAAGCCACGCAATTCCGCTGGGAAAACACCGCTCGCCTGACGATTGCGAGTTATCAGCGGGCATTGGGGTAGAATTCAGGATAAGCGAGCAGCCCCCATTCGCTCCCCCTGGTACGCAAAGGGAGGATGGTTGCCCCCTCGGACGTGGGGGGACGCAAGGGGGAAACAGAAACGACAATCATTTCAAGTGATGCAGGTTTTGCACCGGAAACCACACCGTTCCTGCCGAGGAATGAGACGTACAGGTATGGCAGCGACGCAGCGACAAGACGAACACCCACAGATTGAGCCGCGCTGGTTGATGCCCCTCCTCGATGTGGGGCTGATTTTCCTGGCGTGGGCGTTGGGGTATACCCTGCGCTATGACTGGCAGATCTTCCGCCCGGTCTTCGATCCATCACGGGCGGGGTTCGCGCCGTATTTGCCCTACGCCGCGCTCTACACCGCCATGCTGCTCTTCATCTACCACAACAGCGACCTCTACAGGCAGCGCCGCGGACGCTCTCTCTTCAGCGAGGGGGCGATCATCGCCAACGGCGTGACCAACGCGACGGTGATTCTGCTGGCCTTCTACTTCCTGCTGCAACCGCTGGTCACCAGCCGCCTGATGCTGGTCTACGTGGCGGCGCTGACTCTCATGCTGCTGACCCTCAGCCGCCTGACCCGCCGCTTGATCCTGGCTTACTTGCGCACCAAGGGCGTGGGCGTGCAGCGCGTCTTGATCGCGGGAATGGGCGATGTGGGGCAGGCTGTGCTGCGGACGTTGGTCTCGCGCGGGGAATTGGGCTACAAAGTCGTCGGCTACCTGGATGACGACCCCCAGCGCGGCGAAATTGACCTGGGGCGCGTCAGCGGGCTGGGACGGCTGGGCAACCTGACGAAGGTTGTGCGCGCACACGGCATTGATGTGCTGATCATCACGCTGCGCTGGACGCAGTACGACGAGATACTGGCGCTGGCACGGACGGCGAAACGCCTGGGAATCGAGGTGCGCGTGGTGCCAGATATTTTCCAGTTGAATCTGCGGCAGGTGAACGTCGAAAACCTGGACGGTATTCCGCTGCTGGGCATTGATGGCGAGGCCAGCCTGACGGGGGCAAATCGCGTCTTCAAGCGCATTCTGGATGTCGGGCTGACTCTGCTGACGGCTCCGGCCTGGGGGCTGCTGTTGCTGATTGTCGCCCTCGCGATCAAGCTGGATGATGGTGGCGAGATCCTCTATGAGCAGGAGCGAGTCGGCGAAGATGGGCGCAAATTCTACATGTACAAATTCCGCAGCATGATTCCCGAAGCCGACCGCCTGCGTCAGCAAATCATCGCCGAAAACCAGCAAGACCCGCGCCATCCGAAAGTGGTCGATGATCCGCGCCTGACGCGCGTGGGCAAGTTCCTGCGCCGCACCAGCCTGGACGAACTGCCCAATCTGCTGAACGTGCTGCGCGGCGAGATGAGCCTCGTCGGGCCGCGTCCCCCCATGCCGGATGAAGTCGCCCACTATGAGAACTGGCATATGCAGCGCTTGCAGACCATCCCCGGCATGACCGGATTGTGGCAGGTCAGCGGGCGCAGCGAAGTCCCCTTCGACGAGATGTGCATGATGGACATCTACTACATCGAGAACTGGTCGATCTTCTACGACCTGCAAATCCTCCTGCTGACCGTGCCACGAGTCATCCTGCGCAGCGGGGCATATTGAAGGGTATCTTCAGTTCTGGCATCACTACAGGCTCAGTACGATGCGACCGCGCTCCGGTAGTGTCAACGAGGGTTGCGGACTCTGGTTCTGCTGAGGATATGAGAGTTCCCACAGAAGCCGACCGCAGCGTTTGAAAAAGGCTGTGCAGTCATGCGATGATTGCCCCGCATCCATACGCAGAAGCGGATTATCGGAGTTGGGTTATGGTACAGGTAGGTGCGATGGCACCGGATTTCACGCTGAAGAACCAGGACGGCGAGGACATCACATTGAGTGATTTTCGCGGCAAGAAAGTGGTGCTATTCGCCTTCCCCAAGGCGCAGACGGCGGGTTGCACGGCGCAGGTGTGCAGCTTCCGCGACGCCTTCCCGCGCATGGAGACATCCAACGCGGTGGTCTTCGGCATCAGTGGGGACAGCGTGCAGGAGCAGAAGCGGTTTCATGAGAAGCACAATTTGCAGTACGACCTGCTCAGCGACCCTGGGCTGAATGTGCTCAAAGAGTGGGACGCGGGAACGAAGGTCTTCGGGCTGAGCCTGCCCGTTGCGCGGCGCTCTTACTGGGTGCTGGATGAGGAGGGGCGTGTGATCGCGATGAAGGTCGGCATTGGGCCGGAAGCCAGCATGGAAGAAGCGCTGCAAGCCGTGCAGCAGGCCGAAACAACGGCATAACAGACTGCATTCGAGGACATACACGAGGACAACACGAGGAGAGAGACGATGCCCACAGTTGGTGAAGTAGCCCCCGATTTCGAACTGCTGAATCAAGATGGGGAGAGAATCAAGCTGAGCGATTTCCGGGGGAAGCGCGTGCTGCTCTTCGCCTACCCCAAGGCCGGAACCAGCGGCTGCACCACGCAAGCCTGTGGCTTCCGCGATGAGTTCCCGAAATTCGAGGCAGCCAATGCCGTTATTCTGGGAATCAGCCCGGATGAGCCGGAGAAGCTGCGCAAGTGGAAAGACAAGGAAGAACTGCCCTACGACTTGCTGAGCGACCCGGAACATACGGTGCTGGAAGCCTGGGGCGCATGGGGCGAGAAGTCGATGTATGGCAAGACCTATTTCGGCGTGATCCGTTCGCACTGGCTGATCGACGAAGAGGGCAAAATCGCCGATGAGCAGATCAAGGTCAGCCCCAAGAAGAGCATCGAAAAAGCGGTCAAGGCGTTGGAGTAAGCCAGTGCATCACCTGGCTTTGATCGGCATCCAGCGTGCAGACCTGGACATACTGCAATTGCGGATAGAAGGGCAATCGCTGCAAAATGATTTGAACCACAAAGTCACGAAGAACACAAAGCAAAGGCCAGAATCGCGCCCCGCTGCGCAAGGGGAAAATGGTTTCCCCCTACGAAGTGGGGGGACATGGCGAATACACCCTGAGTGAACCTGCCATCCTTGCATATGCGCGTCTCGTGCTACTCATCCGGTTCGACCTGCTGGGCATTTTCCTGCACGTAATTGAGCATTCCTTGCAGCGCAACCGGGATCAGGGACATAGCGACAGGTGCCATTCTGGGATCGCGCTCGATCATCTCTTCGATCTCTTCCAGCAGCACGACCAGCGCATCAATCATCATCACTTGCAGCATGATGGTGCGCGAGACGGCTTTGGTGATCTGCGAGGGGCTGCGCCGGGCATTGAGCACGAGGTAGGTCGCCGCCAGCATATTGGGCATCATCACCAGCGTGACCAGTGACGCACTCATCATCAGACCCATGCGCACTTCAGCGGGCAGCGGCTTCATCTGCGCCTGCTCTTCGATGGTCTGGGCCAGTCGCGCCATGATGGTCGCGGCCAGGTGCTGCGGCGCACGGGCAGCCGGAGCGTTGAGCAGCAGGGAATGCACCGTCTCCAACTGTACGGCTTCTTCCGCCGCATCCGGCTCTCGCTCCAGATGCTCGAAAAGTTCTTCGGCGCGTTCTTCGTCCAGCAGACCGTCCAGTTGTTCCTGTATCATCCGATGATAATCGAGTGCCATACCCTCACATCTCCGATAGGCGATTTACAGCTTCTTCGGTATCCGCTGCGGAATCATCCTGTGTCTTCGCCAGTAATTCTGCCAGCGCCCGCCGCGCCCGGAAGAGCCGACTCTTGACTGCGCTCTCTGTCGTATCCAGCACAGACGCTATTTCGGCATATGAATAATCATACCAGTATTTCAGGACGATGCCCGCGCGGTCATCCGGCGCGAGTTCATCCAACAATTCCTGGATGTATTCGCTGCGTTCGTTGCGCACGGCGCGTTGTTCCGGGCTGACTTGCTCCGAACTGAGCGCGAGCTGCATATTGCTGGGCAGCGGTTCATCCAACGACAGAAAGTGCATGCGCCGTTTACGCAGGCGATCAATGCAATGATTGGACGCGATCGAGAGCAGCCACGTCTTGAACGAGCGTCCGATGTCGTACCGATGTAAATTGTTGTATGCTCGGATGAACGCTTCCTGCGTTGCATCTTCGGCCTCAGTCCGTTCGCCAAGCATCCGGTAACATAAGTTGAAGACCGCATCCTGAAAGCTGTAAACCAGTTCCGCGAAGGCATCCTGGTCGCCAGCATCGCGTGCAGCGAGTATCCATTCTAAGATTGTCGGATCAGGTTCAGACACGACCAAGCCCCCAAAGATTATTCGCGGTGAGCATGTGCGCAGGGCGGCTCTTCACACTGTCCATACGTGAAAAGCGGCCACTGCGTTGCGGAATTTCAGACATTTTGTAGGTATTATACAATTTCAGGGCGTTGCTGGCATCCTACTTTTCGGCAGGTCTTGCCATCGACGGATGTCAGTTTGTTCACGGGTCATCTGATGTGTCTCCCGTAGACGCACCGGATATCTTTTCGGTATTGCGAGCGAGGCATCCAGCGTCCAAACCAGCGGGAAGCCAACCCGGCCTGGCGCAACCACGGATGCCCGCAGCGCCCATCGATTGCCAACGCACGGAAACGCCACAGACCTACCAACCGGGGGAACGACTATGCAAATGTCGCAGGAACAATACCGCAAGATCACCGAGACCATCCGCAAGCTCTACCCGGCTCCGCTCTTCACCCGGCAGGGAATCGCCCATCCCGTCACGTTTTACGACGCTGCGCCCGATCAGGTTCAAGATGTGGACAGCTTGCTGGGGCGCGAGCCGTCGAAGGTCACAACGGCGGAGGACATGGCCTTCTACAACTACGCCTATCTGCAAACCTTGCAGAACAGCGGGCGCAATCTCTTTGACGGGACGACCTTCGTGCTGACGACCCTGCGCCAGAAGCCATTGCGAATCGAAGCGGGCTTCGGCAGCTATTTCGACATGATCGCCACCTGCGCGGCCCTGGATCACGAGTTGACGGATGCGGCACAGGGGAAGCTGATGCGGATGCCGATGCGCTCCCAGTATCACCGCAGCGTGACGCCGGAGGAAGCCCTGCGCAGCGGTGCAGGGCGCAGTGCGGCATTGGGGGGAATCGTGCTGACCGTCTTCAACGACGCGGGGACGTACCGCCTGATGCTGGCGAAGCGCAGCGGCACCCAGGCCACCCGCCCCAACAACATCCACCTGCTGCCCGCCTTCATGTTCCAGCCCGCGAGCACGACGCTGCAACCGGGGGAATGGAGCCTGCGCCATCACATCCTGCGCGAGACGCTGGAAGAGATGTTCGCGATGGAAGAACGCGACGATATGGACTTCTACGAACATGCGGCGCTGCTGGATTTGCAGCGAATGATGAATGCGGGGCAGGCCGGGTTGTACCTGACGGGGGTCGCGTTGAATCTGCTGACGCTGCGCCCCGAAATCAGCGCCCTGCTGCTGATCCACGATCCAGAGTGGTGGCCGCGCGTGACCGCCCCGAACAGCCCGATTCCCTTCCGCATGAATGCCGAGAACGCCGGAAATGTGATCCTCGCGCCGATTGCGGATGATGAGGCGTTACTGGCTGCATTGCCGCCGGATGCGCACCTCATCATGCCGCCGCACGCCGTCGCGGGCATGTGGAAGGGCGTTGATCTGGCGCGGCGACTGCTTGCTGCGTGAGCGCTTCAACAAGCTCCCACCCTGGATTCAGGCGGGAGTTTGAGCAAAAGCCAGAGTCCCTCACCCCATCCAGGGTGAGGGCGAGAACGAATGGGGCAAGCCTCACCCGGTCGGATCCGTAGCGGGCTGTGGTGGGTTCGCCTGCGCGGTAGCCTGTTGCAGGGCTTCGCTGTTTTCCGGCATATCCATCCCTTGCAGCATGTAGAGGATGCCGCCGGGCAGCACGATCAGACGTGCGAGGAAGCCGAAGGAGAGGCCGAGCAAGAAGCTCTCTTCGCTGCTCACGCCGATCAATCCCAGGAAGAAAACGAAGGCCCCTTCGTTGATGCCGAAGCCATCCAGCGAGATTGGCAGGCGGATCAGCACCAACACAATCGGGATCAGGATGAAGAAGTACAGCACCGGAACTTCGATGCCGAAGGCCAGCGAGAGCAAATACGCCCACATCAACGGGAAGAGATTCTCGACCAGCGAGAGAAAGAAGAACCAGAGCATCGCGCCCATGTTGCCGCCAAAGCTGGCATAGGAGCGCACAATCTCGCGCAGCTTCTGGGCGATTTTGTTCTGCGTCAGCTTGCCGCCGCGTTGATCCACAAAGCGACCGATGCGCTTGAGGATGTCCTGGCGCATGGTGAAATACATGCCGACCACCGCCACGACAGACAGCCCCACGAACACCAGCAGCAGGCTGGTCATGCCGTCGAAGAAAGTTTCGCCGAGCAAGAAGACGCTCGCCAGCACGCTGATGATGACCATCACGAAGAGCGCCAGGAAGCCCAGGGCACGCTCGACGATGATTGATGAGACCACATCGCCCATCGGATAATTCTTGCGCGAGAGAGCATAGGCCCGCAGGGCATCCCCGCCGACCGTCGCGGGCAGGAACAAGCCCAGGAAGGTCGTCTTCCAGTAGATGACGGTGACCTGCGGCAGCGGGATATTCATGCCCTTGGCCTTCAGCAACACATTCCACTTGAAGGCCATCAACACGCGGTCAACCATGCCCAGCAAGAAGGCGATCAGGATGTACCACTTGTTGCTGGCGACGAACAAATCCCACATCTCACCGAGATCAACCTGGGATGCCAGGAAGAGCAGCAGCCCCACGCTGAGGATGATGCGAATCCAGAAAGAAGGTTTCTTCAGGGCACTTTTCCCCTTTTTCTTTGTTTCCATGAGGCTTTTGCTCCTGGGATTGGTTTTCTCTAGCGGGAAATTGATGAACAGGGCGAACCGCCAGGTCGCCCTGGCCGATGCACCGGAGGCTATACCGCCGGTGTCTCGGAAAGTTCGCCCTTCAGGTCGGCTTCGCGGGCGACGTCGGCCTCATGCGGTTCATCAAAAGTCTTGATGACCTTGGCAGGCACCCCTACCGCGACGCAGTTCGGCGGAATATCCCTGGTGACGACCGTCCCAGCGCCGATGACTGCATTATCGCCGATGGTCACGCCCGGCAGGATGATCGCCCGTGCGCCTACCCAGACGCGGTTCCCCAGTACGATCTTCTTGAAGCTCGTCTCCAGCCCTGCGCGGTAATCGTGCCCGGTCGTTGTGACCAGCACGCCGGGGCCAAGCTGGGTATCATCGCCGATTTCCACGCCACCATGCCCGCTGATGCTGGAGAAGCTGTTGAAAGCGATGCGCTCGCCGCAGCGAATGTATCCCATCGCCCCGGCACGCAGATAGGCGTATTCCTTCAGCAGCGAATCTTTGCCGATGCGAATGTTGGAGGGATTCACGAAGCGCACGCCGCGCTCTACCGTCGTGCCAGAGGTCACGCAGCGCTTGATGAACCGGGCGTAGAACGTCGCGAAGGCCACATGGAACAGGCGCGAGAATTCGAAGGGGTCTTCACGCAGCACTTTCAAAACATACTGGAGTTTATTCGGTGAGTGTTGCATCGTCGTTCACCTCATCCTATTGAACAGAAAAGGGCGCAAGCAGTCGGTGTTCTGCCGGGTCGTCCATCATCGCTGCGCCTTCGAGCATCCTTGCGCGGACGGGACTATTCGCCAGCCAGCACTACATTGATGTGCCGTTCCTGGTTGCGCCAGCGCTGCACCTGCGAGGCCAGCCAGACATAGGGCGCGAGGATGGCAAATTCCAGCGCAATCGCCAGGACGTTATAATAGCTGAAAACGCCATCCAAAAATTGCCAGAGTGTGTCGGTAGCGCTATCCGCGTGCCGCATCCCGATGAAGACCGGAATCGGCGAAATCAGCGACTCGTCCACAAAAGGCCACAAGAGCGGCACGCCATAGGGCGCTCGCCCATCCAGGTTGACGAAATCCATCAGCAAATGCGAGGAATACGCCCCGAAGCAAAAGGCGAATACCTGCCAGCGGCTGAGGTGCTTCGTCTGGAAAACCAGCGCCACCATCAAGCTGAGGACAGCGCCCGCCACGAAGCTGTGCGACATGCCCCCATGAAAGAACGCGGGCATTCCGGAAATCAGGCCGGGGAGCACATCCAGATCCGGCGCGACGGCCATGCCCACACACATCGCCGTCAGCAGCGGCGCTTCCTTGCGGGCATCTTCTGGTAGCAAACGCGAGATGGCAAAGCCTGCGATGGTGTGTCCGATGGGTGTTGCCATGGGTCGTTTGTCCTCAATGTTCAGCTACGGGTGCGGCGAATGACCGGTTTCTTCGAATGTAGCGCCTATCCCCGCCTTCAGTCCCGCGCCCCTGCATGGTGGGGCGACGGCAAGGGGGATGCGTTACCCCGCTGCGGGCACCAACGGCGTCACCGTCTGCGGCTTCTTGTACGCTTCCAGCGTCTCTTCGAAGAGGTTCTCGTAGCTGTGCGCACACTGCTCGATGAAATAAGCGTTGACCCGTTCCAGGTTCAGCTTGCCCATTTCTTCGCGCTTCTGCGGATGCTCGACCAGATCGAGCATGGCCTTGATGAAACGCTGCGTGCTGCCCAGCGGAACCACATGCCCCGTCACATCGTCGTCCAGGAAATCCGTCTGTCCGCCATAGTTGTAGCAGACGACGGGCAGGCCGCAGGCCATCGCTTCCAGGAAGACCAGGCCAAAGCCCTCGTGATGGCTCGTCGAAACGAAGGCATCCGCCATACGTAGGATACGCAGTTTTTCTTCTTCTTCCACAAAGCCCAGGAATTTCACCTGTTCGGCGATGCCCAGTGCGCGTGCCTGCGCTTCCAACTCTTCGCGCAGCGGCCCCGTACCCATGATGAGCAACCGGGCCTTCTTATCCTTGAGCGCACCCATCACCTGAATCAGTTCGCGGATGTTCTTGCGGGCGACCAGCCGCCCCAGGGTGACGAAGACGGTCTCATCGTCGCTGAGGCCGTAGGTGGCGCGGTCTGCCGTGCCGAAGTCACCGGGGCGCGGGATGCCCAACGGAATCCGCACCGCGTAGACCTGATGCGTGTAGAAGACGCGCATATTGTTGATCGTATTCTTGGATTGCCCGACCACGACATCCGCGCGATTCAGCAGCCAGCGCACGCTCATGCGCAGCGGCATATGACGGTGCGGCGAAGTGAACTTGCTCGGATCGTAGACATCGCCGCCGTGCAAGGAGAGCACGTTGGGGATTTTGGCGAAGCGTGCCAGCGCATCCCCCACCGGGCCAGTCGGCACGACGAAGTGCGTGTTGATGATGTCGAACTTCTCGCGGCGCAACAGTTTACGGCCTGCACGGATCGCGTTCGGGATGTAGGAGGCCATGGAGGTCATGCTGGCGACGGCTTTCTGGTCGCGCCCCAGCACCGGAACGCGCAGTACGCGCACGCCGTTTTCGATGCGCTCTTCAGGAATATCAGGAGCCTGCGAGGTCAACACGGTGACATCGTGCTTCTTTGCCAGTTCTTCCGCCAGCCACGCATTGACCACGCCGCCGCCGCCGCCCAATGGGGGGTATTCGTAGTTTGTGAATAAAATGCGCATGATGCCCGTCCTGTAATGCTCTGGTCTGTGGTTCTACAGTGCAATTTCGATATGTTACCCACAGTACAGGGCATCCCTTTCGTCTACCTTGCAGAAGATAACGGCTCCTTCCTAAAACCTCGCTCTCTGTGTCCTTTTATTATACCATAGAACGCGCGTACTTGTGTTACATACTTGCTTGCATTTGCGCTAACACTTGCGCCATGAAAAAAGGGGACTAGTCCCCTCGCACCAACGTATACGCTACCCAAAACAGCACGCCGAACAGCACAATCTCAATCGCCCGTTGCAGCAGCGCCTCCCCCGTGTTGTTCCTGGCGATGACGAGCGTCAACAGCGCCGCAATCCCGACCGCCGCCAACCACCGCGCCCACTGCGGGGGTGCGTAGGCGCGGGGCGTGGGCATGTCGGCTTGGATGCGTTCTCGCAGTTCGTTCACCTTGGGGTGGTCAATACCTGCAAGCTGCTTGAGTGCGCCGCGATTGTCACCCAGGTTCCACAGGTCGAGCGCCTGCTCGTAGCGCTCTTTCACGTTGGCGTTGCCTTTTAGCATGGTCATAGCGTTACCCTTTCATGTGGTTTTAATGAGAGAGTGTAGCACGGTTTTCACTTCAAGGTCTACCGCAGTGGATTCGTCTGCGCCGTGACCTTGCCGTTAGAATACGTTAGGTAGCTGAAAGGTCATGGTGACCGCGCAGCAGCCGCCAGCCGCGATAGCCATCATCCAGAATACTCGTCAGCAGCCAGAGGCCGATCACGCCCGCGAAGGCCAGCAGCACCCAGCGCAGACTGCGTACCGTCTCGTCGATCTGCGTCGAAATGGCGTTGATCTCGTCGGAGGCATCGCGCAATTCCAGCGTGATATCGTGCAAATCGTCGCTGACATCCCCCAGTGCGCCGAAGCCATCCTCCAACTGCGTCACCAGATTGTTGAAATCTGCCGAAAATTCGTTGAGTTCCTGGGCGAAGGGAATGGGAATCTCGACTTCGCCGATGATGCCCAGATTGACTGTAATCGGCTGGATGTCCAGCTCAAACTCCGGCAGATTCGCCATGAAGGTCTCAGATTCGTAGGCTGAATCGCGCAGGCGCAGGAGGCCGCCGGGGTTGTCTTCGCCGCCTCCCAGTTGCGCAAGCTCCTGGCGCACGCCGTCCAGCCGTGCATTGAGCGTATCCACGCGGGCGCTCATACCGTCCAGGAGGCGGTTGACGAAGACGACCAACAGCAGCAGGATCACCAGCAGCGCCGCCGTCCGCAGCAACAGCAATCCGCCAATCACACGTGGGAACATGGGGGCACTCCCTCCTCGTTCGTAGGATTGATCATTGGTGGTTGGTATTTGCATCCCAGGGCGCGACCTCAGCCGCGTCCCTTTCGTGCCTGAATCTGCTCCTTGTAGAAGGCCAGCAATTCCGCGTCCTGCCGCTCATCCCAGACCATCGGCACCCGGCAGACTCCCAGGCCGTGCTGGCGCGTGCTGAGGGGCTGCACCAGCCCTACTTCGCAGCCGTAGAGGATGATGGCGGGTTGGCGCTGCTGCATCTGCAAGCGCACGGCGCGTTTCAGGCGCAGGTTGTCATTCCCCGCAATGTGCGAGAAGCGATCCATATCGTGATTATCGACGAAGGTCGGCAGGATCAAATCCTCCGGCATATAGGCCCGGTGGCTGGCGATGAAGTCCCGCACCTGCTGTTCTGACCACTGCTCTACGCCGTAGGTGCGGCGCAGGGCGTCGTTCAGCGGGAAGTCCAGCACGCCGTCCAGCCGCCCCTGATAGCGGCGCAGCACGTCCGGCGGTTCGATCACCTCGCCGAAGATCAGGCACTCTGGCTTCTCGGCCTTGCAGGCACGCCGGAAATAAGCCCAGAAGGACAATTCGGGGCCGTTGGCATAATCCAGGCGGTAGCCATCGACATCGTAGTCGCGCAGCCAGCGCACGGCATTGCCCACCATCCAATCCCGCGCCGCTGGATTCGCGAGATTGAGTTCCGGCATGGTCGGCACGTTGAAGAAGCCCTTGTAGCCGTATTCATAGTGGTCGCCGAAGAAGAACCAGTCGCGGTAGGGGCTGTTGGGGTTCTGCTGCGCATCCTGGAAGGTGGGATGCTCGTTGGAGATGTGATTGCAGACCAGATCAAGCAGGACGCGCATCCCCCGCTGGTGTGCGCCCTCAATCACGGCTCGCAAGGCGTCTTCCCCACCGATGCGCGGCTCTACGCGCTCATAGTCGGCGATGTCGTAGCCGTGCGAGCTGGGCGTGACCCAGGTGGGACTGAGCCAGATGCAGTTGATCCCCAGGTCAGCGAGGTAATCCAGCTTATCGCGCACTCCCCAGAGGGTGCCGCCAAAGACGCGCTCGTAATCCTCAGTTTGCTGCCACGATTGCCCGTCGCCGGGGGAAAAGCGGTCAATGAAGACCTGGTAAATCACGGCATCCTGCGCCCACTGCGGCGGCTGGATGGTATCTACGTGGTAATTGAAGACTGGCGGTGCAGTCGGCTCTTCCGGCTGGAAGACCGAATCGGGAGGGATATTCTCGAAGTAGATCATGGCGGTGTGCTGGACTTGCTCGTAAGCGTTGGGCCAGTCCGCGAAGACCTCGCGCCCTCCGTCTGACCAGCCACTGATGGTATAGCGCACCAGGGTATTGTCCGGTTGGGCGGGGATGATGGCTCGCCAATGAGTGATGTAATCCCAGACAATCGAATCCCACTCCGTGCCGACTCGCTCGAAGCTGACCGCCTCGCCGTTGCTGGCGCTGCCGCGCGTGCCCAGCGGGACGCTCTCATCCGTCGTGAAATAGAGCGCGGCCTGATCGATTCCGCTGTCGCCGCTGGTCACGAGGCTAACCGCCACCCGCTCGCCCGGTTTGGGGTCGGCAGGCGTGATATCGTACTGGTGCTGGATGCCCGTGCGCACCGCCCGATGATTGGCGATTTTCAGCGCATCGTTGATGTAGGTACCGAATGCGAAGTCCATACGTCACCCCTGTAAGTCATCAAATGTGAGTTCGAGTCCTTGCTGCTGCATCCATGTCGCCAACTCCGATTGCAATTGTGCGGAGATGGCTTCGTAGCCCGGCTGCCCGTAGACGTTGGTCGTCTCGTGCGGGTCACGCGCCAGATCGAAGAGAATCTGGTATTCCGTGCCATAGACCATGCTGTGCACGTATTTGTAGTCTCCATAGCGCAGCATGCGCCCGTCGAAATTCACGGAGAACAGCCGCGAGAAATCGCCATCGGATTGCCCGTAGCAGCGCCCCTTGAAGCTCTGCCCGTCCAACCCATCCGGGATCGGCAGGCCGCAGAGGTCGAGCAGGGTGGGCATCAAGTCCTGCGTGCTGACGAAGGTCGTCTCATCCACACTTCCCGGCGCAATCTTCCCCGGCTGCTTGACGAGCATCATGGTTTTGGCGGATTCTTCGTAGAAGATCGTCTTGGAGATCAGCCCATGGCTGCCCATCATCTCGCCGTGATCGGTGGTGAAGACGACGATGGTGTTCTCTTCCAGGCCAGCAGCGCGCAGCGCGTCCAGCACTAGTTCGATGTACCAGTCGGTCTTCTCCAGCAGCAGGTAATAGGCCGCGAGGTAGCGCTTCCAGTCGTCTTCTGACCAGTCGCCGAGTTCTTCGTACATATATTCACCGTCGCGCTGCATCCCCGGCACGGGTGCGATGCGATGAGTGCTGGGCAGGCCAGGGCGCTGCTGGAAACGCAGATACAACTCGTCGTCAGTGCGGCAGAAAAAGATCGCATCGGCGATGGTTGCCCCTTGCACCTTGCCCCCCAGCACCTTGCAGATGTCATGCGGGTTGATCAGCGAAAGCGTCATGTAGAAGGGGCGGTCATGGTCGCCTTTGATGAACTGGATGGCATCCCGCGTGAAGAACTGGTCGTAGACGGAGCCTTCCGCCAGCATACCGCCGCCCGTGTATTTCATACTGCCGAAGGTGTCGATGGAGTCCCAGCCGTAGCCCGCCGCGTGTTCCTTGCCGAAATAGGCCGTCTTGTAGCCCGCCCGCTTGAATTCACGTCCCAGCGTCGTGATCCCTTCGCGCCGGGGGACGTAGCCCTGCTTGATCTCATAAATTTCTTCGTTGTTGACGACGTTGTGGTGATGCGGCATCAAGCCGGTGAACATCGTGGAACGCGCGGGGCAGCACAGCGGGAAGGTGCTGTAGCTGTTCGTGAAGCGCGTCCCCTCGCGGGCGAGGCGGTCAAGTCCCGGCGTCTGGATGATACCGTCGCTGCTGCCCGAACCATCGGCGATTTGCGTCGCCCACTGATCCGAGATGATCAAGACGACATTGGGTTGTTCGGCCATCGCTGCCTCCCTCAATACAGTCAATATAGCACTACAATACGCTGGCTCATGCCTTCTATGAACCCGCCGGGACGCGGCAATCGCGCCAATCACAGGGATCCTGGTCGCCGGGGCCACCGGGTCGCAGGGCATAGATGCTGCCGCCACCGATGCTGATGTAGAGATGCCCCTGCGGATTGACTGCCACGTCGAAGATGCGTTGCGGCCAGGCACCCGCCCCGCGTCGATTCAGCAGTTCGACTGCGCTGCTGACATAGCCCACCTGCGGATCATACGGCCTGCGGTCGACTCCGGCAATGGAATGGTCGTTGGGAAGAATCGCCTCAATGACGATGCTGCCATCGGCCTGGGCATCCAGGTAGCCGACCTGATAGCCGCGAATGGGATTCTGGTAGAGGCTGCCTCCCAGCACGAAGAGCAGGTCATCGGTCAGGAAGCGGAATTGCTCGTGCGTGTAGCTGTGCAGGGCCAGCGGTTGGCTGCCCGTCGCCAGGGCAATCGTCGGCGGGATCGCGCTCGCGCAGTCGAAATCCCCCGCCAGATCAGGCACATTCGCCAATCCGACGCAGTAAGGCCAGCCGAAATGCGGCACATCCTCACCATCGAGGTCAATCACGTTGAGTTCATCCAGGAATGGCGTCTCCCACAGGCCGTCACGGGCTGAGTCCGTCACCCAGAGCCGCCCCTGATGTAGTGCCAGGCCAGCGGGATAGCGCAGTCCACGTGCCACGACCTCGCGTGTCGCACCGTCGAGCGTCATGCGCAGCACGGTTCCCCGCAGCGGATCATCCGGGATGCAGGCATCGCAGGGTGCGGGAATGCCAATGTAGAGGAAACCGTCATGCACGGCGATTCCGCTGGTGAGGAAGCCCCGCCCCGCCGGGAGGTCGTCGGCAATTGTGCGCAGTTCGCCGTCTTCATAGGCGTAAACGGCCCCATCCCCCACGATGTAGAGCACCCCATCGGTGAAGGCCAGGCCATTGGGCAGCCGCAGGCCATTCGCTATGGTGCGCAGCTGATCGGGCATACCATCCGCGTCGCTATCCTCGAAGGCGATCACCGCCCCGGCGTGGGGGCTGGTGGCATAGAGTGTTCCCTCGTCATCGAAGGCAATCGCCGTATAGATCAACGCATCGCCATCGTCACTTTGAATCGGCTGCTCGATGCACCAGAGCCAGCTTTCCACGCGGGGCAGCGCCACCACCAGCGGACGGTCAGAACAGGTCGGCAGATCATCCTGCGCGGCAGCCACGAAGACAGCGCACAGCAGCAGCGCGATCAACAGATGGAACTTGTTCAACATGCACGGAACCCACAGAACGCATTCTTATGCAGTATCACCGCTTTGGAGGGTACACGAAATTTTCATCCGTGCATATAATCAAGACATGTCAACAGCTTGAAGGTATAGTTAATGAAAGTGGGAATCATCTCAGATGTTCACGGAGACTATGCGACGTTAGATGTTACGCTGGACAAACTGCACGCGCAGCATGAGGTAAGTCACATCCTCTGCGCGGGCGATCTCGTCGGACGTGGGCCGCAGCAGAATCAGGTGGTGGAATGCATCCGCGAGCACGAGATCATCACCGTGCGTGGCAACCACGACGAATGGTTCTATGGCATCAGCAACGAAAATGCGGCCTACCTCAAGTCCCTGCCTGTCGATTGGCGTGGCGAATTGGGCGAGACGCAGGTCTATATGTGCCATGGCAAGCCGGGCAACAACATGTGGGGGATGTACCGGGATCACCTCTCGGAGACCTACCTGAACATGGTGCTGCGCTCGTTGAAGGTCGAAGTCCTGGTGACGGGGCACACGCACGTCCCGCTCTTCATGCGCGTGGACAGCGGCGTGCTGCTGAACCCGGGGTCACTGTACACCTTCCACAGCACGCGGCAGACATCCCATACCTACGGCGTGCTGAACCTGAATGATCTTTCGTTCAGCCTCTACGAAGCCAGCAGCGATGAAGTGCTGCTCGCAGAGCTAGAGTACGAAGCGTGACGACCGTGAAATCAACCGAATCAGCGCCCGCTGCGGCGGGACGAGCCAACGAGAGGGGCACGGCTTCTCTCGTTGTTTCGTCTTCGGAGGCTGCCTGACCAATAGAAAGCAAAACCGCCCCCGGCAAATGCAAGAGGGCGGTTCTGACAGGCCTGTTATCAAAGTGGCTGCGGCGAATTAGCCGCCGCTGATGGAGGTACGCTCTTCGGTCTTGTGACCGTTGCTGTTGCTCATCATCAAGCCGGCACTGCTGGCAAACTGGTTGACGAAGCTGACCAGTTCCATCGGGATGACGAACTTGGTGCTGCTGGACTTGCCGATTTGTTCGAGCATTTCCATGTATTGCAGCGCCATCGTCTTCTCGTCCAGGTCATGCGCGGCGGCGTAAATCGCTTTCAGCGCCTCGGCGTAGCCCTCTGCCTTCAGCTTCTGCGCTTCGCGGGAGCCTTCGGCTTCCAGGATGGCGGACTGGCGGGCACCTTCCGCTTCCAGGATGGCGGACTGCTTCTGGCCTTCGGCGCGGGTGATGGCGGCTTCGCGTTCACCCTGGGCACGAGTGACCTCCGCGCGGCGCTCACGTTCGGCGCTCATCTGGCGGTTCATGGCGTCCAGGATGTCGCGCGGCGGCTCAATCTCGCGGATTTCGACGGCGGTGATCTTCAGCCCCCAGCGCTCCGTCGCTTCATCGAGCTTGACGCGCAACACATCGTTGATCTGCTCGCGCTGGCTGAGCACGCCGTCCAGGTCGATGTCACCGATGACCGCGCGCAGCGTCGTCGTAGCGATGTTCGCCGAGGCGCGTTCCACATGGTCGACCTTGAGTACGGAGAGCATCGGGTCGGTGATGCGGTAATACACCAGGAAGTCGATCAAAATCGAGGCGTTATCCTTGGTGATGGCAGTCTGCGCCGGAATGTCCAGGAATTTCTCGCGCAGGTCAACCTTGAAGGCTTTTTCCAGCACCGGGATGATGAACGTCAGGCCAGGGCCGCGCGTCCCCTGGTACTTCCCAAGCTGGAGCACGACCAGCCGCATGTAATCCGGCACGACGCGCACCGCCGAGAACAACACCAGCAGCAATAAGCCAATGCCAATCAGAATCAGGGTTTCCATAGTCTAGTCTCTCCTCAGTTTCGTCCACTCATGTCCTCACAAATCGGGCAAAAGTTCAAACCGTCGCGCCGTTCCCGTGATGGTTGTAGGGCGGCGTATCTTCGTTCTTGGCCTTTTCCACGATCAGTTCCAGCCCGTCCTGCGCCACGACGATCACAGTGCTCTCTGGCGGCAGCGTCTCGCTGCTGCGTGCACGCCACAATTCCTTGTTGACGTAGACCGTCCCCACCGGGTCCAGCGACTTGACAACGCGCCCGCGCAATCCAATCACTTCGTTGGATTCGTCGTACTCATTGTGGCTGCGCTGCGTGCGCATAATCGGGATCAGCACCAGGCGGTTGTAGAGTACCCCCAGCAACAACGTGATGGCAATCAGCACGATGGATACCGACTGCGCCTCGTCGAAGAGGAAGTAGCTGCCGATGGCCTGACCCACGAGGCCGACCTCCGCAAATTGTCCGTAGCGTTCGCCGAAGAAGGGCAAAATCAAGAACGCCGAGACGCCAATCACCAGGATGACAACGGCTACCCAGTTGGTCGGCAGCGATGTCAGTACGAAGAACGAGCCAATCAACAGTACCGCCGCGACACCTTCTGCGATACCCGTCCCCGGCACGTAGGCCGCCGTCACCCCCAGCCAGAGGCCGAACAACAGCGCAATATAGACCAGATTCACATCCAGAGTGACGGGGTCTAAGAATTCCAACATCACCTCACCTCGCTAAAAACCATACTTCGTCTAGGGTAAGTATACCCTGTTCTGCCCGAAAACGGTGACTCACTCCCCAATTTTTGGGGGGAGCAGGGTTTGAATCCACAAAGTGAGGTGCGCAGCGCCCACGACAGGCAGGGGTAGTCTGTGGGGGCTGTGGGGAGAAATTGGCGTCCTACAGCACCAGGCGCAGGGGTCTGCTCATGTGGGCACTCCCCCCTTTTCAGGGGTAGGTATTTTATGGTTCAGGGATCGAGTGCCAAGCATAGGG
>CAZJWX010000061.1:0-28665 GCA_964549915.1 uncultured Anaerolineaceae bacterium | reverse complement strand
GATGACACCTTTTTGTTGCAATTACTCTTACAAATTTGAGGCGATTGCCCTGACAACCCCACGCACCTATGAGCATTTTCCCGCCCAATATGGTATCGTAGGTGGCGTGGACTCATCTCTCTATGTACTACACCATGAGGGGAGCGGAAGAAGAATGGATCGAAACGCACGGACTGCGCTGACGGTCACATTTATCGTGATAGGCTTGCTATTGGGGATTAATTACGCCGTGGCTGAGAATCAAGATGCACGCTGGCTGGCGCTGGCACTATTTTTCTTCGGGCTGGCAGGGTTGTTGTGGCTCTGGCGGCGCCGCGAAGAGGATGGCGATAGCGCTGAATTGGTGGCAACCGAGTCGCTGGCTGATGTCGAAGACCACATTCAGCAGCTAGAAGAGCGCGTTCAGGAAGCCCTGGACGAAGAAGTGAAGGAACCCGTGGAACAACCGGAAACGACGACGCCTGCATCGGCGGAACCCGCTGTAGAGGTCGATACGGCCAGCGAGATGCCGCCAGCGGAGGAAGAAGAACTCTTCGTCGATGAGACGGTGGGCGCACCCGAACCCTCTGCAGGAGGGCAAACCGTCGAGGTTGACCCGGCAACCGAAGTATCCGTCGAAGAGGAAACATTCATCACGGGCGATCCGGTTCCGGGTGCAGAAGCCGATATGGTCGTCGATGAGACGGGCGTGCTGGACGACATCGAAGCGCTCAACGAGGCGGAAGCCGCCGAAGCAGCGGGCGAAGTTGAAGAAGTCGTCGAAGAACCCGGCGCAGTCGTTGACACCGAATTGAGCGAGACGACCGCTGATGAGGATGTAGAGGCCGCCGCCACCGCTCCGGTCGCAGTTCCGGCAGCCGAAGGCGAAGCGGAAGATCTCAAGCGGATTGAGGGCATCGGCCCCTATTACGAGCGCTTGCTGAATGAGGCTGGCGTGACGACCTTCGCCCAACTGGCGGCGCTTTCCTACGATGATGTGGTGCGCCTGGTCGTCGATGAGCAAGGCGGGCGCAAATCCGCCAGCATGGGAACCTGGCCGGAGCAGGCCGCTCTCGCTGCTGCGGGCAAATGGGACGAACTGGCGCAGTTACAGGATGATCTGACAGCAGGACGCCGTTCGTAGTTGGGCAGTGGGCGTGCTTCTGTCGCGCCCTCATCCAAACGACGCAGGAAGCAAAATCACGAGCCGGATTGGGCACAACGAACACAGGTTGTGGTATGGCTCCTCAGGTTCGCAAGCCCCCTCCGGATCGCCCCCACGTTGTACAACAGCGGGCGGTTCGGGGGGGCCAGGGCGCGAATCCGCCACCATTTGCTCATAAATGTAACGAACGAACTGGAATCGCCTGTGCAGCACCTGGATACGCTCTGGAAAATGGTCTCCGCCGCGTCTACCGTGCGCGATCTGGCACAGGAGGCGCGCAGCTACGAATTCTTCGTGCCCACGCCGGGAACATTCTACCTGCATGCCGAACAGGCGACCGTGCGCATCGCACGCTGGCAGCACCCGAAGATCTCTGTGCGCGTTTCGTTGCAGGCGGGCTTTGGCTGGCGACTGAAAACCGACCAGGACGAAGCCGGAGTCTACCTTGTGGCGAAGCGGCGTGCTGTCGTCGGCAGCATGGCACGCTCGAACTTCGAGGTGATGGTTCCGCAGCAGACCTATCTCGTGTTGCGATTGGAACCTGGCGGCGTCCTGCTGGATAACGTGCAAGGCACACTGCATATTTCCCCACCTGATTCTTCGCAGCACATGCAAATCGCGCCGCAAGCGCTGCCAGAAAGTACATCGGGCGATGACACCCGTTCCGAGTAATCACATACGCAGACAACCACAATCGTACCCGGAGGCACAGCACCTATGAAAATTGCCCTCTCTTCGGATCATGCCGGATACCCTCTCAAACAACACCTGGTCGAATACCTCCGCGAACAAGGCTACGAAGTGCTGGATTTGGGCGTGGACACAGACGGCGTTTCCAGCGATTACACCGATGCCGCCCTGCGCGTGGGCCATGCGGTCAAATCGGGCGAAGTGGAGCGCGGTCTGCTGGTTTGCGGCAGCGGCATCGGCGCGTCCATCGCCGCCAACAAAATCAAGGGAGTCTACTGCGCGATTGCCCATGATACGTACAGCGCTGCCCAGGGTGTGGAGCACGACAACATGAACGTGCTGGCATTGGGTGCCCGCGTGATTGGCGTCGCTGCCGGGGAAACGCTGGCGGATGCCTTCCTGAGCGCGACCTTTGACACCACAACCGAGCGCTATGGGCGTCGCTTCCGCCACTTGCAGGAGATCGAAGAACGCGGCGAGTGAGGCGAGTGAAATCTGCCGCTGTTCAGGATCTGGTAAGATTCCCCTCGCATAACAGTCGGTGTGATTGTTTCTTGCACCGATAGGAGAGCTTCATGCACAAATTCATCATAGGCTGCGCCTTGCTCTTGCTGGCGCTGCCCTTGCTCGCCCAGGAATCCACGCCGGAGCCGATTCCCATGCCACCCATTTACCGCACTGACCATCAGCCCACTGGCAACCGCGTCGTCACAGGCAGCGGCACCTTTCCCAATGTGACAGCACAGGACTTCCCGCTGGAAAGCAGTATGCCAGCCTTCGTGGTGGGCGCAGCATCAGGCGAGAACATCCTCTGGCGCGTGACCACCGCTACCGAATTCCTGGATGTGATCCACCTCACCGCCACCGACGAATTTCTCGTGGGGACGCGCCTCCCGACCCAGACCACCGAACCCGTCGTTCCGGTGCTGCGACTGGTGAACGACCTGCCGCAGAGCATCCGGGTGCCCCAGGACAGCAGCCGTCTCACACATCCCGTGGCGCTCGCGGCCACAGCTACGATCACCCCGGATGAAGCACGCTTCCTGCACATCTCCCAGGACGGGGAATTGCTGCTCTTCGCTGGCGTTGAAGAGCTGGCGCGCCTTCCGCTGAATATCCAACCGGATGCTCGCATCGTCATCAGCGGCGATGGACGAATCGCCGTCTACGCTGAAGCGACGAATCAGCGCTATGTGCATGCCATCATGGGCGACGACCTGGAAGGCGCGGCGCTGGTGGTACTGCGCGTCGAAAATGATCAGTTCGTACAGGAAGCACGCATCGACCTCCCCGGAGATGTCGTCTTTGAGGGGCTTTCGCCGTTCTGGGCGGATGTGAACCAGGACGGTGTGCAAGACCTGGTGACGACGGTGAGTGATGGGCGCGTGGGGTCGCGGATTCACGTCTACCTCAGCACGGACGCGGGCTTCACCCCGGTCGATGGAGAGGCCATCGGGCAGCCGAGTCGCTGGCAGCATCAACTGGCGTGGACGAATTTTGGCCCCGGGGGCAAGATGGAACTGGTGGAAGTGCGCACACCTCATATCGGCGGTACCGTGCGCTTTTACCACTATAGCGAAGACGCGGGACTGCAAATCATCGCCACGTTGAACGGCTACACTTCGCACGTCATCGGATCGCGCAACCTGGATATGGCGGTTGCGGGTGATTTCAACGGGGATGGGCAACCGGAGATCGTGCTGCCCTCGCAGGATCGCTCGCGCATCGCCGGAATCCAGCGCAACCCTGCCGGGGCATCGGTCATCTGGGAACTGCCTGTCGATGGAACGGTAGTGACCAATCTCGCTGCCGTGCCCCTGGATGATGGGCTGGCGCTGGCAGTCGGCACCGCTGACGGACACCTACGGGTCTGGACGCCGTGACGCGAACATGATACATAGGGGGCAGATTCGACCATGCTACCGGAACGGACAACGATGTCTGCCCCTGAACAGAACGAACCACAATCGGACGCCCCAGAGCAATCGCAGGATGTATTGGTGCTGCGGGCGAGCCAGGCCGGGATGCGCTTCATCGCGCAGACACACATCTACAACAGCGGCAACTGGGAGCGCCTGCGCCAGTTCATCGCCGATAGCTACCATGATGACCGCCTGGAAGAACATTCCGTGGAAGGTCGCCTGCGCACCTTTCAGACGACGGCGGAGAAAGCCGGACGCATGCGCGTCAAGCAGGTGGTGGCGGCCAACGAGCACCAGGTCGTCGTCATCACCGAAGCAGAACACGGCGGCGATTTCTTTCTGGTGGAAGTCGTCGTCGAAGAAGACTACCCACACAAGATCACCGGGTACCAGCATCGTCCCCTACAACCGAAGGACTAACGCACCGTGGGAACCCTGGGCACTGCTCTGATCACCGGAGCCAGCAGCGGCATCGGCGAAGCCTATGCGCGGCAGTTAGCTGCCGCCGGATACGATCTCGTGCTGGTGGCACGCCGCGAAGACCTCCTGGGCCAGCTCGCAGAGTCTTACCGTGAGCGGTTCGGCGTGGAGGTGGAGACCATTCGCGCTGACCTGACCCGCGATGAAGACATCACGCGCGTCGTGCAGTACATTGACTCCAGCGCGGAACTGACGATGCTGGTCAACAACGCCGGATTCAGCCGCGTGGGCTACTTCGCCGACATTCCGCTGGAGACGAATCTGAATATGGTCAAGCTGCACATTGAAGTGACGATGCGCCTGACCTATGCAGCGCTGCACAAGATGCGCACCGAACGCTACGGAACGATCATCAACGTGGCCTCGATGGGCGCGTTCATCGGGCTGCCGAACAACACGACGTACAACGCCACCAAAGCCTTCTTGCTCAACCTGACGGACGGCCTCTACTACGAAGCGCGGGACGACAACGTCCATCTCCAGGTCGTCTGCCCGGGGTTCACACGCACGGCGATTTTTGACCTCGCCGGGCTGCACGCCGAGGCGCTGGATCGGATGGTGCCGCCCTTCGCCTGGATGACGCCAGATGAGGTGGTCACCGCATCGCTGGCGGCGCTGGCGCGGAAGAAGCGTATCCTCATCCCCGGCTACTGGAATCGCATCTACTGGGCGCTGATGGTCTTCCCGCCGACGGCGTACATTCTGAAGCAAATCACCCGGAACGCACAATGATCACGGCAGGCGCAGCGGTCATTCCTTGCGCAGTTTGTTCAATTCCATCTCGTACAGGGCGCGGTTCTTGACGGCCTCGCCGAAGACCGCAGCCCCTGCGTTGAAGAGAATCAGCCCCAGCGTGCCTTCCAGGAACCAGCCCTTACCCTGGCTCTTCTTACCCGCCGCGTCACCGACTACGCTCAGGCCGAAACCCATCAGCAGCAAGCCCAGCGGTGCCAGGCGATTCCAGTTCTGGTACAAGCGATCCAGCATGTGCATTCCTCCGTCGATGTATGTCTGCAAACGATGCTCGTAGTTTGGCACAGCGCCACCAAAAGGACAACTGGATTCGCCCCTGGTGGCAGCCTGAACACAGGGCAATTTCCGGCAATTCTGAACCCTCACACCGATTACTCCGTATTGTCCCGTAGGTATTACCAAACATCACAACGAGGGGGACGGACGGATGTCCGCTAAATTACGCACCTTTTACACACTGGTCATCACCCAGACGCTCTCGCTGATCGGCAGCCGCATCAGCGGGCTGGCGCTGGGGATCTGGCTCTTCAACGAGACAGGCAACGCAACGCCGCTGGCGCTGGTGGCCTTCTTCCAGATTGTGCCGCAGGTGGTCATGTCCAGCTTTGCCGGGGTACTCTCGGATCGTTGGGATCGACGCTATGTGATGGCGCTTTCGGATTTCGGGCAGGCGTTGGGCACAGGGCTGCTGCTCGTCCTGTTCGCGTCCGGCAGTTTCCAGGTCTGGCATTTGTACGTCGTGACCTTCATCCAATCGGTTTTCGGCGTCTTCCAGGGGCCAGCCTTCACCGCGTCCATCACTATGCTCGTTCCGGACGATCAGCGTGATCGCGCCAACGCGATCCAGCAGATGACGAACCCGGCGGCGGGGATTGTCGCCCCGGCGATTGCGGGGCTGGTCTTCGCGGCGGTCGGCGTCCTCGGGGCCATCATCCTCGACCTGATCACCTTCGCGATTGCCTTCGGCGTCGTGCTGGCAGTGCATATCCCACGCCCGCGCAAGACCGACGAAGGCGCTGCCCTCAGCGGTTCGATCTGGCGCGAGATGTGGGGCGGCCTGCAATACCTGTGGCAGCGCAAAGCGCTCTTCACCGTGATGCTCTTCATCATGCTGCTGAACTTCATCTTCAGCGCGGCAGGGGTGCTGCAAACACCCTATTTGCTGGCGCGTCTGGGGGATGAGGCGCTCTACGGGTTGGCGATGAGCCTCTTCAACGGGGGGATGCTCTTCGGCGGGATTCTGGTCGGCATCTGGGGCGGAACCCGCCCGCGCGTCCACACCATCATGCCAGCGGCGATCATTCTGGGGATTTTCATCATGCTCTACGGCATGGCACAGACGATTCCGCTCTTGATGGTCATCAGCTTCCTGGCACTGATCCCCAATCCCTTCATCAACTCCCTGTTCATGTCGATCTTGCAGGCCAAGGTCGCGCCGGATGTACAGGGGCGGGTTTTCGCCGTCATCAGCCAGTTAGCCATGTTGATGATGCCGATTTCGATGCTGCTGGCCGGGCCGCTGGCGGATCAGGTCTTCGAGCCGCTGGTGGGTACCGCCGCCTGGACGCCGTTCGCCCCCTTCTTCGGCACTGAACCCGGTTCCGGCATCGGCCTGATGTTCGGCATCTCCGGGGCATTGTCGGCGATTGTTTCCGTCGTCATGTACCTGACGCCGCGCGTGCGCAACATGGAAAGCACGCTGCCCGATCATGTGGCGCAGCCGCTGCCAGAAGAAATCGAACCCAGGATTGCCCCGGCATGAGCGCCTAGGGCAAGGTAATCTGCCCGATGGGCAGGCTCGGCTGTCCCTCGAAGGTGTAATTTTCGGGGGTATCGTCTTCCAGGCGATACCAGCCAGCCTGCACCATATACGTTCCGGATGGAATTTCATCGGTGAAGAAGGTCACAATCTCTGTGCGCTGTTCACCCGCTGGAACCTCCCCCAGGGGCGCATCGCGCTGCGCGACCAGGGCACCGTTTTCGTCCAGCAGATGCACGAAGCGCACATCAAATTCGTCGCGCGGCTCCTCAAAAACCCAGTGCAGCCGCACCCGCACCTGATCGTCTGCTGTGTCGATCTGGCTGGCACGTAGTTCGATGCCGTCGTCGAAGAGGCCGCCCTCTCCCAGGCGATCGCTGAGGAAGGCCGCGTTCAGGTCATAGCGCAGTTGGCTGCATTGCAGAGATTGCGAGTAGTAATCCGGGCAGGCCGGATCGAGCGCCAGGGTCAGGCGATAGTAGCCGGGGGCGATCACGGCGAAGGGCGTCGCAATCGTCGTTCCCTCGCGAAGCTCCCAGTTGAAGAGCGCCGTCGCATTCAGGAAGAGGTCAACGTCGCGTTCTTCGGCAGTTAATGCGCCGCGCAGTTCAATCCAGCCCGGCTGATCCACATAGAAATCCAGATGTGCCTGATCGGGTGTCTCGCCGATGACGGGCAGCGTGACCAGTTCCGGCGGGACATCCTGTGGGGGCGGCACTTCGTAGATGGCGATGCGCTCATCTTCATACAACGCTTCGCCGAATCGTTCGGCTGCACGGGTCTCCAGTGCATCAAGCTGGTCGATCTCCGCCGCCCGTGCCCGGTGTAGAATCACGATGCTCGCGCCAGCATCGCGCAGCAGCGCCGGGTCGAGCGTGGATTCCAGCACACTGAGCCTGGCCGGATTCACGGGCGTAGCGCGGGTGATCTGCCCGGCGATCAATGGCTGTTGGTGTGCCGTCTGCAAATAGAGCGCATCTTTCGCCGCCAGCAGATGCCCGCTCGGCACGTTGAAGACCGCCAGCACGGACTCATCTTCGCGCAGGTCGTGCACCGCCTGGGGGATGGCGGCAGGGCGCAGCGGCTGCGGCCAGTAAGTCTGGTACTCGAAGAGGATCAAGCCCGCCAGCAGCACGACGAAGGCCAGATTTCGCGCACGGTTGCGGCGCTGCTGCCCACGCCAGAAGGCATTGGCACCGTACCCCGCCAGCACCGCGACTGCCAGCGACAGCGCGAAGTTGAAGCGCCCCGGAGTCCGCGCCAGATCAAAACCGGGCAGTTCCTGCAAGAAGGCGAAGGGCAGCGGAATATACGTCTGCGCATCGTCTAACGCAAGCTGTACCGGTTGATCGTAGACCTTGAGCAGCGACCCCAGCGAGAGCACCCAGGCGACGGAGGCCAGCAGCAGCCACCAGCGCGACTGCCGTTCGCGCAGCAGCCCGACCAGGGCCAACAGCCCCGCCACAATGCCTACATAGGCCGCCCCTTCCGTCAGGTTGATGCCAAGTACGCGACGCGGATACGCTAGCAGTGCATCGAATACCGGGTGCAGGAAGGAAGGCGAGACGATCGCCAGGAAATCAGCGCTGTAGCGCACAGTACCGCCTGTATCCGCGTAGGCTACTTCCTCCGCAGCGCTCTGTATCGCAGGAGCGAGAATCAACAACAGCAGGCCGCTGGCGACGATCCCCATGAGCAGCACCCGCCACACCGCGCGCCAATCCCGCTGCCAGAGCAGCCCCAGCAAGAAAACGCCGGAGACGGGCAGCAGCACGTACACCGCCTGCAAGATGTGCCCGGTCGTGCTCAGGTAGAAGAAGAACACTGCGACCACACCCCAACGCCAGACGCCACTTTCGGTTTTCGCCAGCTTGAAGATCGCCCACAGATAGAGCGGTGCCGCCCAGCCGAGCATCAGCCCGCCGTGTCCTTCGGCGAGGTGCGCCTGGAAGACTGGAGCCGCCATATAGACCAACCCCGCCAGCAGCGCGGGAATGTCGGCCTTGGCAGGCAGCAGGGAGCGCACCAGCCAGTACATCGCCCAGCCATTGAGCGCCATGTAAAGCAGCACAACGAAGTTGTAGGCAATCACCAGCGGCAACGCCAGCGCCAGAATCGCAATCGGGAAGTATTGCAGCGGCACGCTGAGGAAGATGCTGCCGTCAATGCCATCCGGGTAGCCCAGGAGAGGTTGGTAGAAGAGCGGTTCGCCCGTGCGCAACGCATAGGTGAAATACCACGCATTGCGTGCCATTTCGTAGGTGTCACCTGTCTCCGAACCGATGAAGTGGTCGGTCAGTGCCAGCGGATTGCGCCCGACGATGACCAGCGCCACGATGAAATACAGGCCGATGAAGGCCAGATGCTTCCAGGGAAAGCGACGCCATTGCTGCATGCCCTGCACCCCCTCGCTGCTGCAAACAAAGCACGATTGTACTGGACTGTGCAGATGTCATGTCAAGCATAGGATGAATACAGGAGATGGGTCATTGGTCAGGCGGCGACATTGGCCGCCAACCACTGCGCCACCCAACCCCCTCGAATCAGACAGCAGGCCAGGGGCGGTTCGGTCCCGGCCCGGGTTCAGGATACGTGCCATCGGTCAACAGGCGGTTCAAGCGGCTTTGCAGGGCGTGGATCTCATGCACCGCCAGCAGGGAGCGCAGTTCCTGGGTCAGCGCGGCGCTCTCATCCTCAAGCTGATCACAGAGGCGCTGCATATCGCGTAGGAGTTCTTCGGAGAAGGGTTCGCCGGAGTATTTCCAGATCACCGTGCGCAGCTTGTACATCGAATTGAAGGTCAGGCCGTGATCGATCCCCCAGAGGCGCTCTTCTTCGTCCAGCAAGCAGTGGCCGCCTTTGCGATCCGCGTTGTTCGCCAGCGCATCGAAGGCCGCCATCCGGCGTACCTGTGGCTCCAGGGACTTGTCGAACGTGAAATAGTGGCGGTTCGGATCATGGTTGATGAACACCTGAATCGAGCCAATCCCGCGCGGGCCTTCGCGCAGCACCGTTGGCGGCACCAGGCTCCATCCCAGCATCTCGGAGAGGACGTAAGAAGCGGTCTCGCGCTGGCAGAGCGTGCCATCCGGGAAATCCCACAGCGGACGCTCCCCAATGCGCGGCTTGTAAATCGCCAGAAATGCCTGGCCTTCATGCTGCACCGAGACCAGAAAGGTGTAATTGGAGCCGAAGCGCATCAAACCATGTTCGGCATCAATGCAGCCCTCGCGCAGCGCCCTGAGCGCCTCATCATGGGAGATGGTCACTGGCTCATCCAGTTCCCGCGCTGTATAGAGTACCCGTTGATCCGTCATCGCTGCTACACCTTCACACTACGGAAAACTCCTGGCATTGCGGCGTGGAACCCCGCTCCACACTTGTGGCGTCACTGCCAATAATACAGAATGCGCCCATTCTGGCGGATGGAGGGACGCCCGGCTTTGACCGTATCCATCGCCTGAATGCTGAGCGCGTACATTTGCTCGCGCGTGCACCACATGCGCACGATGTCGGTCTCCGAGTCATCGTCGCCGGAGGCCATCTGCTCCGCGATCAGAACCACGCGCTCCTCCTCTTCGTCATAGGCCAAGCCCATCTGCGAGATGCGAAACATGGGTTGGATCGGCTCGCGCAGTTCCATATCCATCGACGCCATCTCGACCTCGGTCGTCACATCCAGGCGCTCGTCCAGTTCTTCGATGAAGTTCATCAGCGCTTCGCCCAGGGCATTGGCCTGCTCCTTCTCGATGATGAAGGTGATGATGCGCCCCTGATAGCCTGCCTGCAAATGGAAAACACGCCGACCACGCGGGCCAATCGTACCGATTGTGATGAATTCCACCGGTTTGAGTTCAAGCTCTGTTCGTGCCACCTTGCTTTTCTTTCTGCTCTCGTTCCAGTTGCTGCACATGCGCCGTATCGTTCACGACCCCGATGAAGGGGCGGCTGTGCCCCAGCATCAACACGCTGATCGAAGCCGGGGAGATCACGATGCGCTGGAAATTGTCCAGGTGCACGCCCAGATAATGGGCAACTGTCATTTTAATCAAATCCGCATGGAAGACGAGTGCAATCGTCTCGCCGGGGTGCTTGCGCACCAGGCCCTCGACGGCATCGACGATCCGGTTCTGCACGCCGCGCATGGTCTCTCCGTTGGGGAAGTAGGCGCGGGTCGGGTATTCCTGCACCACCGACCACATCTTGCGCTGGCTCAGGTCGGCGATCTTCTGCCCCTCCCAGTCACCATAGCGCACTTCGCCGATTTCGTGGGTGATTTCCAGCGGGATACCGGGATGATGCTTGTGGATGGCCTGCGCCGTTTCCACCGTGCGTTCCAGCGGGCTGGCGTAGAGGTGCGCCAGCGGCGCATCTGCGAGGCGTTCGCCCAGGGCTTCGGCCTGCGCCCGCCCCTGTTCATTGAGATGCACACCGGGTGTCCAGCCGGCCAACTTGCCCGTCTTCACGAAATCGTTCACCGCGTGGCGGATGAGGAAAATTTGCGTCATGGTTGTTCACTTCTGTGGAGATGAACATTTTGTAATTGGATGATAGCACAAGCCCTACCGAGACGCGTAAGACGCCCATAAGTTTTTGGTGAGCGCTAACGCCCATCCTCGTTCGGCGCAGCATCCATAACCAAAGAATCATAGCTGCGTATCTTGCGTTGCAACCAGCAACAGGCGTATCATACACGCAAGTCAAGAAAAGCAACCTCACCCCTTGCTCCACGACCCCGACCCAACCCACAACCTTCAGAAAGGATCGCCATTAAACCAGAATGAACGATTTCGCCAGTTATCAGGCGTTTGACCCGCACCCATACCTTGAGAGCTACTACAAATCATTGGGCAGCGAAGCCGCTGGCTTGCTGCATTTCCTCACCGAACGTTTCGCCTCCCTCCCGAACAATCTGCGCGTGCTAGAATTTGGCAGCGGCCCCACGATCATCAGCCTGATCGCCGCCGCACGCCGTGCCAGCAGCATCGACTGCTGCGACTACGTAGCCGCCAACCGCGAAGTGGTACAGCGCTGGCTGGCGGGAGATGAATGCGACTTCGACTGGACACCCTATATCATCCGCGCCTTGCAGTACGAAGGCAATCCGCACCCTACTGAGAACGATATACATGAGCGTGCTGCCCGGGTGCGCCATGTGGTCAACAGCGTGCTCAGTTGCGACATCCACCTGGCTCCTCCCGTGAAAGTCACGGGGAAATACGAGGTCATCATCAGCAATTACTGCCTGGATGCCGTCACAGATAGCAAAGAGCAGTGGCATAAGCACATCCGCAACCTGCGCACCCTGCTCAAACCCGGCGGGATGCTGATTCTCTCTTCGCTGCGGGAAGCGAGATTCTCGGATTTCGGTGCGACGCGCTTCCCCAATGTCTATCTGCGGGAAGGAGACGTGCGCGCCGCGCTGGAAATCGTCGGTTTCCCGGCCAGTACGATTCACCTCGT
Organism: uncultured Anaerolineaceae bacterium; assembly: GCA_964549915.1. Classification (GTDB taxonomy): domain Bacteria; phylum Chloroflexota; class Anaerolineae; order Aggregatilineales; family Phototrophicaceae; genus JAUZRW01. The sequence goes on along the minus strand of CAZJWX010000061.1, from coordinate 16,454 downwards.
CAGCGCTGAAGCCGACCACACCGCACGAGAATACACAGGCGTGATCTTCGCTTCAGCAGTGGAATTGTGAGCGCAGCAGCGCGGAGGACTACCCGATGACCACTTCTCTTCAGACCCCGACCCAGATCCCAACCGAGTACCGCCGGATCCTCGTGGATGGTGTGCATTACTACGGCAAGCATCTGGTGCTCAGCGCCCTGGGCTGCAATGAGCGCCTCCTATCCCTGGATGACATCACGACTTTCCTCAATTCGCTGGTCAGGCGCATCAACATGGTGGCCTACGGCGAACCGATTGCGGCACGCTTCGGCCAGGGCATCGAAGAAGGGATCTCAGCCGTGCAGCTCATCGAGACCAGTGCCATCACCATCCACACCAACGATTTGGCACGTGCCCTGTACCTCGATGTCTTCAGTTGCAAAGGATACAACGAACTCGATGTGGTGACCTACGTGCAAGAGACGTTCGCGCCGACAGCAGTCAATTATCAGGTGCTGCTGCGCAAGTGAAGGCATGAGGGGAAAACCAAATGATTGCCACAGTGAGCCTGCGTTTTTATCCGCAAGAGCTGCCATCCTACCCCTACGAACCAACGCGCGAGGCGTTCCGCATCGAGCGAATTGATGACATCGTGGGCGAAGGAGTCGTCGCCTGTGTGCCGTTCAAGGCGGGTGCAATCGTCTTCGGCTTCACGGGCTTTCTCACCAGCGAGATCACGCAGTTCTCGCTGCAACTCGCACCCGGATTGCACATCCATGACCCCTACTTCATGGGAAAAATCCTGCATCATTGCAATCCGAATACATCGGTTGATATGTCGCGCCGGGTTTTCATCGCCCGCCGTGACCTCGCCCCCGGTGAGGCGGTAACGATGGATTACGCCGAGACGGAGGATTACCTGTTCCGCACCTTCGAATGCCACTGCGATGCCCCGACCTGTCGCGGCCTGGTCAAAGGTCGCAAGCAGTAGCCTGCAAAAACAAAAACAGCCGTCCCGGCGGGATGGCTGTTCGGATTTGTCGTGTGCCTGTCGCATCCTCAGAGGGCGAAGGTATCAACCTTGCGTTTGCCGCCGATGCCGATGCGTCGGGCATACTGTGCGTAGAGGTGATACTGCCCGAACTGCGCCGCCACGCTCAAGATCAGGCCAGGGATGACGAGCAGCATGAACCCCAGGCTGACCAGGATCGCGACGGCAATGCCATAGAGGAAGGCATTCACGAAGAATTCCAGTCCCGCACCCAGGTTGTTCATCGCCAGCCGGAAATTCCCGCCAAAATCGAAGAGCATGCCGGTCTCTTCAGTCGCAGCGTAACGGCTGAAGGCCGTGATGATGACCAGCGAGAAGATGAACGAAAGCGGGATGCTGATCAGCGTCAGCAGCAAACCGCCTGCGGTCATCGTATCTTCGTTGAAGCCACCCAGGAGCAGCCCCAGCACAAGCAGAACCAGCACCAGCGGCAGCGCATAGATGAACCCGGCCAACAGCACCAGCAAGCCCCGACCGAAGTCCTGCATGATGTCAAATTCCGGCAGGTTCTGGTTGCCTGCCAGCACATTGCCCATGATCTTGATGCCATAGCCCGCGATGACGAACGCGCCGAAGAGATTCACAATCGGAATGAAAAGTAGCAACCCTGCGGTGACGATTTTTCCGAAGGCACCCTGCCCACGAAATGGGTATTGCAGTGAGTCCAGAAAGTACATGAGAACGGTCTCCCTCGTATGTGCACATACCTGTAGTATAGCTGCTTAGCGCTTGCAAATCACAAAAATCCTGTTCTTGTAGCTGGGGTCGTTCCTCATTCCGGCGGGATGTCCCGGTAGTAGGCATCGACGCAGAGAACGCCTAACGGTATGCGGAAGGGCTGATTGTGGTTCAGCAAGCCGGGTTCGACGGTGTAATATTTGCCGTACACGTCATATTCCAGCGATGTGATGCCCTGTTCCACCTGTTCCCGCAGGATCGCATCGCGCTCGTGCCAGCTCTGGGTGAAGCGCTGGAAATTGGGCAGCACCGCCAGATTGTAGGCCAGCGCACCGACGGCGAAGCCAATCGTCAGAATTTGCAGCACCCCCGTTGCCCGCTGCACCCAGCCGGGATCAGGCGCTGACCGCACCACCCAGACCTTGAGCGCCGTCGCCGTGAAGTGCCCCATGAAAACACTCACCGCCAGCACAGTGAAGACGTTGGTCACCAGATGACGCAGCTCGATGAAGCCGCGCCCGAACATCACAATCGGCAGCGTGGTAATCACCAGGATGTAGGCCACGCCCGAAATCAACCCCAGCACCAGATCCCAGGAGCGATGCTCGACCAGCCGCAGCAGGTAAAAATTCGCCCCCACGAAGAGCAGCACCCACACCGCGCCGAAATAGCGCATACCACGCGGCGTGACATCCGTCAGGCTCAGCGCCAATCCCGCAATCACCAGAATGGGGAAAACTGCGCTGTTCACCAGCACCCACACGGAAGGACGATTGTTAATCCAGCGTTCGACGCGCCCTTGCAGTAAGAAAAACAGCCCCCCCAGCCCAATCAGCGCACCATTCAAGACCAGGATGGCGAAATATGAGAGGCTGTAGCGTCCCATCACCGTCGTGGCGTTGCTGGTCTGCAACCACAGGTACGGCGCAAAGCCGACTTGCAGCACGATCCACAGCAGCGTCAGCAGACGAGAGAAGCGCAAGACCGGGCGCAGTTGGTCTTTCTCGCCGGGGGCGAAGCTCCAGAAACGCAGCAGGCCGGTTGTGAAGAAAACGAAGATCGCCGCCAGCCAGCCATTCTCGCGCCCCAGGTAGAGCAAGCCGTTAGTGATCGTGTCGTAAGCGATGGAAGTAAGTCCAGCGCTGGAGACGCGCCCGACGGTCTCGTGGCGGTCGAGCCGTGCCCCCGTGCCCGGTGCCACCATATTCAGCGCGAAGCCCAGCAGCGCTGCCAGCAAGCCCAGCCCGACGACCAGCAGCAAGCGCTGACGCCAGCGCCCCCGTGCGAAGACGCCAAAGGCCAGCAAGCCCAGCACCAGCGCCGCCAATTGATACCCGGCAAACAGCGGGGACAGACCCGGAATCAGAAAAGAGAGGAACATGCTCAGGATCACATGCAGCCAGTAGACCGCACGCGACAGCTCCTGCTCATTGCGCACAATCCAACTGCTGTAAGCGGCATAGCCGACGAAGAGCAGCACAGGCAGGTAATTCGGGATGTTCGAACTGAGCCAGAGAAAGGTATTCGGCGTGTACATGCCATAGACGAAGGCAGCGCTGAACCCCAGCGAGAGCACCCAGGTCACCTGTGGCGGATAGCTGAAGTTGAAGGCCAGGCGCATCTCGCGGAAGAAGGCATAGACCACCCCGACCGAGAGCAGCAGCAGCAGCGCCGGAACGAAGGCCACGCCAATCGGAGCCAACTGCCCAACGGCACTCTTGATGAAGAAATTGGTGTAATTGCCCGTCCAGTCGTTGTACCAGTGGAGCATGCCACCGACCACACCCTCTTCCCGCGCCCAATAGGCCGTGCAGAAGTCATCGAAGACAGGACGCATGTGCAGGCCCAGCAGAGCATAAGTCACCAGCACACCAACCAGCAGGACGGTCAATACTGCAACGTAACGGGAGCGCACGGCACACGCCTTTCTACATCCGGGAAAATCCGGGCAATGAACTGTCAGTTTGGGAAGATCGCAGCGGAAACCTCCATTGCTGCGCGTCCGCGCGAAAGCCTAGCACCGTCGCGCACAAATGACAAGGATGATGGCTTGTGCAATCCCTCATTGGGTCAGCGCTGGTGTGGAACCGCGCCGCAGCAACCCCCAGAAAGCCGAAAGCGCCGCCCCCGCAAACACCAGGTAGAACACATGCGTCGGGAAGATGTAACGCGGCAAGGCCAGCAGCACCAGATGCAGCAGCGACGTATAGGCCAGGAAGCCGATCAACGCCAGGGACACGCGCCATTGCCGCCGGGTGAGCCACATTCCCACCAGCCCGAAGAGGAAGCCGCCGTAATGCCAGATGTAAATCAGCAACTTGGGCCAGAATCCTTCCCCGCGCACGAGTTCCACGAGGCCCCCCAGGCTCAAACCGCTGTCGATCCACGTCCTTGCCAGTTCGCGCAGGCTCTCACCACCCAGGGGGATTGTGCCGTGCGGTTGCAAGTGCGCGTAGCGCCACTCTGCGAAGCGACGCTGCAAGAACCCCAGCGGATCGCGCTGAATGACTTCTACCGCCTGTTCGCCGGGGGACTGCCCGCTGAGCAATTCGTCATTCTCTTCGGGGGAGGCATCCCCTTCGACCGCGCCGCGCCAGAACACCGCCGTAAATTGATCGCTGGCGATCACGAGACGGCCATAGTGCAGCGCGTTGTAAGCCGTCCACGTCGAGACGGTCAGCGTATAGATCAGCAGCAGTACGAAAGCATAGCGCAGCGCTCGTCCGCGTTCCCTGGCGGGATAGGCGAAGAAGAGCAGCCCCGCCAAACCCAGCGGAAAGAGCAGCGACACAGCGCGAGTCAGCGTGGCGTAGCCCAGCACCAACCCGACCCCTACGGCTGCACCCAGGCTGCCGCGCTCCGCTGTTGCCAGGTAACGCGCATAGCCCCAGACTCCCGCCGTGATGAAGAAAAGGTAGAGCGTCTCAGTGGCGATGAGTTCCGCTTCCAGCACCAGGGCGGGTGACAGGGCCACAGCCGCAGCCGCGATCCATCCCGCACGCGCCACCCCGGTCAATCGCGCCGCCAGATCATAGGCGAAGAGGCTCAGCAGCGCTCCCAGCGCGCTCTGCACAACCCAGATCGCGACAATCGCCCCTGCGCGTGGGAAAATGGCCTGCATCGCACCCACGAAGACCAGATACAGGGGAGCCGTCGGCAACCGCGACGGCGCGAGATCCATTCTGTGCGCGTAGCTGTATTCTGCTCCCGTGAGGATGCCCACCCCATTCGCCAGATACCACAACTCGTCCCCGCCTGTGGAGTAATACGTCTTCAGCGGATCAGTTGACAGCGCGAAGCCCAACCGCAGCAGAAAGGCGACCAGCAGCAAGAGCAGCAGAGCGCGAGTAGAAGCGGATCGCACAGCGACCTCTTTCACCATTTGCGTGACATCACAGGAAAAAACGGGATCCCCACATCCGGGCATCCCGCGCGAAGACTAGCATTCTTGCCCTGCCATCGCAAGGATGGCTGTCGGGCGCTCAGCGCAGCGGCGGCGCAGCAAGGCTCGCTTGAATGTTGGAGAAGACTTCGCCAACAGCCGGGCCGAGCAGCGTCAGCATCACAATCACGCCTACTGCGATCATGAAGAACAGCGCCAACACCAGGCCAATGATGACCAGACCGCTCATCCCGCCGCCCTCGTCACCAGCCTTGCGCTTCTCGCTGTTGATTCCCAGTGCCATGCCATAGCGGGCAATCAGGTGATACTGCGAGACGATGAAAATCAGGCTGACGGTGTAGCTCACGACCTGCACCAGCGCAAAACCGATCCAGTAAGTTGTCGTCGGGGCGGCGAAAGGATCATACTGCTGCGGGAAAAAGATACCAATGGCGACCTGCAACAACACCACAACGATGAAATTGACGAAGCCAATTGCAATGCTGCGCAGGATCAAGCCCGCGCCTTGCCCTGCATTCTGCCACGCCAACCCGAAGTTCTCGGTAAGAGCGAAAAGTCCGCGCGTGTTGCCCTCAGCGGCATAGCGATTGTAGCCCACGACCAGAGCCAACCCCAGGAAGATCATCAGCGGCACAACGATCACCGCTGCTACGAAGAAGACCAGCAAGCTGATGCCACCCGCATCATCTGCGGAGAACATCATGCTCGCCAGGAAGGAAGCCACACAGCCGAACAACACCAACGGCAGCATGTAGAGGATACTGGCAAGCCAGGCCGCCACCCCACGCGAAAGATCACGGGAAATCTGCACATCTTGCAGGCGTTCTTCCCCGTGATGTACTTGCTCGATCACAGAGATGTAATAGCCGCCAAGCACGAAGGAAAAAACGAACAGCGCGACCGATGCCCCGCATATCAGGAACATCACGCCATTCACCGACGCATAAGACATCAAAAAGACGATGATTCCGTACACAATGGCAATGGGCAGAATCTTGAAGAGGTTGTTGCTGCGGAAAGGATAACTCAAGGCGTCTGAGATCGACATAAGGCCTCCTGTCGCGTCATGAGGAGCGATGTCTTTACTATCGCACAGAATCATATCCCGCACAACACGAGGCGAATACAGGGCAATCGCCCCATAAGCGCAACGACAGGCATATCGCACAAGCCGATAGCCGATAAAAGAGCAAAAGAGGCGCAGAACGCCGCATACTGCGAGTCCGCCGATTCACAGTACCAACGTACCGCATCGTTCTATGTGAGATAGGTCATTAGGTGGATACCGAGAATTATGAAAAACCTTACACTGTGGGTAATGACGCGACGCACCGCCCCAACGCTGTAATCTACCGTTGCTTGAAGAGTGCACCAGCCCCGCACGCGCTGTGTGCCCGGTTCTCATAAGGAGTGATCCCATGATCGATAACCGAACTTCAACGCACGAAATGTATACCGCTACGGATCGCCACTTCTGCCCACACTCAGAGGCGTACACCGGCGCCGACAGCCTGCTGACTGCGTGGCGCTGCGGCTGGAAATTGGCACGTCCAATCGTCTACCGGGAAGAGAAGTGGCTGCGGGGCAGGCGCTACCGGACAATCTACTATTTCTGCCTCAGGCTGGAACACGAGGTCATAGTCATGCCAGTGCTCCGCAATCCCTTTGTGGTACGCCTCATTCGGCGGAATCGCTTGCGGGTGCAGCCCTACGCGCACCTGCCCAGTTCGGATATGGTTCAGAGCCATACCAGCACTACAGCGGAGCAAGGGCGCATACGCGCGTAACTGGCTTCGTCCACACACGAAGAGAGTTCGAAAGGAAGGCTATGCATTACGCAATCGCCATCGTACCGCATGACTGGGAAGCCGATTTTTCGGTGGGGTTCTCTGCGAGTAGTTATGAGCAATGGCACCAGAAGATCGAACCGGGCACACGAGTCTTGCTCTATAAAGATCATCCCGTGAACGCCATCATCGGAGAAGCCATCGTGCAGGATAACGTGTTCATCCCCCTGGAAGACCTTCCAGAACATAACCAGCAGCGGTTGCTCACCAGCGGCGGCAAAGTCGCGGATTATGCTCTGCCGCTGCGCGTGACGTATCTCTATTCGCAGCGCCATTACATCGCACAAGACCAGCTTTCTGTACTCGCTGATGCGAAACGCTACAACGGCTGGATTCCGATTGACAATGAGACCTACCAGGCACTGACCCAACCGAACACCGCCGAACTGGCCGGAGATGGAGACCACAACCATGATACGAGGGTATGAGATCGGAACCGAAGTGAAATGGAACCTGGAGAGCACGCTGACCACTGGCGTCATTGAGCGCGTCTTGCACCAATCCGGCAATATCGAGGTCAATGGAGCGCCCATGTGGGTCACCGTGGGGGAGCATTCCCCCGTTTATCTGGTGCGGCACCACAGCGGGCAGCGTCTGGTGCTGGAACACCGTGACGTGATGCTGGAACATAGCAACAGCCACACATGATGCAGGGCGCGTCAGTGCGATGTAGGACGGCAACCCCTGCCCGGCCCCGGCGGCATCGCACCCGACACGCGACAAGTACGCGATGATTCGGTACACTCGCTCCCAAACACACCAGGGGAACGAGATGATGATGGAAAAAATTCGCTGGGGCATTATCAGCACGGGTGGCATCGCCAATGCCTTCGCCAATGCGCTGCAAGACGTACCGGATGCAGAACTCGTCGCGGTGGCCTCTCGCAGCCAGGAAGGTGCCGACTATTTCGGCAATCAATACAACATTCCCCGCCGCTATCCCTCCTACCAGCAACTTGCCGATGACCCGGATATTGACGTGGTTTACATCGGAACGCCGCATGTCTTCCACGCGGGCAATATGCTGATGTGCCTGGAAGCAGGCAAGCATGTCCTCTGCGAGAAGCCTTTCACCATCAACGCCCGCGAAGCCGAACAATGCATCGCCCTGGCCCAGGAAAAGGGACTCTTCCTGATGGAAGCGGTCTGGATGCGCTACATTCCGGCCATTGTGCAGCTCAGAGAGTGGATTCAGGCGGGGCGCATCGGGGACTTGCTGATGGTGCAGGCGGATTTCAACGTATCGCTGCCCTTCGACGCCAAGCGACGCACCTTCGCCCGCGACCTCGGGGGCGGCGCACTGCTGGATGTGGGCGTCTACCCTGTATCGCTGGCGACCATGCTGCTGGGCTTGCCCGAATCGGTGAGCAGTCACTACCACCTGGGCGAAACCGGAGTCGATGAACGCGCCGCTGTGCTCTTTCGCTACCCGGAAGGCGTCTCCGCGCTGCTCTCGATGGGCATCCGCTACAATACGCCCAACGAAGCGCTCATCCAGGGGACGAAAGGCAGCATTCGGGTACATCCACCCTTCCACCACCCCACGCAGATGACCCTGCACCTGGATGGTTCAGAACCGGAGACGATCACGCTGCCCTACAAAAGCAACGGCCTGAACTACGAAGCGATGGAAGTCCATGCCTGCCTGCGCGCGGGCAAGCTGGAAAGCGAAACGATGCCGCTGGCGGAATCGCTGGCCGTCATGCAATTGCTCGATTCGATCCGGAGCGAATGGAAATTGCAATATCCCGCTGATCTGGCCTGAGGGTACACGCGGGCTACTCTGCGGGTTATCCCTACCAGGCCCGTGCAATTGCCCCAATGCGCGATGGGCAGGCGACGTTCTAAATGCGGCGCAACGCTTCGATGTTTTCCAGCAGATAGTCGCGCAGTTCCACCGTGCGAATATTGAGCTGACGGATGGCGCTGCGGTTCAAGGGCACCACGTCAGGAATGTATTCGCCGCGCGTGGGATCGTCGAATTCGGGGCCGCTGCGCTCATCCAGATCCAGGTGCAGCAAGCGGCAGATGAAGAAATGCTCTTCGAGGTATTTGTCGGCCTTGGTATGGCGCAGCACAAAGCCGTATTGCAGCACTTCCGCGCGCGCCCCCAGTTCTTCCTGTAATTCCCGGTGCAGCGCCGCATACAACGACGGATCATCCTCTTCCACACCACCCCCCGGCGCAACCCAATACGGAGTTGGCTTGTGGGGTTTGATGCGCTTGATGAACAGGATTTTCTGATCTGGCGTGAGGAGGATGGCACGCACACGCTGAATAGCGGCCTCACGGCTGCTGGCTGGGAAATACATACAAAACCTTTTCTACTGCAAAAGCCACGAAATCATAACACAGAATGAAACCGGGGTTGTACAAATCTCGTGTTAAGAGTCTGTTGTGTGGGTCATCGGGCGCTCACAAAACTGAACGGTGCTGCCGCTCAATTGCAAGCTGCGTTACAATATCCACAAAGGCTCATATTAGGTCAAAAAGGATGCTGATGTCAACCAGTGAAGCAACCGAGGGTGCATTTCAACATTTTGGCGATTGCCCCCTCACCCCTTGCAACTACCGTCGCTTTCCCCTTCTCCCACCGTCGACGCTTCGCGTCTGGGGAGAGGTTTGCCCAAGTCCCTCGCCCCGCTGTGGGTGAGGGACAGGCTGAACGATAGGTCAGACAGGGTGAGGGCAAAACCGTGAGCGAGGAACGGGGCATTCCATACTGCCAATCATCTGAAATGCACCCAGCAACCGAGAGCGGCTTCATTCACTTATTTAACAAGGTGTCCCTTCCAGCCTGTCCGGGCCTCAATACTTGTTGTTTTGTGTGAGAAGTGGATCAACGGCGCGCAAATCGCCTATACTGACCGGAGCACACAGCACCAGGACGCACGGGTCATGATGCACGCATATTCCTGCCCCGCCGCCCCCGGCTTTTTCGGTTGCTGTGTGGGAACAAGGGTGCTAGACTCGGAAACAGAATCATAGGAGAAGTCATGCCAGAACAAGCACTCTACCTCAAGTGGCGACCTCTCTCATTCGATGATGTAGTTGGGCAAGACCATATCACGCGCACACTGCGGAACTCGATCCGTACAGGACGCATCCGCCACGCCTACCTCTTCAGTGGGCCGCGCGGCACAGGCAAGACGACATCGGCCCGCTTGCTGGCAAAGGCCGTCAACTGCCTGGAGGAAGACCCACAGCAGCGCCCCTGCAACCAGTGCGCCAACTGCATCGCCGTGAATGAAGGCCGCTTCTTAGACCTGATCGAAATTGATGCGGCCTCGCATACGGGCGTGGATGATGTGCGCGACTTGCGCGACAAAATCGCCTTCGCGCCCAATGAAGGCCGCTACAAGGTCTACATCATCGACGAAGTGCACCGTTTCAGCGGCAACGCCTTCGATGCGCTCTTGAAGACGCTGGAAGAGCCGCCGGATCACGCCCTCTTCGTGCTGGCGACGACCGAAATCGACAGAGTACCTGCAACCATCAAGAGCCGCTGCCTTCCCTTCGAGTTTCGCCGGGTGTCGCTGCGCGAAGTCACCGAACGGCTGGCGATGATCGCCGAGGAAGAGGGCTTGCAGATCGAACCCGCAGCCCTGGAATTGATCGCTCGCGAAGGCACGGGAAGCGTTCGCGACAGCATCAGCCTGCTGGATCAGGTGGTGGCGAATCCGGATGAAGCGATCACCCTGGAATTGACGCAACGTATCCTGGGGACAGCCAGCGCCCGCGCCGTGCGTGATCTGGCAGAGGCCATGACCCGGGGCGAGACGGCACGCGCCCTGCATATCATCAACCAGGCGATTGACGCGGGCAGCGATCCCAAGCAGTTCGGGCAGCAGATCGTGGAGCACCTGCGCAATGTGCTGCTGGCCCAGACCGCAGGGGCAGAGATGCTCAACGCCTCGCAGGACGATCAGGGGTTGTTCGCGCAACAAGCCGGGATGCTCAGCCGCAGCACCCTCTTGCGTGCCCTGCGTGCCTTCAATGAAGCCGTCAACGATTATTCTGGCGGGTGGCAGCCGCAGCTTGCCCTGGAACTGGCCTTGATCGAGAGCCTATCCGAGCCGGAGCCTGTGGCTTACGCACCAGCCACGCCACAGCCGGCCTTTGGGCAGCGCCAGCCTGCACAAGCCGCTGCGCCTGTCGAGACAGCGGCGGATTACGAACGCGCAGCAGCCAGCGAACCCGGCGCACCGCCCGTGATCGCGCCATCGATCGTACAGAGCAAATGGGTCGATGCGCAGAAGCTGATCTTCAACAACGTCCACAAAACCAGCGGCAGCACCGAAGAACTGGTGGTCAACCTGCCCAATCTGATGGATCATGCCCGCGTGGTGACGGTGGATGGCAACACCGTCGTCGTCGGGGTCGAGCAGAAGCTCTACCTGGATAAGCTGATGGACAAGACCCGCGTCGCCTGGGTGGAACGCGCCATCTCGCGCGTGACCGATACCCCGCTGCGCGTGCGCTATATGCTGCTCTCCGAAGTGGACGCTGCCGGGAATGCCCCTGCCGCCGCGCCCGACATCGCGGATGATCCCTTGATCCAGGAAGCGATTGGCCTGGGTGGGCAGATCCGCGAAGAAGAATAGCCTATGATAGACTCAATGTGGTATGCAATAATTGAATGATCGTTGTGTATGGAATGAGGAGCGAAACCCATGGCAAAGAGACGACGCCCGTCTGGCGGCCCCGGTGGCGGCAATATGAACAACATGATGGCGCAGATTCAGCAGATGCAGAAAGATATGGAAGAAGCCCAGGCCGCCCTGGAACACGAGACCGTTGAGGTTTCCGTCGGCGGCGGCGCGATTACAATCGTGATTACCGGGCATCAGCGCATCCAGAGCATCACCATCAATCCTGACGCGATTGATACCGACGACGAAGAATGGGTGACCGACTTGCAAGACCTGCTGTTGGCAGCGACCAACCAGGCCATCGAGCAGAGCCAGACGATGGCGGCTGAGAAGATGGAAAAGATCACAGGCGGCCTGGGGGATGTTCCGGGACTGGGCGGCTTGTTGGGGTAAAACGACGACATTCGCGTTGATCTGTAGGGGCGATTCATGAATCGCCCCTACGACATTCAAGGGGAACCAACATGAGCAGCGCCATTCCAGAACCCGTCACCAAATTGATCGAAGCCTTCAACGCCCTGCCGGGGGTCGGCCCCAAGACGGCTTCTCGCCTGACGTATTACCTGCTGCGCGCACCCGAAGAGCTTTCGACCAATCTGGCGGATGCCCTCAACGACTTGCGCACCAAGACGCAGTTCTGCTCGGTCTGTGGCAATATCACCGTCGATGATCCCTGCCCGATCTGCGACAGCCAGCAGCGCGACCAACACACCATCGCCGTCATCGAAGAGCCGCTGGATTTGCTGGCGCTGGAACGCACCGGAACCTATACAGGCGTCTATCATGTGCTGCACGGGGCGATTTCGCCCGTGAACGGCATCGGCCCGGACGAACTGAATATCCGCAGCCTGTTGCAGCGGGTCGAAGATAGCGAGGTGCTGGAAGTCATCATCGCCACTAATCCCGGCATGGAAGGGGACGCGACAGCGATGTACTTGCAAAATGCCCTGGCTGGCAAGGGAGTCAAAGTGACGCGGCTGGCACGTGGTTTGCCCACAGGCGGCGACCTGGAATACGTGGACGCTGTTACCCTCATGCGTGCCCTGGAAGGCCGGAGCGAGATGTGATGCACAGGCTGGCCGTCGGCGAAGTCATCAACGGGCGCTACGAAGTCACGACCTCGCTGCGCGATGGCGTCTTGCACAATTACTGGCTGGCGCAGGATCACGTCCTGGATCGACCAGGATAGGGACAAGCTGTATACCCCTTCATCTATCAGGAAACACCGCTTCCATTCCGCTTACGGCGGCGACAATACATCACCAGCACGGGTGATTTGTTGAACGATGTTGCACGCATCGTAGAATTGCTTTCGGGCGGTACACCGACCAAACTCATCAGCGAAGATGGTGTAGAATGATTCCTGACCATGACCGAACAGGGGACTTCCACCATGTCTATCGCGCTGACTCCAGGCGACATCATCAACGAACGCTATAAAGTCCAGGCGGAGCACCCGACGGAGAATCCGATGCTGCACTATTATATCGCGTCGGATTTACTGCTGGGGCGCACGGTGATGGTCAAAATCTGCAACGTCATCGAGAATAGCCACTTTCTGGCACGCTTCGCCCAGGAAGCGCACGTCCTCGCCAGCCTGGAACACCCGCACATCGTTCCCATCCATGATTTCGGCCTCTTCCGGCAGCACCCCTATCAGGTGCAGCGCTTCTTGACGGGCGGCAAACTGGGCGAGACCATCGCGGCACATCCCGGCGGCCTGCCCGCTTCTATGGTGCTGCGGTTGGCGCAGCAGATGGCCAGCGCCCTGGATTACATCCACAATCAGGGGATTCTGCATCGCAGCATCACCACCAAGGACATCGTGCTGGATGAGCAGCAGCAGCCCTACCTGACCAACTTCGAACTGGCCAAACTGCGTGAACCCGACCAGGACATATCCCGAGCCGACGAAATCGGCACGCAGCCGGGCACTTTCAGCCGCGCGCTGGATTTGCACGCCTTCGGGCTGGTGCTCTTCCAGGTGATGACGGGGCAGGAACCGAAAATGGAATATCACCAGTACCGCGACTCCGTGCGCGAGCACCGCCCCGATTTACCGCTGGGGGTTGATCTGGTCATTGACCGCCTGATGCGCAGCGACAAAGAAGCCCGCTTCGACAGGGCGTCGGACGCTGTGACCAGCTTGCAGCAAGCCTTCTATTCCGGGCAGAGCGATGTGGGCGGGCGCGTCTTCGTCAGCTACGCACGAAACGACAGCGATTATGTCGTGCGGCTGGTGAGCGAACTGCGGCGCATCGGGTTGGGGGTCTGGATGGATCGGGATATTCCACCGGGTGCAAACTGGGATAAGACGATTGAGGAAGCCCTGAGTGAGTGCGACAGGATGCTGCTGATCGCCTCGCCCGCGTCGATGCTTTCAGAGAATGTGCAGGATGAGTGGAGCTACTTCCTGGAGCACGGCAAGGCGGTCTACCCGTTCATGTACCAGGATTGCGAATTGTCGTTCCGGCTGCGGCGGCGGCAGTACATCCCCAGCACCGGCGACCTGCTGGGCGACGTTGCCCGCATCGTTGATGTGCTGGCAGGAGGCAATCCGATGAAGTTCAGCAGCGTGCCGGATGCTGTGCAGGGATGAGAATCAAAAAGAGGGCACCCCGTTTCCGGGATCCCCTCTTGAAAGTGTCGATGCGTTGTCGTGCTTGCTTAGTCCACGACCTTCACGGAACTGGCCTGCAAGCCCTTCTTGCCCTGCGTGATTTCGAATTCCACCGTCGCGCCTTCGTCCAGCGAACGGTAGCCATTCCCCTGAATCTCGGAATAGTGGACGAAGAGGTCGTCGCCATCTTCACGGGCGATGAAACCATAGCCCTTCTCTGCGTTGAACCACTTCACCGTGCCTTGCGTACGTTCTGCCATTTGTCTTTCACTCCTGAATCTTGGGGTTTTGCCACAACCTTGCTGCTGTACACACACACATCCGGTAGACCCAGGAATTTGTTGCGGTACTCGCCGAGAACCTTCCGAGAACCGAGGTCGCACAATTCGCAAGCGAAGCTGTTTGAAACCGGGGAACTCGTCTGTTTCTGCTGAGGGTTACGGGTGCATTACCACTGCACCAATGCAGGGAGACACTGTGTCTCACGTTACTGCATTGCACCATAATCGTAACACACTTCTACAGGTTGCATAGGGGCAATTTTTCAATCAGCGGGAATCCCCACAGACCCGGCGGCAGGCTCGTTTCAGGATCAATTTGTTTCGATGATATTGGTCACTATTCGTCACTTCACCCCCTATTGTAAGCTAGCAGTAATCTGCGAACTGGACAGCGTTATCGTCAATAGGGTGGCACGAAGAGCGATGTGATGGACACTCCATACCGACAGCTACACGCGACACTGACGATCTTCTGCAGCTACAGCAGCCAACAACGCCAATTTGTTCGACACACCTACGAACGCCTGCTGCAACTCGGAACAGCATGCATGCAATCAGAGCAATCGGTTCTTGATATCTGGTTTGACCAGGATAACCTCCGGGCTGGCCTCCCCTGGGAACAGCAGCTATTCCAGAACCTGCGCCCGCGTGATCTCGTGCTCCTCTTTGTATCGCAAAATTCGCTGCAATCCTGGTATGTTCGCCTGGAATTTGAATACGCACTCCAACATGGGATTCAAGTACTGCCATTGCTCCTGCAACGTGTGGATCTGGGGCAGGTGCTGGAAATCGCCCCGGAACATGCCAGAAAACATATGATAGCGGAGGAGCAAGCCAGGCATCATCTGGAGCGATTCTATACCGAGGTTTCCCGCCTCCAGTATCTGGATTTCCGCAGCGCTTTTGCCAACGCAGAACAGCGCCCTGCATCATTTGCAGAGCTAGAATCGCGGCTCGAAGAAATCTGGAACGAGCATCTCATGCGGGTTCCAAACCTCACGAAACCTCAGACGAAAGACAGCTACATTCGTGAGGCGCTCACCAGTCAGGCGATCCATCATCCATGGGCTGTGAATTACATGCACCGACGAGCCAAAGCCCTGATTGATACCTATGAAGTGATTCAGGCAGCAAATTACTGTCGTGTGCTCCGGCGGATTCCGTGTGCACACGCCGAAAACGCTGCCAACGAGTTGAAGGCGTACGCAGAAATCAGGCTGCACAAGGCGCTGCAATACCCAATCATCGAAGCATGCTCCTGAAATCATCGGCGTGGATTGAGCATTTTACATCACACACGAAAGCTCCAAAGAAATGGTTCCGACCCGTTCGGGAAAGCCGCCTTGTAGCAAGTTGTAGCGCGTATCGCCGCGTATTGTGCTCGCATGCTCCCTCCAACGCCTACATTCCGCGGCACAAACAGTCCATCAACTGTCTGAAGCAAACCCATGAAGGGTTTGTCGTGAACAATGGGAGCCAAATTCCAATGTCACTTAAGTTTGTCGCAATCTTGCTCATGTTCATTTCGCTCAGTAGTGGCTGGGCAACGATGGCCCAGTCAGAAACGTGTGATTGGGATTCGATTGTCGCGGGGTCTGGCGACTTCGAAACGCTGGCAACGTATGAGGTTTTCAGCGATACCGGGGCCGCCCAGGTCATCTTGATCGAAGAGCGCCACGACCTCATCAGCGCACAGGTGGAATCTGCGGTAATGATTCATCGGCTGGCGAGTGAATGCGGTATGACCGTCCTCGGCCTGGAAGGTGAATTCCCTGGCACAGATTTCCGCAGTGCTACGGCGGACTTGCTCCAGATGCCTTTCGAACCCCTGGTTTATACGATGGCGGATATGCTCGGAGATGGTGAAATCAACCAGGCAGAATTCGCTATGGTCGTCTATCCAGCGCTATCCTTGCAAGACTCTTTCACACTCGTCGATCTCA
>CAZJWX010000060.1:0-28725 GCA_964549915.1 uncultured Anaerolineaceae bacterium | reverse complement strand
TGATGACACCTTTTTGTTGCAATTACTCTTACAAATTTGAGGCGATTGCCCTGCCCGCACCTTGACTTCTACGCAGCGCTTCTCTAGAATCATTGAATATCTACCAACGGGCCTGTAGCTCAGCTGGGAGAGCGCTACAATCGCACTGTAGAGGTCAGGGGTTCGAATCCCCTCAGGTCCATCTCCAGGCACCAGTCAATGCGGCTGGTGTTTTTGATTCGGTGGGAGCATGGAGCCAATCATCTGACGGTAACGAGGTGTGCTCGAAGACGCGGGATATGCGTCTGGCACGTCAAAGCTGCGCTCTGCGAAAGAAGTAGTCGCGTGTAGATATCCTAAAGGGTGCATCAGGCAGTTGATCGTGTCGCTATGCATCTCTCGAGTCGTCAAGCCAGTAATCAAGGTATCCGCGAAGAGCCACCTGAGTAATTCTACTCAGACCAACCGACAATCAAGCGTGCAATTTCAACCACAGAAGATGAGTATTCCTGGTGATGTCTTGCACGATCTTGTGACATCAACTGACGATCAGTTGTGCAGAAGATCAAGTCGCCGGGAGCGATGCAGGGAAATCATGGTTGAAATCGGACGAAATGTGCTTGCTAACGCAGAAACCGGTCCTAAACTCGGGTGGTTGGTGACAAATGGCATCGGCGGATATGCAGCCGAGTTGAGCTGGTTGCTGGATCATCAACGAACATGAGTAAATGCTGCTATAATACACTGCATGAAATCGCTGATGACCATCTTCCTGCAATTTGTCCGAGACCGCCCCACACGGCCCAACATCCTGGCGCTGTTTCGCTTTCTCGCGTTTGTGGCGTTGGTGATAGTGATTTACAGTATCCTCTTTCACTACCTGATGGAATATGAGGGGCGCTCGTATAGTTGGATCACTGGCTTTTATTGGACGCTGACGGTGATGTCCACGCTTGGCTTCGGAGATATCACCTTCCAGTCCGATCTGGGTCGCTTGTTCTCCGCATTAGTCCTGCTGAGTGGCGTCATCTTCCTGCTGATTCTGTTGCCGTTCACGTTCATTGAGTTCTTCTATGCGCCCTGGATGCGTGCTCAGGAAGCCGCTCGTGCGCCCCGCGAGCTTCCGGAGAAAACCAGTCGTCACGCGGTGCTCACCCGTTTCGACCCGGTGACTGTAGCGCTGATTGACAAGCTGACGCAGTACCAGTACAGCTATGTGGTGCTGATCGCAGACTTGACCGAAGCGCTGCGGCTGCATGATATGGGCTACCGGGTCATGTTAGGCGATCTCGATGATCCAGAAACCTACTGGCGGGCACGGGTGAATCAGGCGTTGTTCGTGGCTGCCACTGGCAGCGATCAGGCCAATACCAATGTGGCCTTCACGGTACGTGAAATCTCGGAGTCCGTACCTGTGATCGCCGTTGCCAACACACATGCCTCAGTCGATATTCTGGAACTGGCGGGATGTTCGCACGTTCTGGAACTGGGCGAGATCATGGGGCAGGCATTGGCACGCCAGGTGGTGGACGATGCCACGCGGGCGCATGTGATCGGTCAGTTCGATGACCTGCTGATCGCGGAAGCGGCGGCGCGGGGCACATCGCTGGTCGGCAAAACCTTGCAGGAAAGCGACCTGCGCGTGCGCACCGGGATCAATGTGCTGGGAGTATGGGAGCGCGGCACATTCCAATCGACCCTCGGTGATACGCGCATCACGCCCAACACAACGCTGATACTGGCCGGAACGGAGGCAGACCTCAACCGCTATAACGAGCGATTTTGCCGGGGCGAAACCAGCAGTGCGATGGTGGTGATCATCGGTGGTGGGCGCGTGGGTCGAGCCACCGGGCGGGCGCTGGCAGCCAAGGGGCTGAATTACCGCATTGTCGAAAAAAACCCGGAGCGTATCCTACCTGCCAATGCCGAACAGTACGTGCTGGGCGATGCTGCCGAACTGGAAGTGCTGGAAAACGCCGGTATCCGGCAGGCCGCCGCCGTCATCGTCACCACGCACGATGATGATATGAATGTGTATCTGACCATCTACTGCCGCCGCCTGCGTCCGGATGCCCAGATTCTCAGCCGCGCCGTGCTGGATCGCAACGTTGTGACGCTGCACCGCGCCGGGGCTGACTTCGTGATGTCCTATGCATCTACCGGAGCAAATGCCATCATGAACCTGATCGGGCGCGACAATATCCTGATGGTGGCCGAAGGGCTGGACATCTTCGAGGTGCAGATACCCCCATCACTGGCAGGACGCACAGTAGCCGAAAGCGACATCCGCAGCAAAACGGGCTGCACGGTAGTCGCAATCCAACGGGATCAGAAGCCCCAATTGCTGCTCGATCCGCATGAGCCATTGCCATCGACATGCCGCCTCATCCTGATTGGCACGCCCGAGGCCGAAGAAAACTTCCTCAAGCTGTACAAGCGGTAGTGTGAACAAGTGCCCCCCATGCGATTTCACCCGCACTTGATTGCACAGTGATGCTTCAGCAGATGTGTGCCAGATGTGTGCATGGATCGGTCATTAGAGGGATGCCCTGAGTGAAGGTCTTGCCCTGTTTGCAATGGTCAGACATTCAGGCTATACAGGAGGGGAACGGTGTGGCGCTCCCGAGCAACTCGTTGCTGGTTGCGCACGGACAAATGCATATGAACACGGGAGACGCTGATGGTCGAGATACACGGAACGGTTGAACCGGGATTCGAGGGCGTTTACGAGGCGTTTGAACGCAACTTTCGGGAGCGAGATGAATGGGGTGCAGCCGTTGCCGTGTACCATCGCGGGGAAAAAGTGGTTGACCTGTGGGGTGGCATACGCGACGAAGCCAGCGGCGCACCCTGGGAAGAAGACACGATGGTCATGGTCTTCTCTACCAGCAAGGGGATGTCTGCGCTGGCTATGGCTGTTGCCCACTCGCGCGGTCTCTTCGATTACGATGAGCCAGTAGCCGAATACTGGCCCGAATTCGCACAGAACGGCAAAGAGGCGATCACCATTCGCCAACTGCTCAGCCATCAGGCAGGGCTTTGTGTCATTGATACCCCCCTCACCTATGACATCATGGCGGATACGGATCAACTCATGACGATTCTTGCCCGCCAGAAGCCAGCCTGGGAGCCAGGTACCAGGCATGGCTATCATGCGATCACGGTGGGCTGGTATGAGAGCGGTCTGCTGCGCCATACCGACCCGCGCGGGCGCACCGTCGGCCAGTATTTCGCTGACGAGATTGCGAAGCCACTGGGGCTGGATTTCTACATTGGCCTACCAGACGATGTGCCGTCATCGCGGGTGGCACCGACGATGGATGACTTTCCAATCTGGCAGATGATCTTGAACATGGGGAAGCTGCCGCTTCCATTGGTTCTCACAGTGATGAACCCCTGGTCTTTGACGGCACGTACCCTCAGCAATCCACCCAGGCTGAATGCCAACAATCCGCGCACGCAGCGCATTGAAATCCCGGCGTTTAACGGCATCGGGACTGCCCGCAGTATCGCCAAAGCGTACAACGAATTCATCACGGGTGGGCGAACCCTGGGCCTGCGTCAGGAGACGCTGGACGCCTTGTCTGCACCGGTAGTCATGCCGACTCAAGGCGCTCTTGATCAGGTAGTTCGCGTCGATACGGCGTATTCCCTGGGCTTCATCAAGGATGCCCCTGCGTTGGACATCCCAGAAGCCACTGGCGTGGATTTGCCATTCCACTTCTCACACAAAACAACAAGTGTTGAGGCCAGAACAGGCTAGAAGGGACACTTCGTTAAATAAGAATACCGCTTCGGAAGCAACGATGATCGCGCCTTTGGGCATGCTGGCGCTGGCGGATCATTCGCTTTTGCGAACCCCACCGCTGAGATGAGCTTTGCTTACGTCATGAATCGATCAGATTTTTACCTGTTCGCGGATCCAAGAGAAGTGAACCTGCGGCAGGCCGTTTATGCATCCCTCCAGGCGATGTCCTGAATAAGGCACTGGCCCCGTCAACGTTGAACGATGTGGGTATTCGGCGGCGGTTGTTCAGACGCACGCCAAGCGAGTAAGCCAATCCTTAACTCCGGGAATCCGGTATACTGAGCTTAGCGGGATATGCGCTCGAAGTTCGGGCGCAGCACCCGGATCGTTCATGAGGATGGGCACCAATGACGATGAATGATCACCCAAAACGCCTTGATTGGGTACGCTTTGCTGCTCGTATGATCGGGACTGTCGCTGCGTCCTTCTGGGGTACGGTGCTGCTACTCCACCTTATCTTCGGAGATGAGGTTCCCACAGAGGAAGGCACCGAAATCCAGGGCATTATACTTGGCCTCCTGATTGCTGCTGCCATCGGTTCAACGATTTTTGCGTGGCGTGATGCATACCGGGGCGGTATCGCATTGCTCGTCATCGGAACACTGCTCTCGCTATTCGCCCTGGTCACAGCAGGTCAGAATCATATCATGGCCATTCTGGTGAGTGGCGCACCATTTCTTCTGAGTGGGCTGCTCTTCGTACTCAGCGCCTTCCGCGCACGGCGACGATGAGCTGTATCACCGTGCAGTATAGGCCGACGTTCAATCGCTCAGCTTCTATGTCCCCGGCTTCTGGGCGATGTAGTAGCCGTAGCTGACGAATGCCCGATGCTGCTCATACAGATCAATTTCCGCGCCTTCCGCAGCAACGATGGCTTGCGCGGCATCTGAGTGACCGTGTGCTTCGAGAAATTCGCTGAAACGCCCCTGCATGGGTCGATAGTAGTTGTCCAGCCAGCAGTGCTCGGGCAGCACGAAGTAGCCGATGGGCGAGTAGCCGTGCTTTTCCAGGAGGGCTATCTTGGCCGAGGCTGTATCCACTTCCGGGTATTCCGCATCCCAGTGTGCCTGAAGCACCGCCGGACGTTCACTGGTGAGCCACGTGAGTTCTGAGACTGCCAGGATGCCGCCCGGTTTCAAAAAGGGCTTCCACGCGGCAATCCCGGCTGCAAAGCCCATATTGTAGATCGCGCCTTCCGACCAGATGGCGTCCAGTTCCGCTTCCTGGAACGAGAGAGCCTCCATCGATTGCGCCAGCGTCGTGATCCGATCCGCAACCCCGGCTTTTGCAGCGGCACGTTCCAGCTTCTCCAGGAACTGCGGCAGAAAATCAACGGCGGTGATGTGTGCGTCCAGTTCCTGCGCCAGGATGAGCGTAGCAGCACCCGTTCCGCAGCCAATATCGGCAATCTTGAGATTGGGTTTCCCTTTGAGCCGGGAGAGCGCAACCGCCAGGCGTGTCTCGTCGTCACCACCTGGCCCCTGACGCTGAGCGTCTTTGTGCAGGTCAATGAGAAGCTGCATCTCATCCATAGCGTTTTCACTCCTGAATGGGTAATCAACCTATCCTACAGCAAGCATCCGCTGCCGGATAGCTGCCCCACCACGATTCCAGAGCAATTGCATCAAACAGGCGGAACTACAAAGGCATGGAGTACACCTACAAAAAGCCAGAGTCACCAGAGGGGCTGTGCCCCTCCCACCTGTTGTTCTTGTGCGGCACGTTGTCCGTAAACCATTTCCGTCTCCCCCAGGCCCCGGAGAAAGAAAAACGTGCAGAACCCGCCATTCTCTCGTTGATTCTCAGGGAAGCAGTTTGCCCCCTACGGAGGATGGACGCAGGGCGACCTGGTAGGTCACCCAGACGTCCTGCGTGGAATGCGGGGTTACGGTTGCAGCCACGACAGCGGATAGGCAAACTGCTGATTAATCAAATCGCCCTCGTCGTTGATTTCGCCGCCAACGAAGACCGTCGTCGCGGCAGTGGTTTCGGTGTCGATGATCTCTAACGTCAGATAAGGCGGCTCTTCATCATCGTAGACCACCCACTGCATCATGGCGATCAGGCTGCCGTTCGGCGCGACCTGCCCCTGGGCGAAGCGTCCGCGCGTGACCCGTGCCTCGCTGCCTGTCGCCAGATCGAGCGCAAAGAGCGAATTATCTCCGCCTTCATCCGCGCCCGACACATAGTAGAGCGTGCTACCATCGGCGGTGAAATCCATCATGCTGATCACATCCCCCTGGTCACCCGCGTCAATCGTGATCGGCGGCAATGCCGGATCGAGCAGATCGAAGACGTGCAGGGTGGCGTCGTTGTTGGGTGTGTTGACCACAATCGCCAGGTACCGTTGATCCGGCGAGACCTGGGCGACGGCGTTGTTGGCGTCATAGGGCAGGTCGCTGACGCTGGGCACAATGGCGGAACGATCCAGCAGCACGGTTGGCTCAACGGAGTCAATCGGAGTCGTCAGCAGGGAGACGCTCTGATTGCTGATGCCATCCGGCACGGTGAAGAAGATATTCGTCGCATCCGGCACGGCGTAGATCGCGTTGCTGTCGGTGAAACCGAAGTAGCGACCCGCGGCGGCATCCGTGGCTTCCAACTGGGCGCTGCGGCTTTCCGGATCCACCAGGTGCAGTTCCCACTGCGTACCCGCATCCCCCGTCGTGCAACGATAGCCCAGGATCACGGCGAGGCGTCCATCAATGATGTCTTCGACAGCGGCGCTGGTGTAGTAGCAGTCCTCGTTCGCCAGCAGGGTATTCACTTCGCGGTCGGTCGTGCCATCCCAGACGAAGATACCCACTTCAGTCGCCTGATTGCGATCATTGGTGAAGAAGCTGACGAAGGCCGCGCCCGTCTCAGTAAAAGTGAAGTCCGTCACGTTCTCGAAATTGCCCAATTCGCTGCTGTCCGTCGTCGCTTCGATCAAGAGGCGACCGCGCGGCGATTCGGCGTTGTTGGCGTCAGCGGGCCAGTCGATGTAGCCGTACTGCGTGCTATCCGCCGAGAATTTGAAACTGCTGCTGCCCACGCAGCTCACGGGGTTCAGTTCAGTTGCCACTTCCTGCAAATTGGGATCGGTGCCACGAATCAGGTAAAGAGTCCCGGTCTCGCTACCGCCGGCTGTGACGGTCGACATGAAGGCGAAGACCGTGCCATCCGGCGAGGTCGCATTATCGCCGCAGGCCATGACGCGGGTGGTTCCCTGTGGCAGTGCCATGACGGTTTCCATTTCGGCATCGCTGCTGAAGAAGACCAGTTCGCCCGGTTCACTGGCTCCCTGTCGTCCAGGAGCAGCACCCGGCGCAACCCAGGCGAAGACCTTATCGCCCGCAGCCATACCCGGCACAGTGCCCTGCTGCACGACGACGGCGGTCGGCGGGGCGGCTTCTTCGGCGGCTGCCTCGGTGGGCGCTTCGGCGACGGCGGTATCGGTCGGCAGGTCGGTCGCTTCCACAGCGGCGGGGCTGCAGGCGACGATCAGAATGGCAAGCAGGTTCAAGAAGACAACGGGCCACTTGCTGAACGAGAAGTGCATAGAACTTTCCCTCCAATATGAATGAATGCATTCCCCAAAGAATTGAGGAGGTTCGCGAGTCGTACAATTCGCTTTACGCTAAGTTTATTGAATCGGCAGATGCAGCCCAACAGGACTTTCTACGCATTGTGCAGCCGATGCAACGCCCGGCGATATTCCGGGGCATAGCGCACGAATCCCGGCAGCCAGGGCACGACGGCGCGGCTGATTCCGCAGAATCCACCCAGGAACCGTTCTTCCCAGGCGCGGAACTCATACCCATATTGTACGCGAAGTTCCTGCGGCAAAAATCCGACAGTCAGCCGATATATCGGGTAGCTAACAAATTGCAACACCGGGATCGACTGTCCGGTGATGAAGGGGGCGATGGTACGGGCTTTTTCGCCGACGATCACTTCTCCCGACGCAATGGCCTCCTGCATCAAGCCCAGCAGGCCATCATAGGTGGCGGGCAGGGAACGGCGCGGCACACCCATCCATTCGCCGACGTGCATGCTGTCTTCGTAGAACGCCTGCTGATCGGCAGCAGAGAGGGGCGCGACCAGCTTCTCATGCCCGAAGACCGCGCCTTCCACCAGCGTGGCGAAGATCCAGCGTGCTTGCCGGGGATTGCGCGGATTGTAGGACGCGCCCGCTGCGTGCGCCCCAATCGCGGCTTCGATGCGCCCGACGGCGGGGCGGTGCGCCGCGTCAATCTCGGCGATGGCCTGGTCGATCTCACTGCGCGTGCCGTAGACCAGGGCCAGGGTCAGCGTCAGGGTGCGGTGCAGGCGGCGCAGCGGGTTGCGGAAGACGTAGCTATGATGATAGACGGCCTCCGCCACCATCGGATGCGCGATTTGCATCAGCAGCACGCGAGTCCCGGTCAGCAGCAGGGCGCGTTCACGGTTGATGCGCCAGATTGCGCTATCCGGCGAGAAGTAGTAGTCATCAGCGGGGCGCTGTTGGGCCTGTGCAGTCATCGGATTTTCGCTGTCTCCCATTCCTCAATCCGCGCTACTATACACCGAAGGCAGGCGGGATTCCTCAGTGAAATGCGGTTGCCGGGGGCAATTGCACCTCATCTACGCTCACGGCGACCACGCCCCCACTTTTTGCCCTCTCTTCCGGGGCACACTACGATATGGAATTCCACTACATGGAATCCCACTACTTGCTTCATTCCGAAGTCGAGTGGGTTTGGGCGAGGATGTCCAAAAGGATACCGGACGCAGCACGACTGGAGAAAACAAAGCTCCCCCTGCGAAACCGGGGGAGTGAGAGGGGCGATGCTGTTGTGCAGGGCCATTCAGGCGTCGGTGTGGGTTTTCTCGCCCTGGATCAGGCTGTCATCGTCAGTGACTTCGCGCACCAGCTCGACCTTGATCTTGGCACCCGTCGCGATGAAAGCGCCGATCACCAGCAGGATGATCCCCCAGAACGGCAGCAGCACCAGCGCCGCCAACCCTGCGATGACAGCGACAGTCAGGCTGAAGGTCGCCATCTGCTTGCCTTCCGCATTGCGGATGACGACATGCCGCCGATTCCCTCTCTGCACCAACTCGCGTCCCTGCTCCACCAGACGATCCACCGGACGTTCTGTTTTTGGTTGTGGTGATGTCATGATTCCGTTTCCCTTGTCTCTATCCCTGCATGTCAGTCTATCCTCCTATACGCAAAAATTTCGTTGGAAGTTACACTGGAGGTACGGAGCCACCAGCTATCATGCCCGATCCGGTATAATGGGAGTCAGTGGCAACTTATAGTCTGAGTGGACGCTGCAAGTCATCATGGAGTGAACAACATGCGACGATTGTTGAGTACGGGAATCTTACTGGCAGTCCTGACGCTGCTGGGTGTTCTGGCGGGGCCAGCGCTGGAGACGAACGCGCAGACGACGACGCCCCCCGGCAGCGCGGTCTGGACGGCAACCTATTATCCGTCGACCAATTTCACGGGGACGTCCGTCCCGACCTCGTATACCGGGCTGAACCTGACCTTCGGCGGATCGCCCATCGCGGGCATCCCGGAAGATAACTGGTCGGCGCGTTATACAACGACGATCACGCTGGCGGCGGGGACGTACACCTTCACGGTCACATCCGACGATACGGCGCAGTTGACGATTTCATCGGCAGTCAGTTCTACCATCGTCATCGGCGATCTGACCCCCAGCGGTCTGACGACCGTTTGGGGCAATATCACCGTGACAGCAGGCGGCACCGTCAGCCTGCAAGCCGACCTGATCGAAATCACCAACGACGCCGTGATCAACGTGACCTGGACGCAGACAGGGGGCGGTGGCGTGACGCCGATTCCTGGCACAGCCGTACCGACGGTCACCACAGCCCCGGCGCTGACCGTTTCGGTTGAAGGGGTCACCGGGTTGAGCGTGCGCACCGAACCATTCCTGGGGGCGTCCCGCGTGGCAGTCGCCCGTCCGGATACGAACTATCCTGTGCTGGCGCGTAACTTCCAGGAAGGACTCTTCACCTGGTATCAGATTCAGTTTGATGAGGACACCGTTGGCTGGTCATCGGGGCGGTATCTGGCAGTCACGGGGGATGAGAATCTCGCGCCTGTCGTCGAATCCACCGTCTTCGACCGTGCCGATGATCCGCGCGGGTTGGTCACAGGTGTGACCCGCGCCGTGATGAACCTGCGCACCTACCCCACACCGCGCGTGGCGCGAGTCGCCGCCAATCCGCAGATTCCCTGGGGCGGACAGGTGGAACTGCTGGCGCGCACTGTCCAGGGTGGACGCGACTATTGGTACCAGGTGCGCTACATCGACGAGAACGGTAACGCGCACATCGGCTGGATTCTGGCGGCCTACGTGGGCATCAACCGCAACAGCGATCCCATCGAAACGGTGCCGATTCGCTGACCGAACCCGACACATGAGGGCGACCCGCCAGGTCATACGCGTCACGGGAACCCCGTTGGCGAATCGCTGGTAGGGGGCGTCTCGGTGGACTCGCCGGGTCGCCCTCTCTACCAATCTCCGCCATCCACCATGCCCGAAGCAAGGAGGCAACCATGCGTTCTATGTTCTTCGCCCTGTCGCTGCTGATCGGCCTCGTTGGATGCAGCACATTCACGGAAATGCAGCGCAGTTACCTGCAAGGAGCCGAGCCAATGGAGCGGATAGCCGACGCGGATGTGATCTTCGTGCGTGCCGTGCAAACGGGGGAGACCACCTGGACGTTTCACGTGACCGTTGAGCATCCGGACACAGGCTGGGAAGATTACGCGGATGGCTGGGATGTCGTCCTGCCTGATGGTACAGTGGTCAAGCCTGATCCCGACTCGCCCTTCACGCGGCTGCTGCTGCATCCCCACGAGAACGAGCAGCCCTTCACCCGTAGCCAACACAATATCGAGATTCCCGCCGATGTGCAGACGGTAACCGTCCGCGCCCATGACATCGTGGATGGGTTCGGCGGACGGGAAATCGTCGTGGATCTGTCGCAGTCAGAAGGCGAAGGCTATACCGTCGAGCGGTCGGGCTAGCGTTTCGCCATCCATACGCGAGCGTCTCAAGTCGTCCGCTATCGGTTCAACACCAGGGGCTACCCGGCATCAAAGTCCACTGAAGGGACTCTTGAAGCCGTTCAAGAACTTTCGCATCGGGCAGCCGATGCAGAACCTTTTCAGCAGGGTTTGGCCTTTTGCAGCCGGATGCTTTGAACATCAGGCCAGCAGAGGATTTGACAGGCTTCCAAATATCCCAGACAGTAAAAAACGGGCGTGAGAGACCCCACTCCCGTTCAAAAATTGTGCTGCTTCGCGCTCAGTCCAGGAATTGATCCATGCGCTCGATGATGGCGCTGGCGAATTCGCTGGTCTTCACTTCCCTGGCATCTTCCATCTGGCGGGCGAAGTCGTAGGTCACGATCTTGTCCGCGACGGTGGCTTCATAGGCTTTGGTGACGACCGCAGCGGCCTCGAACCAGCCCAGGTGTTCCAGCATCATCACGCCGCTGAAGAGCAGCGAACCGGGGTTCACCTTGTCCAGGTTGGTGTATTTGGGTGCGGTGCCGTGCGTGGCCTCGAAGAGCGCGATTTCGTCGCCGATGTTGGCACCGGGGGCAATCCCCACGCCGCCGACCTCGGCTGCCAACGCATCGCTGAGGTAATCCCCGTTGAGGTTGGTCGTGGCGATCACATCGTGTTCCGCTGGACGCAGCAGCATCTTCTGGAACATGATGTCCGCGATGGTGTCCTGGATCAGAATCTTGCCTTCCGGCACCTTGCCGCCGTGATTCTGGGCGACTTCTTCCCAGCTAACCGTCTGTTCCGGGAATTCTTCTTTCGCCAGTTCGTAGCCCCAGCGCTGGAAGGCTCCTTCGGTGAATTTCTGGATGTTGCCCTTGTGCACCAGGGTCACGCTCGTGCGTCCACGTTCGATGGCGTACTGGATCGCGGCGCGGATCAGGCGCTTGCTCCCAAATTCGCTGACGGGCTTGATGCCCAGGCCAGCGCCTTCGAAGAAGTTGGACGCGCCCAGTTCTTCGCGCAGGAATCTCTCCAGCTTGTCGCGTTCGGGGGTGCCTGCTTCGAACTCGATGCCCGCGTAGATGTCTTCGGTGTTCTCGCGGAAAATGACGACATCGACATCTTCGGGCTTCTTCAGCGGGGAGGGGACGCCCTTGTACCAGCGCACAGGACGCACACAGCTATAAAGGTCGAGCACCTGGCGCAGCGTGACGTTCAGGCTGCGGAAACCGCCGCCTACCGGAGTCGTCAACGGGCCTTTGATGCCGACTTTGAACTCGCGCAGGGCTTCGAAGGTCTCTTCCGGCATGTAATCGCCATCGTAGACCCCCGCCGCTTTCTCTCCCGCGTAGACTTCCATCCAGGAAATTTCGCGCTGACCGTTGTAGGCTTTCTGCACGGCAGCATCCCAGATGCGCTTGCTGGCGGTCATGATGTCGTAGCCAATGCCATCGCCTTCAATGAAGAGCAAAATCGGGTGATCCGGCACCTGCATTTTGCCATCGTCAAACGTAATCTTTTCGCCCTTGTCGGGCACGACAATCTTTTCGTAAGCCATAAGGAACCACACTCCTAAAGGGGCTGTGAGATAAACCGCGAAAAATTATAGCACACGCGCCAGATCATCGAACCGATGAAAATGGGCACCTTTAGCAGCGGGTCGCCCTGGCTCACCCGCTCATTGGCTGGAAACCAGGGATGCTCGCAGATTGTCGATGGCCTGCATGACGGACGGATGGGGGGCATCCGCCAGCGTCTCGTATTGCTCCAGGTCTTGCAGGGCACGTGCGCCGATTTCGGCGTCCTGGCTCTGCAACCAGCGTGCGTAATACAGCAGGCCGCGTTCGCGATAGGCCGCCGCCCATTCTTCATCCAGGCGAATCGCTTCTGCGTAATCCGCCAGTGCGGAGTCGAGCGCGGCGTCATCCCCTTGCTGGTAGAGCGCTGCGTAGGCCATGCCCCGCCGCGTGAAGACATCCGCTGCATCCGGGCGCTCTGCCAGCACCCGATCGTAGAGTTCGATGGCGTAGGTGTATTGCCCGGCAGCGTAGAAGGCATTCGCGGAGCGCAGCGTCGCTTCGGCGGGGCGGCTGGTCGGCGTGGGGCGATCCCGGTTTTCCTCGCGCGCGACTTGAGTCGCGTTGATGGCATCCTGCGTGGCTTGAAGCTGATGCGCCGTATAGCCGATGGCCGTCACTTGCGGCTGGCTGCTGCCCGCGCGTCCGCCCAATGCGCTGCTGAGCCAACCGAAAATCAAGATCATGACGATGACGAAGCCCGCAATCGCCGCACGCGGGATGCTCTCTTCCAGAGTCTGCGGTTTGGGGCGATTGGGGTTGTTGTGCGGACGCGCTTTCACGGTGCGCCGCACGTATTCGGGATGCTGGGCACGCTGCTTTTGAATCTCGCGATTCACGGCCTGATTGCGTTCTTCGGCGATTTTGCGGTCGTACGCTTTGCGCCGCAGCGGATCCATCAACACATCGTAGGCTGCGTTGATTTGCTGGGTCATCTGCTTGGAGCGTTCGATTTTGCGGTCCAGCTTGCGTACCCCGGCCTGATCGCCAGCCTGTTGCAATCGGCTGCGTTGCGCCGCGAATTGATCCGGATGAAAGCGGCGGATGCGCTCCCGGTAGGCTCGCTTGATGGTCTCGTCGTCAGCGTTGCGGGATACCTGTAAGATGTCGTAGTGAGTCTGTCGCGCCATGGCTCTATCGTAACAATACCAACTCATTGGGCGTTCGCATCAGTTTACCATGCCCCCTGTACAGTTTGAACGCTGTGGGGAGTCCACTCGATCCCTTCCAATGAATTGCACAGAAAACCACAGCGAACGACTGACCACTGACCAGCGAACCCCCATTGCCCCGGACGCGGTATCTGTGCCACTATAGCCACGAACTGTGGGCAGTCATTTCTGAGGAAAAACATGCAGCGTACATCACCGGGATACATCGCCTACATCATCCTATGCTTGCTGCTGCTGAGCGCCGTCGGCCCGGGGCAGGCACAGGGGCTACCAGCGCTCGACTCGTTGCCGGACTGCGGTTACGGCGACCTGCTGGCGGAGCCGGATCTGCGCGTGGGAGCCGTGCTGCTGAACCTGGAAAATGGCCTGGGCTGTGCCGAGTCGTTGGATGAGCGCTTTCATGTCGCCAGCGTGCCCAAGGTCTTCGTGGCCGGGGCGGTCTACGAAACGCTGGCGAATGGCAGCCGCAGCGCCGATGAGCGCATCCTCTTCAGCGAAGCCTACTGGATGGGAGGGCGTAGTGACTGCCTGGGCGAAGATTTCATCGGCACAAGCTATACGCCCCAGCGCCTGGTCGAATTCATGATCAATTGCAGCGACAACGCGGCGACCTGGCTGCTGATGGACTGGCTCGGTCGGGAGCAGGTGGACGCTTATGTCGAGCGCCTGCGCATCCCCGGAATCGGGCGCATTCTGCCCTATGCCGAAGTGGATCGCAGCAAGCTGGCCTTCGCTGACGAACGCTGGAGCGAGGTCCCGGCGGGGCTGGCCTCGCGTTATTATCGCGCCCGGATGATCAACGGACTCAGCAGTTACTTCGGCATGACCCCGCCCACCCTCGACCGCGCCGAATACCTGCGCATCAACCAGCAGTATTACGACAACTTCACTGCCAATACCATCACGCCGCGAGCGCTGGCGGAGTATTTCTTGCTGCTGCGCGAGCGGGCGTTGGCAGGCGACGAAGCCGCCATCAACACGCTGGATGTGATGCTTTATACGCAGCGCCAGTACAGCGTGCAGGACATCCCCGGTACAGTCTACATCGGTGGTAAAAACGGCTTTGATCGCGGTTTGCTGGCGGAAGCCAACGTGCTCTATTCCTCGCTGCTCTCGCGCGTCCCCAGCGGATTCGTGATTCTCTTCGCCCATTACGAAACCCTGACGCCAGAGAACAGCGGTCTGCCCAATTCCCTGGAGGATCACCTGAATCAATTGTTCGTGGGGCTGAGTCCGCTGATTCAGGAACGCCTTTACCCCAATTACATCGATCCTGCCGTGCAGCGTGCGCCGCAGCTTCGCAGCGTGATCTTCCAGCAGCAGAGTCAGATCGAGCGCTGCTGGGGGCCGTATTTCCAGTCGGGCTTCGCGGAAGAGCAAATCCCCTTCCTGGCGAATTGCTTCGCCACCCTGCCGCCGCGCATCAGCTACCCGGTGGGGGATAATCTGGCGATGGGGATCGTCCTGGAGCAGTTGGGGCGGCTGGATACGCGCTTTGTCTTCGTCTACACCGCACCGACCGGACGGCGTTACTCCTACCAGGAAGACCGCAGCGACCTCAACTCGGCGGCGATCTACTGGTTTCAGCCGCTGGATATGCCGGGTCAGTGGACGGTGGACATTTACATGAACTTGCGCCATGTCCACCGTGAGACGATCCTGGTGCAGCAGTAGACCCCTTTCCCGAACATCGCCGGGAAAGGGCATATTGAAGCGCGGACTACATCCCCTCGTAGAAGAGCGTATCCGGATAGAAGCCGAACCAGCCGAACCAGAAGGCCAGGTGACCGGGCAGACGTTCCAGCGTCTCACCATCAGCGCTGACCAGGGCGTCTTCCGTCACCTGCCAGACGGTGCCGTCTTCATCTACGACTTCGTTGGGCATCTCGCCGGGGCTGAAGAGAATACCGTCGCTGGCGTAAGCCCGCACGGCTGCCCCACCGGGTTCGAAGAAATCACGGTCAGGCGTAGCGCGGGTGACGATGACGACCTCCGTCTCGCCCAGCACATCATTGCTGACCTGCTCTTCGATCAGCACATCCAGCGGATAGGCTTTCTCCAGGCCATCCAACCGCAGCCCAAAGACCATTTCCTTGTTCTCCGCCAGGGTTTCGTCCTGCTGCCAGACGGGGAACATCACGAAGGACGGATCGTTGAAATAGTCGGAATAGGCCGCGCCGTTGGTATAATCGCGCGCCACGCCCGTCTGCAAGCTGAGGACGCTGGTATCCGGGTGCTCTTCCAGCCAGGTCGCCCAATCGGTGACCACGACGGGCAGCAGATCAAGCTGCAAATCGTTGACAGTCGCCAGGGGGCCGAAGGCGGGTTCACCCGTGAGGGCATTCCAGACGGTATTGGTGGTGCGGTCGTACATCAGCTTGTTGGAGCGCATCAGCAACCCCGTCGAGCCGAATTCCAGCACCGCCTCGCCCAGTTCGACGGTCTCCCCCTCCAGGTCGGTGTAGGTCAGGTCGGGGATGGTAACATCGTAGAGGATGCCAGAGCCGCAGAGGGTGCAGTAGGCCAGCATCACCGGACGCCCTGCCACACTGCCCGGAATCCCCTCTTCGGCGCTGAGGGCATCGGCTTCGTCCAGGTCGGGCAGTTGGTCACGCACGCTTTCCCAGTCGCTATCGCCCCAGGTCAGGGCCTCCGCCGCCAGCCAGCCGCTTTCCGGGCAGCCCGCCGAATAGCCTTCAACCAGTACCCAATCATCGCCGGAACGTCCCAGGGCGCTGAATTCCGTTGGAGCGCGGAAGTTGCAGACCGGTTCGCCGCCGACCGAATCGAGCATCGGCGTATGCCCGATCACATCGTTGAACATCTCATGCCAGTTGAGGATGCGCAGCGGGTAGGCGCGTGCGTCACCATCCAGTTCCACGCCGAAGACCAGCTCATCCGGCGCGGGATAGGTGCAATCACCAGCGCGGCAAAAGCGTTCGCGCTCTTGCCCTTCGACCAGGGCGGCTTCCCGCGTGACCTGACGGGCATTCACCAGGGACGGGATGCCATCGACCACTACGCCGCCCCAGACGGCTTCCAGCATGTTCACCTGGGCCGTCTCCTGCACACCATCTTCGAAGAACTGGGCGAAATCTGTATCCACGAAGAGCGAGAACAAGAAACCCTTGAACTCGTCATAGCCCGGTGGCAGTTCCACGTCATTTTCACTGGCCCACTCGAAATAGCCGCGCCAGCCGCGATCCGGCGCTTGCCCGGTCAGTTCGGAGAGGGCATTGTAGATTTCGACCTCTGCGCCCGTGCGCCCGAACATGAAATAGCCCACATCCAGCAGCGGCGCGATGTAGAGCGGATCGCCCGTCTCGCCCACATCACGGAAGAACCCGTTTGATCCCGCGCCGAAGTAGCGGATGTCGTAGCCAATCTGCGCCATGTAGTTCATCGTCTCGCGATAATCCGTGAAGTCGAAACCGTCCTGTGCTTGCCCCTGCGGTGCGGTCATCAGCAGCGCAGCCAGCAGCGCAGCCGCCACCCCAAAAATCCAACGGTGCATCAGCATTCCCCTTCCATACATCGAATATCCGGACAAGGCGATCGTAGCCAGCAATTCTTGCGAAAATGTTGTGCATCGTCACATGATGCGGGAAAGTATCGCTCGCTCCCCGACGCCTGGGCTTGCCGCCGCGAATTTTCTGGGGAATTTCGGCGCAAACTGCGGCAAAGCCCACCTGCCTTCATCGGCTGTTCACGAAAGATCGGTAAGCTACAGAACGCATTGAACGACACCGACTGTAGCAAACAGAATGAATAGAGCTTATGAAGCGACTGCGTACCTTCTTCGCCAACTTACAAAGCACCGATGCGCTGCTGCAAACCCTGCGTCGCAGCCCCAACCCGGATGCCCTCGCCGCCCTGGAAGCCCTCAAAGAACGCATGGCACACCAGGATGGTTCCCTGCGTGAGAGCGATCTTTCCGGCGCCAATCTGGACGGGGCGACCTTCGCTACCTGTGAATTGACCGGGGCGGATTTCAGCGGGGCGGCGCTGCGCAATGCCTACTTCTACAACGCGCAAGCGGCGGCGGCATCCTTCAACGCCGCCAACCTGACTGGCGCCAATTTGCGTGCGGCACAGATGCAGGGGGCTTCCTTCCGCGAGGCGGCGCTCAGCGGCAGCAATTTCGCCCGCGCTGACCTGAGCGGGGCCAGTTTGCAGGGAGCATCTCTGCGGAACGCGAATTTCTGGCAGACGACGCTCGTCGGGACGGATTTGCGCGGGGCAGACCTGACGGGAGCCAGCTTCACGGAAGTGCATTGCGACAGTACAACGCTGCTGCCGGATGGCGTCCCCTGGTCGGCGGATGTGAATTGGGCAGCCTTCACCCACCGCGATGATTCTTCCGGCGGCTGAAGGCAGGCGCTAGACGGCGGCGGCCTGCGGGTTTTCCGCCGTCTTCGCGATGACCGTATCCACAAAGCGCCACATGATGCTCGTGATTTCCAGCGTGGGTGCGGCGCTGTAGACGAATTCGTGCTTGAGCTGGCTTTCGGTCAGGGCAGCGCGTAGGGGCAGCGGCTCCCAGATCAATTCGCCGTATTGGGCGCGCATCTTCTCCATCATGCGATTATGCAGGCTGGTCAGCTTACGATACTTATTGGGCACGATCCCCAGCACCTGTGCCATATCCTGCATCAGCATCGGCAGTTTATCGCGAAGCTGCTGGATGCGCGCGAAGGTATCCGGGATGCCCTGCTGCACCCCGAATGATTCGCAGTCCGTCGGAATCAGAACAGAATCCGTCGCGGCGAAGATGACCTCGTGCAGCGGCGTAGGGCTGGGTTGCGTATCGATGATGCAGTAGTGAAACGCGGACTTGAGGTCTTGCAGGCGCTGGCGCAACTGCGACACATCCTTCAGGTTCCCCGCCAGGCGGCTGGTGTCGTAATTGCTGGGCACGACGTAGAGCTTGCCGCGTCCCTCACCCGGCAAGGCAGTAGGGGCGCTGACCATCACATCGCCCCAGGGGGCATTGTCCGTGAAGAGCTTGTAGAATGCGGGCGAGGCTTCCAGGCGGAGCGCTGTGGTAGCATTGGCCTGCGCATCACTATCCAGGAAGAGCACCCGGTGCCCACGCGACGCCAGCCCCACCGCCAGATAGGTTGACAGCATGGTTTTGCCCACACCGCCTTTGGCATTCATCAGGGTAATGACATGCATACGGACACTCCTGACTATGACCGTTTGATATATGCCACCAGTCTAGCACCGTAGCGCACACTGTTTCATTTAGGTTTTCGATAGTTTGTTTTTTCTCATTTTTGACGTATGCCGGACATCGACACTTGAATCAAAAAGGGGGTGCTGCCTGCGCAACACCCCCCTGTGACTTGCTCGGAACTGGCTCTTATTCTTCGAGCTTGGCCTTGGTCAGCCCCATCAGGCCGGTATCCGGCTGCGTGCGGCGGGACTGCTCATCTTCCTTGCCAAAGCGGATGACTTCTCCGCCCTGGGTGATGGCCTCCACCGCGAGGCCCAGGCTCTGCAATTCCTTGACCAGCACACGGAAGCTGGTGGGAATACCCGGCTCTTCGATGGGGTCGCCCTTGACGATGCTCTCGTAGGTCTTCACACGCCCCTGCACATCGTCGGATTTGACGGTGAGCATCTCTTGCAGGGTGTAGGCCGCGCCGTAGGCTTCCAGCGCCCACACTTCCATCTCGCCGAAGCGCTGACCGCCGAACTGTGCCTTACCACCCAGCGGCTGCTGGGTCACCAGGCTGTAGGGGCCGGTGCTGCGGGCATGAGCCTTGTCTTCGACCAGGTGCGCCAGCTTGAGGATGTGCATATAACCAACCGCCACCGACTGATCGAAGGGTTCGCCCGTGCGCCCGTCGTAGAGCTTCTGCTTGCCGTAGTGCGGCAGCGGCTCGCCCGTCTCGAACATCACCTTATCCGCCAGGGCGTACAGATCGCGCACATCGATCTCTTCCGGGATTTCGCGCTCCGGCTGCTGCGCCTTGATCCACAGTTCCAACGAGAGGCGCTGGGCGTTCTCATCAATGCGCTCGCGCTCGGCTGAGGAGACGCCTGTATTGTCGAAGAGCAGTATGTCATCGGGATTGTATCCCTGTTCGCGCAGCCATTCAGCCAGCACCGCACGGCGGGCGTAGACCGTCTCCGTTACCAGTTTCTCGACATCGTAATGCGGACTCTCGCCGAGCCAGGCATGGATGTAGAAGCGGCGGACTTCGTCGTCATCATCCAGTTCTGTGGTGTCATAGTAATCCTGGATCCATTCCCAGGCACGTTCGGTGATCTCCGCCCAGGCATAGTCGATCATCCAGGAGCGCCCCAGATCAGCGCGGATGCTCAATTCGTCCGCACCATCGAAGACAGGCGTCACCGCGCGGAAGCCCAGGCGTTCTGCCGCCCAGCCCAGGTGCAGTTCCAGCACCTGCCCGATGTTCATACGACCCGGCACACCCGTCGGATTGAGGATGATTTCCACCGGACGCCCATCGGAAAGGTAGGGCATATCCGCCATCGAGACCACGCGGGAAATCACACCCTTATTCCCGTGACGGCCTGCCATCTTGTCGCCGACAGTCAGCTTGCGGCGCTGGGCGATGCTCACGCGCACCATCTTCTCCACGCCAGCCGGCAGGTCGGGGTGTTCTTCGCGGGTGAAGGTCTTCACATCGACAACTTTCCCGCTGTCCCCATGCGGCAGGCGCAGCGAACTGTCTTTGACCTCGCGGGCTTGCTCGCCGAAGATGGCGCGCAGCAGCTTCTCTTCCGGCGACAGTTCCTTCTCGCCCTTGGGCGTAATCTTACCGACCAGGATGTCATGCGGGCCGACTTCCGCGCCGATGCGCACGATGCCGAACTCGTCCAGGTCTTTCAGGGCATCTTCACCGACATTCGGGATGTCATAGGTGATTTCTTCCGGCCCCAGCTTGGTATCGCGGGCTTCCACTTCGTGCTTCTCGATGTGGATGCTGGTGAACATATCTTTGCGCAGCATCTCTTCGCTGATGAGCAAGGCATCTTCGTAGTTGCCGCCATCCCAGCAGATGAAGGCCGTCAGCACATTGTGACCCAGCGCCAGCACCCCGCGATAGGTCGAGGAGCTATCCGCCAGCACCGTACCTTCTTCGACATGCTGCCCTTTGACGACGACAGGCTTCTGGTCGATGCAAGTCGATTGGTTGCTGCGGGTGTATTTGCGCAGTTGGTAGGGGTATTCGCTGCCGTCCGCGTTCGCACGCACGACGATGCGGTCACCCTGCACGCTGATGACTTCGCCCGCTACATCGGACTTGATGACCTGTCCACTATCCAGCGCGGCCTGGTCTTCCATGCCCGTACTGACGATTGGCACATCCGGGCGCAGGAGCGGCACCGCCTGACGCTGCATGTTGGAACCCATCAGCGCACGGTTGGCATCATCGTGTTCCAGGAAGGGAATCAGCGCGGCGCTGATGCCGACGACCTGACGCGGCGCAATATCCATGTAGTCGATCTTCTGTGCCGGGTTGATGACGAAGCCCTGGCGGTAGCGCGAGGAAATGCGCGAACTGACGAATTCCTTGCGCTCATTGAGCACGGCGTTGGCCTGAGCGATCACGTAATTGTCTTCAACATCGGCATTGAGGTACTCGATCGTGTCACTGACGAAGGGCACAATCGGCACTTTCTCGATCCCGGCTTTCTTCAGCTTCTTGACGATGGCTTCAGTGACGATTTCATCTTCTTCCAGGATGATGTTGCCGTCGTCGTCTTCCACATCGTCGCGCACCGGGCGTCCGAGGATCCGTTCGTCATCCGGGGAGAGGAACTTCTCCACGTGGCGGTAGGGCGTCTCCACGAAGCCAAATTCGTTGACGCGGGCATAGCTCGCCAGACGACCGATCAGGCCGATGTTGGGGCCTTCCGGCGTCTCAATCGGGCAGATGCGTCCGTAGTGGCTGTGGTGCACATCGCGCACTTCGAAGCCCGCGCGTTCACGCCGCAAACCGCCGGGACCCAGCGCCGAAACGGTGCGCTTGTGCGTTAGTTCCGCCAGCGGATTGGTCTGTTCCATGAATTGCGATAACTGCGAAGAGCCGAAAAATTCGCGCACCGAGGCCACAATGGGGCGGATGTTGACCAGCGACACGGGCGACATGTTCTCGTTCTCGCGGATGGACATGCGCTCCTTGACGACGCGCTCCATACGGCGCAGGCCGACGCGCAGCTTGTTCATGATCAACTCGCCGACGGTCTTCACGCGGCGGTTGCCCAGGTGGTCGATGTCGTCACGTTGGGCGCGACCGTTGTTGATCTCAACCATGCGCCGCACCAGCGCCACAATATCCGCCTTGGTGATGGTGCGGGTATCGCGTGAGACCACGTTATCCAGTTGTAGGCGCTGATTCAGCTTATAGCGACCGACGCGCTCCAGGTCGTAGCGGCGCTGGTCGAAGAGCTGGCTTTCCAGGTAATCGCGGGCGTTGTCCAGCGTTGGCGGGTCACCCGGGCGCATCTTGCGATAGAACTCAATCAAGGCGGCTTCGGCGTAGGACTGCCCCTTCTTCAGTTCCCAGACGGGTTCCTGCTCCAGGGTCGTCGGGATGAAGCGGTGGCTTTCGTCATCGTCAATATCTGCAAAGAGCGCGAGGATCTCGTCCTCTTCCCCGGTCTGGATCGGCGAGAGTTCGGCGGGCAGGCCATCATCCACCGCAGCCAGGGCACGCAGCAGGATCGTCACCGGGAGGGTGCGCTTGCGGTTGAATTTGATCGTCAGGTAATCATTCTTGCGCGTCTCGAATTCCATCCACGCGCCACGATCCGGGATCATCTTGGCGCTGGAAAGCATACGCCCGGTCGTGCGGTCTTCTTCGCCGTCGAAGTAGACGCCGGGGGAGCGGATCAACTGGCTGACGACGACGCGCTCCGTGCCGTTGATGATGAAGGTGCCTTCTTCGGTCATCAGCGGGAAATCGCCCATGAAGATGTCGTTGACGGTGACTTCATCCCCGGCTTCGCGGTTGACCAGGGCGACGCGCATGTAGAGCGGCGCGGCATACGACATATCGCGTTCCAGGCAGACTTCCTGGCTGTACTTGGGGGCTTCAAACCAGTACTTCAGCCCGAACTGCTCCGCTTCCGGGATGTTGCCGGGGAAGTACAGTTTCAGGTTACCGTTGAAACTCTCAATTGGGTT
Source organism: uncultured Anaerolineaceae bacterium (assembly GCA_964549915.1). Taxonomy (GTDB): domain Bacteria; phylum Chloroflexota; class Anaerolineae; order Aggregatilineales; family Phototrophicaceae; genus JAUZRW01. The sequence continues at coordinate 6,005 of CAZJWX010000060.1, read as the reverse complement.
GATTTCGTCGAAGAGTTCGCTCAATCCCTCTTGCAGAAACCAGCGAAATGACTCGAGCTGCACTTCGATCAGCGACGGCAGTTCCGGCACGTTCTGCACGTGCGCGTAGTTCTTTACATTATAGTAGTCTCTCAAGGCGTCGCTCCTCTATGGGTACTGGGGGTCATGTGGACAATGCAGCGCACAGGAGGACACCAGGGCGCTCCTGCAACGGGATCGTGTAGGTACTGCTGAAATTCCAGGGTACAAACCCAAACACCATCATGCTCGGTTGGGGAATCGGTTCCGATAGTATAGAAGATGCAATTGGGGAATGTCAAGAGGGTACACAAACTTGCCCTCGACTCATGGCGAGAGCTTTTGCGAAGATTATACGGCAGCGTGCAAAAATTGCAATCCCTGTACCTTCATCGTAATAAAGTCTCAAGGGTTCGGGCATTTCTTACGTCTTCGTGCCCGAAAACAACACTTTCACAAGGAACAGCAGCGCCCCAGCCGCAAAAGCGTTCGGAAAGAAATGCGCGGCGCATGTGGGAAGCCACTGGCGTGGATTTGCCATTCCACTTCTCACACAAAACACCCCGTATGGATGCCAGGGCAGGCTAGAAGAACCACCTTGTGAAATAAGAAGTCCGGCCTCTGCGGCGTCTCTCTATGTGGATGTTGGGCGCTGCCGCCCCACCGTCCCCCTTATCCGGAACGCATCGATCCATTCAGAAAGCGAGACCCATGAGCGAAGCCACACCCGAAATCATCTTGCGCCACAATGAAGAGGCCAGCCGCTTCGAAGCCCAGGTCGGCGATCTGGTCGCCGTCTCCGAATACCAGCTAGCGGGCACCAACATCATCTTCACGCACACCGAAGTGCCCAGGGAACTGGAAGGCCAGGGAGTCGGCAGCGCACTGGCGAAATTCGCCCTGGATACATCGGTGGAGCGCGGCTACAAGATTCAACCGCTGTGCCCCTTCATCAACGGCTACATCCGCCGCCATCCAGAGTACAAGCCGCACGCCTGGAATATGTGAGGCAGCCTAATGCTTCATACGTGGGTCGAGGGCATCGCGCAGGCCATCCCCCAGGAAGTTGAAGCCCATCACGCTGACCATGATCGCCAGCCCTGGGAAGACGCCTAGCCAGATCGACTGTTTGAAGAAGTCGCGCCCTTCGGAAAGCATACGCCCCCAGCTTGGATCGGGTGGCTGCGTGCCCAGGCCAAAGAAACTCAGCGCGGCTTCTGCCAGGATGGCGAACGAGAGACTCAGCGAAATCTCGACGATGATCGGCGCGAGGATGTTGGGGAAGATGTGGCGCACCAGGATGTGCAAATCGCCCGCCCCCAACGCCCGCGCTGCCGACACAAATTCGTCGTTCTTCACGGTCAACACGGAACTGCGGGCAATACGGGCGAAAATGGGCACGTAGACGATGCCAATCGCCAGCATCGCATTGTTGACGCCCTTGCCGCGAATCGCCATCACTGCCAGCGCCAGCAAGATCGTCGGGAAGGCTTGCAGCACATCCATTGAGCGCATGATGATCTCATCCAGGATGCGGTTGCCGTACCCCGCCAGCATACCGAGCGCCGTGCCGACCGTCGTCGCCAGACTGACCGCCACGAGGCCGACCACAATCGAGACACGCGCCCCGACCATGATACGGCTGAGGATGTCGCGTCCGAAGTCATCCGTGCCGAAGGGATGCTCCAGCGAAGGCGACGCGAAGGGTTTGCCAAAATTCATCTCATTGGGGGGGTACGGTGCCAGCGAAGGACCGAAGATCGCCAGCACGATCAGCACAGTGATGATGGTCGCGCCGATCATCCCCGTGCGATGGCGCACGAAGCGCATGGCGATGTCTTGCAGCAGCGTGCGGTGCGGCGGCAGTTCATCCTGGTTCTTGGCCTTGATGCGGGGGATATTCCCGGCTGCGTCTTGTGTCATATTGGCCCCCTCTATGTGCGCTCAATGCGCGGATCAAGGAAGAAGTACGTCAGATCCACACCCAGGTTGATGATGGTCACCAGCAGTGCCATCACGAAGACCGCCCCTTGCAACAGCGTATAATCGCGATCCAGCACGGCATCCAGCGCCAGCCGCCCCAGCCCCGGCAGATTGAAGACAATTTCGATGACCACAACCGCGCTCAAGAGCGCCGTCATCTGCAAGCCGACGATGGTCACGATGGTGATCAGGGCATTGCGCAGGGCGTGCCGCGTGATGACCACCCGTTCTTGCAAGCCTTTCGCCCGCGCCGTCTGGATGTAATTCTGGCTGAGCACTTCCAGCATGGCGCTGCGAATGAAGCGCGTCTGAATCGAAGCGCTGATGAGTCCGGCGGTGAGTGCGGGCAGGATCATGTGCGAGAGCCACTCCCCGAAATCCTCGGAGATTGGCGTATAGCCGCTGGGTGGCAGCCAATCCAGCGTGGAAGAGAAGAGCAGCACCAGCAGAATCCCCATCCAGAAATCCGGCACCGCGACTCCGAGTTGGCTCAGCAGCGAGGCCACGACATCCGTCGGGCTATTGGGGCGCATGGCAGAGATGATCCCCAGCGGGAAGGCCACGATCATGCCGAAGATCAGCGCCAACCCGGCAAGCTGCAAAGTGGTCGGTAAGCGCTGCGCCAGCAGTTCGGAGACGGGCTGCCCCGTGAGCAAACTGCGCCCGAAATCGCCCTGCGCCGCATTGGCAACCCAGGAGGTGTACTGCACCAGCACCGGACGGTTGAGGCCCATATTTTCCTCGCGCTGCGCCACCAGTTCATCGGTGGCTTGCAAGCCCAGGGAGACTCGCGCCGGATTGCCGGGGATCAGTTGGATGATCAGAAAAACCGCCACCGTCACCCCCAGGATGACGAGGATTGCCAGTAGCAGCCGCTGCAAGATGTATTGGTAATTCATGCGCGTACTCGTTCAAGAAAAGCGTGTTTTTTCGATCGGTTCTCCGTGTGAACGGGGTCAGCAGAATATGAACCCCAAAGCTATACACGAAGCCACTGGTGTAGATTTGCCCTTCCGCTCATCGCGCAAAACCACAAATGTTGAGGGCAGTGCAAATCGGAATAAGTACCGCTGCTTCAATAAGCAAGACCTCGTCAAATGAAAAACAGAAACAATTCGCTCGCCGGGATGGATGTGCCGCAGCGCGTTCCCACGATGTTCAATGATGGCAGCGCAGCATTGCGTTTGAAAACAGTCTCCCTCACTGATCCGGCTTCAATCCGTCGGAGCTTCGATTAATAGGGGCGATTCATGAATCGCCCCTACAACATGACATCATTCCATGCCGTTGCTCAACCAGACCGTCCAGAAATTCACAGCAGAATCCGGGCGAACTGAGAAGCCTTCGACATACGGTGCCCAGGCTTTCACCTCAGATTTCGCGTAGAGGTAAATGTACGGCGCTTCGTCCACCAGAATCTGATTCGCCTGTTCGTAGATGGCGTAGCGTTCGTCGAAGTCACCGACGGTGCGGCCTTCATCCACCAGGGCATCAAATTCTTCGTTGCTGTAGCCCGTGAAGTTGAAGCCCTGCCCGGTGCGGTGCTGGAGGTAGAAGTAATCTTCTGCGTCCGTCAAGCCCAGCCAGCTCCACATCAGCGCGTCAAATTCGCCCGTGCCCTGCTTTTCGATGATGATCGTCGATTCTTCCGGCTCGACGTTCACCGTGATGCCGATTTCCGCCAACTGCTGCTCGACGACCTGAGCACCGCGAATGGTCTCTTCGAAGCCGATGACCGGGTTGATGGTCATCTCGAAGCCATCAGGATAGCCCGCTTCCTCCAGCAGGGTGCGTGCCTGTTCCAGGTCGCGTTCGTACGGCGCGTAGGGGAAGTACCAGGCGGTGCCGCTGGCTGTCGGGCCATGAATCGGCTCACAGAGGCCGAAGAAGGCAAACTGGCAGATTACCTCACGGTCAATCGCATAGGCAATCGCCTGCCGCACGCGCACATCGTTGAATGGTTCGCGGTTCAGGTTCAGGCCGATGTAGTCATAGGACAGGCGCGGCGAGGTTTCGACAATCACATCCGGGTCATCTTGCAGGCTTTGCAGGTTCTGCGGCGAAATGGTGAAGATCCAATCGACCTCGCCCCCTTCCAGCGCCAGTTCGCGGGCTGCGTCATCGGCGATGGGCGTGATCTCAACGGCGTCCAGGTAGGGGAAACCTTCCTGCCAGTAGTTCTCGTTGGCTTCCAGGCGGATGCGCGTGGTGCCTTCAACTTCGGCGATCACGAAGGGGCCGGTACCCATCGGCACTTCGACGATACCCTCATCGTTGACGCTTTCCGGTGCCATCACGGCGATGGATTTGTTAGCGGCGATAGACGCGGGCAGCGTCGCGGACGGTGCAGCGGTGGTGATGGCGACAGTGTAGTCATCAACCGCTTCGATGGTGGTGCTTTCCCCGCCGATGCGCCAGGCATTACCGGATGCAATTTCGGGGTCGGTCAGGCGTTCCAGCGACCAGACGACATCTTCGGCGGTCATCTCGCGCCCGTTGCTGAAGGTCACGCCTTCGCGCAGGTTGAACGTCCAGGTCAGGCCGTCTTCGGAGCGTTCCCAGCTTTCGGCCAGCCAGGGAATCAGGTTCATGTCGTCATCAAAGAAGGTCAGCGTTTCCAGGACGTTGTTCAGCACCTGGAAAGTCGCTTCGGAACTGGCCACATGCGGATCGAGACTCTCCCATTCGGACTGCCAGGCAGCTTCAAGGGTACCGCCGTACTGCGGTTCGGCGTCTTGCGCGGCAGCGATATTGACGGCGAAGGCCAAGACCAGCACCATGAACAAAAGAAAACGTTTAGCCATTCTTGTTTCTCCCTGCTATAAACTTACAAAATGTAACACTACCCGAGATGTAGTGATGTTACCTCCAGGGTTCCTGGTTGTTGTCCGTCGGGGTGCAATGTCACCCTGTCATACGGACTTTCACACCGAACGGTAGAGAGACTACACCGATTGCCCCTCCCCGAAAGCCCCCACTGCGTAGAGTAGAAGCGGTTTCCCCTGCACAGCGCGGGGCGGAAGGGGGATGCATTCTCCACACACATTCACCGACAACCAGGACCTGCACACCAGGAATGATGACCCCGAACAACTACTTCAGCCCATCGCGGATCGCGTCGCTCTCTTGGTGGAGCAACCCCACGTACGTTGCGACCACATCATCTGGCAGCCGCGAACGGGGCGCTTCAATGCTGAGTGTGGCGACGATCTCACTGCGATGATTCCAGAGGGGGACAGCAATCGCCCGTGCGCCGATGTCAATTTCCCCGTCGGAGATGGCATACCCGCGTTGGCGGATTCGCGCCGCTTCTTCGCGCAGCGCTTCCAGGTCGGTGATGGTCGTATCGGTGAAGCGCACCAGCGGGAAACGCAGCAGCGAGTCCCAACGCGCTTCCGGGCTATAGGCCAGCAGCACCTTGGATGACGCTCCTGCGTGCAGAAGCTGGGTACGACCGGGGTCGATATTCACGCGCAGGGCGTACTTCCCTTCGATCGATTCGATGCAGACGGCGTGCTGATTCGCCAGGCGCATCAGCGAGACCGACTCGCCCGTCCGGTCGGCGATGCGCTTCATCCCTGGCAGCGCCACCAACCGCATATCGCGGTCACTGTGCAGGGCAATCCGGCTCAGGGCGATCAACCGCACGCCCAGGCGAAAGCTCCCCGCATCCGCCTTATCCAGGAAGCCGCGTTCGACCAGCACCCGCACATAACGATAGACGCTACTCTGCGGCAGGCTCAACTCGCGTTGAATGTCCTCGACGGAGACCTGCGGACGTTCTTCGGTGAAGAGTTGTAGGATATCCAGCACTTTATCGACGGTAGAAATAGCGCGGTGCTCCATCGCGGCTGCTCAAGAAACCCTATTCTCAAAAAGTGAAAATAACCACTCATATGTTGAGAATGTACCGCATAACCGGGAATCTGACAACTTTTGTGACGAAGACGGCAGGGCAATCGCCTCAAATTTGTAAGAGTAATTGCAACAAAAAGGTGTCATCA
>CAZJWX010000059.1:0-29232 GCA_964549915.1 uncultured Anaerolineaceae bacterium | reverse complement strand
CCGCGCCCTACATCCCCATAGATCAATCTAGGGGTATTGAGCGCGTTTTTGATAAAACGTTTTCCGAGCGCCAAAAAAGCAAGGCTCCCCATTGAGGTTTGGTCGCCCACAAACACAAGGCAAACGCAGCGAATGCCCTGCGCCCTGGCTCAACTGGCTTCGCGTTCGTCGGCACGCTGTGCGTCGGCTTCGCGCAGCACGTCCTGCACCGTCTCGAATTGTGCCTTGATGCGCTCCAGGGAGCGTTCGTCTTTGATGTTGGCTTGCGCCGCATCCCGGATGGCTGCAACGTACTCGCTGAGAACATCGCGCTGTTGGATGGTGTGCTGCACCTGGGCAATTTCCTCAATGGTGTGCAGCAGGTAGCTGACAATCGACGGATCACTCGCGCCGTAATGCAGAATCCCGTTGAAGGATGTGTGCAGCAATTCGCGGAAATCCAGCGGATCCGTGAGAACGCGCAGTTTCCCGTCTGCATCGAAGCGATAAGCCGCTGGTGTTCCCCGCCTCGCAATATCCGCCAATGCCTGCCCCAACCGATCAATGCACATCATCGCCGTATAGGGATCATTGACCCCCGGCGAGAGCGCCCGCAGCGCGATCTGTGCGAGCTGAGTCACCATCAAGTCCGAATCTTGCAAGAGAGTGCGCTCGTGCCCCAGCGAAATCGCCTCGTAGAGCCGTTCGACAATGGCATCGGTCACCCGTTCCTGGGGATACAACCGCGCCAGAATCGCCCCTTCCATCAAGAACGCCCCCGGACGCAGGGCAAATTGCAGGATTAAGTCGTGCTTTGTGGTCAGCGCCATCACCTCGTCAGCATCGATAAGCTGGACATAGCCGCTCTCGCGACCGTAGATCGGCTGGGCGCGTTCTTCAAAATCTTCTGGCTTATGCTTGCGATCTACGTCTTCGAACTGGCCGGAGGACTGCCCCATCGCCTCGGGATAGAGGTTGCGCATCGAGTGAGACAGGCCGATGCTGATATTGCCGATGATGTAAGCGGGCTGCACAGAACCGGAGACGTGATGAATGAAGTAGATCAGCACCGCCGCGTCGAAGAGCGCCAGACTGACCGCAACCAGGCCGGAGAGCACGGGTACGAAAGTCTCGCCTTCCGCTTCGATGGTCGGCAGGACAATCAGACAGTAGATGAAGGCCGATACGAAGGCCCCCAGGGCGAATTGATTGGTGCGGTCGCGCATGAAGTTGGTGACGACCAGCGACCCGTACTGCTGCGCCGCCAGGGTCAGCACCACCATGGTCAGCGAGAAGACCGTCCCCGCCACCGTAATCATCGACGTGGCAACGGTCGTCAGCACGGAGCGCACCCCTTCCGGCGTGGTCTGGGCGAAGGGTTGCAGCACCTCCGCCAGTTCGCTGCCGAAGCGCAAATCCACCCGAATGGTGAGCAGCGCCAGCCCGACGGCGAGCAGTGCCTGGATCATCGGCACGAACCAGTAACTCGCGCCGAGCACATCGAAGAATTTGACGATCAAGTTTCGCATGGGGCCTCCTAACGAGCGCGACGGGCACGCCTGAACGAAAACAGGAACGAAAACAGGGGCGAAATTGCCCCTGTTCTCTTGCTAGATTATGAACGCAATATGCGTGCGACTTAGTCGCCAGCAGCCGGAATCGGTTCGTTGTTGTTGTCCAGCAGCTTCTCGTAGACGTACCCTTCTTCTTCACTGCGGATCTGCGCGACGATCGTCAGGAAGACGCCGTAGATCACCTTGGACGAGATGTCCGCGATGGTGAACGTAATCTGACGCCCGACGACGACAATTTCCGACGTGCTGCCAGCAGCAGCCGGGTTCACCAGGGTTGCAGCGGTATCCAACAGCAGCGGAGCGAGATACGCACCCGGATAGAGCATCCAGGAAATCAGGAAGAGCCACCAGATGCGGCCCACCCACGCGCCAGCAGCCTCAGAGAGGTTGCTGCGAGCTTCACGCAGCAAGCCGTACATCTGCCACAACACAATCGCGAAGAAGACCGTACTGATCGTACCCCAGATCAAGAAGGGACCCATGTCGGGGCCGCCGCCGGAGCCGACTTCGTAAAACTGCCCGACATAGCCCGTGATGATCATCAGCGCACCAGCGGCGAAGAAGACATTACGCAGGCTGTTGCGGCGCTGACGCGAGATTTCCACCACGAAGAGAATCTGGAACAGCAGCATCGGCACATCGATGAGCCAGTTCAGGTAGCGGAAGCCGTTGGTGAAGGCCAGGTCAGTGGCGGCAGTAGCAGCAACGGCGGATTCCGTTGGGGCGTCCCCACCTGCCAGGGCAAAAGCGCTGACGTACGTCTGCGTTTCCGGATTGTAGGTGAAGGCATTCGCCCAGCTCTGCTGCTGCGCGAACAGAATCAAGAATGCGGAGACCATGACGACGACCGACAGCACCGACGAAATGCGGTAGCGTGGCGCGACCGTGCGCAGGGTCAGGACGAAATAGAAGAGAGCGGCGAGCATGACAGCAAAACCCAGTGTCAGCGTGTGCGACACCATGTCATACGCCATCGGTGAATATTCTACGAAGTTCTCCATACTCAGTTGAATCACGGTACAACTCCCTCAATACACGGAACCAAAAGTTTTGAGCATGCCTAACAAACATAACGTTCACAATTAAGTGAAAGCTCATTGGCAAATTAAGAGGAGATTATTCTGATCTGTTCAAAAAATCACGAAAAGACCCCGAAAATGGGCATTCTCGCGCTCGTTTCACGATGGGCTGGTTTGGCTGGTTCTGTGGGCTACTTGCCGACTTTATCCAGCAGGGAGGGGCGCTGCTGAAAGCCTTCACCGTAGGCAGCCTGCCCTTGCCCAATGACGAGGAACGCGCTTGGGTCAGTCTCCATGACCAATTCGCGCAGGTCATGGGCCTGCGAACGCGCGACGCTGACATAGAGAACTGTGCGCGTATGGCCTGTGTACATCCCGGTCGCTTGCCAGCCCGTGACGCCGCGCCGCAGTTCGTGCAAAACGCGCTCCCTGATGGCCTCTGGCCTGTCTGTAACAATCACCGCTGTCCGAATCACGCCGGGGCCTTCCAGCACATAGCTGCTTGCCAGCCCATCGACGAAGATCGCCAGCAGTGCGTAGAGCGCGGCCTGCCAGCCGAAGACCAGACCCGCCAGCCCGATGACGGCAACATCGGTGTAGACATAGGCTGTGTTCAGCGGAACCCCGGTGCGACGATGCAGGATCAGCGCCAGCGTGGACGTGCCGCCGAAATTGCCACCAGCCCGGTATACCAGCCCCGATCCGAGGCCGCCCATCACGCCGCCGAAGATGGCGTTCAGCAGTACATCATCGCTGATGCCCGTCGGTGGGAAGAGCGGTGCCAGCACATCGACGCCGAAGGAGAAGACCAGCAGCACGTATCCCGTGCGCCAGATGGTGCGCAGGCCACCGGGCAGGAAGTAATAACTCAGAATCTGAATGGGGATGTTCAGCGCCAGCACCACCAGCCCGATGGAAGTGCCGAGCGTGGCGTTGAGAATCACGCCGACGCCAGAGATACCGCTGGGAGCGATATTGAAAGGCGCGAGGAAGAGAATCACCGCCAGCGCGACGATCAACGCGCCAGCCGTCAGCAAGAAGTAAGTCGGCAGGGTACGGCTCAGGAATCCGAACATGGGTTGGTTGGCTCTCGGTAGTCTGGCTATTCAACAAACACTTCAAAAAGATGCACTCGTAGCAAAGCAATTTAACCGAAGTGCCAAACCGACAACAGAGGTGACACGCTAGCAAATGAATCTGTTGATGTCGCGCTATGACCCTGATATGCACAGAAGAACGCGCTGAGCCGCAACGAAAATGGGTGACCTTCAACTACTTCAACGATGCCAGATTTTGCTTGAGAGTCTGCAATTCGCCGTGAATGACCTTCTGTGACAGATAAACATCGCTGCCCCAGGTATCCACATGCGCCGCTGCATGGCCCAGCGCCCAGATCGAACGCGCCGCACCGAGGAGCGGCAGCGTGCGCTTCTGCTCTTCCGGGATCGGGAAGATGCTCTCGTACCCTTCCAGGAAGGCCGCCTGCGCCGAATCGCCCATGTTCCAGTAGCGTGCCTCGTTGAAGAACGTCGCCACATCGTACATGCGCCAGCCATACCCGCACAGGTCGAAGTCGATCACCGTCAGCGTGCCATCTTTCTGGAAGAGGGCGTTGGATGGCACCACATCCCCGTGAATCATGCCGAACCAGGGGCGCTTCGTCTGTAATTGCTGCAACCCCTGCGCGACCCGCTCCGCGATGTTGCGCAGCGCCCGTATGTTGACGCGGTCGCGCAGCGTGGACTTGATCGTCTCGTAAGGCTCCCAGAGCAGGCGATTGGTCTGGTAGACCGGGCGCTTCAACGGCCCCGCGTAATGATCTGCCGCGAGGTGAATGCGGGCGATGGCCTCGCCGTACTGGCGAATCTGCTCCGAAGTCGGCTGCTTGCTGAAGGGTTCGCCATCAATATGGGGCAGCAGCGCCAGAAACCGCGACCCTTCCGGGAACGGCAGCAGGACGAGGTATTCATCGCGTTGGGTTGGCAGCGTGGTGATGACGGGCGCACCCTTGCGCATGAGAAAATTGGTGAAGACCTGTTCCGCGAAGACATGCGAGGGTTGGCTGTCGTGGTGGCTGTAAATCGTCGCAACGAAACGCCCCTGATCCGCCGTCACTTCGTAGACATCGCGCATAGTCGCCTTCAGCAACTGCACGCGCACGTCGGTCAGGCCGTAGGCTTCGCTGAGCTGGTCACACAACGCAACAGGTTCCACAAACGATTTGAGGATGGGCAGTACGGGATGCATCATATTCTCGCCAAACCTTTAGTAGCAAGGCGAGTATAGCGCTTCTTCGTTGTATGGGAAATGTCAGTTGCGTGAGAATATCGTTTATGCCGATGCCAGCGCCCGCTGCACCAGATAATCACCACTCAATCCGCGTGACGGGCGGAATACGCTGAGTCGGTGCCTTGGCGCGGCGCATCTCTTCTCGTTCGGCGCGTCCCAGCATCCACCAGTACCAGCCACCCGCTGCGATACCTGCCAGCGCCGCAACGCTCAGCAAGCTGACCAACCAGCCCCAGCCACTCACTGACGCAGCCGCCTGCCCGGAGCGCAAATGCGCACGAATGGCCGGGATGCCGTTCGCGATCACATCTGGCGGCAGGGTACCCAGCGGATTCCCGCCCAGTTCCAGCGTTTGCAGCGCCTCCAGAGACGCCAGAGCCGGAGGCAAGGATTGCAAGTTGTTGCCCATTCAACTCAATGGCGTTGACGGCATCGGCGTAATAGATGCGCTGCAAGGCGGACTCGTAGGCAGGGGACTGCTGCCCAGCAGTCGGAAATGTGAAGAGCACCAGCAGCAGAGGGAAGAAGAAGCAACGCCACATGGGAATAATCTCCTGATTTGCCGTCTGCTTCCACCCTACCATTACTCATTTTTTACAAGCTGACGCTCGCTCTACCGCCTCCCCACGCCTGCACGCTTTTCTGGAACGACAACCTGGGCTGGCGGTGTCTGGGGCGGCGCTCAGGTACGGCGGGCATCCTCCGTACCCAGCATGGACTGCCCGGCACCGAACCAGGTTCCCGCGAGCATCCCATCCGGGCGAATCTGGTAGCCGATCAATCCATGCGGTTCCCCCGGATAGCCAACCACCAGCGCCTTCTCCTGCGGCTCATCCCCCACCACAAAGCCGACGCCCTGCATCGTCTGCGCGATGTTCTCCCAGGAGTACGTCAGCAGATAGACGCCCGCCACCTGCACCACATTGCCGAAGAGTCCGCCCAGGCCACCCGCACGCCGCCCCAGGTGCTGCACCTTCAAGGTTGCGCTCAACTCACGCCCGTCATCAATGCGCGTCTGCACATCGTATTCCCCACTGAGGCCGTTCATTGTGCCGCGTGGGGTCGCATCCTCGTATCCCCTGGCGTTCGCGTTCTTATCGACGAAGGAGCCACTCAGCCGCCCATGCAGGTCGATCTGGTAAACCGCCAGACTGTAGCTGCTCAAATAGACGGCTGCCAGCACATCCCTCTGACGCAGCCCATACCCATACAGCATGACCCCTGTGTCCCAGGTGATTTCATAATGCGGATCGGCACCCGTGATAGTCATGGTTCCCTGGTAAATCCCCTGATCCCCTGGATTGCTCCCGGTGATGCGGTAGGTCCCCGCCAGCGTGCGCGACGAGGCGGCAGATGCGGCATCCGCTGCTGGGGTGGCTACCGCCGCAGAAGATGCAGAAGCGAGCGCTAACTGGCGCAGCAAGTCTGTCATTCCCGCCTCGCGATCCGCAAAATCAACATACGTGTGGTTGATGATCGTAATCGGCAGGAAGCCGCCGGGGAGCATCAGCGGAATAATGGGCTTGTTCAAGGACTGCGCAAAGCGGATCTCGCGCCGGACGAAGCTGTCTTCGCGCTGCACATCGGCGGTACCGCATACGACGACATGGCTCGCATCCCCGATCGCCTTTTCGATTTCCGCATCGAAATCTTTATGGGCATGTAGATTCCGATCCATCCAGGTCTCGTGGCCGCGCTGCTTCAGCGCATCCACCAACCACTGCGCCACCTCTGCCCCATCTTTACGCGCATACGATATGAAAATGTGCATCTCCGTTCCTCTCCATCTCTGGTTCGCGCCTGGATTCGCGCACGAATCACCCTGGTTTGATGATACGCCAGATGGGTGACGCCGAAGGTTAGGATCACAGTAACTGCCGGGCCGTCTCGTCAATCAACTGGCTCAGGAAGCGCATGTATTCGGTGCCGCCCGTCCCGGTGGGATTCGTGGATTTGGCGAAGATGTAGGTGCGGGCGTAGTAGAGGTGGGCACGGCGGAAAGTGATGAGCTGGCGTACGACGCGGTTATAGGCATCGCGCAGCAGATCGCCGCTGGCACAGGTCTCACGAATGTGCGACGCACGCTGCGCCGTAATGAAATCGCGGTGCTGGCGCGGCATGTACTGGCGCATGTCCTGCAAGCTGGCTGTGAGTTCCGTGTCGGCGTGTCGCAATCCCAGGCCGTTCAGCAGCGCCGGAATGATGCTGCTTTGCGCGCCGGAACCGCCTCGCAGCGGCGTTGGATTGTGCGCCACACCCGCATACACAACTTCCGCGCCGAAGCTCATCAGATAGGGGCGCACCTGCGTGAAATAGACATCCGGGTCGCAGTGCTGCGGCATCTGGTGAAATGTGCGCGTGATCTGCACCAACCCTGCACGCAGCCGCCAGAGCGCGTCTTGCAGCGCCTGCGAGTCGGCGACCTCGGCGGCAGATTCGGCTTCGCGCAGCGCCCCCAGCAGCGCCCCGGCCTGCCCTTCGATGGCGGCATGTACCTGGAAAAACCAGCCCTCATCGCGCAGAGAGGTGAAGCGGTTCAGGAGGGCGATATTTTCCGGCGTGAAACCCGCAGCGGGATCATGCAAGCGCCAGTTCGCCAGCACCATGCCCGCGTAGGCCAGCATTGGGGGACGCCCCAGGAATTGCGCCAGCATCGTCAGCGGCTGGGCGACAGCTTCCGGGATGACCTCGTTTCCGGTGTGTACCAGGGCGCTGGCGAAATAGCCGTACAGCGCGAAGAGCCGTTCCAGCACCCGCTCACTGAGGTCATCCAGTGCGATAGAGGTGTGCCAATCCAGCGCTGCGAGGGGGGTCAGCAGCGCCGGAACCATCCGCGATTCGACGGCCTGTACCAGATTTTCGGCGCTCGCTTCCAGAATCGCGGCAGCCGATTCCGGCAGGGAGGTCTCCTCCGCTCGCAAATCCGCCAGCGGTGCAGGACGCAGCAGAAAGCCGCGTTCCGGCGTGACCTCCCAGACGCTCTTGCCTAACGACATGCCTCAAACTCATTCAGATCAACCAGCCACAAGCCGCTGTGATCGCCATTGGCGGCAATCGCCAGCGTGTTGAACTCCGGCGAAGCGAAGGCCCAGGCGCGTTCGTCCGTCGCCAGATCGAGCGGCAGCGGAGTCAGCGTCGTGGTCTCTTCGCCCTCGATGAAATGGCATTGCAACGTCGCCTGCCCGTCAATGGGTCGCACGATGTAAATGTAGCGCGTCTCGGCATCCATGCGGTAATAGATGGGAGCCGGGTAATTATTGCCGGGGAGCGACTCAGCTTCGAAGAGTAAGTCGCGTTGCTGCGTGATGGGCGACGACAGATAGTAGCCTGTCACGTCTTCGCCTTCCGCATCAGGGAAGGTGCCGCTGATGATGACCTGCCGACCATCGTTGTAGAGGCCGGGGACGGTCATTGACGGCGTGTTATTCGGCAGCAGGGCGCTGATGAGGCCGTTCTGCGCCGAGGCCGTGAAGTAGCGCACAGGTTCGCCATAAGCGCCAAAGTAGTACGCCACAAAATTCCCCAGCGGTGACCAGACATAGCCCTGCAAGGTGTACTGGCTCAGCCGGGTGTGGACGGTGCGCTTGAAGGAACCATCGACTTCGGCGGTGAGCAAGGTGTGAATATCCGTCTGGTAGACGATGCGATCCGACTGCGTGGGGAAGCGCAGGCGGCTGCGCTGAAACAACGTTTCGTCCTGTTCGCGGCTCTGGGTGATCTGGTTGATCCCGGTCTGGGTGATGAAGGCGTCTGTGATGAATGCCTCGTTAGGATTGGCGTCCAGAGCCGTGCTTTCACCTTCGGCGAGATCATAGCGATACCATTCGTAACTGGTGAAGACATTCTCGTCACAGCCGACGCCATAGCGCAGCGTGTTCTCGTCTTCCCATTCCACCAGCACCACTTCGGCATCGGATACTTCGGTGATTTCAGGCAGGTCGTCCGGCATGGATGTCTCTTCCGGCTCCACGGCTTCGCCCTCGGCGCTGATGACAATCTCATCGATTTCGCCCTCTTCAAACAGATCGAGGCTGGCGATGAAGCGCTGCGAGCGCCCTGGCTGCAACGGAAAATCCAGAATCGCCGTGCCGCACTGATCGACGATGAAGCCGAACGCCTCGCCGATGACCTCGCCATCTTCATCCAGCACATCGCCGAAGACCGTCAGATTGGCGTAGGCGACCTCGCCATTGTTGCGCAAATCGCCGATGACGACTTCTTCCAGCAGGCCGAAAGCATCCGTGCGGGCGATCACGCGCACATTTTCGGCTTCCAGGTCGGCCTCAATATCCTGAGCAAAGACGGCAATTCCCAGGGCTACCATCGCAGCAACGCCCAACCCCAACACAATCCAGCGCATCAGTACCCTCATGAAGTCCCTTTCCTGTCGAAAACTGTGGGCATTGTAGCAAAGAGCAAGGGCAAATTCAGCGAATCACGCTATGAGGAAGTGATGAACGTCGGGGAATCGGCGCGGCGGCTGGCAGGGATGGCTCAGCCTTCATGCCGCAGATAGCGGTGGATCTGGCGACCGTGCCGCAGCGCATCCGCGAAATCGTCCAGGTTCACCCAGGGCTTGCCTGCCAGATTGCGCAGCCAGAATTCGTCGTTCACTTTGTCATCGAGCAGGCTATCCCACTGGATCTGGTAGGGATAGACCAGACATTCCACGCCGAAGGGAGTCACCGCCCATTCGCCGAATTGCGCGATGATCGTCGGGGGCGGCGGTTCGGTCGGGGCGGGGGTATCGCCCCCGTGCATATCGTGTGCTTTTGCGCGTGCCTGGGCCTCACGGCGGGATTCTTCCGCCATACGCCGAAGCTGGCGCTGGTACTGTTCAGGTGGTGCAGCCATTGCGTGGGTTCCGTATCGGACTCGGTTTGCAGAAGTATTCACGATTATAACGGCATCGCTGTGCTGTGGCTGCAAAAAACTCGCTAAAGCATGAGCGCCTTCGTAGGCTTACCCCACATCTCGAACCCTGCTACACTGGCGCGGAATTTTTTCAGCCGTATTTGGACTGCCTTCATGCGCGTGTTGATGCTCTCGAAAGCCTGTATCGTTGGAATTTATCAGCGTAAGCTGGAACACATCGCACGGCGTGGCGTAGAACTGCTGGTGCTGGTTCCGCCATCCTGGATTGATGAGCGCGGGGAGCAGAAGCTGGAGCGTATCTACACAGAAGGCTATCGCCTGCAAGAGACTCCGATTGCGCTGAATGGCAATTTTCACCTGCATTTTTATCCGCAATTGCAGGATTACATCAAAGAATTTCAGCCGCACATCATCCACATTGACGAAGAACCCTACAATCTGGCGACCTGGCAGGCGTTGCTATTCGGCAAGCAAGCCGGAGCGCAGGCACTCTTCTTCAGTTGGCAGAATATCAAGCGCGACTATCCGCCACCGTTCAGTTGGGGCGAGCGTTGGGTGCTGCACAATGTCGATTATGCGCTGGTCGGTACGGAGAGCGCGGGCGAAGTCTGGCGGGAAAAAGGCTATCGTGGGGCGCAGAAAGTCGTCCCACAATTTGGCACGGATGAGCAGCTATTCCAGCCCCAATCCACACACCCACAGCGCCCTTTCACACTGGGCTACATCGGGCGTCTGGTCGAGGAGAAGGGCGTGCATCTGCTGCTGGAAGCGGCTTCGCAGTTGGAGGGGGATTGGCGGCTGCGGATCGTCGGAGGCGGCCCCTTGCGCGAAGCGTTGGAAACCTTCGCGGGGGAGTTGGGCATTGCTGAGCGCGTGGCCTTCATCGGGCAGATTGCCTCCACCGAGATGCCCGCTCAATATGCAGAAATGGATGTGTTGGTGCTTCCATCGCTCACACGCCCCAATTGGAAGGAGCAGTTCGGGCGCGTGCTGGTGGAAGCGATGGCCTGCGGTGTTCCCGTCGTCGGCAGCGACAGCGGCGCAATCCCCGGCGTGATCGGCGAGGGGGGCCTGGTTTTCCACGAGGGCGATGTCGATCATCTGGCGAAGCACCTGCACGATTTGCAGACCAAGGCCGACCTGCGCACGATTCTGGGCGAAGTAGGGCGGCGGCGCGTGCTGACGCATTTCACACACGAGCAGGTCGCGGCGGCGACGGTGGAAGTCTACGAGATCCTCTATGAACGCGCCCAGGCACAGGACGAACGTCACCGTACCCCGGCGGATCGTCGCACGCTATAATGTGCGGCGCATGTGTGGTTCCGCGTAACTCCCATGCATTTCAGTGTTTTGGCCTATGAGGAATACCAGGGGAGCAAAACATGTCTGAACAGAACAAAAGGGGACGCTTCGGCCTGACTCCGGACGAATACGAGAATCTCAAGGGGGGCCTGCGCTACATCCTGACGATTGTCTTCGCAGTGACCATCACCTTCTTGATTCTGGCTGTGGGGGCGAACCTGCTGGGTGTATAGCGCGGCCTTCCCAGAATTGAACGCGACTTGAGCCAATGCAGCCCCCAGCGATGTGCATTCTGCGTGGGGGCCTCATGCGAACTTGCCCCGTCCAGGCGTTTACTCGGCTTCCTCAGTTGCCTCCGCCGTCACTTCGGGGGTCATTTCCGTTGTCACCTCGGCAGTCACTTCGAGCGTAGCTTCCGCCGTTGCCTCGGCGGTGGATTCGGGTTTTTCGATGAGGAAATAGCTGCTCTCCGTGCATAATTCCCCCCCTTGCGGATTCACGACGGTGACGCGCCAATCATAGCGCCCCGAATAAGGCAAATCCGCCGGGTCGAACGATCCAGCGATGACTTCTCCCCCCGGCAAATCCACCGTCCCGAAAGTTTCCTCCGTCTCCTCATGCACCAGTTCAAAACGCAGTGCGACATCCGTGCGCGGCATGAAGAAACGGAAAGTGACCGGATCTTCGCGGTAGATCGTATCGGGAGGCCGCAGGGTCGTCACGGTGAGGAGGTCACAGTAGTCTTCCGGGCTGAGGGGCGTGGCCGTCAGGGTCGGCGTAGGCGTGTGGGTCAGCGTCGGAGTCGGGGTCACGGTGAATGTCGCGGTTGGCGTGAACGTCGGCACCGTCGCCAGATCACGCAGGGACGGCAGTTCGGTCAGGCGATCCGGCGACACGGTAGAGAAACGGCTGGTCGCTGTCGGCGGCGCTGGCGTCGTCTCGGTTGGCGCGGGGCTGGCAGTCGCAGCCTCGGCAACGATGGCGGCAGTTGCGGGCGGAGTCGGTTCCCCGGCGCAGGCAGCGAGGCTGACAAGCAAGAGACTGGCAGGCAAGATGATGCGTAGCAGATGGCGCATACGACTCGGCTCCTGAAGACGACGATCACGCCCCCTGAGAGTCACGCCATCCGCGCCAGAATGCAAGCCTCAGTTGACCTCTCGCGCACGCAGCCCCAGAAAGAGCGGGAATTGCTCATGGGCGTGGCGTTCAGCACGCAGCAGCAAGATCGCCCGGCATCATCCGCTGAACCCGCATCATTTGTTTGGCGTTTCACAAAGTTAAAATACCGTAACACAATTCGTGCACTTCTTGCCGCTGTACCCTGCCTATAATCGAAGGTGGGAGACTCGTTACATTCATTTGCACGTCATTCAAATGACCTCGGTCAGACTTCCTGGATAGCGCGGACGGCTTGCGGATAAGATGAAAACAGCCTCAACATTCATTACACTGGCTATGGTGGCGCTCATCGGCGTGATGATCGGCGCTTTGCTGCTGCATCCCCCGCTTTTGCAGCCGCAGATGCTGCCACAAGCCCTGGCTATGAGCACCTACTTCGCCCTGATCAGCCTGACCACGCGCCGCCAGGATAGCCTCATTCGCTGGATTGGGTTTGCGTTCTTCGCGCTGCTTCTCAGTTGGCAGTTGCTCGGTCTGGGTTTGACGCTGGGCTGGCTGCTGGCAACGACCGCGCTGTTGGTCGGTTTCACGGAGACTCGCAGCGATTCGGAAATGGTGGTACAGCGTGAGCGGTATCTCCAGCGGCTGCTGCTGGGCGGCTATACGATTGTTTTGCTCGCCCTGGTCGCTCCGGCGCTGCAAACGGCGTTTGCGCTCCCGACGAACTACTCACTGGAGCTGATGCTGCTGTTGGTGCCCGCGCTGCTCGCCGTCTGGCTGGGCGCAGCCTTCCTCAGCCATCCCAGGCGAGCATCTTCTGCGGAGAATACCCATCCCGATGCGCGGTTAACCACGGCTCCACAGGATCGCTCTCTTTTTCTGGCACAGCAAGTGACGCTGCTGCTCTTCGCCGTCATTGCCCCCTGGGCGAACGAGCAAATCGGCGATCTGTTGCTGTATCTGGGGCTGGCACTGCTGGGCGTGCAGGCGCTGCAAACGTGGCGCAGCGATGAAGCCAGAGAGGCCCTCAGCCAGCAGCTTGCGGAAGCCACCGCGCTGGATCGCCTGCGCGAGGCGGTCACAACGCAGGTCACGCGCGAGAATGTGCTGCGCGTGCTGCGCGATACGCTGATACAGTGCCTCAGCGTCGAGAAGGTGCTGGTTCTGCTCTACGACAGCGATGATGAAATCATCGAAATTCCGCTCATCGTCGAGCCTGGGCAGCCCGATACGCTGCCTGCACGTCGCTTTGGTTCGCCGGAATTACGAGAACTCTTCCCGGATGGGCTGGCACTGTGCCTCAAGGCTGAGGACACCGAATTGCGCGACCGCCTGGGGGTTCCTACCCACATCATGAGCGCAACACCAGCACTCGTGATCCCGCTGGTGGCGGGAGACGGTCTGATCGGCACGATGCTCCTAGGGGGAGCCGAAGTCACTTCCCCAACCGCCAACCGACTGCATATGTTGGAGCGCTTTGGGCAGCAGGTGGCGCTGGCGCTGCGCAATGCTAGCCTCTATGATCGTACCACCCACATCGCCCAGAATCTGTCGATTGTCAACCAGTCGATGCAAGATGTGATGTTCAACCTGAACCGCGAAGAAGCGCTGAAACGCGCCTGCCAGGTCGCGGCGCAGGTGACAGGCGCGGACAAGAGCGCCATCTATCTGGTGCAGGCCGGGGAAGATAACCTGCTGCGCCTGGGGCAATCGCTGGGATTGGAAGCCTACAGCGCTGAAGAGGGCGTACAACGCATCTCGCCGCACCCGTCCGGGGTCGTGGCCGTCGAACCGGGCGAAGCACTGAACGACGACAGCAGCCCCCTTCATCACCTGACCCGCGCGCTGGGGGCATCAACCAGCCTTCAGATTCCCCTGCGCTCGAGCAACATCACGATTGGCAAGCTGATCGTCTTCAACGATAGGCCGCGCCTGTACAGCATGCTCGAACGCAGTGTGCTGGAAACCCTGGCGAACCAGGCCAGCGCCGCCATCGACAACAGCGATTTGCTGCAAGCACTGGAACGCTTCGCCACCGAACAGGCTGATCTGGTCAATCTGTCGCGGATTTCCAGCGAAGACCTCGACCTGGAACGGATCGTGCGGGCTATCTGCGATGTGTTGGAAGAGATGTTCCTGGTCAATCGCGTGGAAATCGGCATTGTCGAAGGCGAAAACCTGCGGATTTACGCGCCGCTCGCATCCGAACCACGCCTGCTCTACAGCGAAGACATCCCCGCCGGGACGATCCCGGAATTTGCGCCGTCGCAGTCGGTGCAGGTCTATGACCGCCAGTCCAGCACCGTTTCCAGTGCAGCCCGGCAGTACTGGCAAGAACGGGGTGCCCGCACGATTGTCACCAGCGGAATGCAGATCGATCAACAGTCGCTGGGTCTGGTGATGCTCATGGATCAACGGCAGCGCACACTGAGCGAAGATGAACTGCACCTGCTGGAAATGGTCACCAACCAGATTACGGGACAGATTCACAATGCGCATGTGTACGCGCTGACGGAGGCCGCCCTGGTGCAGCGCTTGCAGCAGTTGACGCTGCTGGAAGAACTCACCCAGCAAATCGCGCAGTCCACCGACCTCGATTTGATCATCGACACGACCCTGGAAGCGGCGCTGCAAGCGACCGAAGCCGAGTTCGCGGCGCTGGCCTTGCAAGAAGAACAATCCGGCACCTACAAGCTCATCTGGCAAGAGCGCCTGGAGAATACGGTGCGGCGAGGAGCATCCCTGGCCTCGCCGGAACCGGGTGTGGTACAGCAGGTGGCGCAAACGGGCGAAATCAAGCTGTTCTTCGACAACCGCAAAGCGCCAGGCTACCAGGCTCCCTACAGCGCCGAGGGCGAATACCTCTCCACGCTGGCGGTTCCGCTGCACGATGACAACCGCGTCATGGGCGTGCTGCGCGTGGAAAGCACCCGGCTGGATCACTTCACCGAAGCCCAAGTCAGCTTCATCCGCAATCTGGCAGAGCACGCAGCCATCAGCATCGAAAAGGCGCAGATGCTCGCCGAACGTCAGCGCCGCATTCAGATGCTCACCATGTTGCGCAATCTCTCAATGGAGACGCTCAGCGCGAACAATCCGCAGCACGTCGCCCACATCATCCTGCGCACCGCCGTACAACTCCTGGACGGTGCCGCAGCCCTGCTCTACATTGCGGAGGGCGAACAGGCTCCGCAGCTATTCAGCAGCCTGGCTCTGAACGGACTCGACCTGGACGCTGTGTCGCATTCTGTACCAGAAGTCGTGCTGCGCCGCGCGGCACAAGAGAGCACGACACAGATGATCTCTGATGTATGGCGCAGTTCGTTGGTACACGACAACCGCGCCGACCTGCCCTACCGCAGCTTGATCGTCGTCCCGGTGCTGCGGCGCGGCATCGTCCACGAATTGCTCTGCGTGGTCTTCGAGGAGACACGCTTCTTCGGCCTGCAAGATTTGAACGCCGTTGACCTGCTGGCGGCGCAAGTTTCCGGCCACCTGGAAAATGCACGCCTGAATGAAGCCCTGCACATCAGCCACGATCGTATGCGGGCCATCATCAACTCCACACAGAGCAGCATCATCTTGCTGGATATGGACGGAGTGATTCAGGATGTGAATACTGTCGCTGAAGATGTCCTGGGGACGCGCGGCAGGGACATCCGGCAGCAATCCCTCGCCAGCGTGATCCGCCAACGGCACCACGACGACGACTCCTGGCAAGCGCTGTTGGCGTCTTATGAAGCCGATCCGGAGCAAGTGCAGGGGGAGGAATACGTCTTCCTGTACCGCAACACTCCGACTGATTTCAAAGCGCATTTGTTCCCGGTACTGGGCAAGGACGAAACGTTGATCGGGCACTTGCTGGTGCTGCGCGACATCACCGAGGAAAAGGAATTGCAGCGCCACCAATATCGCATCCAACGCATGATCGTACACGACCTCGTGGGGCCACTGGGAGCGATCATCACCGGGCTGTCCTTCACCAAAGAGGTGCTGGAAGCGCCGCAAGAGGGCGAAGATGTTGCCGGGGCTATTCTGTCAACGACGGATGTTTCGCTGGATAGCGCACAGAATCTGCTGCACATGGTCGAGACCTTGCGCGACCTGCCCAAGACGACCAACATGACCATTCGCCCGTCAGCGATTGGGGCGCAAGAACTGGTGACGCGAGCCAGGGACGCGCTCTCTGCCTACCTCGTATCCGACAGCATCGCATTCGAATATCACGCCGATGGCGATGTGCCTTCCCTCTATGTAGATGCGGATCTGACCCGGCGGGTCCTCATCAACCTGCTGCACAACGCCTTCAAGTTCACCCCAGAAGGCGGTACGATCCTGATTGCAGTAGACGATGCAGAAGAACAGGCGGGGTATCTGCGCCTGCGCATCTGCGATACGGGACCGGGGATCCCGCCGGAAGAACGCCAGCGCGTCTTCCAGGAATACACGCAAATCGACGGACGGCTGCCCCGCGCAGGTGGGCGTGGAATGGGGCTGGGGCTGCATTTCTGCAAACTGGCGGTGGAAGCGCATGGCGGCACGATTGGCGTCGATGATGAGGGGTTGCTTTCCGGCGCTTGCATCAGCTTCACCCTGCCCGCGATCAGCACGGAAGAGAATGCCCTCCCCGCGCCAGAAGAGAGTTGACGCAAGCTCGCGCAACGCAAATGCGGGTTTCTGCTACACTAGCACTAAGAACCTACACGCACATATCTGGCACATCCATGCTGAACCATGCACCAATCATGCATCATTGAGGGCAGCACGCCATGACAGACTCGTCCCTTCCTCGCTCCTGGATCACGGCCTTTTTCTTCGCCGCCTTGCTCGTCTGTATTGCCTTCAGTATACCGGACGCTGATTTCACACTCGCAACGACGCGCTTCGTCGAACTGGTGACCTACGCCCTGCTGACGGCCTTTGCTGTGGCGCTGAGCTTGCCACTCTCATATAGCCGCCTGAGCATCGCCCACGCCGTTGGTCTGCTGGCATTCTTCACCCTACCTGCCGCTGCCATGCCACTCATGACGCTCGTTCTGGCTATTGCGGGCTTCGTCGGCGGCATCCTGCAACCTGTGCCGCTGGCCCAACGGGCACGCCTGCGCACCCGCTGGTGGCGACAGGGGGTTGCAGCCAGTGCACTGGTGGCCGTGCCCTTTTTCCTGGCGGGGCGCTTCTACCTGGATGTGCTCGGGGCAGCGCTTCCTAGCACGCAGGAAGCCAACAGCCTGACAATCGTGCTCTACGTTGTGCTGTACGTGGGGCTGTACACCGCCCTGTCGCTGCTGCAAATCTTGCAGGCCGGGGGTGAATTCGCCCAGGTGCTGCGGCGGGACGGCCTCGCCTGGCTGGAATTGCTGATTCTCCCCGTGCCCTTCGCTGTCATCGGGGCGGATGTCATCCAGCGCGATGAGTCGCTGTTCTCCTTCACGACGATCATCGTCGGCACGCTCCTGGTGATCTTCGGGCTGTACATGCTCAGCCGGGTGCAGCAGCGCTTACGCCGACAATTGACCGAAATGCAGGTCATCGAAGAGACGACCCAGGCGCTGCGCAGCAACCTGGAACTGGACGCGGTCTTGCACACCGCCTACGCGCAAATCAACCGCTTGCTGCGCGTGGATAACCTGACAGTCGCTCTCTTGAACGATGCCGGGAATCGCTTGACCTACCCGCTGGTCATCCGGCGCGGTGAGGTGCGTCCCATGCAGTTCGACGAAGTGCCCCGGGACCACACGTTGATCGAGCAGGTGTTGACGACGCGCACCACCCTGCGGCTGGCGGAGAATCTCGCCGAAAGACTGCGCAGCCTGGGCAAGCCGGAGCTGGGATCGTTTCTGACATCCTGGTTGGGGGTCCCGGTGCTGGTCGGCGAAGACCTGCGCGGCGTCTTCGCGGTCTATGCCCAGGGGGAGCGCCTGCTGACCGAAGACGATGCCCGCCTCCTGAAAATTACCGTCAACAATCTGGCGATGGCCATCGAAAATGCCCGCCTCTACAGCCAGAAGAGCGAGCGCGTAGAACAACTCGCCACCCTGAATCAAATCGCCGGACTGCTCACCGGGACTCTCGCTATCGGCGAAGTGCTGGATACCATCGTCTCATCGGCGTCTACCATTTCGGAGGCGAACGCCGTCGCGATTTACCTGTTGGAAGAAGACCGCGAGACGATCAGGCTGGTGCGCAGCGCCGGACTCAGCAGCCATTTCGAGAACCATTCGCCGCGCCCCCTGCTCACCGAGCAACTGCGCTCCCACGACCTCTACCTGCGAGCGCAGCCCCTGCGCATCGAGAAGCGCGACGACGTACCGGCTACCGCGCCCCAGACTCGCCAGGCCATGATCCGCGAGAACAAGCACGCCCTGGTCGAGAGTCCGCTGGTGACGAGCAACGGCGCACTGGGGATTCTGGTGCTCTATTATGACCAACCGCAGCACTTCTACGACGAACAGACGGAAATGCTGCAATCTTTCGCCATCCAGGCGACCCAGGCCATCGAAAACGCCCGCACCTTCGAAGTCGTTGACCGCGACCTGGAACAGCGTGCCGAACAACTCTTCGCGCTATCGGCCATGGGGCGCATGTTGAACGCAACCCTCACGCCCGAACGCATCTACGAGACCGTGCTGACTTATGCCTACGAGACCACCAAGGCGCATCGCGGGGCCATCATCTTGCGCAGCGGTGAACACCGCCTGACCGTGCCGGCACAGCAGAATTTCCCCGCAGGCACATTCGATGATCCGTCGCTGCTGCTGCAAGGGTTGACGGGGCGTGCTTTCAAGAGCGGGCAAGCCCTGCGCACGACCGACACCCGCAGCGAGACGGGCTATCTGCCGTTGGTGGCGCAGACGCGCTCGATTCTGGTCGCTCCTTTGCTCAAGCGGCAAGATGTGCTGGGGTTGATTCTGCTGGAACATGACCAGCCCAACGCCTTCAGCGAAAGCGATGCCCACTTCGTCATGCAAATCGCCAACCAGGCCGTGATCGCCGTCGATAACACCCTGCTCTTCCATGCCATCCGCGAAGCGCGTGACAAGATGCAGGTGATCCTGAATGCGACGGACGAAGCCATCGTCTTGCTGGACGAAAACGGCAGCATCGCCCTGGCGAATCCGCGTGTGGATATGCTGGGGCTGGATGCGGAAATGCTGCGCGATCAACCGCTGGCAGCGCTGCTGGAGCGCGACGAACTCGACCTGACACGGCGCATGGGCTTCGCCAATGAGGAACGACTCAAGCGGCTGCTGCACGAGATCACCGCGCCCGAAGACTGGCAGCCGATTCCCCCGCACGTCTACGAAGTGCCCCAGCCGGATCTCAGTGTGCGCTACATCGAACGGCAGGTCATTCCCGTGCGCGATGAACGCGACCTGATCAGCGGCGCTCTGCTGATCTTCCGTGATGAGACCGAAGAGCGCGAACTGGCCCAGCAGCGCGAATCACTCTCGCAGATGATCGTCCATGATCTGCGCAGTCCGCTGACTTCTGTCACAACCAGCCTGCGCTTGCTGCAAGAACTCGTCCCGTTGGATAACAATGCGCGTCCGGTGGTAGAGAAGACCACCGAAGCCAGCCGCCGTGCCATCCGCAAAGTGCTCTCTCGCGTCGATGCGCTGCTGGACATCAGCAAGATGGAGAGCGGCGAGTTGTACCTGGATCGCGAACCTACAGCCCTGCGTCCGCTGGTGCAAAGTGTGCAGACGGAATTGACGCCCCTGGCTAACGAGATGGAAGTTGACCTGGGGATCAACGCCCCGGAAACCTTGCCACGCGCCAACATCGACAGCGACAAAGTGGAGCGCATGATCCTGAATCTGGTGGATAATGCCCTCAAGTACAGTCCATCCGGCGGCACGGTGGAAATCTCGATTGCGCCACAGGATGGCAAATTCCTGCAAATCGCTGTCTCTGACCGGGGGCCAGGTGTGCCGGATGAATACAAACAGCGCCTCTTCGACCGCTATGTGCAGGTAGCGGGTCGCAAATCGGTGCGGCGCGGGGTCGGGCTGGGGCTGGCCTTCTGCAAGCTGGTGGCTGAAGCGCACGGTGGGCGCATCTGGGTGGAAGACAATCCCGGCGGCGGCAGCATCTTCAAAACCACCCTGCCCATCGCCTGACCCCAACGCATCCACCGGGGGAACCATGGCTGCTGCGGCGTCCCTCCGTGTGCCGATGCCCATTCCGCACCAGGCAGAAATAGCCGAACGCCGCTATAATGACCGGAGAACATCTATTCCACAGCAAGCAGGCACGCCAACCCCATGCGCTTATTGAAAGACCAACAGCGAGTCGCCAAAGACAACCTGGATACGACGATATTCCTGGAAGGCATCGCCGGAACGGGCAAGACCACCGCCGCCATCGAACGCGCCAAGTCGCTGATTCGGGAAGGTGTCCCGGCGGCTTCGATCTTGCTCCTGGTTCCCCAGGCCACCCTGGCCCTGCCCTACAAGACGGCCCTGCGCCGCGCACGCATCAAGGCCGACACGAACATCCAGACGGCAACCCTGGGGCGGCTGGCCTACGATACGCTCGATCTCTTCTGGCCGCTGGTCGCAGAGCAGACCGGGGTCAGCAACCCCTTCCAGCGTCCGAACTTCCTCAGCCTGGAACTGGTGCAGTATTACATGACGCGCTTTCTGGAGCCGGAAATCAATGCCAGGGATTATTTCAACAGCGTCACCATCAGCCGCAACCGCCTCTATACGCAACTGGTCGATAACCTCAACAAGGCAGCGCTCAATCGGCTCGATCCGAAGCGCATCGGTGAGCGGCTCAAATCGGCCTATCGCGGCGACATCGCCCAGCAGTACATCTACGATGATGCGCAGGCTTGCGCCACGCTCTTTCGGGAGCGCTGCTTGCAGCACAATCTGCTGGATTTCTCGTTGCAAGTGACGCTCTTCATCGAGGTGCTCTGGCCGCTACCAGAGGTGCAGCACCACCTGACGCAGCAGTATCGCCATGTGATCGTCGACAATGTGGAAGAAGATACCTTCGCCACACATGATATGCTGCGCACCTGGCTGCCCCACACGGAATCAGCGCTGCTGATCTATGATAGTCAGGGCGGCTATCGGCGCTTCCTGGGGGCGAATCCGGAAAGTGCAGCCACGCTCAAAGAACAATGCAAAGTACACATCACGCTGGATAACCACCGCGTGATGTCGCCAGCGATGGAAGCCTTGCAGCGCGAGATGGCAATTAGCCTGAATCGTCCGCTGGACGCTGGCGAGAACAAAGCCGACCCGCATCAGGCGCTGGCCTATGAGAACCACACCTACCATCCGCAGATGATCGACTGGGTGGCGGAGAGCGTCGCCTCGCTGGTGCGGCAAGAAGGCGTCTCGCCGGAGCAAATCGTGATTCTGGCACCCTACCTGCCGGACGCGCTGCGCTTCTCGTTGCAGACGCGGCTGGACGCGCTCGGTATCCCGCATCGCTCGCACCGCCCCTCGCGTGCGCTGCGGGAAGAATCGGCTTCGCGCACGCTGCTGACTCTGGCGAAACTGGCACATCCGCAATGGAACATCCAAACGAGCAAATTCGATGTCGCCAATGCCCTGGCTGCGTCCATCACTGACCTGGATTTGATTCGGGCGCGGTTGCTGGCGGATGTGCTCTACCGCAAGGGCGAACTGTCGCCCTTCGAGACGATCCAGAGTGACACCATGCAGCAGCGCATCACCTTTGACCTGGGCAACCGCTACGATTCCCTGCGCGAATGGCTGGACGCCTACCGTCAGAAAGATCCCGTTCCGGTGGACATCTTCCTGAGCAAGCTCTTCGGCGAGGTGCTGTCGCAGCCGGGCTACGGCTTCCACGAAAAGCTGGACGAAGCCAACACTGCCGCCAAATTGATCGACTCGGCGCGGGAGTTCCGGCAGGCGGTGAATGAAATCGAGCCAGATGTCGATGCCGCGCTGGAATACGTCCGAATGGTGGATAGCGGCGTGATCGCCAATCTCTATATCCGCGATTGGGAAGACGCACAGCGCGAAGCCGTCTTGATTGCCCCCGCCTATACATTCTTGCTCGGCAATCAGCCCGTCGATTACCAGTTCTGGCTGAATGCCGGCAGCAGCGGCTGGTCGCAGCGGCTCTACCAACCGCTGACGCACCCCTATGTGATGAGCCGTCAATGGCAGGTCGGGCACATCTGGACCGAGCAGGATGAGGCGGAGGCGGACGAGCAGACTCTCTACGACCTGACGCTCGGTTTGATGCGGCGCTGTCGCAAGAAAATCTATCTGGGACTGAGCCAGTTCAGCGAACAGGGTTACGAGCAGCGCGGTTCCTTGCTGATGACGATTCAGGGTATGCTGCGCCGCTTGCAGCGTGAGGAGCAGGCGCATGACTGAAGCGAAGCGCAAACGATTCGTTCCACGCCCCAAGCAGGCTCAGGTGCTGGCCTACCGGGGCGGCAAGATGGGAGTCTCCGCCGTGCCGGGGAGCGGCAAGACGGCGACTCTCTCGTATCTGGCGGCGAAGCTGGTCGCCGAGACCGACCTGGACGCCGACCAGGAAGTTTTGATCGTGACGCTGGTCAAGTCGGCAGTGGGCAATTTCGCCGCGTCGATGGCGGGTTTCCTGCGCGATGAGTTCCATTTGCTGCCGGGATTGGGCTATCGCGTGCGGACGCTGCACGGCCTCGCCAACGACATCGTGCATGAGCGCCCTTCGCTGGTGGGACTTTCGGACGCCTTCACCGTGTTGGATGAACGCGCCGCCGATGACATCCTGCAAGAAGCCGTCGAAGCCTGGGTACGTGCCAACCCCGACGCACCCGATGCCTATCTCTCGCCCGAACACATCGACAACGCCAACACGCGCAATTACCAGTGGCCGGGGCTGGTCAAGAATATGGCGATGAATTTCATCCGGCAGGCGAAAGATTACCAGCTTTCGGTGGATGATGTTGCCGAAAAGCTGCGCCAACACGACGAAGCGCTGCCGCTGGCAACCATCTGCCTGGAACTCTACGAGCAGTACGAGCGCAGCCTGCGGTACCGGGGCGCAGTCGATTTCCAGGACTTGATCCGGCTGGCGCTGCGCATCCTGCAAATCGACCCGGCGTACCTGGCGCGGCTGCGGCAGCGCTTCCCCTACATCCTGGAAGACGAAGCCCAGGACAGCAGCAAATTGCAAGAAGACATCTTACGCTTGCTGGCGGGCGAAGGCGGCAACTGGGTGCGCGTCGGCGATCCCAACCAGGCGATCTACGAGACCTTCACGACGGCGAATCCCAAATATCTACGTGCCTTCCTGGATGAACCGGACGTAGCGGCGCGAACGCTTCCCAACAGCGGACGCAGCACGCGCAGCATCATCCGCGTGGCGAACTACCTGATCGACTGGACGCAGAAACACCTGAATCCGGACATCCGCGCCAGAGAACCGCTGACCGAGCCGCACATCGAACCCACGCCGGAAGGCGACCCGCAGGGCAATCCCCCGGATGCACCGGGTGCGATCACCTTTGCCGATAACAAATTCACGGGGGATGCCGAGCGGCAGGCAGTGATTGAGTCGATCAAGGAGTGGCTGCCGGAAAACCCGCAGCGGACGTGTGCCGTGCTGCTGCCGATCAACAGCAGCGGCGCAAAGATGGTGCAGATGCTGCGTGCGCAGGGCGTTCCCTATGTGGAGAATCTGCGCTCGACCAGTGGCACACGGGCGATTGTCGGCGCACTCGCGCTGGTTCTGTCGTACCTGGAAGAACCGCAGGACAGCGCACGGTTGGCGCAGGTCTACCGCGTCTGGCGGCGCGATGACCGGGGTGACGAGGCCGAAGAACGCGCCATCGAGAGCATCGCGAAAGAACTGCGCAGCATCCGCGCCGTTGAGGATTTCCTCTATCCGCGTGCCACCGATTGGCTGGAAAGCGCCGCTGGCGATAACGACGCGCTGCTGGCTCACCTGCTGGATTTTCGGGCGCTGGTGCAGCGCTGGCAGGCAGCGGCAGATTTGCCGATTGACCAGTTGATCCTGACCATCAGCGGGGATGTCTTCCGCCTGGAGACGGACATCGCCACCGCCTACGCTGTCGCCCTCTATTTGCGGCGCTTCGCCGAACTGCACCCGGAAGCACGCCTGCCGGAATACAGCACCGAATTGCAGGAAATCGCGCGCGGGCGGCGAAATTTCAGCGGAATCAGCGATGCCGACGACGCCTTCGACCCGGATCAGCACCCCGGCGTGGTGACGGTGACGACCATGCACAAAGCCAAGGGGCTGGAATGGGATCGCGTCTACATCATGGCGGCGAACAATTACAATTACCCCTCCGCCGACCCCTTCGACAGCTTCATGGGCGAACGCTGGTTCATCCGCGACAGCCTGAACCTGGAAGAAGAAGCGCTGGGGCAGCTCCGCGCCTTGCACGAGGGACGGGCATACAGCCAGGGTCAGCCCACTTATGAGGCACGCATTGAGTACGCGGCGGAGCGGCTGCGCCTGCTCTACGTGGGCATCACACGCGCACGCCGTGAACTGATCGTCACCTGGAATACGGGGCGCAGTGGGGAGCAAATCGAAGCGCGTCCAGTGGCAGCCCTGCGCGGATGGTGGGAAAAAGTGGGAGAGAGTAGCCAATGACGACCCTCGCGGAAGACTTCATCTTCAGCCAGAGCAGCTTGCAAGACTATGTAGATTGTCCGCGCCGTTTTGAATTGAAATACCTGCTGCGCCAGCGCTATCCCGCGCCCGAAGTAGACGATATGCTGGAATTCGAACGGCATATGCAGCAGGGGCAAGCATTTCATCGTCTCGTGCAGCAGCATCTGGTGGGGCTGCCCGCGGATTTGCTGCAACAGCACATCCAGGATGAGAGCGTGCGCGGCTGGTTCGAGACCTATCTACAGAACGGCCTGGTGGATGTCCCCGAAAAGCGTTACCCCGAGCAGACGCTGACCGTTGCGCTGGGGGCGTATCGGCTGCTGGCGAAATTCGACCTGCTGGCGCTGGGCGAAAAAGCGCTGATCGTCGATTGGAAGACCTCGGCACGAATGCCGCGACGCGAATGGCTGGCGGAAAAGCTACAGACCATCGTCTATCGCTATGTCCTGGCGCAGGGTGGCGCACCGCTGAATGGCGGCGAGCCGATCCCACCAGAGCAAATTGAAATACGCTACTGGTACGCCGAACACGGTGGGGAAACCGTTGCCTTCCCCTACGATGCAGCCCAGATGCAGGCGGATGAAGCCTACTTGCTGAGCCTCATCCGCGCAATCGAACGCGCAATCGAACAGCGCGACGACTTCCCGCTGACTGACGAGACGCGCCGCTGCCAATACTGCGTCTATCGTTCGCTCTGTGATCGGGGTCGTGAAGCAGGCAAACTGGTTGATTGGGAAGCCTTCGAGGAAGACACCATCGACCTGGCCGATGTCCGCATTGACCTGGATCAAATCGCCGAGATCGCGTTCTGAAAAGCACGGGTGGGGCGATCCGTTGGCCATTGCTGCCATACTGGCCCGACCAGATGCGGCGTATGTTAGCATGGGGCACGGTCAATCGTGCCCCTACACCCGAACTACGGTGGGTTCACCATCGCCCAAACACCAATGAGTCGCCCCTGGCAGTACCTCTATTCCTCCACGCTGGTCGTGGCGAGTTCTGTCCCGTCGCGCAGCAGCTTTTCCCAGGTGCCCCACCTGTCATCGGCGTACATACCGACCTTCTCATAGAGCTTTGTCGCCCCGGTCAGGCTGGTGGCATCCACATGCAGTGAGACCGTCTTACGCCCACGCCGCCAGAATTCGCCGAAGGTGTGGTAGAGCAGCGCCTGCGCCAGCCCCCGCTTGCGATGATCGCGCAGCACACCCAGGGTCGCCACATAGGCCGCTTCCGGACGCCCCCACTCTTCGATGCGGCAGAGGCTCATCCCGGCGAAGTCCCCGGTTGCGTCATCTACCGCGATGAAGAAGAGCGTATCGTCGAACTTCTCATCGCTCTCGATGCGGTGCTGCCACCGTTCGACCATCTGCTCCAGGGGACGATCCACATGCCCCCAGTGATCCTTGAAAGCATCATCCACAGCCTGCGCCATCTTCTCCAGCTCATCGGGGAAGCGCACCGTCCGAATGCTGTAGCCCTCGGCGAGGGTCGCTTCTGGCGGCGCTTCGTCCATGTCGATGACCATGCGCAGCCAATAACGGATATTCTGGTAGCCCATCTCGCGCAGGAGGTTCTCGCCATATTCGTAGCCTGCCAATGTGCCGCTGTGGTAGGCAATGCGTGCCGTCGCCGGGCAGCGCGGGATGACGCGCAGGGCGCGGGCTTCTCCCCACTGCATGAGATATTGCTCGATGCCCTTGTGCGCGTGGTCGGGATGTACCATCTGGGTGATGTCGGGATGTATGGGCGGGTCGCTCACATCCCAGACTTCGGCAAAGCCGATGACGGCTCCGGCAGTATCTTCGACGATCAGAGTCGAGTCTTCGAGGTTGAACTTGGGAGCCTGCCAATCCTGAATGTAGTCGGAAGCCTCCAGGCGTTCCGGGACGCCCATCGCCGACGAGAGAGCAAACCACACATCCGCAACAGCCTGCGCATCTTCCAGGCGGGCGGGGCGGGTGCGGTAGCCCTCAGGCAGGGTATATCGTTTTGCGGTGGTCGGATCAGTCATGATCGTATCCTTATTGTTGAGCGAATCAGATGTGTGTGCGCGCCTGACCCGACCAGTATACTCTTATTTCCAGAAAAGGCCAGGGGAGGTCACAAGAACCCCTTGTGGCTTTCTGTAAATTGGCGAAAACGCTCACCAGACGAAGCGCAGCAGCCCCGCGAAGAGGTCTTCGGTGCCGCGCATTTCCATCGGTAGCGCGAAAATCTGGTACGAGGCCACCATCATCAGCAGCAGCACCAATGCCCAGGGCAGCACCCCACCGAAGCTGTTACGCCGCCCATAGAGCCGAGTCGCCGCACGCTGCACAATCAGCAAGCTCCAGAAGAAGCCGCCGAGCAACCCGCCCACCTGCACCAGCCCGATCAGGGCGTTATCCAACACAATGCCGTATGTCGCCCAATCCCCAGGCTGTCCGAGGAATTCCTGCACAATTGGCACGAACGAAAGCGGCGCAATCAAGAAGTGGAAGCCGTAATGCGCGATCCAGATGCCGAATCCCAGCGGGACGAAGGCCGGGGCAAAGGCCGCCACCGTATCGCGCAGGGAGATGCTGCCCGCCGTGTTGGTCATGAACTGGGCAAATTCCCCGGTTCCCAGCGCTACCAGCACAGGCAAGACCAGCATCCCACCCCCGAAGAGGATCACCAGCGGCCAGAAGTCGCTGCGGAAGCCGAAGGTATCGCCCATCCATTCCATCAGCGAGAAGACAGGCGGCACCATGCCGAAGGCGTTGAAGATCGCCATGAAGGCCAATATGATCACCAGCAGCGAGGCATCCCAGCGTTTGGGCCATGCCCCACCGCGCAGCAGTTCGCGCCCCGGCGTGCGGGCGAAGAGGCCGATGTTGTCGTGCGGGCAGGCGCGGACGCAATCCAGGCAGTACACGCAATCCATGTTGCTCGTGATCTGCGGCGGGAAGAGTTCCGTCCCACAGCCGAGCGTGCCCTGCGGGCTGTCCTTCACTTCGACCTTCTTCGTGTGCATCACGCCATCGGCATCAATGTAGGGGATTTCGTCAATGCGGATCACGGGAGTCGCGCTGTAACTGCCGTTGACGCATTCCTTGCCCTGGCAGCCCTGGCAGACGGCGTGATCCTTGACCGCGATTTGCGTCGGCGAGGCGGTGCTGTAGACGAAGTTGAACGTCCCCAACGGGCAGACGTATTTGCAAAAGGCCGATTCTTTGAAGAAGGCTTCCAGCACGAAAGACGCCAGGAAATAGGCCACAATCAACCAGGCCGTCAGCGCCGGACTGGCCCACATATCGAGCCATTCGTAGAGGAAGAAAATCAAGAACAAGCCGGCAATCGCCAGCCATTTGTTGCGCAAGAACCGCGGGAAGCGCCATCCCCGGATGCTGAGGCGTTTCGCCAGGGTGCGCGGCAGCGTGAAGGGGCAGCCCATACAGAAAAGATTGCCCGCCAGCAAGATCACCAGCACCACGAAGCCGCGATAGTGCACCCAGGGCGCGACCGTCGCCAGATTGCGCGACGCCATCTGCGGCCCGGTGAAGCCATCATAGATCAGCAGTGCGGCGATGATCAACAGCGGGATTTGCAGCCAGAGTCGTCCATAACGCGATTTGAGCGCTCGTCCCAACAGGGGGATGCGCAATACATCGAAAGCAGTTTTCGGTCGGTAAAGGGCGTCGTTGTTTTTGGGCATTGGGGGTTATCCTGACAACAAATAGGGGTTCCTGGGGACGACATCGCATCGCCCCCGGTGATTTTCAGGTTTATTCCGCTTCTTCCGTCATATCCATCGCTTCAGTTTCTTCGGTGGCGTCCATGTCCATCTCTTCGGGCTCTTCGGTCATGTCCATGTCGCCCATCTCATCCATGTTCATCTCGCCGCTGACGGTGTATTCAAACTGTTCGGTGGCAGTTTCGCCGTTGGGCAGGGTGACAGTCACTTCCACGAACCATTCACCGCCCATCGTCCACTCGAAATCCTCGAAGACGTAGACGCCATCCTCCGCGCCGGAAACCTCGGCGGGGATCACCGGAACCATCCCGGCGTGTGTCATATCACCCCGAACGGCAACAGTCGCATCAGTGATGGGATTGCCCTCCGGGTCGGTGAGGGTGACGAGCAGAGTCGCATCGCCAACAGCGGGTTCTTCGGGGGTCACGGCAACATCAATGTTCACATTCTCGCTGGAAGTCACTTCGGCCTGACGGCATCCGGTCAGCGCGAAGACAGTCACGAGAAGCAACGCCAGGGTGATACTACGCATAGAGGGTCTCCTTGTATACTCGTCGCGTGTCCAACTATGTGCATTTTATCACGATGTGCGGTGCAGACCGCAGGTTTTGTGTGTCCTGCACCAACCGGGGCAAAAGCTGGCGATTGTAATTGCGCCCGACATTCCTTAGGCTAGGACAACCCCACCAGGGCAATCGCTTCAAAAATGAAAGAAAGTTGGTAATGTGTAGTGGAGAGA
>CAZJWX010000058.1:0-29522 GCA_964549915.1 uncultured Anaerolineaceae bacterium | reverse complement strand
GAGAACCGCTTGCGGCTTTAGAAGCCGCCGGACTTTAGTCCGTGCGGAGTGTCACGAACACAACTGACCTGTCCCCGCCCGCACCATTGAGCGACATGAGGTATCGGGACTTCTTCGATCACCTGCCTGTGCTGGCCTTCGTGCATCTGCCGGGTGGGCAAATCGTCTACTGCAACCATGCCTTCGCCGCCCACATGGGTCGCGCGCCCTCAGATGTCGTTGGCTTGAACCTCTTTCAGCTCGTTCCGCCGCCGATTGCAGACATCATCCAGCAGAATCTGGCATCACTCACGCCGGAATCATCGCTGCACACGGACGAACGACAACTGGATTTCCCGGCGGGGAGGTTGCGCTGGGAGCGCTGGACGGATCGCGCGTTTTTCGACGATGCCGGGAACGTTCGCTATTACCTCTCGGTGGGGCAGGATGTCACGGAGGGGCGCAACGCAATGGAAACGCTGCGAATCTCCGAAAAGCGGCTGAGCAACTTGCTGGATAATCTGCCCGGTATGGCCTTCCGCAGCGCCAACACGCCAGAGTGGACGGCGTATTTTGTCAGCAGCGGTTGCCAGGCGCTGACGGGCTATCCGTCTTCTGCCCTGCTGGGGGATGCTGAAGTAGCCTACGGAGACTTGATCCATCCGGATGATCGCCAGCGCGTCTGGGAGGCTGTGCAAGAGGCCATTGCCGCCGGGGAGCAATACGAGGTCGAGTACCGCTTTTACCACGCTGATGGCAGCCTGCGCCATGCCTGGGAACGCGGCATCGCAGTCCAGCGAGAAGACGGCAGCATCCAGTTGGAAGGCTTCATCACGGACATCACCGAAAGCAAGCGGACTCTCGACCGCCTGCGCCAGAGCGAAGCCCTCTACGAGTCGCTGGTCGAGACATTGCCCATGAACATCTACCGCGTCGATCAAGACGGCGTGGTGACCTTCGCCAACCAGCGCTTGCTGGAAGGGCTGGGCATGGAAGCCGAGGAAGTGCTGGGGCGGACTTCGTATGACATCTACCCGGAAGAACTGGCCCGCAAGTACCGCAGCGACGATGCCTATGTGCTGCAACGCGGCGAGACCCTGCGCTTCACGGAAGTGAATATCTCGCCCAAAGATGGGGAAGAGCGCTACGTCGAGGTGTTGAAAACCCCGGTCTACGATGCCGAAGGGAACGCGGAGGGGGTGCAGGGAGCCTTCTGGGATGTGACCGAACGTCTCAAGCTCGAACAAGCCGTGCGCGAGAGCGAAGCTCGCTACCGGGGACTGGTGGAAGACCTGCCTGTGATGATCTGCACCTGGAAACCGGGTGGCGAAATTACCTTCGTCAACCAGGGCTACGCACGCGCTTTCGGCAAGTCGCCTGACGACTTGATCGGCACCAGCTTCCTCAATCTCGTTCCCCAGGAAGAGCGTGAAACGGTGCAGGGCATGATGGATGCGCTCACGCCGGAGAAACCGACCCAGGTGACGGAGCACCGAGTCGTCGCGGCGGATGGCACGGTGCGCTGGCAGCGCTGGACGGATCGCGTGGTCTTCACCGACGGTGGTGCGATCCAGTCCTACCAATCCATCGGCGAAGACATCACCGAGCGCAAAGAGGCCGAGGGAGCGCTGCAGAAGAAACATGCGGAACTGGATCGCTTCTTCAGCATCACGCCCAGTTTGCTGGCGATCGCAGACTTCGATGCACGCTTCATTCGGCTGAATGACGCCTGGGAGACGGTTTTGGGGCATTCGCTGGAAGAGATGTATGCGCGGCGCTTCCTGGACTTCGTGCATCCAGAGGACGTGCAGCCGACGATAGACGCGATGCGCCAGCTTCAGGAGGAGCAGCCCATCTTGAGCTTCGTCAATCGCTACCGCGCCAGCGATGGAGATTACCGCTATGTGGAATGGACAGCGCAGTCCGATGGCGAATTCATCTACTCCGCCGCCCTGGACATCACCGAGCGCATACAGGCCGAGGAATTGGCGCAGCAGATGACGCGCCTGAAAAGCCGTGTGCAGAAGGAGCGCGAACACAACGCACTGATTCAGCGCATTATCTCGGCGCTGTCGCACGATTTGCGAACCCCCTTGACCGTCGTTCAGTCTTCGAAAGACCTGCTGGCGATGCACTACGAACGCCTTTCAGCGCAGCGGCGGGATGACCTGCTGGAAACCATTGATCGCCAGATTCAGTTCGCCACCCATCTGCTGGAAGATACGGTACAGATGGCACGCGGCACCCTCAGCGAAGAGGCGTTCAACCCCGCGCCGACCAACCTGGAACTGCTCTGCCGCCTGAGCATTGACGAAGTGATCACGGTGGATGACGGACAGCACCGCATGATCTTCACCAGCAATTCGTCGCAAGAGCTGGTCATGATTGATGAAGTGCTGGTCAGTCGTATTCTGCTGAACCTGCTCTCCAACGCCGTGAAGTATTCGCCGGATAACAGCGAAATCCGCCTGGAACTGCACTACGACGGAGAGCGCATCCTGATGCGCGTGCGCGACCAGGGGCAGGGCATCCCGCAAGACGAACTGCCGCACATCTTCGTCCCCTTCTTCCGGGGTGATGGGGTGGCGGACATCAACGGCACTGGATTGGGCTTGAGCATCGTCAAAGACTGTGTGGAGCGGCACCAGGGCAAAATCTACGTGGATTCGACGCCAGGGGCGGGCACGACGTTCACCGTCGAATTGCCGCTGTTGGCGGCAGCGCAGTCAGCTTGAGCTTGCCTCTGCACCCCGCTGCGGGCACAATAGGAGGCGTTGCCCTGACGCTGACTTCTGTCCGCGAATGGAACAGCGCCGAACCTGACACAATCCGCCGCATTTGGTGATGACGATATGGGAATGAGCCGCCTGCTGACAATCGGCTGCGGTCTGCTGCTGGCCTCGTTGGTTGGCTGTATGAGCGCCGCCCCCGCCGCAACGCCCACCGCCCCCGCTGTAGCCAGGGTGCTGGCGACGGTTGAGATTTCGCCCACGCCCAACCCCGAAGAACGCGCCGCGACCCGCGCCGCCAGTTCGCCGACACCGCCCCCGCCGACGGCGACGGTCATCCCTAGCGAGACACCCTACATCGGCATCTTCATCGGCGAGGCCGAACAACCGGAAGGTTTCGCAGTGATTGACGAACCCTTCTTCGGCGCGGCAGAACCCGGCGCTGAACCCACCGCCGACGCCGCCATCTGCAACATCGCCATTGACCCGGCCTTCGTCCCCATCTGGCAGGAAACTGCCACCGTGCGCCGCCGGATGGGGTGCCCCATCCAGCCGGGATTCGGCTTCTTCGGGTCACTGCAAGCCTTCGAGCGCGGGGTGATGTACTTCTACCCGGAATTCAACGCAGTCTGGGCTATCCTGCGCAGCGACCAACCCGCACGCGCTGCCGAAGGGCGCTACGAATATCTGGAGAATCCGCCAGAGGGTGACCTGACCGGGATTCCCACCAATCCGTCGCTGCTGCTGCCGACTGGCGCGTTCGCCGATATGTGGGTGGCGGTGCCGGACTTGCGCCAGGACATCGGCTTCGCCACCAGCGAAATCGTCCCGGATGTGGCGATGGGCTTGCAGCGCTTTGATAACGGAACTTTTCTGTTCGATGCCACTTCAGAGCAGATTTACGCCCTGGTGGTGGATGGCACCATGCTGGGGCCGTATCTTCCCCCGCAAGATGTGGAGCCGGGTTCTGGAGCGGAGGAAACGCCGGAGGCCATTTTGCCCACCGCCGAGAGCACGGATGAAGCCCTTCCGCTCCGCGATGGCTGAGGTCACTTCGTTGCCAGAATCGCCATGAACTGCGCTTCGTCTTCGGCCTTGCCCAGCAGCGACGGGTAAACTGCACGAGTGCTGACATGGAAGGCACTCCTCAAAAGAGGGACGATCCGCAGATCGTCCCCGCTGTCCGTTCTACCCACCCAGAATCTGCTCGCTGCGATCCAGGCTGCCGACGCTGTAATACTTCGAGTCGGGGTGATGGGCGAAGATCGCGGCGGTGCTCTGCTCTGGCACAAGCTGGAAACTCTCCGTGAGCCGGATGCCGAGTTGCTCCTCAATTTGCGGCATCAGCGACCAGACAATCTGGTGATCGTCCAGGTCGGGGCAGGCCGGATAGCCCCAGCTATAGCGCGTCCCCTGCTTGCGCGGGATGCCCAATTGCCCCTGCACGAGGTTGGTCATGTAATTCGCCGTCGCTTCCGCCGCCTGTACCGCGAGGCCGTGGAAGAAGTAGGCTTCCGTGTACTGATCCGTGCTTTGCAAGGCCTCGAATTTGCGATCCGCCGCCTCGCCGACGGTCACGGCCTGGAGCTGCACCACATCTACGCCGCGTCCGCCTTTATTCGTAATCGGCTCGTAGTAATCGCTGATGCAGAGGTATTCGCCCCCTGGCTGGCGCGGGAAGGTGAAGCGGGCTTTTTCTACCAGCGAACCATCCCTGGCGTAGGCATCCGGCTCCCAGATGATCAGGTCATCGCCATCAGCATTGGCCGGGAAGTAGCCATAGACCGCCGCCGGATTCAGCGTACCTTCAGCGAGCGCTTCCCGGGTCATGCGTGCCAGCCGCGCCTCGAACTCGGCCTGAGTCTTCGCCCATTCCTCGCCTTGCTGGTTCTTCGCGCCCCAGCTCAGGCGGAAGAGTTCCGGCTTGTGCAGATGTTGCAAGACCACTTCCAACGGAATCTCAGTCACGACACGCGCCCCCCAGAAAGGCGGGGTCGGCAGCGTGGCTGCTGGCTGCACCGTCTTCTGCGCGAACGCGGCGCGGGCAGCCTGCCGTTTACGACGCTTCTTGCCCAGCTCTTCGTAGGCTTCGTCGAAGGTCTGCTGCAAGAAGGCTTCGCGCTCCTCGCTCATCAGCTTGTCCATCACCGCCAGCCCCTCGAAGGCATCCTGGCAGTAGAAGACCCCCGGTTCGTAGGGTTCGCCGTTGTCATCGCGGAAGAGGATGCGCCGTCCGAAGCGGCGGTTGATGGCTGCGCCGCCCACCAGCACCGGGAAGTGCAAATCGCGCCGTGCCAATTCGTTGACGATCAGCGGCATTTGCTTGGATGTGCTCACCAGCAAGGCGCTGAGTCCGATGGCGTCGGCGTTGTGTTCGATGGCCTTTTCGATGACGACATTGGCAGGAACTTGCTTGCCGATGTCGTAGACCGTGTAGCCGTTGTTGCTGAGGATGGTCTTCACCAGATTCTTGCCGATGTCGTGTACATCCCCGTAGACCGTCGCCAGCACGACGACGCCCTTGGTGCTGCCTTCCACCTTCTCCATGAAGTTTTCCAGGTAGGCGACGGACTTCTTCATCGTCTCCGCACTTTGCAGCACAAAGGGCAGGATCAACTCGCCCGCGCCGAACTTATCGCCGACTTCTTTCATGGCGGGCAGCAGCACATTATTCAGCACCCCCACCGCATCCTGCCGCGTCAGGCAGTCGTCAATCAGGGCTTCGACGCCCTCTTTCTTACGATGCACGATCTGCCAGTGCAGCGCTTCTTCGCTGGTCATATCGGCGGTGGGATCAACGACTTCCTTGCCCCCGACGGCCACTTCGTTCTCTTCGAAGTACTGGATGAAGCGTGCCAGGGCGTCCTCATCCGTGTTGAAGATCAGGTCATTGGCGATCTTGCGCTGCTCTTCGGGAATTTCGGCGTAGGGCGTGATGTGCGCCGGATTGACAATCGCCATATCCAGGCCAGCCTGTACCGCGTGATAGAGGAAGACGCTGTTGAGCACGCCGCGCGCCGCTGGCGAAACGCCGAAACTGACATTGCTCACGCCGAGCGCGGTCTTCACGCCGGGAATCTGCTCTTTGATCAGGCGGATTCCTTCGAGGGTCTCGACCGCGTCATTGCGCAGCTCGGCCTGCCCGGTGGTCAGCGGGAAGGTCAGGTCATCGAAGATCAGATCTTCCGGCACCATGCCGTATTCAGTCACCGCAATCTCGGTGATGCGTCTGGCGATTTCCAGCTTTTTCTCGCGGGTGTGCGCCATGCCCTCTTCGTCAATGGTCATGGAAAGCACTGCCGCGCCGTGTTTCTTCGCAATCGGCAGAATCTCGTCGATGCGTTCGCGCCCGTTTTCCAGGTTGTTGCCGTTGATGATGCCGCGCCCCGGATAGAGCGCCAGCGCCGCCTCGGCGACATCGGCCTCGGTTGTGTCGATGATCAACGGCACATCGACGGACATTGCCAGCTTCTTGACCAGGGCTTCCATCTGGGCTTTCTCGTCGTCGCGTTCGGTCAGCGCCACGCAGACATCCAGCATGTGTGCGCCGCTGTTCACCTGCCCCACCGCAATTTCCACAATGCTGTCGTAATCCTCGGCCAGCAGCAGGCGCTTGACCTTGCGGCTGCCCTGGGAATTGACGCGCTCGCCGATCAGCGTCGGTCCCGGATTGAAGACCAGCGGAGTCGCCTTCATGCCGCTGCTGGCTTGCGCATCGAAATCGATCTGGCGCTGTACGGGAGCCTTGCGCTTGCTACCGATCTTGATCAGGTCACTGTGCGGGTGTCCGTGTACCTTCTGGTAGAGCTTATCCAGGTGTTCCGGGCGCGTGCCGCAGCAGCCGCCGACAATGTTGATGCCCCACTGCGTGAACTCGCTGACCATGTCGCTGAAGGGTTCCGGCTCCATCGGGTAGACTGCCTCGCCATCCACATTGATGGGCAAGCCCGCATTGGGCAGCACGCTGATGGGGAAGGGGCTGTGTTCCGCCAGATATTGCAGCGGCGCGCGCATGTATTCCGGGCCAGTCGAGCAGTTGATGCCGATGACATCAATCGGCAGCGGCTCCAGCGTGACCAGGGCACTGCCAATATCGGTGCCGAAGAGCATACGCCCGCTGACATCCAGCGTGACCTGTACCTGCAAGGGGATGCGCTTGCCGCTCTCGTCGAAATAGCGGTTGATGCCGATCACGGCGGCCTTCACTTCCAGGATGTCCTGGCTGGTTTCCACCAGCAGCAAATCCGCGCCGCCTTCGACCAGCCCCTGCGCCTGTTCGTAGAAGATGTCCGCCAATTCGTCGAAGCGGATGTTGCTCAAATCAGGGTCGCTGCCGCTCGGCAGTTTACCGCTGGGGCCGATGCTCCCCGCCACGAAACGCGGCACGCCCGTTTTTTCTTCCCAGATGTCGCAGGCTTTGCGGGCGATTTGCGCCGCTGCCCGGTTGACTTCCAGTACACGATCGCCCAGGCCGTATTCGCCCAGCGTGAGGCGGTTGCCGCGGAAGGTATCGGTCTCCACGACTTCGCTGCCGACCGCCAGGAAGCTCTCGTGAATCTCCTGGATGATGTCCGGGCGGGTGATCACCAGATAATCGTTGCAGCCTTCCAGATGGTCGCCGCCGAAGTCTTCAGCGGTCAGGTTGTAATTCTGGATGCTCGTGCCCATTGCCCCGTCGAAGATCACCACATGATCTTCAATGGCATCCAGGTAGCGTCGGTTGCTGTATGCGCGCTCTCCGCGTCGGGGCGGGGTGTAGGCGCTGGCAGGTGGTGTGGTAGTGGTCATGGTGCGACTCTTTCCTCTACAGTTTGCTGATCATCATTTGTGGCAGACACAGTGATGATGCGTCTCGACAGGCGCCCTTACTTCGTCATGAGGAACTGGCACTGTCGCTTGCCGATAGGGGATGCAGTACGACTCGTTTCTTTATCCCAGGCGGCACAGGAAATCATACTTTACCCGCCTTCGTTTTTCGATACCTGTGAATATAGCCACAGGATTGTTTCAATTCAATCCGAATAACGCCGATGCACATCAATGAAAATCACAGGCCTTATGACACACACACCCATTTCCCGCACCCCTGAATACACAGCCCGAATCCAGCACTACACGCCAGCATCAGCGCGGCGTATATTGGTGCGGGAGCCTATTTGTACGAATGATGAGGGGGAATGTGATGTTCGAGACACTAACAAAGAAAGTGGAGCCTGATTTCCCACGCAGCACGGTCATCGCGCTGGGGGGCGGCCTCGCCGGTCTGCTGGCAACGGCCTTCATCTATTTTGGCCTGCAGCGCATCTTCCAGCATCTGCCGATTTTCCAGCTCCTGCACGCCATGCAGGGAACATCCAATACGCTGTGTTTCGCCGGAATCACATCAGCGGCGACGATTCTACCCCTGATGTTGACGATCTTCAGTTTCGCACGCCGCTCTAACGTACAATTCAATCCCTGGTTCTACAAGCGCATCAAGAATATCGCCCTGCTTTGCTGTGTGGCCTTCATCACGGGGCTTTTCACCCTCACGATTCTTTCCGCGCCCATCGACGATATGTCCGAGGTCAGCGATCTCTGGTATCGCCTCTTCTACTACCTCATCGTCGCGGGTCTGGCGAGCATGGTCGGCGAGCTGGTCTGCATCCTCATCATGCTCTACTACGCCATCTTGCACATCGTCAACCAGCTCAATCCGCTGACGCTCGACTCGAACTGACGGGCTGCGCGGTTGCGCAAACAAAGGGGCGACTCGCGCCGCCCCGGGTCTGTATGCGCATGGGATGCCCCTCAGGGCGCATCGGCTGTCGTAACCGTCAGCGTATAGCTGCCGCTGCTGGAGTCATTGAACGAGGCGACTTCCAGAATCACATCCAGGTCGCCATCCAGCGCGGGGATGGCAATGCCGCTGTTGATCGTATCAGCGGCGATGTCGTTGTTCTCCGCCAGGATCGTTTCGCCCGTGCTGTCATAGATGCGCAGGTAGGCGTCGAAATCTTCGCTGCTGAGGAAGACGTTGGTCGCTTCCCCGGCGACGATGCCGAAGCTGTAGCGCACGCGGCTGCCAATGGTCAGATCACCCGTGACCTCTTCTTCATAGCCGATGCTGCCGCCTTCTTCCGGCACGATGCTTGTCTCGTTGTTCAGGTAGTCAACGGCGGCCTCCAGCACCGGATCCCCGTCACTGAAGACGGTCTCTTCCGTCACCGGGACGCGCACATCCGGCTGAATGCCGACGCCTTCGATGATGATCTCGCCCGTTTCGGCGTCGATGTCGCGGTTGGTCGGCAGCGCGAAGGTCACTTCATCCGGCATGTAGAGCGGGAACCAGCCACCCGCCAGGCCTCCGCTGGCATACTGACCGATCACCGTCGCGCGGTCATTGGCGGTGAGTTG
This sequence comes from uncultured Anaerolineaceae bacterium, assembly GCA_964549915.1. Classification (GTDB taxonomy): domain Bacteria; phylum Chloroflexota; class Anaerolineae; order Aggregatilineales; family Phototrophicaceae; genus JAUZRW01. Next base: position 20,418 of record CAZJWX010000058.1, on the reverse strand, counting down.
ATACCCCAGGAATTCGCAGGCGCTGGAGCAGGCCGGGCCAACCAGCACGACCACTTCGCCCAGGAAGCGCAGTTCATCCGGAGCCAGTTCGGGGCGGATGGTGGCAGGGCGCGGGTAGGTGTAGAAGTCGCCAATCTCTTCGACAAATTCTTCTGCGTAGTACAGTTCGATCTCTTCATCGAAGAAGTACGAGGCCAACCGCAGGCCGATGCCAGAGAAACCGCCAGCATTCTGGCGCAGGTCGATGATGATGCCGTTGGAGCCGTTGGCCTGCACCTGTTCCATGAAGTAATCGAAGACTTCGAAGATCAAACCCTCGTTGCCGCTCAGAGTCTGCACCTTGAAGTAGGCATAGCCATTATCCAGGAAGCGGTAATTCAGCGGCAGCGCCGTGCGATCCAGCCCGGCGTTGACAGAGGTCGCGTTGAAGCTCTCGATGTCCTGCACGGTGGTCAGTGTCAGCGTCGTCGGCTCGGAGTCGGGATTCTGGTAGGTGAATTCTACATCAACGCCGACCGGGAAGCGCGTCACATAGCGTACCTGCTGGATGCGGCGGGCTTCTTGCGTGCTGAACGGTGCGGAGAAGGGCTGCGTCTGCTGGATGGCCTCTTCAATGTCCATGCCGTTGATCGAGAGCAGTTCTGCACCCAGTTCGATGCCCTCGGCTTCCGCCGGGCCATCCGGAGTCAGGAAGGATACGATCACGCGACCGTCATCCAGTTCCGTGACAGCCAGCCCCAGGCCGCCGCTCACCTCTTCCTGGAACTGCTGCACAAAGGCGTTGGTGTAGGGGGTGCCGAAGTTGACGTGCGCATCCGGGATCGACTCAACGAACGCACGCAGCGCCAGAATGTAGGCGTCGTTGTCGTTGTTCGCTTCGGCTTCTTCGAAGAGTGGGCGGAATTCCTCGTGCAGGGCATCCCAGTCGATGTCCTTCAATTCGGTGAAGACATAGGCTTCACGCCCATATTCAATCAGCGCGTCGAAGGCGTCCGTGTAGGACAGATCAGAGAAATCGACCGGGACGAACCCTTCCGGCTCGATCAAGTCGAAGACCACTTCGCTGGTGCGATCAAACGTGAAAGGCTCGGTATCCATGTTGACGGCGGTATAGCCTGCCGGGATATCCACGATGGGATCATCTTCGGTGAAGAGCCTGCCATCCGCCCCGAAGCCGCTGGGGAAGGACTGCTCATCATCCGGCGCGTAAATCAGCAGATTGCCGCCGATGATCTCGGCTTCATCGACCGGGTTTTCGGACACCCGTGCGGAGCTATACGCGCCCGACCAGCCATATCCTTCCAGCGGCCCAATGTAAGCCGTGCCGCGCGTGTTGTCCCAGTAGGCCGTCTGGAAAATCTGCACGCCGGTCTCTTCCACGTTGTCACCATCGACATCGTGGAAATTGCCCGTCGGACGGATAGGCAGGACGATGCGGTAATCCAGGTAGCCTTCTTCGTATGTCTCCAGCCCATCCGGGAATTGGGCGATCACCTGGGTCTCTTCTTCAAAGCCGTATTCCAGGTCGCGCATCACAAAGCCCGTCTGATCTTCCAGGATGATGACTGGTTCGACGGTGGCGGTGATGACGTTGGGGTTGCTGATGGTCATGCGCCCGGTGATGACTTCCACGCCGCCGCCTTCTTCGATGACCACTTCTCCGGCGGGTTCGCTGACTTCATCGATTGCCAGCACTGGCAGGGAGACCAGTAACCCGAGTACCAATAAGACGAAAAGATTTCGCGTTCGCATTCCAAACTCCAAACAATATACGGTTGTCGCGTCCGATGGCGTCATTATACCGCCAAAATGCTTGTCTGTTTGTGAACAGCAATACAGAAAGTACTGTGAGCGCCGTGCCCGATGTGTGGATTCGCACGAACAGCCAAATCCGGCGACCTCCGCTACAATAGGGCTGTACGGTAAGGAGAAGATACTGCATGTCCCAGGTAATCCGACTGTTGGGTGCGTTGCTGCTGCTGGCGCTGCTGATTGTGGCGGGTTTGGCGCTGCCCGTCATCGCCCAGGACGATGAACCGCGCCCGATTGGCATCACGCCAGGTACACCGCTGCCCGGTCGCACGCCCATCCCACCCACGCTGACCTTCGACCAATGCTATCCGCCGCTGTCCATCGACATTGGGCAGGAGATTTTCATCCGCAACAACGTCAACATTCGCTCGGAGCCAGATGGTTCCAGCGCCATTGTCTGGAATACGTCCTACAACAACCGCCCCGACGACCCGGAAGAACCGCTGATTCCGCTTTCGATCCCGGCCACGGTGGTGGATGGCCCGGTCTGCACGCGGGGCTATAACTGGTGGCGCGTGGAACTGCCCGGCGAGGATGGCTGGGTGGCAGAAGGCCGCCCTGATGACATCGGCTACCTGCTGATCATCCCCGGCGTGGATTTCTCGGTTACCTGTGAGAACCCGCTGCCGCTGACCCCCGGCACAACGGCAGACCTGGTGCTGGATGCCCGAGTCCGTACGGAGCCGAACCCCGATGCCCGCGTGCGCACGGTTGCCCCGGCGGGGACTCCGGTGGAAATTCTGGCGGGGCCGGAATGCGTCGATGAGGTCAACTGGTATCTGGTGCGCGTGACGGTGGTTGATTTCACCTACGAGGGCTATATGGCGCAGGGCATCGACGGGGCGCTCTGGCTGCTGCCGGGTGATTTGCCGTCCAGCGCGGATGGTACGCTCTGCGGCGATCCGCTGCCCTTCGGCCTGGGGGATCGCGGTTGGGTCGATTACCGCGACGACACCCCCAAGACGCTGCGAGCCGCGCCGGGCACGGACGGTTTGCCGCTCTTCACCCTGGTCGATGGTGTGCCCTTCATCGTGATCGGTGGGCCAGTCTGCCGCGAGAACCTCAACTGGTGGCAGGTGCAGATCCTCAGCAGCCGTCCGGTTGTGGGTTGGGTCGCGGAAGGCTCATCCGGCGTGGGCTACTGGCTGACGGAACTCGACCCTGAAGAAGAATTTCGCTATGCCCCACGCGATTGAGCGCCACAGCGGGACACTGCCTCTATATTGCCAGGATTGCCATTCGATCCTGAGTCCTTATGTAATAAGGTGTCCCTTCTAGCCGATTCTGGCCTCAACACGGGTTACTTTGTGTGAGAAGTGGAAGGGCCATTCCACGCCAGTGGCTTCATCCGGCAAGTATGCAGAAAACACTTCGTACTCGATCCTCCGGCAAGTCGGTGCAAGTCCCCTCTACGAAGTGGAGGGGATCGAAGGGGAGGATTTTGTATATTTTTCTATCTTTGGGGCGGAAACTGTTTACGGACATCGTGCCGCAAAAGAATGGGTGTAGGGGCAGGTCTCAGGCCCTCCCCTACAAAAAACCGCAGATTCAACGGCACGATGTCTACGACACTTTTCACGGTCGATGTCACTAAAATGTGCAGAGGATTTCGGAACGTTTTCCGGACAGAGCACTAAGAGGGGAGAAGGATGGCGAAGAGGATTGCTTTCAGAACCTTTGCAGTGGGTTCTGGCCTGTGGTAGCCGGGGATTTTGAATCCTCGGCGACTTCGTTAAGATAGGCGGCGACCAAGCCAGAACGAGAAACGCTTATGCCGCTCAGCATCCGCCTGTGGACAGCCCTCAAGTATCCGCCAAATCACCATCCGCTGTTTCGCTACGCCCTCTCGCAGGCGCGTAAGGAGCAGCCGCGCGTGACCTCTGGCTTCTTCCTGTGGGCATTCACCTGTTCCAGCATCACTTTTTTCAGCACGGCCATCCTCAACTGGCTTCCGCTGCTGCTGCTGCTGCTCTTCATGCTGGGGAATACGGCCTACAGTGCGCGTTGGGCGCTGCGCATCAGCCATGTGTTGATGCAGGAGAAGTTGCAGAATCGCTATGATCTGCTGGCGGCCTTGCCCAGCGGACGCCTGGGAACGGCCTGGGCACTGAGCACGGGCTGCCTGCATCAGCGGATGTCGTTTCGCTGGGTGCCGTATCTGGTGGGGGCGATGACGGTCATCCTGGTCGTCACGCTGCTGATGTCCACAGGCATCACCTGGGTCGTGCTGCAAGATGCGACCATGTCTGAGGCGCTGCGGCTGGCGAATAGCAACATCCTGCTGACGAGCGCGGTGGGTTTGCCAATTTGCGTGCTCTTCTACCTGGATCACCAGTACTCGACGCTCACGGCTGTGCTGCTGGCGATGATCGCGACGGTGGATCGCCAGATGCTCGCAGAGGTGCGTACGCGGGTGCTGCTGCTCTTCCTGGCGTTGCAGGCCATCATCTACCTGGGGGTCTTCGGAACTGCCGCGAATCTTCCGCTGCTGCTGGATAGCCCCCGCCCGCCGATTGCCGTCCTGGCGCAGATCATCACCGGGACGGCGCTCTTCCTGTTCCTGCGCGAAGGGGTGATCCGCCGCCTGTGGCACACCCTCACAGACCGACTGCACGCGGAAGAAGCGGAGATCACGCTGGTACTGCGCCCGGCACCGGGGCGCGAAGCATTGGCCTGAACGCGAGGGTCAACTGGAACCAAACGAAGAGATTGTCCGACGCTATGAATTTCACACTACGCCCCGTTGATTCGCGGGATTTCACATTTCTGTACATGCTGCACCGCGATTCGCTCGGCCCCTATGTCGAGCGAATCTGGGGCTGGGACGAAGACTGGCAGCGGCAGCATTACGAAGAGAATTACCAGCCCAAATATATGCAGATCATCCAGGTGGAGGGGCGTGATGTGGGCATGATTGCCGTCGCTGAATACGAGAACTCCTTCACCCTGCGCCAGATCGAGATTCTGCCGGAATACCAGGGGCAGGGCCTGGGCGCGGCGGTGATCCGTCACTTGCAGGCAGAGAGCGCCGCCGCCGGGAAAGCGCTCACCCTGCGCGTCTTCAAGATCAATCCGGCGCTGCGGCTCTATTTGCGCTTGGGCTTCCGCATCCTGCGCGAAGATGATGTGCATTACAACATGCGCTGGGATGCCGAGGTCGCGGCAGGGTAGCCCGGACGCAACGTAAGAAATTCACAACCTCTTCCCTGGTCGTACAGACAAACTTCGGATATGCTAGGCGCGAGAATTTCTGAGCCTGCTACACACATCGACTCAGTGGGGACGCTATGCCAGAGTTTTTGTACGGTCACTGGCCCATCATGGAATGCCTGCGCTCGCAGCGCCGCAAGTGCGAACAACTCGTGATTGCGGATAACACCGAGGAGCGCGGCCTACCCGGCGAGATCATCCAGGTCGCGCGGGAACAGGGCGTATCCATCAACCGTGTGCAGCGCCGCATCCTCAACGACCTCTCCGAGGGCGCGAATCATCAGGGCATGGCCTTGCGTGTGAGCGGTTACCCCTATGTCGATATTGAAGACCTGCTCCAACTCGCCGACAAGCGCGGTGAAAAACCCTTCATCCTCATCCTGGATTTGCTGAAAGACCCGCAGAACGTCGGTGCGCTGCTGCGCGTGGCGGATGCAGTGGGCGTGCATGGCGTCGTGATGCAGGATCGTCGGCAGGTAGGGATCACGCCGTCGGTGGTGGCGGCCTCTTCCGGCGCGGTGGAGCATCTGCGGGTGGCGCAGGTCAACAACCTGGTCAACGCTATGAAAGACCTCAAGCAGAATGATGTCTGGCTGGTGGGCATGGATGTCGGCCCCAATGTGCCGCCGCTGGACAAGACCGACCTCAATATGTCGATTGGTATTGTCATGGGCAGCGAAGGCGAAGGGATGCGCCGTCTCGTGCGCGATACCTGCGATTTGCTGGTCACGCTGCCGATGCGCGGACAGGTCGCCAGCTTGAACGTGGCGACGGCTGGCAGTATCGCATTATACGCCGCGTGGCAGGCGCGCGGCTGGGAAGGGTGGGCGCACGCATAATGACAAAAGCAAACCGGGTCTACGAAGATTTGATCGTCTGGCAGCAGGCGCGGGCGCTGGCGCGGGACATTTACAAGCTCACCAGCAACGAACCCTTCAGTGAAGATCACGTCCTGCGCGAAGAATTGCGCAAAGCGGTTGACCGCATCGTCATCAACATCATGAAGGGCGCGGAACAGGGCAGCCAGAACGAATTCGCACGTTACCTGACCGATGCGCACCAGGCCTGCGCCCTCCTCAGCAGCACCCTACAACTCGCCTGTGATCTGGGCTTCGTCAGCGATGAGCGTTATCGTCGCCTGATGCGCCAGATGATCACCACCAATACCACGCTCAACAAGCTCAAGGATCAGATGGGGCGGGTCTAGCGCTGCCTGCTGCCTTAGATCAAGCGCTTCTGACCATCCTTTTCGCTTTCGGCGCGGAGGGTGAGCTTGCGCTGCTGGCTGCTGACCAGGATGTCGCGGGCGCTCTGCTGACCGCTTTCGGCAATGTTGCCGAGCATCGCAGCGAGTTCTTCCACGCGCACCTGCTCATCCCCCAGGACGCTCACGGCGGTAACCGTCCGTTCATCAATCACCTGCTTGCGCACGTGGAAATGCTGGTCGCCGAAGCTGGCAAGCTGCGGCAGATGCGTCACGCACAGCACCTGATGGGATTTCGTCAGAGTCCAGAGCTTTTCGCCCACGACGGAACCGATGCGCCCGCCGATGCCCTGGTCGATTTCGTCGAAGATCAGCGTGGGGGTCTCATCGGCCTGGGTCAGCACACGCTTGAGCGCCAGCATGATGCGCGCCGCTTCACCGCCGGAGGCCACTTTCGTCAGCGGACGCAGGGGCTGCCCCGGGTTGGCGCTCATCATGAACTCGACTCGTTCCATGCCCGTCGTATCGAATTTGTAGCGCTTGCCATCGCGGGCATATGCGCCGTTGGGGTCTTCGCTGCGCGCCAGGATGACTTCGAAGCGGGTGTTTTCCATGCGCAGGTCACGCAGTTCGCGCATGACTTTCTTGCTCAGGGCGCGTCCGGCGACATCGCGCACTTTGCCGATGCGCTCGCAGAGGTCGCCGATGTGGCGCAGGGTCTTGTCTTCCTGGGCACGCAGTTCTTCCAGGCGCTCTTCGCTATGCTCGATGTGCCCCAGTTCTTCGCGGGTCTTATCCGCATAGGCCAGAATCTCGGCGATGGTCTCCGCGTTGTAGCGCCGCTTGAGCCGCTTGATGAGTTCCAGGCGCTCTTCCAGTTCGTCTAGCCGCGCCGGATCGTATTCGACTTCATCCAAGTAGCCGCTCAGGTTGATGCTCAATTCCTGGGCATTGGTGCTGATCTCTTCCGCCAGCTTGTAGTCTTCTTCCATCTGCGGGTCAATCTGCGCCAGTTTGGAAAGCCGGGTGGAGACTTCCATCAGCGCATCAATCGCCGAACCTTCGCCATCGTCATCGCTGCCGCTGAGTAAGGTCACGGATTCCGCCAGCAGTTCGGCGAGTCGTTCGCTGTTCGCCAACCGGTTGCGCTCGGTCATCAGGTCGGCTTCTTCGTCCGGGTCTAATTCGGCGGCGTCGATCTCATCGACTTCGTAGCGCAGTCGTTCTGCGCGCCGCTGGAGTTCTGCCTTGTCATCTTCCAGCCGCTTGATCTCCCGCCGGATGCCGTTCAGCGACTCGACGACCTGGGTCAGCGCCTCGCGCACTTCCAGCAAATCGGCGTAGCGATCCAGCAAATTGACGTGCTCGCCGGGTTTGAAGAGCGAGAGGTGAGCGCTCTGCCCGTGAATATCCACGATGACTTCGCCCACTTCGCGCAAGATGTCGGCGCTGCAGGTGATGCCGTTGATCCGTGCGCTGGAACGTCCGCTGCTGCGAATCTCTCGCGAGAGGGTCACGAAGCTGGCTTCGCTCTCGTCCTGGATCAGGTTCTCGCGCAGCAGCACGGGAGTCACGAGGGCTTGCGTCTCGTCATCCAGGGCGAAGGTGCCCTCGACGACGGCCCTATCCGCCCCTGCACGCACGTACGCGGCGTCAGCCTTGCTGCCCAACAGCATCTCCACCGCGTCAATCAGAATGGATTTCCCCGCGCCCGTCTCGCCCGTGATGACGTTGAAGCCCTGGGCAAATTCCAGCACGACTTCTTCAATGATGGCAAAATTTTGAACCCGCAGTTCTTCAAGCATGGTTGGTTTCTTTTGCTCGCTACCGTACTGTGTTCTGACTCTGACGCACCCGAATTGGTTTCTGTGCAGGTCTGCGACCCGCTGCACGCCCCCTTGTCCATTCGCTGTTGGCTTGCAGGATGGACGGCAAGCAGGACGCCCCGACAATGGATGGGTTGTAAAATGGACGATGCATTCCTTCAATGCCGCGTTCCCGCTGCGAACGCATCTCGCGCTCAAATCCGGCGCAGGAAGACCCCCCAGGCCACGCCAATCATGCCCACTGCGCACAGCAAAATGTTGATGTTGAAGAGCGCTTGCAGTGAGAAGACGAAAACGCCTACACGCAGCAAGACGAACAGCGTCGGCGCGAAGAGCGCCCCCAGCAAAACACCGCCGACCGCGAAATACTGCGAACGTCGCGACACGCGACCGCCCGTTATCCGGCGTGCCAGGGGAGCCATTGCACCACCAATGCCTGCGCCGATGAAGAAGGACAGGATGAAGAACGGGATGAAGAGCGCCAATGTGTGCGCGACGATGCTACCCGCGAACATCAAGCCCAGGACGATCAAATCATCGCCGATTGTACCCTGGAAGAAACGGTCATCGCTGGCGCGTACCACTTCCCGCGCCAGATAGCCGACTTCGGTACGGATGGCGCAGGCGCTGCACATCAGGCGATTCGTGCGCACATCGCGCAGGTAAAAGTCTTCGTAGAGCAGTTCCGGGTTGCGCTTGCAATCCTTCAGTGGGCAGTCCTGCCAGCGCTCTTCTGCCGCTTCCACCTGGTCAGGGTCTATGTTCTCTTCCGGCGGTGCGGGGAGGGGGGCGTCGTTCTTGATGGTCTCTTCGCTCATGCTTCCTCGAAAATCTCCGCCAACGTCGTCGTCCGCACCGGGGCAACGCGGTTCACACGCGGCTCCAGGCGATCCAGCAGGGAGCGATAAAAGTAGTTCCGGTCTCGCATTCGGATGAAGCGGCTGCTGTAGTCGCAGGCCGCTACTACTATAATGTCATCTTGCTCGATTTGCGCAAGGCGCATTCCATCGACGGTGGCAACAACTGGCGTGCGATTATCACCACTGGGACGAACCGCCACCTGCGACCCTTCCGAGAGCACAATCGGGCGTTCCAGGCTCAGGTGCGCCGCAGCGGGTACGATCAGGATATTGGTCAGGTCTGGCGGCAGGATTGGCCCCCCGGCGGAGAGGGCATAGGCCGTTGATCCGGTGGGGGTGGAGATGATCAGCGCGTCGCTGTTGTAGGTCGTCGCCCAATGCCCGTCGATGTAGCAATCCAACTGCACCATCGTCCCGGCGCTCTCACCGCTGATGACCAGATCGTTCAACGCCTGATTCTTGAGGATGCGCTCGCCGTTGCGCACGACATGGGCTGCGATCATCATGCGCTGTTCAACCCAATAATCGCCTGCCAGCACCTTCTGTAAACTCTCTTCCCAATCCTCCGGGGAGGCAATTTCCGTCAGGAAGCCCAGCCGCCCCATATTCAGCCCCAGCACGGGCACATCCAGCGGCGCACACAGGCGGGCAGCGCGGAACATGGCACCATCGCCACCGATGGCAATCACCATATCACTGCCCCGGATTTGCTCGATGATGTCGTCCGGTTCCCAGATGACCGCGCTCCACGTGCTGATCTGTTGATCTTCCAGGCTTTTGATGATGCGTTCTGCGACGGGTTCTGTCTGGGGGCGCTTGGGGTGCCCCAGCACACCAACTCGTTTCAAGGTCTCCACACGGCGCTCCTCGGCGTTTGGCTCTCGGGTCGTGTCTTGCTCAGTTGCTATCGTTGCAAGTGTAGCGTCCTGCACAGCCGCCTGCCATCGGATTCTCGCAAAATCAGGCAATATTCAGAATAGCACATTTGGTCTATCGCGCGTAGGGCGAGACATCGCGTTCAGGAGCGTAACGGATTGTAATCCGGGCTGTTATGGCAATGCGCCGTTCTTGCGCTATGCTTGGACTCAGCCGCAGTGCACGGGTTACCGTCGCAGCGGGTTGTTTATCAATACTTTCTTTAAGGAAGCTGCAAAGATGTCATTTGAAGTCGAACGCTCCCCACATAAACCCATCATCCTCTCGCGCACGCTGGAAGACTATGACATGGAAAGCGAACAGATGGCAATTCAAGAAGCCGTGCGCGAGCATCTGGACGCCGCAACCGAGAAGCTCTTCTACATCGTCGATGTCTCACAAACTCAATTCGATTTCAGCGCCATCCTCACGGGCACGAATGTCGCCGCACGCATGGATACCTCCACCTGGCGGCACCCCAATGTGCGCGAACTGCTCTTCGTCTCGTCCAATCCGATCGTTCACCGCGTGTCCCTGGGTATGAACAGCCAGGCCTTTGGCTACCTGCAATCGAAGGCCTTCGATTCGCTGGACGAAGCCCTGGCCTACATCGACGAGCAGCTTGCAACGGATTAAACCGCTGCTCCGTGGGGTCTGTCAGCGAGTTAGGCCGGATTGAACGCATCGACAAACAGCCGATGCCACGTTTCCAGTGTGAGCAGTGTCCAGAGTGGACGGTTGTGGTCACGGCGTCCGCTCTCGTGTTCCTGGATGAGCCTTTCCACCGCCGCCACATTCAGCAAGCCGCGCTGACGGGCGCTCTCGCTGAGCAGAATATCGCGCACCGGAGCCATATCCTTGCGTAGCCACGCCCCCAGCGGCACGCCGAATCCGTGCTTTTTGCGGTGGATGATGGGATCCGGCAGCAATCCCCGCGCCGCTTCTTTCAAAATGTATTTGGTCGTGCTGCCGCGCAATTTCAGGTTCAGCGGCATAGGCGCGACTAACTCCGCCAGCACATGATCCAGGAAGGGCGCACGGGCCTCTAACGAGGCTTGCATGCTGCACCGATCCGCCTTGATGAGCAAATCGTCGGGCAGGTAGCTGGCCTGGTTCGCCTGCAAGATTCCGGCCAGCGAGTCGGCATCGTGGGCGTCGGCAAAATGCGCGGCGGCGACATCCGCCTGATTCGTCAATTCACCGACTAGATCGGCGCTGCACACCCGCACCCAATCGAAATAGGCGTTTGCCAGCGGCTGTGCGGCACCGCGCACGAAACGTCCGGCGCGTTTGATGGTGCTGTAGTAGTCCGTGCCTTCCGGCAGCAAGCCAATCGCCGAGGCAGCGGCTTTCCACAGGGGGCGCGGAACCGCCGCAAATTTCTGCACCAGCGAGGCCGCGTAGAAGCGCTCGTAACCGGCGAAGAGTTCATCGCCGCCGTCCCCGGTCAGCGCGACGGTCACATGCTGGCGCGTCAACTCGCTCACCAGAAAGGTGGGAATCGCGCTGCTATCCGCAAAGGGCTGGTCATGATGCCAGACCAGTTGCGGCAGTAGTTCCAGGGCATCCGGCTGCACCGTGAAAGCGGTGTGATCGGTTTCCAGCGTGCGGGCGACTTCTTCCGCGTAGTGCGTCTCGTCGAAGCTGTCATCCCCGGCGAAACCAATGCTGAAGGTCTGCACCTGCTGGTTGCTGGCTTGCTGCATCAAGGCCACAATCAGGGAACTATCCAGGCCACCGGAGAGGAACGCCCCCAGCGGCACATCGGCGATCATCCGTAGTTCCGTCGCTTCGCGCAGCCCTTCGCGCACCATCTCCACGTAGCGCGTGGTGTCGCTCGTATCCTCTAGCTGATGCCCGGAAATCTCCGGAAGCTCCCAGTAGGGTTCGCTGGTGAGCGTGTTGCTCTCCGCTTGCCAGATCAGCCGATGGCCGGGTAACAGCGCGTGAATGCCCCGGAAAGCGGTCAGTGGCGCGGGAATGTAGCCATAGGCCAGGTAAAGCGCCAATGTCGCGGGATCATCCAGCGCACTTTCGCGGGGAACCTCCGAATGCGCCAGCAGCGCCTTGATTTCGCTGGCGAAGGAGAGGCCATTTTCGCCGTGATGGTAGTAGAGCGGCTTCTGCCCGAAGCGATCTCGTGCCAGCAGCAAGCGCCGCTGGTTCGCATCCCAGAGCGCCAGGGCAAATTGTCCGCGCAGGTGTTGGGGGACATCCGCGCCGTGCTGCTCGTAGAGGTGCGTGATGGTCTCGCCGTCGCCCTCAGTGCGGAAACGGTGCCCCTGCTGCTGTAAATCGTGGCGAAGTGGGCGGTAATTATAGATTTCGCCGTTGAAGACCAGGGCGATGCTGCGGTCTTCGTTGTAGAGCGGCTGGTCGCTGCCAGCGAGGTCGATGATGCTCAGGCGGCGCATCGCCAGCCCCACCCCCGGCGCTGTGTGAATCCCCGCGCCATCTGGCCCACGATGCACGAGGCATTCGTTCATCCGGCGCAGAACGTCCGCCGCAATGGGCTGCTCATCCCGCCTGACCAATCCGCAAATTCCGCACATCTGCGCAGCCCCCTGTATCTATCCTGTTTCACAACGTGTCTCTTCTAGCCTGCCCTGGTCTCAACACTTGTTATTCTGTGTGAGAAGTGGAATGGAAAATCCACGCCAGCAGCTTCGCATCAGCCTCGCACTATGCGCCAGGCTTCGCTCCTTTGATAGCAGGCAGGCGATGCCAGCGCAAGCCCTACACCATTGCCAGGCAAGGGCGCTGCACCCACTCATGCCAGCGCATGGCCAGCGCATTGGATGAAACCATGCCACGTGGCCTGCGCTGGTTTTTGACAGCAGGGCACCGACGCGGCATGATTAGCGCCTGTTTGTCGATGCAATCACAGATTGGCGATGCCGATGAGACGCCTCATTTACCTCCCCCGCAAACGCAGCTTCTGGTCAGTGGGGATCGGTCACTTCACGAACGATGTCTTCATGAGCGGTGGGGTCGTGCTGCTGGCTTTCCTCAGCAGTACCGTGTTACCCATGAGCAACACCCAAATCGGACTCGCCGTGAGCCTGAAGCAGCTTGCCGGGGCCGTGAGCCAGCCCTTCTTCGGCCTGCATGCAGATCGCACCGGGGGGCGCTGGCTGGGGACGCTGGGGCTGGCCTGGGTCGTAGGCAACTTCATGCTCGCGCTGATCCTGGCTATCCTCACGCGCAATTACCTCATCATGCTGGTGCCCTACATCTTGCAGGGACTCGGCAGTGGGGCGGTGCATCCGGTGGGGTCGCTGCACGCTGCTGAAGCCGACGATGAGCGCGTCGCCACCAATATGTCCTACTTCTTTCTCTTCGGGCAGGCCGGGCTGGCACTGGGGCCAACACTGGTCGGGCTGCTGCTGGACTGGGCGAATCGCGATTCGCTGCTGCCCTTCGCCGATGTGATCGGCTTCCCTGCGACGGGGCTGCTCCCGGCCAATTTCTCGCCCATCTTCTGGCTGGCGCTGGCGGCAGTTCCCAGCGTGGCCTTCCTCGCCCTGGGGATCCCGGCGGCGAAGCGCCTGCAACCCGCGAAAGACGAAGTAACTGCAGCGCAAGCCCTGGCGCGCAAGCAGGCGATTGTCTGGATGCCCTTCGTCATCCTGGGTGGGATGGTGCTGCTGCGCAGTCTGGCACAGCCGGGATCAGTGAACTTCATCCCGGTGCTTTTCGAGGAAAAGGGCTGGTCACCTGCTGAATATGGCCTGATTACCAGCTTTTTCTGGCTGGCCTCGGGGTTCTCTGGCGTCGTCTTCGGCTATCTGGCGGATCGCTTCGACCGTCGTTATGTGGTCATGGGCAGCATGCTGGCCTCGGCTCCGGCTTTCTTCTTCCTGCCGCTGCTCGACGGCGCAGGGGCGTTCGCGCTGGCGATTATGGCGGGTGGCTTCAGCGGTGGGGCGCACAGCATCATCGTCGTCCTGGCGCAAGAAATGATCCCGCGCAGCAAGGGCTTCGCGTCCGGGTCAATTCTGGGGTTCATCTTTGGTGCGGGTGCATTGGGCAGCCTGCTGATCGGCATCGTGTCGGATCAAATCGGCCTGGGTGTGACCTTCCAACTCGTGGCGGCTGCGGTGGCAGCGGCGGGGTTGGTGGCGCTGCTGTTGCCCCGGCGCGCGACCTGAGAGCCGCTTTTGGCGGGAGGTGGTCGCTTGTGGTAACCTAACGGCGATTCGATTACGCACACCAACATTGGAGGGGCACCGTGTCCGAAAAACTCAGCCGCACCTACGAATGGGAAGACCCCACTCCGCACGTCCAGCAAGGCCTGCAAATGAACGGCCTGGACTATATGCGCGCCCTGGTTGAGGGCAAATTTCCCCCGCCGCCGATGGCACAGACCCTCAACTTTTACCTCGCTGAGGCCGACGAAGGCCGCGCCGTTTTCGAAGGAGAACCCGCTGCCTATCACTACAATCCGCTCGGGGTCGTGCACGGCGGTCTGGCGGCAACCCTGCTCGACAGCGCCCTGGCCTGCGCCATCCAGACGACTCTGCCGCAGGGTATGGGCTACACCACCGTGCAATTGAACGTCAATCTGGTGCGTGCCATCACGGTCAAGACAGGCAAGATGCGTTGCGAAGGTCGGGTGATCCACAGTGGGCGGCAGGTAGCGACAGCGGAGGGCGATTTGCGCGATGCCAATGGCAAATTGCTGGCGCACGGGACGACGACCTGCGTGGTCTTTCCCCTGCCGGAATGAGAGCAGTACAGGAATGAAAGCAGGTTTGGGGAAATCCTGCCCTGCCAGGAACGAACGCGCCCCAACAGGCCGTGTGGGGCGCGAGGTATTCTGGCTTCGCGGGCAGAGACCCTGGCTGATGTCCGCCTGATCGGGTGATCCGGCGCGGGGCATCACTCGTTGGGGTCAACGAAGCGGCCAATGCGGGTGGCGCAGGTCAGGTCAGTGCAGAGCGTTTCGTAGAGCTTGCCTTCGTCATCCCAGATGTTGACCTGATACGGGTAATCGCCCTCATCTAGCATATAGAAGGACGCCGCGCACAAATCGGCTTCCAGCACGGGTACATCCTGCGGCAGATCGTGGTCGCGTGCGGCAATATCCGCTTCGGTCACCTGGAAGCCCAACACTCCCTCACCGTCAACCACACAATAGACGTTCAGCGCCGGATTGCCCTGGGAGTCGCTGGCGGGGTAAATCAGCGCGAAGAGGTCGCCATTGTGCCAGTTGAAGCGATCATCCACCGGAAGCTGCACCAGCAAGCCATCTGCATTGAGGATGAAACCCGCTGCTTCCAGCGCCGCCAGATCTTGCAGTGGCGAGCAAGAGAAGCTCACAGAGGGCGAATTGGTCGGTTCCCATCCGTAAGAGAGATCGTAACTGCCGTCCGTTGGGATCGTGTAGGAGACGGTAATCACATCACCAGCGGTGAAGGTGCCCGTGACGGATTTGAGATAGGCCGAATTTTCCTGATCGTAGATGCCAGCTTCCGTGATGGTGCCACCGTTGACGGTGATGCGCACATTGAGCACCTCACCCGCGTAGAAGAACTGGCTGTTGTTGGTCGAACCGTTGCGGTTGTATTCCGCACAGCCAGGGCTGCGATCCTGTGCGCGGACGGCGGGAACCGTCGCCTGTGTGATGAGCAGCACTCCTGCCAGCAGGGCCACGATCAGAAGGGAAAACAGTCGTTTTGCACTCGTAACCATTGTTGTAACATTGCCTCAAGCTCGTTGTACACCGTGTACCCCATGTATATCACAATTCTTTTGGCAGAAGGCTTGAGGCTCGTTCCGGTTGTGTCAAACTATTAACAAAACTTACGCGCAGGGCTACGTCACAAAATCCCGATCCTGGGTGTGCTGTTTCCAGGAGCCGTCATCGAGAATGGCGGCAATGGTTTCGATGGCGCTGCGGACTTCTGCATCCGTGTTATAAAAATGCGGCGCGATGCGAATCCCTGCCCCTTCGCGATAGTCAATTTTGATGTTGCGTGCCAATAATTCACGGGAGACTTCGTAGGCGTGGGGCGGCTGCACCGTGACCGTTCCCCCGCGTTCTTCGGCGTTGCGCGGCGAGAGCACCGGATAGCCGTACTGGTCGGCGAGGTCAATCAGCATGGTCGTCTGGCGCACCGAATTTTCGCGGATGGCCTTCACGCCCACGTCGTTGATGATTTCGACCCCAGGCTGGATCGCGTGCAGGGAAGCGATTCCCGGCGTGCCGTTCATCAGGCGGTAAGCGTCTTCACGCAGATCAAAATTTTCCAGGTCGAAGGCGAAGGGGCGTTTGTGCGCGAACCAGCCCGTGACTCTGGGTTGCAGCGTGGGCAGCAGATCAGGCCGCACGTACATGAAGACGCCGCCAGGCCCGCCGCAGAGCCACTTGAGCGTGCCGCCGATGTAGAAATCAACATTCATCGCAGCGACATCCACCGGAATGACGCCCACGCTGTGGTAGCCGTTGAAGAGCACCTGCGCCCCCACGCGATGCGCCTTTTCCACGATGGCCTGCGCGGGCAAGATGTGGGCGCTCTTGAACAACACATGACTCACGCTGACCAGCCGCGTGCGCTCATCGATGGCATCCAGCAGCTTTTGCGGATCAATGGTGATGCCGTCTTCGGTTTCGACGGTGCGCATCCGCATGTGGTCGGGCAACCAGCGCCGCAGCACATACACATCGCTGGGGAAATCCATATCCGTGATGACGACGGTATCGCGTGCCGGGTCGCTGAAATCCATGCCAGAGAAGAGGATGCTGTTGGCGATGCTGGCGTTCTGATGGATGAGCACGCTTCCAGCGGGTGCGCCCATCAGCGGCGCGATTCTGTCGCCGACCTGCTGGTTCAAGTCCCACCACTCGACTCCCCAGGCCGAAACGCCATGTTCTGCCCAGGTATCGGCGTAATGTCGCAGGCTGTCGTAGACGCGGCGGGGCATCGCGCCCAGGCTGTTGCTGATGAGGTAGGTGCAGGTCTCTAGAATGGGGAATTCGCCCCGCCAGTGCAAGAGGGATTCGGCGCTCATGAGCGGCTCCAGGTGTTCGCATGTTGTCCATTGGCTGCGCCGATTGTAGCACGAGACCCGGCTGCCTTGCAGCTTTGTGCAGGCGCTCCCCAGGGTGTATCACGGCAAGCCGTGTGCCCCCTCACCCCCTGCGACGAACGTCGCTTTCCCCCTCTCCCACCGTCGACGCTTCGCGTCTGGGTAGAGGGGGAGGGGCCGCCGAAGGCGGCGCAGACCGATAGGTCAGACAGGGTGGGGGGGAAACCGTACAGGCTGGATTATGACTGCCGATGTCAGCCGGAATCAAAGGAGGAGGCCGGATGCCCCCTCCACGCCCAGTAAGGAGTTGTCCCAAATAGCACTCAGTAATCGAGATACAGGCGGAATTCGTAGGGATGCGGACGCATCGCCACAGCATCCTGGTCGTTGACCTGCTTGTACTCGATATACATCTCGATGTATTCCTTGGTGAAGACGCCGCCTTCCAGCAGGAAGTCGTGATCTTGCGCCAGGGCTTCCAGCGCACCACCCAGGCTGCCGGGAACCAGCGGGGTTTCTTCCAGTCCTTCGTAGAGGTCGGTGGTCGCCGGGTCGCCGGGGTCGATTTCGTTCTTGATGCCGTCCAGACCTGCCATCATCAGCGCGGGGAAGGCCAGGTAAGGGTTCGCCATCGGGTCGGGGAAGCGGGTTTCGATGCGCTTCGCCTTGGGGTTGTTGCTGTACATCGGAATACGAATCGCAGCCGAACGGTTGCGGGCGCTGTAGACCAGGTTCACCGGGGCTTCATAGCCCGGCACCAGACGGCGGAAACTGTTGGTGGTCGGGTTGGTGAAGGCCAGCAGTGCGGGCGCGTGCTTGAGGATACCGCCGATGTAGTAGAGGGCGGTCTGGCTCAGCCCGGCGTAAAGATCACCGCCGAAAAGCGGCTGACCGTCTTTCCAGAGCGACTGATGCACGTGCATACCGGAGCCGTTGTCCTGGAAGAGCGGCTTGGGCATGAAGGTCGCGATCAGGCCGTTACGCGCTGCCACGTTCTTGACGATGTACTTGTAATCAATGAGCTTGTCCGCCATATTCAGCAGCGTATCGAAGCGCATGTCAATTTCGGCCTGGGCAGCGCCGCCGACTTCGTGGTGATGCACCTCGATCGGGATGCCGTATTCCATCATAGCTGCGACCATCTCGGCGCGGATATCCTGGGTTTTATCGTTGGGCGGCAGCGGGAAGTAGCCTTCCTTGATGCGGTTCAGGTAGTTCATACCCGGTTCATCGCTGGCGCTATTCCAGAAGCCTTCGTGGCTGTCTACGCGGTAGAAACTCTCATTGGGAGCCGTGTTGTACTGCACGTTGCTGAAGAGGAAGAATTCCGCTTCGGGGCCAAAGTAGGCCGTATCCGCGATGCCCGTCTCTTTCAGATAAGCTTCTGCGCGCTTGGCGAACCCGCGCGGGTCGTTGCTATAGAGTTCGCGGCTGAGCGGGTCCGCGATGTCGCATTTGATCGCCAGTGTGCGATATTTGAAGAACGGATCGACTCGCGCCGTGCTGACATCAGCAAGCAGGATCATGTCGGATTCGTTGATGTCTTGGAAGCCCTGGATGCTGGAACCATCGAAGCCGAACCCATCTTCGAAGTCACCTTCATCTACCATTGCCAGCGGGACGCTGAAATGTTGCGGAATGCCGCGAATATCCACAAAACGCAGATCCAGTTCAGCGACTTCGTTTTCTTTCGCCCAGCTCAGCAGCGCGGCGGGGGATTCAAGTGCGGAATCAGGAGGCACCATACTCGTCATCTTTGCCAATCTCCTTCGTGAGTTGCGTTTTTGCAAGCAAGCCTTTAACCTTGAGCGGGGATTATAGAGAGGGGAACATCGCGCGTAACTATGGATTCTACGAGAACATTTCGTTCTCTTTTTTGTGGACTTCTCACAAGACGTGTCTATCGCTGAGGGCGGCAGCGGGCAAGAGAGCCGAGTTGCCACAGCCCAACAGGAAAGGGAATAGACACATTCGCCGAAGAAAATGCGCTGTCATTGTGCGGTATCACCAATCGCATGTGGCGCAATCACCAAAGGCACGCGCACAAGCCTGCCCGTAGCGCCAGAAACGACTGAGGCCGAACACGTTTTATGGTCAAAAGCGAACAAAACGCCCAGAACATCTTCAACATCACCGCGCCGGAAAATTATCGCTGCCAGATGTTGCACTATCACAATCGCCTCTCGCGCCTGTACCTCAGCGTCTTCCAGGGGAAGCGCGAGCTGCCTTCTTTCTACTTGCTTTTCTCTGACGTGGGCTACCTGGACTGCCCGATGAGCTGGCAGGGGGCACATTTTGACATTGCGCCGGAAGAGGAGTGCATCCGTCTGCTGCTGGAAACCGGGTTGATCGGACGAGCCGTCTTGCAATTTCCTCGCGCCTACGCCTCCATCACGGATTATGCCCGCCTCTACCTCGGTCACACAAATACCGATCGCCCTGTGCGCATCATCGCCAGCAGCGCCAATATGCTGCGCTCCCTCCCGGCTGATCTGACCTGAGTCCCGGCCCAATCCCTTGCCCTGGAGTCGGCTTCATCCATAAGTCGAGCAGATCAACATCTGCCCCTTGCTGACATGAAAAAGCAATTTGCTACAGGTCAATGACTCTTCTGACCCGCCGCAGCCACCCGGTGGGGCGCAAATCAACGGGACTCTCATCTGAAGATAGGTTGCCTAGCCTGTGGTGGACTGTGTATAATCGACAGAAACGAATCGAGCGTGTGGCAAAGTGGATGATCTATGATTGAAGTAGAAGTACACAGCATTCGCGTCAGCCTGATGAACCAGCAGCGCGTGGTTCTGCTGAAGGAACAGCATGTAGACCGTTTTCTCGCCATCTGGATCGGGCCAGCCGAAGCGGATGCCATCACAATAGAGCTGCAAGGCAAGCGTCACAGTCGCCCGCTCACCCACGATTTGCTGAAGAGTGTCATCGAAGAACTCAACGGGCGTCTCGTCCACATTCTGGTGAACGACATTCGCAATGAGATTTACTATGCTCGTCTGGTGATCGAAGTGGACGGCGAGAAAATCGACATGGATGCCCGTCCCAGCGACGCCATCGCGCTGGCATTGCGCGCCAAAGCGCCGATCTTCGTGAGCGAAGCCGTCATGGATAAATCCGGCATCGAGCCAGAAGATGAACTCGACCTGGAAGCGGAAGAAGCCGCCCTGCGTGCCTATGACGAGCAGGATGACGACGATGAGTTCGACGAAGATGATGTGCCGGATGCGGAAGAAGAAGATGATGAAGTCTCGGTGGATGAGAGCCAGTTCAGCGCCTTCGCCGATTTCGTCAATTCGCTAAACCTGGATGAGCTAGACGATAACGACGAATAACGCTCGTGAATCTGCGGGCGATGCAAGCTGCAGATCGAAGCTGAAATTGAAATTGTGTCCTCAAAACGGTGCGAAAGCGCCGTTTTTTGTTGGCCCGGCGGCGGCTTCCGCGCAGGTTGCACAAACGCCCTCGTGCAAAGCCCCTGATCTTTCCCCCGTCTTCGTCAGGGCAATCGCTTCAAAAATGAAAGAAAGTTGGTAATGTGTAGTGGAGAGAG
>CAZJWX010000057.1:0-29781 GCA_964549915.1 uncultured Anaerolineaceae bacterium | reverse complement strand
TTTGACACGATCTCAGGTTAGTTTTCAACTTCTCAGCCCTGATCTTGCATTAGGTGTCCAGATGAGATGATAAACAATGAGGTGAACTCGATGTTCGTCGCGCTGATATTCCATAAAACCACCTGTTGATTTACATGTTTGATTATACAATAAAATCAACAATAATGGTTGTTCAGAAGTGCAGACAAAAACGCCTGATGGTGGCGTATTTCGCCCGACAAGTTTCCCGATGCAAAATTCAGCCACACATCAGGCGGGCTAAAGCCCACGAGAAACCCGCCTAACCACTGCCATTGAAATGGCGTGGCTTGCGGCGGGTTCAAAATCTGTCAAGAACGAGAACATCGACCAGATTCGCGGGGACATCCTGCGCCCCCTGCCGCGCCTGACCACACGCCTGCTCGTGACCGCCGTCATCACAGTCATCGTCCTGGCCTGGAGTGTCGCCGGGACGGAAGCCAATCCGCAGAAGTTCGTGCAAGGCGTGCCGACTCTGATCGATTTCATTGTGCGCCTGATGCCGCCGGAGTTCGAATTTGCGGAAGGCTCCGAACGTGCGATCCAACTTCCCAGCTTTGAAACGCGGGAGATCAGCCGCACCCCCATTGCTGAACGCGCACGTAAAGCGGATGCCGAAGACATCGCCAATATGTCAGAAGACCAGACCCTCTGGTACGTCCTGCGCCTCACAGGAGGCAGCGAGGCGATGATCCTCACCCCGGAAGAAGCGCAAGAATACCAACCGCGTCCCATCGAACCCGTCGAGATTGACGGCACGCAGGCGCTCGCTGCGGGTCAGCGTGTGTATTACGCCGTGCAAGAGACTGAAGACGACGATGTGGACATCATCAGCGCCAATGAAGCGGATGCGATCAACGCTGATGAGGTGGTCCTGCTGCAAGCTTACATCGTGGATGAAGGCGATGAACTGACCGTGGCAGACGACGATGAGACCGTGCTCGTACAGCGCGATGTGCACACCTTCAATGCCTACATCACGGACGCCGGGCGCGACCTCGTACTGGATGAATGGGATGAGAGCGTGCTCGTGGTGGAAGAAGGCCAGCGTGCCGTGAACACCATTCCCTACTACGAAGGGCAGATGGTCGTCGCCAAGCGCTACGTTCTCGAACCGGGCGAAATCCTGATCGGCTACCCGGTCATCATCGACTCGATCATTGAAACGGCGCAGATTGCCATCATCGGTACGCTGGCCTCGATCCTGGTGGCAATCCCCTTCGCCCTGCTGGCAGCTCGCAACACCACCCCACATCCCATCATCTACCAGGTGACGCGCCTCTTCCTGAACCTCGTGCGCTCGATCCCGACCTTGATTTACGCGCTGATTATGGTGAGTGCAGTCGGGCTTGGTCCATTTGCGGGTGTGCTCGCCCTGGTGGTGGGGTCGGTCGGCAGCCTGGGGAAACTCTTCGCCGAATCGTTCGAGCAGATCGACCCGAACCAGGTGGCAGCCGTGCGTGCGACGGGGGCCAGCGGCATCCAGGTCTTCAATTTCGCCGTACTGCCGCAAGCCTTCCCGCTGCTGGCGACTTATGCCCTGATCACCTTTGAATCGAATGTGCGCGACTCGACCATTCTGGGGATCGTGGGCGCGGGTGGTGTCGGCTTCATCATCCAGAAATACACATCGCTCTTCCAGTTCCAGCGCTTGATGGGCGCAGTGCTGATCATCGTCATCATGGTGACGATCATCGACCGTATCAGCGATTACATCCGCAAGCAGATCATCTGACGCGATTGAACGAGATCATGGCGTATGTACCGTTAACCATTCAATGATTGCTCTCTTGGTGTTGTGGGCACGAGGGAGGGGGGCAATGTCGGGCGCAAGTTGGCCCGAAACCCCTTCCCGCCAGCATACGGCATGTCGTGCCTGCAACGTCGAGGTCGGGTGCGCCCAGCCCGTGACAGACGACTGCAATGAACAACTGCAAGCAACAGTCAGTAATTAATCCCTTTTTACCAGGGGCGGTTTTTCGCCTGAGAAGCTTATTTCTATCAATAGGAGCATCTCCCATGAACAAAGTGTTCCGTACCCTGATTGTCGTGGCGATCCTCGCTGCACTGGCTCTCAACGTAGTCACCGCACAGGACGACGTTGACCGTTCCGACTGGCCCGAAACCTTCAGCATTGGCCGTTTCGCTGGTGACGACTCCGCCGAGGCGTTGCTCAACGCTGAACCGCTGGCCCGCTACCTGGAGGAAGAACTGGGCATCCCGGTCTTCGTCAACGTCGGCAGCACCTACACCGCTGTGATCGCCGCCCTGCGCGCGAAGCAGGTTGACGCTTTTGAAGTGGGTCCCTTCAGCTACGTCATCGCTGAGCGCGAAGCCAACGCCGAAGCCATCGCAGTGGGTGCCAGCGAAAGCTCCCTGGTGAACCTCGGCGTAGAGGACTTCACCCTGGCGGATGTGCGCCCCTTCTACTACAGCGTCTTCGTCACGGTGAAGGGTAACGTGAACCCCAACACGGGCGAAGAAATCCGCACCCTGGCCGACCTCGAAGGCGTGGACTTCGCCTGGGTTGACCCGGCGTCCACCAGCGGCCGCAACGCTCCGGTGCTGCGCCTGATCGAAGATATTGACGGCCTGGACACCCCCGCTGATGTCGACGAATGGCTCAACCCGATCTTCGCTGGTAGCCACCCCAGCGCTATGCTGGCTGTCATCAACGGTGACGTTCTGGCGGGTGCCACCTACGAAGGCAACCTGATCAACCAGCGCACCGAAGGCATGGCTGAAGTCTGCGGCTTCGAGGATGACGCGGCGGGCATCACCCTGACCGCAGAAGCGATCGCGGAAATCTACGAAGACTGCCCCGACGGCAGCCTGGTCGTGATCGCGCAGTCCCCGCCGATCCCGAACACCCCCTTCGCTGTCCGTGCTGACCTGCCGGAAAGCCTGAAGCAGGCCGTGAAGGACTCGCTGCTGCGCATCATCGAAGACCCGGCGCTGATCGAACGTGTGGGTCGCGCTTACGTTGATCCGGCGCTGATCCCGGAGCTGGCTGAGGAACTGGGCATCGAAAGCATCCTGGATTTCTATGAACCTGTTCGCGCCATTGCTGACGTGACCGCCCAGCAATAAGCGCTCTCCTGGTGTGGGTATCCTCTGCCAGGATGCCCACCCTTTCTACCCCGTCTAAGATGATTCTTAACAAGACCACGACTTCTTTTTGTATGTCTTTGCCGTACCATGAAGACCCTTATTGACGCCATGCTGAACGAGTGGGAGAAATCGCCATGTGGCTGAGTGATGTGAAAGTCGTGCTGCCCGACCGCGTGCTGGAACATGGTTCCGTGCGCATCGAAGAGGGAGCCATCGTCGAAATTGTGGAAGGCTCCGCCCCCATCGATATTCCCAGCATGGCGGGTTTGACCCTGATTCCCGGCTTGATCGACCTGCATGGCGATATGCTGGAACGTGATGTGCAGCCGCGTCCCAATGCCCGCTTCCCGACTAAAATCGGCTTGATCGAACTGGATAAGCGGTTGGCTGGTGGCGGCATCACGACGGCTTTTGCGGCGATTTCCTTCGCCTGGCGTGATAACGACCTGCGTTCGCAGGAGAGCGCCACCGAGATGATCAACACCATCCATGAAGTGCGGGATGAACTGCTGATCGATATGCAGGTGCACGCCCGCTTCGAGGTGACCAACGAGAAGACCGCCCCCATCCTGAGCGCATTGCTGCAACAGCAGAAGATTCAGCTTGTGTCGATCATGGATCATACGCCGGGGCAGGGGCAGTACCGTGACCTGGATCGCTACCTTGTTTTCGTCAAGAAGTGGGCGGGAATTGACCTGGAGATGTTCGGCGAACATAAAGAAGCCCTGATTGAACGGATGAAGGCCAACATGCAGGCCGCTGCCGTCGCACCGCGCGATTGGAGCGTCGTCCGCGATGTGCTCAAGGTCGCCTTACAGCATGATGTCCCGGTCGCTTCCCACGATGACGATACGGCGGAAAAAGTCGCAACGCAGGCCGAAATTGGCGTGACCATCAGCGAATTTCCGGTGAGTGTGGAAGCGGCACAGGCCGCCCGTGAACGCGGTATGAAGATCATCATGGGCGCTCCCAATGCCTTCCGTGGCGAATCGACCTCCAATAACCTGAGCGCGATGGACGCCATTCACCGGGGACTCGTAGACATCCTGGCGACGGATTATTACCCGGCAGCCATGCTGCATACGGCCTTCAAGCTGGCCAACCAGGGTCTGATGCCCCTGCATGAGAGCATCAAACTGGTGAGCAGCAACGCCGCTGACGCGATGGGCATGGAAGACCGCGGACGCATCGCGGAAGGGTGCAGCGCGGATCTGGTGCTGGTGGATGAGCGCAACGGCATCCCGCGCGTGCGGGGTACCATCCGTCGGGGCGTGCCGATCTACTGGGATAGCCACCTCGCCACGCTCTCGCAGATCGGCCAGATGCTCATCGGCGAGTTTTGCAACTAGCGGTTTGGGTTTCAGCGATACCCGTACCCAACGAACGAACACCCACAATCATCACAAGGACTGCATCACATGACCGAAACACTCCCCATTGTCGGCGCTGCCATGACTGTTGAATGGCTGGATACCTACCGCGAGTGGCTGATTGCTGACCAGCGCGACCTGGAATTGCAGGACTTTGCCAACCCCTATACGCTCGATGGTGATTGGCAGCGCGTTGTCAGCGAGGCAAAAACCAGGCTCGACGGCTACCAGGGCCGCCTGGGGTTGCATGCCCCGTTCTTCAACCTGCCTTTGGCCGCGCTGGATGCCAAGATCCGCGCGGTAGTCGTCGAACGCCACCTGCAAACTCTGGACATTGCTGGCGAATTGGGCGCAACGCATCTGGTGGTACACAGCCCCCTGGCTTTCCTGGGGATGCCGGGGTCTCTCTCGCAGCCGATGATGGGGCCAGTCAGTCTCTACCAGGTCATCCAGGAGACAATGGCGCCGATTGTGCAGCGAGCCGCTGAAGTGAACTGCACGCTCGTCATCGAGAACATCTACGATCAACTGCCGCTGCTATGGGTTGAGATGGCGAAGTACTTCGAGAGCGAATTCGTTCGCCTGAGCGTTGATGTCGGGCATGCCTATATCAACCACTTTCGCGGTGCGCCGCCGCCGGATTACTGGGTGCGCGAGGCCGGGGCCCTGCTGGGGCATCTGCACTTGCAAGATACAGACGGCTATACGGATCGTCATTGGAGCCTGGGGCGCGGCAAGGTGGATTGGCACGGCGTCTTCGCGGAAATTGCCAAATTGGAGCAGCAGCCACGTTTGATCCTGGAACTGCGCGATTTCGCCGAGATTCCGGCGTCGGCAGCCTGGCTGCGGGAGCACGGTCTGGCACGCTGAGGCTGCTGCCGCACAGGGGGTGTGCTGCGGTGCACCCTGCCGATGTGCACTGGCCTGCTGTACAATCGCCGCGCAACGATGTGCAGTTGGCAGAGGAGAGCGACAGATGCGGGGAAGTCTATGGTTGGTTGTATGCGGTGTGTTGTGTCTGGCACTGCCAGCCCAGGCGCAGGAAGCCACCCCGGAAGCCACAGAAGAAGCACCCCCGCCCCAGGTATTGACGATCTGGTGGCCGGATGTGCTGGCATCGCCCGATAACGAAGATGCGCTCGACCTGCTGCAAGAACAGACGGAAGCCTTCGCCGAATCCCAGGAGAATACCGAGGTCGTCCTGCGCTTGAAACGAGTTGGCACGACGGGCGGCATTATGTCCACGCTGCGGACTGCCAGCGTCGTCGCGCCCGGTGCCCTGCCAACGATCACACTGGTACGGCGGCAAGACCTCATCAGCCTGGTGCGCACCGGGCTGGCACAGTCGCTGGAAGGCTCCGTCTCCTCAACGACCGTCTCCGACCTGGGTAACGCGCTCCCGCTGGGGCAGGTCGGCGGCGAACTCTACGGCATTCCCTACATGCTCAGCTTCCAGCATCTCGTCTACCGCCCGCAGGATGGGGTGGACTACGATGGCTGGAGCTACAGCGACCTGCTGGCGCGAGGGCAGGGCTTCGTCTTCCCGGCAGCACAAACCACCGGAATCAGCGATGTGCTGCTGCTGCAATATCTGGCAGCCGGTGGACGACTGAACCGGGATGGGGTGCTGCTGTTGGATGAGGCCGCGCTGCGAACCACGCTCGAATTTTACGAAGCTGCCAGCGATGCCGCCCTGGTGACGGGCTTCACCTTGAATTACCTGAACCAGCAAGACTATCGGGCGGATTTCCGTGCCGGGGAGATTGATACCGCCGTTTTCGACTCGAATCAGTATTTGACGCTGGTCGCACAGGAGCCTGAACTGCGAATCGCCCCGATCCCGACTCCGGACGGACGGCAGGCCGCCATCCTCAACGGCTGGGTCTGGGTCATGTTGAGTCCGATGAGCGAACAGCAAGACCTGGCTATGCGCTACATTGATTGGATGATGCAGCCAGAGCGACAGGCGCAGCTCGCCCGCGAATCCGCCATGCTGCCGTCACAGGTTATTGCTCTCGATGAGCCGCTCTCTCAGGAGGTCGCAGTCGATCCATACCTGGCCTTTTTGGAAGACCCCTTCATCAGCCTGCGCGAGACGGAAGTTGGTTCCCTGGCACAGTTGATCCAGGAGGCGGCGGCGTCTGTGTTGACGTTGGAGCGCACTGCCGAGCAAGCGACAGAATATGTCCTGGAGCGACACGAGGACTGAGCGTGCAGCGGACGCTTGGATTTCGCCCCTGCTCAACGGCTTATGGAGCCGGGTCGCGCAGCGTCTTCTCGTAGTAACGGTGAATCTTGTAGCTCTCGCCGCCGAGCTTGTGCGAGATTTTCACCAGATCGTTGGTCTCCAGAATCCAGCCACAGTCGGCGTGTTCGTACTGCGCGGGCATATGCTCGAAGTTGGCGCTCAGCAAGCAAAGCTCCACGCCCTTGTAACGATGTTCCTCGACCACGCCCATGAAGGGAATACGGATCCCCTTGATGCTGCGGCGTATTTTCCAGTGCCAGAGCACTTGCAGCAGTGTGAGCGGCTCAGGCATGCCGGGACGCGGGTAGGCTTTTTGCAGCGCTTCGTTAAAATCTGGCACCGCGATGGAGAAACCAGCGGGTTCGCCGTTCACCTCGGCAAAGAAGGCCAGCTTCGGATCGAGCAGCATGCCCAGGCTCTCGATCAAGGCATCCAGCTCTTCGTTCGTCATCGGCACGAAGCCCCAGTTTTTGTCCCACGCTCGGTTGTACAGGTCTTTGAAGAGCGCGAATTCTTCTTTCTTGCGGCTAGCATCCATAGGGCGAATGACGATGTTGGCGCGTTTGGCGGCGCGCTCTGCCAGCCCCTTCAAGCGCCGCCCCATGCCCACTTCCGGCTCCATCGCGCGGCTGTAGTAGATGCTGTGCAGTTCCATGATCTTCTCGTAACCCGCCGCTTCAATCAGCCGGATGTAGTACTCGTGATTGTAGGGCATCATGATCACAGGGCGCTCGAAGTTCTTCACCAGCAGCCCGGTCTCTTCGTGGGTGGTGAAGCTCTGTGGCCCCCGGATCGCGTCGTAGCCTCGTTCGCGCACCCAGTCTTCCGCCGTGCGCAGCAGTTCGCGGGCTGCTTCCGGATCGTCATAGACTTCGAAGGTGCCAAACCAGCCGATATTCTCGTCCCAGGTCTCATTGTGGCGGTGGTTCACAAACGCGGTGATTGTGCCGACCAGTTCGCCACCACGCCACGCGCCAAAGTATTGACCGTCCATGTAACTCCAGGCGGGATTCTTCTGCTTGTCCAGCAATTCGCGACGCATCGAAAGCAGCATGGGTACCCAACTGGCATCATCCTTATAGAGTTTCCAGGGAAATTCAAAGAAGGCGCGAAAATCTGCTGCATGCTCTACTGGACGGACTTCCAGCGGCATTTCTGCGATTGCGGCATCGAGTGTCGGCATGTTATCCCCCTAGCCCATTTCTATGATTCGCCAATCATAGTCTGAAAAGAGGATGCTGCCAGGGGACAAATTGTGCTTTTTTCGGCTTGACAGGCTGCGGTGATTTGGCTACTATTTCATAGTCTTCAGGGACATTCCACAGTAGCTCAATGGCAGAGCAATCGGCTGTTAACCGATGGGTTCCTGGTTCGAGTCCAGGCTGTGGAGCAGTGAAAAGTCCGGCACTGCGCCGGACTTTTGTGATTCTACGGGGCATCATGCAGGTGTAAGCCCCGCTCTTGATCCCCCGCTAGACTGTCTGCAAGAAGTCGTGTGCGTGCTTTGCCCACTCCGGCGCGAAGCTCTCCTTCGTTGACCAATGACCATATTCGATCTCAACGTAGCGCTTGCGTCCACCCAACCGCTCATAGTTGGCTTTTGTCAGGCTGGGGGCGGTCATCCGGTCGCGAATCGGATTGATGACCAGGGCTGGCAGGCGATTCTCTTCGAACGGAATGGCGGGCGTCGTCGTGAACAGGCTGTGCATATAGCGCAACGTCACGCCGCGGATCGGCAGCGGATCGCGCTTCCAGATGGGGTAGAAATCAGGAGTATCTACCATATTGCGGAAGTCGCCGATCAGTTCAAAGGGAATGCGAAAGCGAGGCAGAATCCGCGCCAGTATCGCGATTGACGTGCGGAAGAGCGCCTGCACCCCCGGAGTCTGGCGCAGCGGTGCGAACCGTGACAGTCCCAGGGCATCGCCGTCTGCACCCAGATCGTAGAGGTTGTGCAGCACCAACGCTTCCGCCGGGGCACCCGAAGCTGCCGCCATGTAGGACATAATCGAACCGAAGCTGCCGCCCCCGATGAACAGTCGACCACCGTAGCGGCGCTTCGCCCAATTTGACGCATCTACCAGATTCTGCACGAAGAGACTCACGTGGAAATCGCCGCGATTCCCTTCCGTGAAACCCTGCCCGTACTGATCTGGCAGCACCACCGTATACCCCAGGTCATAGAGTTCCAGTGCCAGCGGCACGAAGATGCGGCTGTAGCCACCGCCGCCATGCGAGAAGAGAAAGACTGGGGCATCTGTTTCCGGGCGTTCATAGGCATCAATGTGCATCATCACGCCCGTTGACGTGATCTTGTATTCCCGCCGCAGGGCGTCAGCGCGGCGCAGTGTCGCCTCGTCGAAATACTCGCGCCAGACCTCCGAATGGGTGGGAAGGGGACTGCTGACTGCTGTTGCCATCGTGTTTCCGGTGTTCCTTTCACTCCATGTACGGTGATTTGCAACATCTACAGCATAAAATGCAGGTACAATGGGTCAATCGATGTCGTTACTTAGTAGACGGGTGTCTAATGATGGAAGATCGGCGCGTGAAACGGACGAAGACGCAATTGCGCGTTGCCCTGCTGGAATTGCTGGAAGAGAAGCCGCTCGCAGAGATAACCGTGAGCGACATTGCCGAACGCGCTGACATCGCTCGCAAGACGTTCTACGCACACTACTACGACGTGCAGGAACTGCTCTGGGATAGTCAGATACGTGTAATCGAAGAACTGCGCGATACGATGGGTGCGCTCAACCCCAATTCGCTGCTCGCCGATGGCAAACCACTCAGCTACCCGGCCTTCGCTCATGTGGGTGCCCATCGCAGCTTCTACCGGACGATGCTCAGCGAGCTGGGCACGGCGGATTTCATCATGCGGCTCATGCACTATCTGGCGGATGCTTCCTACCGACATCACGCCCCACTGCGCGATGTCGCGCCCAATATCAGTCTGCCGCCGCGCTTCATCAACTATTTTCTTGCCGGGGCGATCATCAGCAGTATCGTCTGGTGGCTGGAACAGGATGATCCGCCAACCGCGCAAGAGATGGCTTATCGCTTCAGCCAGCTTGCTGCGCCGGGTGTTCTTTCTGTGATGGGGCTGGATTAGTGGGGCCGGCGTCGGATAACGGAGTCTTTCATGTGCCACGCTGGCGGCCTATAATCGCGCAGTTTTCCGGGAGTGACAGGGCGAGGCATGACGACAACCCCCATTGAACGACGAAATCCGGCGCAGTTGCGCAATCTGCTGCTGACGACTCTGCTGCTGCTGGTCGCTGCGGCGGTTCTGATTCTGGGCACGAATGCCTTACATATGCGCCCGGATGAACATCTGACGTTCCAGAACATGCAGTACAGCTTTGACGAATCGATGACTCGGCTGGCGACTCGCAATAATCAAGCGCCGCTGTGGTGGATCAACACCTGGGTCTGGCAGCGCGTCGCCGGGACGACGGAATACGCCAATCGCCTCAATTCTGTGTTGCTTTCGCTGCTGACTCTATCCGTCGTCTATCAGATCGGGCGAAGCTGGTTCGGGATGCGTCGGGTGGGCTGGTTTGCGCTGCTGCTGCTGAGCGCCAACGCGTACTTCTTCATCTACGCCCTGGAAATGCGCATGTATGCCCTGGCGATTCTGTTGACGGTGCTCAGTATGCGCTTCTTCTACGCATGGGTGACTCGGCGGCGCTGGCGGGACGCGCTCGTCTACGGTGTAACCGTCGCAGCCATGCTCTACACGCACTACTACCTGGGCTTCGTCGTCCTGGTGCAAATTGCCTACTTCATCGTCTTCCACCTGTGGCGTTTCAACTGGCGCTTGATCGGGCAGGGCGTTGCAGCAGGGGCGCTGGCGACGCTGGTGTGGAGTCCGGGAATCTTCTTACTCTATGGGCAATTGGCTTTCATCGACTTTGCAGAGGAAGGCGGCCTGAAGATCCCCACGCAGCCCACCAATCTGGAGACGCTCGTCGATCTGGTGCAGCTTGCGGGGAATGGCTGGGCATGGCTCTACGGTTCGTTGATCGTCTTCGGCATTGTCCGGCTCTGGCGGAACCGTGCCTACTGGCTGGTGCTGTTCTGGCTGCTGATGTCGCCCGGATTGGTGCTGCTGATTAACATCTGGGCACCGATTTTCACGCAGCGCTACACATCGTTTTTCGCTCCAGCGATCGCACTGGCAGCCGCTGCACCGCTGGCAACCCTGGCGCTACCCAAAGGTCAACCCGTCAGGCGTTCTGTACTGCTGCGATGGGCGGGGGTGATGCTGGTCTTTGGACTGATCCTGACGTCATTACCCGGGTATGCTCCCGTGCGGACGCCCTGGCGGCTGATCCTGGGTACAGTCTCGGAACAGGCGCAGCCGGGGGATGTGCTGCTCTTCTCGACGATCGAACTGGATGGCTACAAGCTCGACCAGATGGCGCGGTATCTGCCGCCTGAACTCGTCGCGAATCGGGTGGAGACGGCAGAAGAAGCTGCCGAGGCGCGCCGCGTCTGGTTCTTGAACGATGCCTGGTTCAATGAGGAGGTGCGTGCAGATTTCGAGACGATTGAAGCGACCCA
The DNA here is from genome assembly GCA_964549915.1 of uncultured Anaerolineaceae bacterium. GTDB lineage: Bacteria > Chloroflexota > Anaerolineae > Aggregatilineales > Phototrophicaceae > JAUZRW01. Next base: position 18,468 of record CAZJWX010000057.1, on the reverse strand, counting down.
TCGCGTCTTCAGCGTGGCAGGGGATTGCACATCGGAGTGGTGCATGCTGGCGCAGCTTCTGGTAGCACCGCCGAATCGGGAAGCAATCACCTTCGGCGGCGAAATCGGCTTCCTGGGGGCGGATGCGGATTGGAATGCAGATGGCGCATTGCAGGTGCTGCTCTGGTGGACGGTGGACGAGCCTCCCCAGCGCGACTACTCGATCAGCCTGCAAGCCCTGGATGCGAATGGCGCACTGGTTGCGCAGGATGATGGAGCCATTTCGCCGCCGGGGAGCGACGAAACGGTGCTCACATCCCAGATGGTGCCGGGTGGCAGCTACCTGGATGAAAGGATTCTGTCCCTGCCTGCTAACAATGTGCAAGGCGAAATCACGGTACAATTGATTGTCTACGATTGGCAGACCAACAAGCGGCTGACAACCAGCCAGAACCATGATAGCATAATATTGCAGAACATTTCCAGCACATTGGAGACGCAGGCACCATGAGCGAGACTCTCGATATTTCGGTCGTCATTCCCGTCTATAACGAAGAAGATAATATCCCGCTGCTGTACGACGAATTGAGTGCAGCTCTGAACGAAATCGGCAGAACCTATGAAGTCATTGTGGTGGATGACGGAAGCAAGGACAGGAGCTTCGAGCGGCTCAAGGAAATCCACGAGAAAGACCCGCGCTGGCAGGTCATTCGTTTCCGCCGCAATTTCGGGCAGACGGCGGGCATGAGCGCCGGATTCAACGCAGCGCAGGGTGAAGTCGTCTTGACCATCGACGCTGATCTGCAAAATGATCCCCGCGATATCAGCAAGCTGCTGGCGAAGTTTGATGAGGGCTACGATATTGTCTCGGGATGGCGGCAGGATCGCAAAGAGCCGTTCTTCACGCGGCGCTTGCCCAGCCAGACCGCCAACGGCCTGATCTCGCGCATTACGGGGGTGCATCTGCATGATTACGGCTGTACGCTCAAGGCCTATTCCAAAGATGTCGCCAAGAATGTGAAGCTCTACGGGGAACTACACCGCTTCATTCCGGCGCTTGCCAGCCAGATTGGTGTGCAAGTGACGGAAGTTCCCGTGAATGATCGCCCTCGCATTCATGGGAGCAGCAAATACGGCATCTGGCGCACCTTCAAAGTCTTCCTGGATTTGATCGCGGTGAGCTTTTACCTGACCTACTTCAACCGTCCGCTGTACGTCTTCGGTGGGCTGGGATTGGTCGTTGGTACCATTGGCTCGGTGCTGCTGCTCTACCTGGGGTATGTTCGCTTGATCTTGCTGCAAGATATCGGCAATCGTCCGCTGCTGACGTTGGCCATCCTCCTGGTCGTGCTGGGGGTACAGTTCGTCAGCACGGGGTTGATCGCTGATATGACCATGCGCACGTACCATGAGACGCAGCGCAAGCCCATCTATTTCGTGCGCGAACATCTCATCGGCGAACCGAGCCGCGTGGCTGCCGAGGCCAACGAAGCGGCCGAACGCGCCTCCGTCGCTTCCTGAAAATCACCTCTCATAACGCTGCGGGGCGGTTTCGCTGCCGCCCCGCACGCAACTCACACCAAAAACTGCACAATCTCCTCAAAAACTATGACATCTTTCCTGAGTCTTTGGCGAATTTTCGTTGACCGTCGTGCTGCTGCAACCGTATAATCCAAAGGATAGAATCTATAGAAAACTCCATAAAGTTGGGGGCTATGGCAGAAAAGACGAACGGCTTATCGGTAGGACGAAACGTCAAAATTGGCTTTTTCCACCTCGGGTCGGGCATGGCAGATGTGCTGACCACCGGTGTTTGGAACCGCATCATGATCACGGATCTCGGCATCAGCGCGACCATCGTCAGCTTGCTGGCGGCGCTGCGTTATTTCCTGGTGCCGATTGGCATTTGGGCGGGGCGCATCTCGGATCGCACGCGCATTTTTGGTCTGCGGCGGCTTTTCTGGATCTGGACCGGGCGCAGTTTGATGGTGCTGAGCACCTTCGGTCTGGGCTTCGGCACGGCGGAATTCATGCGCAACCTGGGAGATGGGATCCCACCTCATGCCTGGTTGCTCGTCATCGCATCGATGATTCTTTTCAGCCTGGGGAATGCGCTTTCCGGTTCCACGTTCCTCGCGCTGATCTATGACCGCTCGAACGAGAGCCAGCGCGGGCGTGCGGTCGGCATCGTCTGGACGTTCTTGCTGTTGGGTTTCACCACAGGAGGCATTCTCTTCGCGCTCTTGCTGCCCGGCGGGGAAGGTGAAGACGGTATCGCCTTCACGGCAGGGGATGTGATGCGGATGTTTGCCATCGCTGGCGGGATCTTCTTCACGCTCTGGTTGGTTTCCCTGCTGGGGGAAGAGCGCCGCAGCACCAGTACGGATGCCGCCGAGGCGCACACGGAACCGGAGCGCACGTCGCTGCTGGGTGATCTGGCGCTGGTCTGGCGCAGCCCGGCAATGCGTGCCTTTCTCTTCTACCTGACGCTTTCCATGATGTTTGCGTTCTCGCAAGATGCCGTGTTGGAACCCTTCGCCGGGGATGTTTTCGGCATGAGCGCGTCCGAGACAAATCGCTTTGCAGCCTACTGGGGCGGCGCGTCGATTCTGATGTCCTTGCTATCGCTGCGGTTGCTGAAGTACCGCTGGTTCACACATACGAGCCTTTCGCAAATTGGCGTGGTGATCCTCTTCGCAACGTTCGTCTTGCTGACGGCAGCTTCCTTTTTCAGCATTGAAGCGATCATCATGCCGGGGCTGCTGCTGCTCGGTGCCGGCCTGGGCTTCTGGAACATTGGTACGCTCGGCCTGATGATGGACATGAGTCCGGCGGGGCGTGCAGGGACATTCCTGGGCTTCTGGACGATGGTGGTGACGATTGCACGCGGCGTCGGCGTGACGACGGGGGGGATCGTGCGCGACCTCGGCCTGTTTTTCACGGGCGATTTGCAGGTGGCCTATGCGGTTGTCTTCATCATCCCCGCTATTGGCTTGATGGTGGCGCTATACAACCTGAATCGCATCCATGTGGAAGACTTCAAGGAAGAGTTGAACGCGCCTGCCGATACCGCAGCCATTCTCGCGGGTTCAATGGACTGACGCCGACGAGGGGACGATGGTGCCATCGTCCCTCATCCCGCACGTTCTTCAACGTAATAGCAGGGGAGGGTGAAGGAAAAGGTCGTGCCCTGGCCCCGCTTGCTCTCCACCCAGATTCGTCCGCCCTGCCGTTCAATCAACTGTTTGACAATCGCCAGGCCCAGGCCAGCGCCCCCTGTGCTGCGACTGCGGGAAGGGTCGGCGCGGTAGAAGCGCTCGAAGACGTATGGCAAATGTACTTCGTCGATGCCTTCGCCTGTATCGGCAACGTGCAGCGTGATGGCCTGCGCGGTCGTTTCGGCATGGATGTGGATTTCGCCGCCTGGCGGAGTGTGGGTGATGGCGTTATTCAGTAAATTGCGCATCACCTGGGCCACCCGTCTTTGGTCGGCTCGCACTGGCGCGAATTCGCCCTCGATGTGTGGGATAATCTGTACGCTTTTTTGCCGCGCAACTGGTTTCATCAGGCTGACGGTCTGCTCGACGACCAGATCGAGCGAGACGGGCTGCACATCCAGCCGCAATTGTCCCGCTTCCGCCAGCGCCAATTCCTGCAAATCCTGAATCAGGCTGTTGAGCAGCATGGCTTCTTCGTGCAGCGAATCAATGGTGCTGGCATCCGCTTCCAGCATGCCATCCTGCACGGCTTCCAGGTAGCCGCGAATGTTGGTCACCGGGGTGCGCAGTTCATGCGCGATGTCGCTGACCATGCTGCGGCGTAGTTCCTCATTGCGCGAGAGCGATTCCGCCATCGTGTTGAAGGCACGCGCCAGTTCGGTGATTTCGCCGCTGGCATGGATCGTCACGCGCTGCTTGAGATCGCCACCGCCGAGCCGCCGCACCGCCTGAGTCAGCGCCGCGACCGGGTGTAAGATGCGGCGCGAGAGGATGACCGTCAGCACGACTGCCGCCAGCCCCGCCAGGATCGCGGTGATGAGTAGTGTCCAATTGACCGTCTCCACGAATTCGTTCTGCGCGACGACCCATTCCAGTTCGCTCACAGGGTCAACGATGAGGGAACCGATGGCTTCATCGCCCTGATAAATGATCGCCGTGCCATCCGGGGCGATTTCGAAGCGCGTGATCTCTCCCGTGAGCGGGATGTTCTCATCCATCGCTTCCAGCAGGCCGACTGTCCCCAGTGGACGAAACTGGAAATTCCCAGGATCAGGGCTGGCACCGTCGGAAAGCACCTGCAATTCCGCCAGATCGTTGAAGCTCTCCATGGCATCGTCGGGATTGATCCACATGACGACGGCTTCCTGCACGCGCTCCAGGCGCAGTTCGCGCCCGGCTTCCACATAGCGCGAGAATTGGGCGCTGGTCGTGAGGCTGACGAAGATGGTCGTAGTCGCAATAGCAACGACCGCCACCGCCAGCATCGCCACCAGGATTCCGAAGCGCAGGCTGTAAAACATCATTGCTGCCGTTCTGCAAAGCGGTAGCCCACGCCGTAGACCGTCTCGACGTAGTTGGGCTTGGTGTGGTCGCGTTCGATCTTCTTGCGTAGGTTCATCACATGGGCATCGACGGTGCGCTCCAACCCTTCATAATCATAGCCGAAGGCGCGTTCCACCAGTTCCAGGCGGCTGAAGGCGCGGCCCGGTTCGCGGGCGAGCGTCTCCAACAGGCGGAATTCCTTGGGGGTCAGGTGGACGATTTCGCCGTTGAGCGAGACTTCATGGCGCGTGATGTTGATCAGCAAATCGCCGAATCGCAGTTCTTTCTGCTTCTGCGCATTGGTAAATTCCTGCACGCGGCGCAGCACCGTCTTCACCCGCGCGATGACTTCCCTGGGGCTGAAAGGCTTGGTGATGTAATCGTCCGCGCCCAATTCCAGGCCGCGCAGGACATCATCTTCAGTGGATTTTGCGGTGAGGATGATGATGGGCATGGCGCTTTCCGTGCGCAGAAGCCGACAGATATCCAGGCCGTTGAGGTTGGGTAACATCAGATCCAGCAGCACCAGATCCGGCTGCATTTTGCGTGCCATCTCCAGCCCGCTGTAGCCATCCGGTGCGATTTGCACCTGATACCCCGCCCGCTGCAAATAGAGGTGCAAGAGATTGGCGGTCTTCGTCTCGTCTTCCACAATTAATATTCTATCCATCGTGCGCGTCCCCGCTGTAATTGTCAGTTCACCAGCATCCGCCCGAGAATTGTGAAGTTTTCATTGCGGTTCACGGGTGGATGTGTGGTTCCCTGGATGCCGATATTAAACCAATATCAACTCAATGTGAAGATTCGATGAACTACATGTGTTACAGGCGAAATTTCGTTCAATGCGAACAAGGTCAGCCCGGCACTTCATACGAGGCGACTGAGCAGGTTGCGCAATGCGGCAATCCTCGCTACAAGGCCATCCCTGGAACGTGTATAATCCGCCTCATGATGAATGCACCGAAGAAATCTCCCATGCGCTGGCATCAACTGGCGGCGATTGTGATCGCCTTTTTCGCTTTCTACATGAGTGGCCTCGTCAGCCGAACGGTCTTCGAACGACTGCCGCATCTGGAAGATGAAATCGCTTACCTCTATCAGGCGCGCATCTTCGCCGGGGGGCAAATTACCATTGATTCGCCCGACCTGCGCTCGTCATTCTGGCAGCCCTTCGTGGTCGATCACCGTCCCAGTGGACAGCGTTTCGGCAAGTATACGCCGGGCTGGCCCTTCGTGCTGTCGTTTGGTGAGCAGTGGGGGCAGCCCTGGATCATCAACGCCTTTTTCGCCATGCTCACTGTCGCAACCGTCTACCGACTGGGGCGCGAAGCCTTCGGCGCAGATGTGGGGGTGATTGCCGCGCTGCTGACGGCTTTTTCCCCGGCGGCGCTGCTGCTCAACGGGACGTTGATGGCACATACAGCGGCGCTCTTCTACACGACCTTCTTCGTCTATGCCTACTGGCGTATGGAGCGGGGGCGGAGTCCGCTGCGCTGGGGGCTTGCGGCGGGGTTGGCGCTGGGTTCCCTGGCTGCGACACGTCCTCTGACGACCGTCGCGATTGCCCTGCCCTTCGTCATCTGGAGCGGGGCGCGTTTGCTGGCGGCCTTGTTCCCACCGGAGCCAGAAAAGTCACTGCACGCTGATGAGCGGCTGCGCTTGTTCTGGCGCAAGCTCTCGCCGCTGCTGTTGCTTTCTGCCGGGACGCTGCTCCTGGCAAGTTGGATTCCGCTGTTCAGCTACGCGGCGACCGGGGATTTTTCGCAGAACCTCTACCGCCTCGTCTGGGAATATGATGGCATCGGCTATGGTGAATGCTGCGGACGCAGCGGGCATACCCTGGAAAAAGCCTTCCGCCATGCCCGCTTTGATCTATCGTTGACTGCCGCTGATCTCTTCGGCTGGCAGCTCGCGCCCATCACGCCAACGTTGCAGGAACACCTACAGACGGAATCGGGCTACTGGCCTGCGCGGGGCTTCAGCTTTGTGCTGCTGCCAGTGGGTTTTGTCATGGGCTTGCTGATGGCAGGTGAACGACGCAATTTGCGTCTGCTCTTGCTGCTCTTCTGGTCGATGGGGGCATTGGCCTGGGTGCTGCTGCCTCTGAACCTCGACTCGTCGATTGCGTCCCTGCTGGGATTGACGCCGGATTCCTGGCGCGAACCGAGTTTTGCCTGGTTCTGGGTGATTGTCGCTGTCATCTGGCTGTTAGCTCCCCTGTTTGTTCTGCTGTCCTGGCGGCGGATTCCGCAGGTGCCTTATACCTGGCTCTTCGCCAGCATCGTGCTGGGAATCATCCTGGTGCAGATGCTTTACTGGATCGGCAGCCAGCGTTATAGCACGCGCTATTACTACGAAGCGTTGACGGCAGCCGCTATGCTGACGGCGCTGCCGCTTGCCTGGCTCGTGCGCAAAGCAGGCCGTGCCTGGACGTATCCCGTTTTGCTGGCGCTGTTGTTCTTCACGCTGAATCATTACAGTACGCCGCGCATCGAAGCCCTCTATCGTTTCAATTTCATCAGCCCAGAGTTGATCGAACAGGTGGATGAACTGCGCACCGATGATCGCCCTGTGCTGGTGATTGTGCAGGGCGCGACCAGCGGCGAGGAGCGCGTACGCTGGCGTTCCTACGGATCGTTGATGGCGGTCACCAGCCCCTATCTCGACAGCGACATCGTGGTCGCGCGCGACTTCGGCAATCAGCGCGAGCAGCTGGAGGCGCTGTTCCCGGATCGGCAGGTGTTGATCCTGGAAGCGCAGGGTAATCAATCCGCCTTCGCGGATCAATGACAACTTCTGTACTGGTTCGGGAAAAGGGCGGTGCGATCAGCAAGCTGCGCGGCAAGCACATCAAGACGCAGGCCCACTCCGGCGAAATTCACGGGGTGCCTATGTAGCACCCCGCCTTCGTACTCTACAACGCCAGCAAGAACGCCAGTAAGAAGGACAACCTGCGCCAGGATTTCGAGAAGCTCAAGCGCTTGTTGAACAAGGTGGTTCTTCGGGCCTGTCCTGGCCTCAACACGGGTTGTTTTGTGTGAGAAGTGGAATGGTAAATCCACGCCAGTGGCTTCATCTGCGCTTTCGTTGGGTGGGTCTCCAATTTTGTAGCATGTCTCTTTCGTTGCAAATTCACAAAGTCATATCACAAAAACGTTAACTCGACAACGGTTTATTAACTGTGTACCCTGAAGATAGTGAAGTACGCGAACGAGCAGAGTGTTTATCAAGACTCTCTGTAAAAGTTGTCTGGTAAGATGAACGGAGAGCAAGCGAATGATCAAGGACTCGACACTGTACGTCGCCCTGGATATTCTAGACAATGTGCTGGTAATCCGTCCGCAGGGGCGTCTTGATGCCTATCAGGTTCCGGTCTTCAACCGCTGGTTGGAAGAGCAGAACGTAGAGGCGAGCCGGGCGGAAATCGTCATCAATCTGGAAGCCGTCCAATTCATTGATACTCTGGCGCTTTCAACCCTGGTTCGTTGGTTGAAGGTGACTCGTAAGCGAGGCGGTGATCTGAAGCTGTGCTGCTTACAACCCGTCGTGCAGGCGATCTTTGAAATCAGCCGCATCCAGCAGGTTTTTGCCATCTATTCGAGCGAGGAGGATGCCATCGCAGCCTTCCGCACCTGATACCAGAGGGGCACTATGCAAGTTCGCATCTATGAAGATCAGAGTGTTCACATCATTGCTCTGCACGATCGAGTGGACGCTTTCGTTGTCGCGTCACTTCGTGAGCAGATCGAACCTTTGCAAGCCGCTGCCAGTCAGCGCTACGTCATCGACCTGACCCATGTGCAATTCATGGACAGCGCCGGGTTGGCGCTCCTTGTTCGCATCCTCAAGCATTCCCGCGCCAACGGCGGTGATACCGTCCTGGTCTGGTCAGCGCAAGATTCCGCGAATCGCATCCTCAAGCTGACGAAATTCGATCAGGTCTTCCACATCACCGATAGCGTCGAGGCCGCTGTACAGCATTTGCTTCCTGGGGATCACGTGTCATGACACTTGCCGTCCCGGATGATATTCCGGTACACGAATTGCTCAGTACGATTCGCAGCGAACTGCAATTGCTGGGGCAAAAGTGGCTCTCCCAGGGTGCGACCAGTGTCTCGCTCTTGCGCAGCGGTACGATCCTCTGGCAACAGCCGGAGGCGCATTCGCTGGATTTTGCGACTGCGTTCTCGGAAACGGTGCAGCTTCAGCACATCCCACTGACTCTGACGATTTCTGGCATGGTTCCCAGCGATGAGCAACGCGCCACATTGCGAATGGACGCGATCTTCGTGCAGCGTATGCTCAAGCAGGAGTTGGAAGTTTCCGCGTTGACAGAAGCCTTCATTGAGAATCAGGATCAGTTGTTGGCGCTCTACGATTTGACGCACGCTTTGCAGCATCAGGTTGAACTGAACGATGTGCTGCGCAAAGTGGCGGAACAGGCACGCAAGCTGCTGCGGGTGAATCATGTGGCGCTCTACTGCATCATTGATGATCCGCTGCCGGAGTTGATCCAGGATGGCGATTTGCCCGTGACGCTGGAAGACTGCGTGAATTGGCTCAATGAGATGCGTGCTGCACGGGGCTATTTGAACCGACTGGTGCACCTACCGGGGCAAAAAGAAGCCTGCGCAATGGTGCAGATTCCGCTGATTGCCCGCGATGATACGGTGGTCGGTGGATTGGGATTGTTCAACCTGCGCGGCACCTTCCCCATGCCAGAAATCAAGCTGGCGACGACCCTCGCTGAGCAATCCGTTGCGGCCATCGAGAAAGCCTTGCTCTACAATGAGCATCTGCAACAGACGCAAACGCAGACGGAGCTGAACCTGGCGCGTAATGTGCAGCTCAGTTTGCTGCCGCAGCCGCCGGACGACCTGGCCGGGATGAGCCTGTGGGCGCAGTGCAAGCCAGCACAGCATGTGGGCGGGGATTTTTACGATTACCGCTATGACCCGAATGCCGATACCCTGGTTTTTTCGCTGGGGGATGTCGCTGGCAAAGGGATGTCCGCCGCGCTGTTGATGGCGATGTCGCGCACCTTCGTTCGCGCCAGCGATGGCTCTCCGATGCAGATTCTGGACAAGATGAACCGCAATCTCTACGACGATCTGACAGAAGTCGGCGCGTTCGTCACGGCCTTCGTCGGGCGCTACGACGCACAGACTCATGTGCTAACCTATTCCAATGCGGGGCATGCCCCCGTCATCTATTGTCCTGTGGATTCGTCACCGCGTATGCTGGATGCCAGCGGCCCACCCGTTGGCCTGCTGCGCGAGACGCTGCTGGACGAGCGAACGCTGGATTTCGCAATCCATGACATTTTGATCATCATTTCGGACGGCTTCCCGGAGGCGACGAATGCCGATGGTGAACAACTGGGCTACGACAACCTGCTGGCGTTGATCGACCTGTACCGAGATCGTGATGCGCAGGAGATTGCCGCTACGCTGCTGGATGCCGTACAGACATTTGAGCGGGGCGCAGCCTCCCAGGATGACCAGACAATATTGGTATTAAAGCGGATGGAGTAAGGGTACACATGCTGATTCTTCGCTCGGGGGAGATTCAAATCACGATCCCGGCTGACTTGCGCTACTTGAATATCGTGGGGACGGCGGTTCACGCCTATCTTGAACGCACCGACGGGGTAGTCGAAGAGCATATTGATGATCTGGTCTACAACATTCAGCTTGCTGTCCACGAAGTATGCACGAACATCATCGAACATGCGTACCAGTTCGACTCCAACAAACCCGTGCAACTCTCGTTCTACATTTCGCGCAGCGAGAACGTGCTGGAAGTCGTCCTGCGCGACCAGGGCAATCAGTTCGACCCGGCGGCAGTCGTCGCGCCCAAACTGGGTACGGCTCAGGAGCGGGGGTTGGGCCTGTTCCTGGTGCATGAGTTGATGGACTCGGTAGATTACTTCCACGATGGCATCTGGAATCGCTGGACATTGGTGAAGAAACTGCCCTGATAGAGCGTGGGTAGGAAAGGTAGCAGCACATGGCAACCATCCTTGTGGTGGATGACAATCTGGTCGTGCAGCGTGTGGTGGAACTGACGTTGCGGAAAGCAGGCTACGATGTGACGACTCTGTCGCAGCCGCGTGATGTGCTCAAGGTACTGGAGGAAGAGTCCTTCGACCTGGTGATCCTGGATATTAACATGCCGGATATGGATGGCATTTCGCTGCTGTCGGCGATTCGTGGGCAGGAGAACGGCCAGCGAATCCCGGTGATTATGTTCACCGCCAGCAGTTGGGATGATGATCGACGCCGTGCAGAAAGCGCCGGCGCTGACGCTTACATCACCAAGCCCATTAGCAGCAATGATCTCTGCGATGTCGTGGAGGAAACCCTCGCCCAGGCCGCCAAGCAAGATAGCAGTGGCTGAAAGGTTATGCTTCCTCCGCCGTTTTCAATACACAATCGCAGATCAGGCTGCTGTAATTCAGCGCACGATGTTGGGGTGAATCCGACGCTGGGGTGCGCTGAATGTGCCCATCCGCTGCATCCCAGGGGTGCTGATGAAATGCGCCCTCCTCATCGTAGTATTCGAGCAAGAGCGGGACGAATCCCCCGGAGTAGATCGCAGCGCTGAGCGAGTCTGCTGTGTACAGCACTTTGTGGTCGTGCGCACCATCTCCGGTGCCGCCGGGGCGCACATATTCGATGTAGGCCGGGTTGGGGTGATTGCCATCTGGCACGGCGATGCGGATGCGTGCATCTGCTGTGAGGTAGGGGCGAACGGTCATCAGGAAAGCCGTGAGCTGCGCGGGGGTCAGGTGTTCGAAGACGTGTTCCGCCAGAATGCGCTGAATGCTTCCACGTTCGAAATAGCGTGCCCAGTGCGAAGGGGTGGTTGCATCCAGGTAGGGGACATCGGTATGAACCCAACCCGCGTAGCGCGTATCCCCCGCGCCAATGACGACCTTTAGCGCTGCTCCGCTCTCGTGCGCACTGCGAATCTCCTGCTTCATCCGCCGCACCCCCTCTCGTGCTGCGCGGCGCTGACGCAGAGATCGACGAAGCCAATTGATGAGCGGAGCGTAGACAGGGCGAAGGATTCGGTGCACGGTGCTTTTCCTGTGGATCGGGTGAACAATGGACGACCAGATGAATGCCCTCATGGTACGCCCACCGTCCCCCGATGCAAGCCTGATTCAGGTACGCTTGACCACGCGCAGCGGCATCCCCCCCAGTTGCAGCGGTTCGACGACTGAGCGCAGCAACATCGACCAGGCCGGGCGGTATACACGGGTTCGCAAATAGTGCTTGCAAAAAAGCGCAAAAAACCCCCGCAATGCTGCGAGGGTCTCTGCAATGTCGTGTGCTGGGGGCATCCATACCCCGATGTGTTGTGTTGACCGATTAATCTGCCGCCGCAGTCGGTGTGATGGCTTTCGGTTCGAGATTTTCCGCCAGCATCTCAACCACATCGCGCACCTGCGGGCCTTCGGGGTGTTCCGAACGCGCCGTTTCGAACATCTGCATGCAGAAGGGGCAGCCCACTGCCAGCGTATCCGCGCCCGTCTGCATTGCTTCTTCATAGCGTGCCAGGTTGACGGCCTGTTCGCCGTGCTCTTCTTCCTTCCAGAACTGCGCACCACCCGCACCGCAGCAGAAGCTATTCTCTTTGTTGCGTGGCATCTCGATCACCGTGCCAGAGATGGCGTTGAGCGCCGTGCGTGGCTCTTCGATGATGCCGTTATGGCGACCCAGGTAGCAGGGATCGTGGAAGGTGACATTGCCCCAGGATTCCGGATGGGCGCTCTTGGGCAGCCTGCCCTGGGCGATCAACTTTTCGATCAGTTCGGTGTGGTGGATGACTTCGTATTCTCCGCCGAACTGATGATATTCCTTACCCAGGTTGTGCAGGCAGTGCGGGCAGGTCGTCACGATGCGGGGCGGATTGACTTCGTTGAGGATTTCCACATTGCCGGAGGCTAGCTCGAAGTACAGGTATTCGTTGCCGCCGCGCCGTGCCACATCACCCGTGCAGCTTTCCATCTCGCCCAGCACGGCATAGCTGACGCCCGCATGACGCAGCACCTTGACCAAGGCTCGTGCGGTCTCCTGTGCGCGTGGATCGTAATTCGCCGCGCAGCCGACCCAGTAGAGAATCTCGAAATCCGGGTTGTCTTCGACGGTGGGGACTTCGAAGTCGAGGTCTTCCGCCCAGATGAGGCGTTCGCGCCCATCCTGCCAGGGATTGCCGTTGCGCTCCATGCCATTGAAAGCGCCCTGTAGTTCGGCGGGGAATTCGCTTTCCATCAGCACTTGATTGCGGCGGATGTCGAAGATGTCGATCATCGGCTCATTGCCTACCGGGCAGATGTCGATGCACGCGCCACAGCTTGTGCAAGCCCAGACCGCCGACTCGCTCATGACGTTACCCATCAGGTCGAAGGGTTCCGTGCCGGAAGCGATGGCGCTCATGTTCTCACGGATGTAGTACCGCTTGTTGACTTCCATTGCCGCCGGGGAAAGTTCCTTGCCCGTGACATAGGCCGGGCAGACATCCTGGCAGCGATTGCACTGGATGCAGGCGAAGGCGTCGAAAATCTGCGTCTTCGTCAGATGGTTCAGGTTCGCTGCGCCGAACTGCTCAATCGACTCGTCCTCGAAGTCCAGCGGCGGCAGTTCGCCCAGGCTGGTGCGCTCGGGGCGAGTCAGGTAATTCAACGGTGCCATGAAGAGGTGAGCATGCTTGGTGTAGGGGAAGTAGGGTGTGAACAGCAGAATGCCGCCCAGGGCGATCCACCACATCAGGTGACGGGTGAATTCCAGACCACCGTCGCCCAGGCCAGCCCACAGCGGGGAAACCGCCGTTGCGAAGGGCATGAAGGCATCCGGGCCGTGCATGGCCACCACGACCGATTCACCCAGGAAGCGTGCGCCCACATGCAGCAGGATGAAGAACGCCACAATCATCGAGTCGCTGATCTGCCCACCTTTGGCGACTTTGGGATGCAGGGTGATGTTATCGTGATATTGCAGTTCGTCCCGATTCGGCAGTACGAGACGGCGCAAGATGAAGTAAACAACGCCGACCAGCACGACCACGCTCAGCACATCGCCCAGCAAGCGATACACATCGTAGACGGCAGCCGATGTTCCGGTGAGGCCGCTCAAGGTCTCTTCCAGGCCAGGGATGAAGCCAATCAGCAGATCGACCACATTGATCAGGAAGTAGTAGGTGAAGCCGATGACGATGCCCCAGTGCAGCAGGCTCGTCCAGCGGCGCGTTTTCAGCGTCGTCTCTTGCGAGAGGTAGATGCGCAGCGCCTTGAAGGCCCGCGCGAAGAAATTCTGGAAATGGAGTTGCCCCTGACCATTGTTGATGACCAGGTACATCTCGCGGAAGCCGACATAGGTCGCGCCAACCGCGAACAATGCGAGGAAGATGAACAACAATTGCTCGATGGGTGTCAGCATTTAGGGTTCCTCTAACAATCCTGTGCAAACATTAATTTGTGCCATTTAGCACGAGTGTACCACCACTGCGGCATAAGGCAAAGGAATGTGCAGAGGAAAGTTTCCGGGCTACCTTTGTGTGAGCCGTACGATGTCGCTTTCCGCGAAGATGGACGGTACATCCAGCGCCAGACCTGGAGCTGCGTACAGTTCCGGCGGGACGCTGATGTCCGCCAGGTAAAGTTCCCCAACCAGGGATGCAGCTTCCGGAGCACGTAGTCCTTCTTTGGGTAGCGCCAGCGTCATGGTCGCAGCCGCACGCACTGCCGGATCGAAAATCGTTCCGGTTGTGGTATCCAGGCCGGATGGTGCATCTAGCGACAGCACCGGAGCCGGATTGTCATTTGCCCAGTTGATGAGCGTTGCTGCTGTGCCATAGGGAGAACCACTGAGGCTGTAACCAATGACGCCATCAATGATGAGGTCGGGCTTTTCTGCGTTGGCCATGCTGTCCCCCTGCGCGATTGAAAGCTTCATCCGCCGCAAAATTGCCAGTTGATGCGCAGGAATCGGCCTGAATCGAGTATCCTCTGCCGTGAGGAACACGCTCACGTCCGCACCGTAATTGTGCAATCGCCGCGCACAGACCAATGCGCCACCACCGTTACCGCCCGTCCCAGCCAGCACAACGACTCGTGTAGTGCGTGCATCACCTCCCAGGAAGCGCACACGCGCCAGATGCGCCAGATTGCGTCCTGCGTTCTCCATCATCTGTATGAGTTCGATGCCGTAATCTTCGATCATGATGCGGTCTACTTCGCGCATTTGTTCCGTCGACAGATACGGTACATCATCAGAGAATATCGGGTAATCCGCCATGATACATGCTCCCCAGGGGCTGAAAGACGATACTCGGTCACAAGCCTTCTGGCAATTTCTCTCCCGCGCGAATCGGTACGCTGAGGCGGTTCTCTGCCGGGGTGATCGGGCAATTCCAACGATCATTGTACGCGCAGTAGGGGTTGTACGCCTGGTTGAAATCCACCCGGAAGCGACCGTCCGGCAGCGGTATAGGTTCCAGGTAGCGTCCGGCAGGGTAGGTTTCTTCGCCTGCGAGCGCATCCACGAAGGGCAGAAAGTACATATCTGGCGGCGTCTTGTAGATCGTCAGGCGAGCTTCCTCTCCGCCCACTGTGAAGCGAAATTCCCCGTAGCGCAGGTACCAGCGCGTGTCCCCCGTTGTGGTCTGGATGGGCACATTATCAGGCTTCTCGAATACGTCCACTTCCACGACGAGATCGAGCTTCTCGCGCGGGATGAAGTAGGTCAATCCTTTGAAGACGGCCTTTTGTTCATCGGTCAGCGGTGACTGCGGATGTTCCTTGAAGAACTGGTCTTTGCGCGCCCGTAGTTCAATCAAGCGTTGTGCGTCCATCAGGCATCCTCCCGTGCAAACCACTCCGCCAACCCGACGACTAGCTCGTCAGTCGTCTGTACGTTGGTGATGTAGGCTGTATCGCGCTCGCTGACGTAGGCGCTCTGGAAGAGTTGATCGATGAAGGGCGTCCAGAAATCCCCGTAGGTATACAGCGGATGCCGTTCGATGTCTCCCAGACGCATCAACTGCCAGACCTCGATGAACTCTTGCGCGGTACCGACGCCGCCGGGCATGGTCACATAGGCGTTGGCCCTGTCAATGAGGTGATCGAGGCGTGCACGCAGATTCGGATAGCGAAATTCCTGCGTCAGCCAGCGATTAGGGGCGGATTCGCCGATGGCTTCCAGTTGATCAACGGTCACGCCGTGAACGATCCCCCCGGCTTCTGCCGCGCCCTTGCTGGCGGCTTCCATCAGGCCCGCATACCCGCCTGTCATGACGATATAGCCTGCCCGTGCCAGCGCCGCCCCGACTTCCATCGTCTGCGCGTAGACCGGGTCTTCCGGCTGCACCCGGGCACTACCGAAGACTGCGATGATTGGCTGCTTCACTACTGACTCCTCGCTTTCATACACCTGAAAAACGCTCGCTAAACCTGCATCCAACAGATGCAAAATCGCAGAAAAAACTGTGTCAAAACGCATTGCATTCACTATGGAACTTTTTGTCCCTGTGCTACGTTATACCATATAGATCGCCAAGGGAATGCACCTGGCTGGAGGGAACGATGAACGACAAACTGGTCTTGAATGAAAAAGTCCTGCGGCAGTTCCTGGCATCCCTGCCAGCGAAGCCGACCCATGATGTGCGCGAAACGATGGAGATTTTGATCCAGATTGTTCCGGAGGTGCGGCAGCAGTTGCCGCGCAGCTTTCGCCGCTGAGGAAGATGACAACGTAGAGAAGCGGAGAGGGTGGGATTCGAACCCACGGTAGGCGCAAACCTACACCCGTTTTCGAGACGGGCCCGTTCGTCCACTCCGGCACCTCTCCTGACATCTGCGCATTATACGAGAGTTCGCCGCCAAATTACAGCGTTATTTCGGCGGCGAAAACACACGATTTGTTACGATTTACCCACTTGCAGGATCATCGCCGCGCCCGGTGCCAGTTCGCCCAGGTGCAGCGCCCCATTTGCGACGGTGAAGCCCACGCCGCTCAAGCCGTCGGTGAGCGAGGTGCCGTCTTCTAAGCCAGCCGCCAGGGCGTCCAGCGAAACGCCGGGCAGGGCTTTTTTGCCGCGATAGCCGACGACGATGGCGGTCTCCTGCGCAGCCATACGCGCGAAGGCGACCAGGTCACCTTCCGCATGGAGCACTTTGAAGCCACCGTGCTTCAGCGAGGGTGACTCTTTGCGCAGGGCGATCAAGCGCTTGCTGAAGGCCAGCATATCCTGATCCCAGGTGCTGTCATCCCAGCGCATCGTGCGGCGGTTGTCCGGGTCTCTGCCGCCATCCATGCGGATCTCGGTCGCGTAGTAGATGCAGGGCACGCCAGGGAAGCCGATGAGCAGTGCCAGCGCCATCTTCGCCAACCCCACATCTCCGCCGACGACATCCAGCAGCCGCGTCGTATCGTGGCTGTCGAGCTGGTTGAACTGCTGCAAAACGAGGGGATAAGGCGTCACCGCGATGAAGCGTTCCCACTGCTCGGCCAGGGCTTCTGTTGGCAGCAGGTGCTGCGTGTCAGAATACGGGTGCTTATCGTGGTGGGCGAGATCCGCCGCACCCAGCCACCGCCGCATCGGAGTATTGAACCCCTGATAATTCATGCTGGCATCCAGTTCGTCGCCCTGGTTGTGCGGGGTTCCGTCCGGGAAATACTCGCCGAGCAAGTACGCATCCGGGTTGTCCTGTTTCAGGTAGCCGCGCATCTCGCGCCAAACTTCATGATCCAACTGGCCCTTCCCGCGATTACCCGTCATGTTGGCGACATCCATGCGCCATCCGTCAATGCTGTAGGGCGGTTGCAGCCACTGGCGCAGCGCCGAATCGGCATCGCGGTACATGGCATCGCGCAGGCGGGGGTTGTTGTAGTTGAGCTTGATGAGCGAGGGCACGCCCAACCAGTATTCAAACGTCCCGGCCTCGCGGTCGAAGTAAAAGTACTCGGCGGTTTCGGCGTTGGGGTCTTCCATCACCGCTTTGACCCAGGGATGGGCATAGCCGCAGTGGTTCGTGGTGATGTCCAGCATGAGCTTCATGCCGCGTTTTTCCGTCTCAGCGCGTAGTTCCGCCAGGGCTTCGTTGCCGCCGAAATGCGGATCGACGTTGTGGTAGTCGATGATGTCGTATTTGTGATTGCTGAGCGCTTCGAAGATCGGGCAGAGGTAAATCGCCGTCACGCCGACTTCTTGCAGGTAGTCGAGCTTTTGCGTGATGCCCTGCAAATCCCCGCCGAAGAAATCCATGCTGCCGGATTTGCGCCATTCGTCTGGGCGCTCCGACCATTCGCGTTTGATCGTCGATTTGCCCATGCTGCTGTATTCGCCGTCCTGAACATCATTGCTGGGGTCACCGTTGTAGAAGCGATCCGGGAAAATCTGGTAGAAGACCTGATCGCGCACCCAGAGCGGCGCATCGTATGCCGCCAGGATGCAGAATGCATCGTAATCCGGCGCATCGGCCCGGCTGATTCCGCGTGCCGTGTAGTAGAACGCGCCGCTGTCCGTCATCAGCTTGAAGACGTAATCCGTGCGCGGCTGGCTGACGATCATCTGTGCTGACCAGATTTGTGCGCGGTGGGTCTCGTGGCTGATCTGCATCGGAAGCCAGTGGAATTCGCCGTCTTTCACCACCCGCAGATAGACCGTTGTGATCGGAGCTTCCGAGGGGGTGCGCAGCGATAACGTGATCGTGTCGCCGAACTGCGGCAGGTTGTTCGAGACGAAGGCTTCGGAACCATCGTGATGCACCTGCGTTGTCCAGGCTGGGAGATTGCTCATGGAGTGCCTCTCAAATCGTATGGATATTCTTGCGCATAAGGGAGAATCATCTCATGAAATAGCACGGAGTCCAAGATGAATTGGGCAATGTGCCAGGGCAATCGCTTCAAAAATGAAAGAAAGTTGGTAATGTGTAGTGGAGAGA
>CAZJWX010000056.1:0-30443 GCA_964549915.1 uncultured Anaerolineaceae bacterium | reverse complement strand
TCGCAGCGCTGTTGACGGCAGAAGCCCCCGCCTTTAGGCGTGGGGAGTATGTCACAATGCGGAGATACGTAGCGCCTCTATCTAATGAAATCCAGCAAGCGGTAGATAGGATCACCTGTGTCCCATGCAAAGCAGGACGGCCTCCGTCCGGTGAGTCTGCGCACTGATCTGGCAGAACTCGCCGATTTGATCGAACTGGTCTTCAACGATGTCATGGATGAAAGTGGGCGCGCCGCGATTCGCGAGATGCGCCTGCTGAGCCGGGCCGGGTTCGCGCTGCGCTTCCTGGGCATGGTCAATCCACTGGCGGCGGGAATCAGCCTGGGTTATGTCTGGATTGCCGATGGCAAGCTGGTGGGTAATGTCTCCATTTATCCGGCGCAGTGGCCTGCGGATATGGGTGGCGCATGGATCATCGCCAATGTCGGCGTGCATCCCACCATGCAGCGCCAGGGGATCGCCCGTCGGTTGATGCATGCCTCACTGGAATTCATCCGGCGCAGGGGGGGCAAACACGCCATTTTGCAGGTGGACTACGATAATCATGGGGCCATTCGCCTCTATGAGCAGTTGGGCTTCATCCGCGAGCGCGCCTTCACAATCTGGTCGCGCAGTGCCCTGGCGTCGGCTCCGCAAGCCCTGGACGAAGCGCCCTTCATCACGAGACGGCGTGCCGCCAATTGGCGGGCAGAATATCGGCTGGTATCGCGCACCCGCAGCAATGAACGCGGCGGCATCGCCTGGCTGAAGCCCCTGCACCATCGGGAATTTCGGCGGGGGTTCTGGGGGCAGGTGCAGGGCGCTTTCGCGATGAATTCCCGCGAGCGGCTGGTCGTTCGCGATGAGCACTCCGATGATCTGCTGGCAGCGCTCTGGATCGAGTCGGCCTTCGCGCTGACTCGCACGCGCCTGCTGCTCTTTCACGATCCGCAGGTTGGCACTTTCCCCGCCGAAGCCCTCTTGAACAATACGCTGCGCCGTATGCGCTCCACCAGCTTCACGCTGGAACACCCCCACGACGACGACGCGATCAACGAGCTGGTGATGCACTACCGCTTCCGCCGCTTGCGCACGGTCTGGCATATGCGCCTGGATTTGTGAGGGCCGGGCGTGCAACGCGGTGATCGGGAGCCGATCGGTAGCGGGCAATTCCCTCTCGTCCCGTGTTTACATAGAGAATTTACAATGAGTCTACAAATAGCCAACACGTTCGTGCAACAATTTGCAAATATAGGGGAGGCGTAATGGTTGGTGAACCACAAACTTTCTGGGACGACCTGCTGACGCAGGCGCGTGCAGAAGCGCGTCGTGTGCTGCACAAATACGTGCGCAGCGAGCATCTTCTATTGGCGCTGCTGCGCATCACCGATCCAGCACTGCGAGAGGAGTTACAGCGTGTGGGCATGACCTACGAGGCTGTCGCACAGCAAGTGAGCAGCCTGGCACGCCCGGTCTGTGCGGCGGACGAGAAACAGACCCTCTCCGCCAATGCCGAACGCATCGTCCAGGTGGCGCAGGGCAGCGACGAGGATGCCAGCCGCGCACTGCTGCGGGCACTCGTGCTGCGCTCACCCCTGGTGCGTAAATTGCTGCGGGGCGCGGGTGTGCCCCAGGCGTACCTCGAAGAAATGCGCCCCGAGTTGCCGGATGCCGAGTAGAATGCCATAGTGCGGTCAAGTAGACTGGTGAATCCTGTGCGGTGGAGCACAGGCAGAGAATGGCGAGGGAATCGAACGATGAGTGAACGTATTCTGGTGGTTGATGACGAACAGCGCATCATTGACCTGGCACAGATGTATATCGAGCAGGAGGGCTACGAGGTCGAGAGCACGACCGACGGCCTGGACGCCCTGCAACGCATTCAGCAAGACGAGCCAGCACTGGTTGTCCTGGACATCATGCTGCCAGGTATGGATGGCCTGGAGATTTGCCGCCGCGTGCGCACGCAGTCTGATGTGCCGATCATCATGCTGACCGCCCGCAACGAAGACATTGACAAAATCGTGGGGCTGGAACTGGGCGCAGACGATTACCTGACCAAGCCCTTCAATCCCCGTGAATTGGTCGCGCGCATCAAGGCGATCCTGCGGCGCAGTGAGCGCAAACCCGCCGCGCCCAACCAACCCGTGCGGGTCGGGAATTTGCTCATCAACCCGCAGCAGCGCTCGGTGGAGGTAGATGGGCGTCCGGTTGACCTGCGCATGAAGGAATTTGATCTGCTGTTGACCCTCGCGGAGAATCTGAACATTGTCTTCAGCCGGGAGCGCCTGCTGGATGTCGTCTGGGGCTACAACTTCGCCGGAGAAACGCGCACAGTCGATGTGCATGTGGCGCATTTGCGCCACAAACTGGACGGAATGACGCCCACGATTGAGACCGTCTGGGGCGTCGGCTACAAATTGACCATGTGAGGGACAAGCGGATGTTCTCCAGGATTTCGCTGCGCGTACGGCTCTTCACCTCCTATCTCATCTTGCTGCTGGGCACGCTGCTGCTGCTGGGTGTGCTGTCGGTGGTCTTTCTCAGTTCACGGCAAGTGCCCCCACAGGTCACCTGGGATCGGCTGACGGTGATTCTGCCGTCCCTGCTACAAGATGTCACCCTTGTCTCTGCCTCCCCGCTCTCGTTGCGGCAGGGCGATGGATTGTTCGACGAGATGCTCACCACCTACTCTGAGACGCATGGAGTGCGCACGCTGCTCGTCGTGGAACGGCGTGACGAAGCGGCGGTGTTGTACGACTCCGAAGATCGCTACGCCGCTGAAGACATCATCCACATGAGCAGGGCGAACAGCTACCAGGATCCGGGGCGCACACCCCCACTCCCGGAAACGGACATCGTCTATGGGCAGTTCGAGGATGTGGACGCGAGCGAATGGCTCTTCGTCGGTTTTCACCGCGACATGCGCCTGCCTCGCACTGGAGTCAATGGAATCGCTGTGATCGTCGCGGAGCCGCGCTCCACCGAGTCGCTGGGTACCGTGCTGGCGGAATTCGGCGAAGCCTTCTTTGTGCCCATGCTGCAAGCGGCAGTCATCGGCATTCTCTTCGCCTTCGTCCTGGCGTACTTCATCAGCCGCAGCCTGGGGCGTCCCCTGCGCTTATTGGCGCACGCCGCATCGGAAGTCGCCGCCGGGAATTACAACCAGCAAGTTCCCGAAAGCGGCCCACCGGAAATCCACGAAGTCGCAACCGCTTTCAACCGGATGAGCGCTGAGGTGCGCAACACGCAGGAATCGCAGCGCGAATTTCTGGCGAATGTCTCGCATGATTTGAAAACGCCGCTGACCTCGATTGAAGGCTATTCGCGGGCCATCATGGATGGTGTCGCCAAGAATCCGGGGAATGCAGCCCGCATCATCCACGAGGAGGCCAATCGCCTGACGCGCATGGTCACCGAATTGACGGATCTGGCGCGGCTGCAAGCGGGGCGGCTTTCAATGAAGATGACCGCAATTGACATCGGCGAAATCGTCGCCGCGATTGGGCAGCGGCTCTCCGTCGTGGCGGCGCGCAAGGACATCGAGCTAGAAGTACAGACGACCGCCATGCCGCACATCGCCGGGGACGGGGATCGGTTGGTGCAGGTGGTCACGAATCTGATCAGCAACGCCCTCAAATACACCCCGAAGGGTGGGCGTGTGCAGGTCATTACGACTGTGCGCGATGGAGGCGTGCAGATTCAGGTAGCGGATAACGGCGTCGGCATTCCGGCGGAAGACCTGCCGCACATCTTCGACCGCTTCTACCAGGTCGATAAGGCGCGTGGCCCCCAGCGCGGAACCGGGTTGGGGCTGGCGATCACGCGCGAGATTGTGCTGGCGCACGGCGGAACCATTGAGGTGACCAGCCCCGGCGCGAACCAGGGGACGACGGTCACGGTCTGGCTGCCCTCGCCCCAACTGAGTACCGTCATCAGCCAGCGCGTTTGAGGCTCAGGCGCGGCACGGTCGGGTGAAGAACTCCCAGTTCAGCGCCAGCAGTTGATCGGCGATGGCGAAGCGCATGCGGTCGTCATCGCCCAGGGCGTGCCACTGGTTGGCCTCGTCGCTGCCGTAAATGCGCGTCTGGTTGCAGAAGCGCCCTTCTGTACTGGCGAGGACGATCTGGCCGTGGTTGCTGGTCAGCAGCAGCACATCGTCGTAGAGCGCCATTTCTACCAACCCCTCCACTGGCGGCATGTTGGCTTCCCACAGCAACGCCCGGTTCAGATCGTAGGCGTAGAGGCGCGTACCGCTGAAGAGATAGTAACGATCTGCCGTGACCAGCAGTGCGCCGTTCGCGCCGCCGGGGGCTGCGTCTTCGATGAAAAGCGACCATTCTCCCGACGAATCCACCTGCCAGAAACCACCCTGGCTGTACACGAGCAGCCGCCCCTGCTGCGAGACACCCAGGCTGGCGGGCGCTTGCAACTGCGCTTCGTCGAGGATCTCGCCCGATGGTCGCAGGTAGCGCAGCCGATGATCCGGGGTGAGCAAGGCCACCGATCCATCCGGCAGAAGCTGCACCCGGCGGAAATCCGGCACATTGGGGATGGCCTCGCCCAATTCGCGGCGGTTTTCCGCCAGCGGAAGCAGCGTTCCCGCTGGCGTGGGGAAGAGCAGGCGCTCCCCGTCAATGATCGGCGCTGCGGCGAACTGTGCGTCTACCTGCCAGCCTTCGCCCAGCCCCCCCGTTTCGACGTTGATCGGCTGCATCGAACCATCCGCGTAAATCAGCAGCGACGAACCACGCCAGCCATCCAGCGCCACCGCAGGTGTTTCCAGCAGCGCCCGCCACAGAATGCGCCCGTCCGGGGTCGCACGGCGCAGGATGCTGCCATCTCCATTGAGGTAGAGCAGGCTGTTATCGTTCAGCAGCAGCGGCGGTGCGTAGGGGCCGCGTTCGTCGGTGGCGCTCTCCTGCCCGACGGAGATGTGCCAGGCGTACCACGCGCTGAGCCACGCCTGCTGATTCAGGATGAATTTGCCGGGGTCGCGATAGTCTTCGTCATAAGGCAATGCGCGGGTGTAACCGGGCCCCGGCGTTGTGCCGTTGCCCCCGTTGGCGAAGCGCACTTCGAAATGCAGGTGCGGCGCGGGGCGCGCATCACCGACTGCGCCGATGACATCGCCCTGTTCGACACAACTCCAGCGTTCTGGCAGGGGATAGACCTCGGTCGCCATCAGGTGCCCGTACTGCGTGTAATAGATGCTGCCGTCGGGGAAGGTGTGTTCCAGGATGACCACCCCGCCATCGCGCCCCCAGGCCATGGCTGATGCGAAGGTGACCCGTCCGCGTGCCGCTGCCCGCACGGGCTGTCCCAGGCTCAGGCCGCGTCCGCCGTACCAGTCTTCCCCCGTGTGGTAGCGCCCTTGATGACGGGGGCTGGCGGCTGCGTAATCCTGCGCCAGCACGAAGGCGTTGGGGTCAAGGGGATAGCTGATGCCATCCACCACGCCGCATTCGGATTGCCCCTGTACGAAGACGGCGCTGAAAAGGAGCGCAATCAGCAGCCAAAGCCCCAATCGTTGGGGGATTGATGTCATGGCGTTGTTCCTGATGGTATCATCTAGACGGATAATCGCAGATATTTTCGCAAAACTCCGCAAGCGGAGCAAGCAACAGGAGGGAAATGGTGTTTCAAACGTTTGCAAATAGCTGGCAGCTCGTGAAAGCGAGTTGGGCGGTGCTGCGTGCCGACCGGGAGCTGCTGCTCTTCCCGCTGCTTTCTGGCGTGGTGATGCTCATTCTGTCGGCGGTGATGCTCTTCCCCGCGGCTGCCGTACTGGTGACGGCCTCATTCGGCGGCGAGTCGGTCTCGACGGTAGTGCAGGGTATCGTCATCTTTTTGTTCTACCTGGTTTCGTACACGGTCAGCATTTACTTCAACACGGGGTTGGTCGGCGCGGCAATGATCCGCCTGGATGGTGGCGACCCCACGATCGGCGATGGCCTGCGCATTGCCAACCAGCGCCTGGGGAAAATCGTCGGCTATGCGGCCATCAACGCCACGGTCGGCATGATCCTGCGAGCGTTGCAGGAACGCGCGGGTTTCCTGGGAGACATCATCATCGGCATCGTGGGATTCGTCTGGAATATCGCGACCTTCCTGGTGATTCCGGTGCTGGTCGTCAAGGACATCGGCCCGATTGATGCGGTGAAGGAAAGCGCTGGCTTGCTGAAGAAGACCTGGGGCGAGCAAATCACGGGGAATTTCAGCGTAGGCGCGATCTTCGGGTTGATCATCGCGGCCTTGATCTTCATCGGCGGTGCGCTGCTGATCGCCCTGACCGCAGCCACGCAGTCACCCGCCGTGATGATTGGCGGTATCATCTTGTTGTTCGTCACCATCATCGTCCTGGCGGTGGTTCAGAGTGCGCTCACCGGGATCTTCCAGGCTGTGATGTACCGCTATGCCGAATCCGGCGTGACGCCGGACGAGTTCGACCTTGATCTGCTGCGCAATGCCTACAAGCCCAAGCGCAAGCGCGGCCTGAGTCTCTGATGTAGCTACAGCGTCGTCACCGAAAAGGGATGTTGTAGGGGGTGGGTGGCCTATTCATGCAGCCAGCAAGAGTGACTGATGAAGCGCCCTCACCCCTTGAGCAAAGCCCTCATCGCGGCGGCAGCAAACCCGGCTTGTAGTGATAATCGAAGGTCAGGATGCCGCGTTCCGCCGGATTGACCCCATCTGCCGAGTAAATCGGCGTGACCCCGTGCCAGAGGATCGCATCATGGAAGAGGTACGAATCCAGGATGCGTTCCAGACGGAAGCTTTCCAGGAGTTGCCTGTCATCATCGTAGACGGAGACGAGGCCGCCTGCCGCGTTGTGCAGCGCTGCCAGATGCACCGTCACGAATTCCGCGCCATCACGATGCACCCCCTCCGGCGTGGGCTGGCCTTGCTGCCCAGGTTCTGACTTCACGAAAATCTGGTGGACATCGACCTGCCAGGGCTGCTCACGCATGGCCTCGTCTGCCAGCGGAAACTGGTCGAAGTCGAAGGCGATCAGTTCGTGCAGGAAGGGATTGTTGACGGTGGCGTCGGTCAGCGGCGCGAAACGCCGCACCATCCCGCCCGTCACTGCGTTGATGTCTTCGCTCTGGAAGTAATCCTGGTGGGGCAGCAACCGCAGTTCGCCAGCGCCGGGCAGGTAGTAGAAGCTGTCATAGCGCCGGAAACGGTACCGTGCGCCTCCCGGCAGGAATTCATCAGCGGGCAGGTGTGGATACTCTGCCCGGAGGTCTTCCCAGGCACAGGCCAGCGCATCGGTCATGGGGATGTGGGATCCGGGTACAACGCTGTAACCCTGCATTTCGATTTCGCTGCGAATGTTCTGTGTCGTGCTAATCGCCAACATACGCTTGCCTCCTCAATCGCCGCGCACGAGCATGCGCAGCCTCGTTTGTCTTTCGATGTTCGTCTGCGATGGGAGCATACACCTCTATTTTATGGGACTTTACGCCAAAAAATCCATCTATTTTTTGTGTGAAATTCCCAAATGGCAGCGCTGAATGGCGGGTGATGGGATGCATCCACAGCCCTGGCGCATCCGTACCCGATGACCAACGGCACAGCGCATGTCTGGCGAAAACCGTTATACTACCTCTCGGAACTGGTTTGAATTTCGGAGGGGTTTGTCATGCGCTGGATGTTGCTCGTGCTCGTGGGGATCGTCCTCAGCCTGCTGCCGTCACAGGCGCAGGAAGGGCTGAATCTGCCGACGGAACTCTATGTGCTCTTCAACGATGGGCGCGTGGATCGCTATGGCCTGGGGGCTGAGGGGGTGCGGCAGGTGATACCGGCAGAGACTTTTGTGCTGGATTTTCGCGTGGCACCGGACGGCAACTGGTTGGCCTTCCGCACGACTGACGGCCTCTACTTGCGCAATATCTTTGAAGAAGGCATACAGCGCCAGATCGAAGACTCGCGTGCCAGCGTGCCATTGATACGCGGCAGAGGGCAGACAATGGCCTGGACGCACAGCAGCGATGCCCTGGCCTACACGACGGAATACGGTGGTCGCGTCCATTTCTTTGACACGGGGACTTTCGCTGACCTGACTACGCCGGATTTGCGTGATCTGCGCTGGTCGCCGGATGGGCGTTTCCTGGCGGCAGAAGCGGACGGCGGCATCTGGTGGATTTACCAGCGCACGGATACGGAGATGGCCTTACGCGCCGCGATTCCAGGTGCGAACGGAGGTGATTGGCGCACCGAGGCGCAATTCGTCTTTGCCCCGGTGGAAGGCGGTCTCTCCCTGCTCGACCTCAGCAGCGGCAATTTGCAGGTTCCGGTGCAGGATGCCTTTCAGACGTATTACCATCCGCAGGCGTTGCCCGATGGTCGTGTGCAGGTCTTCGTCGGAGCCGTTGAGGCCGCCCGCCTGCTGGAAGTGAGCTTCAGCGATGCCGGAGTGAACACGTTGGAAGTCGGCGGCGCGGATATCGACCTGACGGATGTTCGCTGGGCACCGGGGGGCAATCTGCTGGTGGCGTTCCAGGGAGGTGCGCTCGGTCTGGTCGATCCTTTCAGCGGCGGGGGGTTCACGCTGCCCCTGGCCTCTGTCGCGGCCTATAGTTGGGGGTCGCTGCCGCCACCCTCGGCGACTGGCCTGGAACTGCCCGCTGCTGGCACCTTCATCGCCAGCGATTTCAACGGTGTGGCGCAAATCTGGCGACTCCCTGCGGATGGCTCCCTGCCCGCAACGCTGACCCCGGCGGAGATGGATGTGCAGGAATACGCCCTCTCCCCGGACGGCACGCGAGCCGCTTACGTGAGCAATGGGGCGCTCTGGTTCTATGAGCCTGGCAGCAATTCTGCCGAAGAGCGCCTGACCCTCGGCAGCGCTCAGGCGACAGCGCCTGCCTGGGGGCCAGATGGTCAGACGCTCTATTTCCGCGATGAGCGCGAGGAAGGGAGTGGGATCTGGCGGGTTGCGCTGGAGGGCGAGCCGGAATTGTTCCTCGCGGATGCACAGGACGCTGAGGTGACCGATCCCCTCCCGGCGAACGGCGTGGCGGCGCTTCTGGTGCGGCGTGGCGAGACGCTGGTCGTGGTGGATCGCGTTTCCGGGGCGGAGACGCCACTGGGGGTGCGCGGGACGGGACAATGGCTTGATGGCTCGCGTCTGCTGCTGATCGGCGAGGGCGTGCAGGGGATTGGCCTTTACGAAGTGGATGCCAACGCACCAGAGCAAGCCCCGACGCTGCTGCTGCCGCTGTTGGGCGATTTACGCTTGCTGGATGTGCAGTTGCTTGATGCCAGTACGCTGCGCTTGCTCGTGCAGAATCGCGTCCCGGGTGAAGTACAGGTGCTCGATGTGCCGCGTGCCGGGGGCGAGGCTGGCCTGGTCACATCCATTGGCTACATCAACGATCCGCAGCTTGCGCCCGATGGCAGCGCCGTGATGGGCTATACCGTGCCTGGGGGCGCCCTGCTCAACGTGAATGTGCAAACGGGCGAACGGCGTGTGTTGGAGAGTCCTGCCCAGGTACGCGCTTTTCGCTGGCGCTAGATCCGCGCCGTCTTCGGCGGTGCGAACCGCAGGTTTGCTGTGTCCCTCACCCCTTGTGGGAGAGGGACCACAGGGTGAGGGGGAAAACTGCCCCTGATCTGAAATGCACCCCCCGGAAAGGCTGCCCTGTACAACAAGTTTCTTCTTTTGGAATGTGGGGTCTGCCCGTTATAATGTGGTGTATGAGCACTATTCGACGTTATTGTGAGGAAGGCAGAACCCCATGCTGTTCAGCAGCTTTGCACAGGTGGTCATGATGGTCGTTGCGTTGATCGCATTCCTGACCGTCGTCGCAGTGATCTGGGTTGGGGCACAGGAGAACACGTCGGCCCATGCCGAAGGCTCCGATGCCGCCGCAGCCTGGGCAGCGCGCGCGGAGAAAAAGGAACAGGCTTTGCGTGCACAGCTTCAAGCGCAAGGACAGGGTGTACCCAGCGCGGAAGCGGTTGCAGATACGGTCGAATCCGAGCAATCCGTGAGCGAACCCAGCGGCGAGACTACCAACCAATCGGTGAGTGACCTCAGCGACGAGGAAAAAGAGGCCAAGCGTCGCGCTGCCCTGGAACGCCGCGCCGCCCGCGCCGCCAAGAAAGCCGCAGAAGGCTGAAACCCGCATTTTCTTACCCGAATCTTGTTGAAGCGCAGGTAACAATCCCGTACGTTCAGGTGTCTGGATGAACGGGTATTGAATGTGTTGTGAAGGATAACCTGGGATATGAGTGACGAAATGACTCTGGAAAGCGCCTTCGAACTGCTGAAGAACGGTGCTCCAGATGACCGCGCCGAAGCGATTAAGTACCTGGGGGAAGCCCGCTACGCCCCGGCAGTGCCGCTGCTGGCACAACTCGTCGAAGAGGCTGACCCCGGCACTCGCTTCCTCTCGGCACAGGCACTCAGCAAAATCGGTGATGAAGCGGAATCGGCAGTGCCGTCTCTGTTGATCGCCCTGCGTGCCAATGATATGTACCTGCGCATGGCGGCTACAGGTGCGCTGATCCAGATTGGCTATCCGGCAGTGCCGGGGCTGGTCAAGGCGCTCTTCGACCGTAACAACGCCGTGCGCCGCGCATCGGCCAAGGCACTGGGCAAAATTGGCAGCCAACGCGCCATCACACCGCTGAAAGTCGCCGTCCGCGACAGTGACCCGACCGTGCGCAAGATGTGCCAGGAAGCGCTGGATCGCCTGGAAGCTTCATAGGGTCCATCCGTACGGTTCCTCGGGGCTGGAATGCAATCCGGCCCCGATCGCTGGACTCGATAGGCCAGCAAGGGCGCTTCACGCCTGCGGGCGGGGCAGTTCGGTATCTTCCGGAACCTCGCGCAGGCAGGGCGGCAGCTTCACTGTGAAGACCGAACCCGCGCCGACTTCGCTGCTGACTTCAATCGTACCGCCGCTGTATTCGACGATCGCCTTACAGATCGCCAGCCCCAATCCCGTCCCCTGGACTTGCCTGGTCTTGGCTTCTTCACTGCGGTAGAAGCGCTCGAAGATGTAGGGCAGGTCTTCTGGCGAGATGCCGATTCCGGTATCTTCTACCCGCAATACCACATCATCACCTTCGATGCTCGTAGTGACTCGTACGTATCCCACTTCGGTATAGCGGATGGCGTTGTTGATCAAATTGTCCACCACGCGCTTGAACTGCCGCTCATTCGCCAGCACGCGCGTCGGGTCCGTCGTCAGGTTGGCCTCGAAGCGCAGTCCCCGGTCTCGGGCGTGCATCTGGGCGCTGGGTACCAGCTTGCGCACCATCTCGTTGAGTTCCAGCATTTGCATTGTGATGACATCGTTGCCCTGCACGCGCGAGAGTGTGAAGAGATCGTCGATCAGTGTGCGCTGGTATTCCACCAATTCTTTCAATTCGTCAATGATGCGCTGCTGGCGTTCTGGATCGCGGTTACCGAGCCGCTCCAGAAATTCAACCTTGAGCAAGATCGTCGCCAGCGGATTCTTGAGATCGTGCGAGGCATCGCGGATGAAGTCGTTCAGCACGCGCACCTGGGCTTCTGTGCTGGCAATTTGCTTCTCGCGCAGGGCAAGCTCCTGCTGCGAGGTGACATCTTCCAGGATGCCAGCATAGCGCTTCACCCCCGTCTCGCCGGAGATAGGGAATGCGCGGTTGCGCAGCCAGCGAATCGCCCCGTCGCGCCGGATAATGCGGAAGACATGCTGATCCGTTTGCAGGGCAGTCAACAGTTCGCGAGCTTCCTCTTCGCGATCATCGGGGTGCACGATGCTGCGCAGCCAGTTCGGTTGTTCGTAGAATTGTTCCGGCTCATAACCAGTGATTTGCGTGAAGGCCGGACTCAGGTAGACGATATGCCCGTCGTCGACATCTGCCAGCCAGAAGACTTCCTGGATGTTCTCCGTGAGCTGGGCGTAAATCTCGCGGCTGGTCTTGAGCTTCTCGCGCAGTTCCATCATGGCGTCCGTTGTGCCGCCGAAAATGCCGAAGAGCACATCGAACGTGTGGCGCTCAGTGCTCCCCTGGAACTGCGGCAGGCGTGGTGCAAAGCGGGTCACGTAAATTCCCAACAGCGGCCAGATCAACAGCGCCGCCAGTGTCTTGCTGATGACATCGCCCGGCAGCAGCAGGTTGAAATCGTCCGTCCCAATGAAGAACAACAACTGGAAGACGATGGCATCCACCCAGAGGGCGACCGTCAGCGCAATGCCCACGTTGAACCAATCCGGTGTCTTGAAGCTGTTGCGCAGCCCCTGGCGCACAATCGCCAGCATGAGGACATCCATCACGAAGGCCACCAGCGACGCCAACACGCCCCGCAGAAACTCCGGCGTGAAGACTTCATCGACGAATACCAGTGCCGTTATGAGCGTTCCCTCGCTGCGCACATTGATGTAGAGCATCATGAAGCCAATGGTCACCAGCACCAGCAGGTTGATACCCGTCAGGGCGTACAGCACTAACTGCGCTGGCTGCGTCCCATCGGCGATGTAGAGCACCAGCACCGTCATCAGTATGATCGGCACGTAAATATGCCCACCTGTTCGCAGCACATAGCCGGGGAAAGGCTCCAGGTAGATTTCCAGCAGGTCGGTGAAGTTGAGGATGACCACCAGCGCGGCGAGAAAAAAGAGCAGCGGTGTCAGGCCGATGCGCGTTTGTTGTGCGTGCAGGAAGAGCGCCGTCAACGCCAGGAGCAGGATGTGAACCGCGAACAAGCTGTAGCTGAGCATATCGCCAACAAAATATTGTGGACAGTCAGTTTTATGATATGACAGAAGTCTGGTTTGCAGCCAATACGATAACAAGTTTCAAACCTGAGAAATGCAACCATAGCCCCAGGAGCGCGGTATGATCCGGGTAACGAGCAACCAAATGCCGTCTGCGCAGCCCGATGGGAGGGTTGCAGCGACCTTTGCCAACCAGAGATGTTTGTAGGAGAACGCCATGCCCACGACTGCCGACCCCCTGCGCTTCGTCCACATCAGCGACACGCACATCAACCCCGACCCGGCCTACATCAAGAGCTACGCCGCGTACACGCCGATGGTCGGCGCAGAAGCGCTGGTGCACGCCATCCAGGAACTGCCATTTCAGCCGGATTTTGTGCTGCATACGGGTGATGTGGCCTACGATCCCTTCCCGGAAGCCTACGCCGCCGTCGCTGAGGTGCTGGGCAAGATCAATGCGCCGATTCACTACCTGGCAGGCAACCACGACGACGCGGTGGCGCTGCAGCAGCAGGTGATGGGCAAAGCCGACGCGCAGGAGTACCTGTACTACGAATTCGAGGTAAAAGGCGTGCAGATCGTCTGCCTGGATAGCAATGGCCCGCATGACCCCACGCGCCCCAGCGGTAGCGTCACGCAGGAGCAGCTTGATTGGTTGGACGAAATCTGCCGCGCCGACGATCCGCGTCCGCTGGTCGTCGCCGTGCATCACAACGTGCTGCCGATGCAGGTTCCCTGGCTGGATGACTGGATGCGCCTGGAAAATCCCGACGCGCTGCACGACATCCTGCGGCAAGCCAGCGAACGGCTGCGCGGGGTCTTTCACGGCCACATTCACCAGAACACCGAAGTCTTCCAGGATGGGGTGCTCTATGTCGCGGCGGCTTCGTCCTGGTGTCAGTTCATCAGCTACCCGATGCCGGAAAATGAGCGCGTCGCGCCGGATTTCCTGACTCCGCCGGGTTTCAGTGTGGTCACCGTCACGGATCGGGCGATGTCGCTGCGGCGGCATTCCTTCAGCGTAGAGGCGGACGGCGGAACGGGATAGGTTCGACCTGGGACGAATTTCGCTACAAACTGCTGGTGAGGCCGAATTTGTATGGCTGTAACCACTTCCCAACCCCTTTCGTATACGATCATGGTATGCTCAATGGGTAAACAAGTTGCATGAGGCGATCTCTATGATGAA
The DNA here is from genome assembly GCA_964549915.1 of uncultured Anaerolineaceae bacterium. Classification (GTDB taxonomy): domain Bacteria; phylum Chloroflexota; class Anaerolineae; order Aggregatilineales; family Phototrophicaceae; genus JAUZRW01. The sequence goes on along the minus strand of CAZJWX010000056.1, from coordinate 16,559 downwards.
CACCCTGGAAACCCAACCGCAGAACCTGCGCCGCCGCGCCCTCATCATGACGGCGGTGGCGATGGTCGTCGTCTACATCTTGTGGAATATTCCGGCGCTGGATTGGCTGCTCTATCCGTTGCGCCTGTTCACGACGTTCATCCACGAAGCCGGGCACAGCCTCGCCGCCATCCTCACAGGGGGGCGCGTGGAGGAATTCGTCGTCTCGCTGGATAGCTCCGGCTATGCCCGCACCGCCGGAGGTATGCGTGCGATCATCATCCCGGCGGGCTATCTGGGTGCGGCGATTTTTGGCTCCGTCCTGTTTTACTTCAACAACCGCTTTCCCAATCTGGTGCGCCCCCTGGCGTTCCTGCTGGGGGCGGGTATGGTGATTTTCAGCGTGCTCTTCGCTCGTCCGGATGAAACGGGGCTGCCCCTGGCACTGATCCTGGGTGGTATCTTCGGGCTGCTGTTGATGTTCCTGGGGGCACGCGCACCGGGCTGGATCACAATGCTGGTTTTGAACATCCTGGCCGTTTCCACCGCGCTGGAAGCCTTCATCGACCTGCGCTATCTGGTGAGCTTCATTGATGCGTCACGCGGGACAATCGTCAACGATGCGGTCAAGTTCAGCCAGGATGTGACGCCCCTGGTGCCGCCGACCCTGGTCGCACTCATCTGGGCGGGGATTGCGCTGCTGATGTTTGCGGTTGCGCTCTACTACGGCGCGTGGAAGCCGCTGCGCCGCGAGATTGACGATACCTACAACGCAATGGCGCTGCGCTAGGGTCGTCTATTAGAAAAGAATTACGCCGGGTAAGTTGCGCCGCCATCCGCTTGTCCTGTTACCAGTGACTCCTTTTTCGTACTGGTGAGCCAGAGGAGCTTGGAAGATGGCGAAGGCAATTGTGAATGGCGTGGTGCTGGCGGAGAGTGATACGTTTCATGTGGTGGAAGGCAACATCTACTTCCCGCCAGAAGCGGTGAAGACGGAGTATTTCACGCAAACGACACATCACACCACCTGCCCCTGGAAGGGACAGGCCAGCTATTATAACGTGACTGTCGGTGATACCGTCCTGGAAAATGCCGCCTGGTACTATCCGGAGCCGAAGACCGCCGCCGGGAAAATCCGCAACCATGTGGCTTTCTACACGCGCAAGGTGCAGGTACAGCGCTGAGCGCAGCCCTGTGCGAGTGGGCGAACGATGTTTCGCCCACGATTGACTCTCTCAAACGGCGGTTGGTTACTGGGCTTCGGTCACCGCTTCGGTTCCAACTTCGGTCTCCGTATCCGACTGCGAGAGCGGCGGTTCTAGCTGCGAAGTCGCCTGCTTGATCGTCTCGAATTTCCCCATGCGCGCCAGCGTATAGCGGAAGATTTCCCCCGCGATATTCAACTGATCCCCATGAGCGCGTTCCATGCCCTTGAACCCGGGGGAGGAATTGACCTCACAGATTTTGAAGTGGTCGTTGTCGAAGAGCAGATCGACCCCCGCGACATCCAGGCCCAGCAAGCGAGTCGCTTCCAGTGCCAGCAGCTCCACCTCCGGGCTGAGCGGGAACGGCTCCGAGCCGCCGCCGCGCGATACATTGGCCTTGAAGTTGCCGTCTGTGGAGAAGCGCCGCATACTGGCGACCGCACGCCCACCGACGACAATCACGCGCACATCCTGCCCCCGGCTGCTGGCGATGAATTCCTGCAAGATGATATTCGCATCCGGCTTGGTATGTTCGAGCAGCGTCGTGATGTCTTCAAAATTCTCCTGGTTATCTGACAGATATACCCCCGAACCCTGCGAACCGGAGAGCGTCTTCAGCACGACCGGGAAGCCCAACTGCTTTTTGACCAGTTCCACATTGACCGGGAAACGTGCCAGCATCGTCTTGGGGACGGGCAGGTTGCTGGAGGCCAGAATCTGCTGGGTGTAGAGCTTGTCGCGCACGGCTTCAATGGCTGCGGAAGAATTGATGACGGTCACGCCCAGGCGTTCCAGGTGGCGGATGATTGCCAGGGCGAAGTAGTTGGTAGTCGCGCCCAGGCGTGGGATCAGGAAATCCGGCAGGGGGGTTACTTTGCCATCCAGCAAGATGCTCTTGCGATCATCGCGGGTCACGACCAGTTCGAATTGGTCGGGCTTGATGACGTGGAGATCAATGCCCATCCGGGCTGCATTTTCGACAAACCGCCCGATTTCGTACTTGTCCGGCGGCATCTCATCCAAATTATAACGATATAAAATCCAACCGCGCATTGGCTCCTCAGTTCACTTATGTCTCACCATGCAGAATTATACAGTGCCGAAATCCGAAAACCCAATGATAGCCCCGTGAAATCTCGCAGGATTCTACGACAGAAAGACCAGATCGTAGGGGTACTGTGTCATCATCAGGTGATTGCCCTCAATGCGCAGCACATGATCCAGCCGCACGAAGTCCTGGTCTTTGACGACGAAGAGATAGGGATTCGTGTCGTCGAAAAACCCATCGAGCGTGATGTGCGGGTCGAAGCCGGGAGGGGGTTCGTCCAGCCCCCGCAGGTAGTCGATGTATTGATCCACCCGGCGGCGATACCAGTGCTGGATGATCTTGCGGAAGATATACGGCAGCATGGCGTTCTCCTGCGTCACCACCTGTAAGCGATCGACGATGATGCCGTCGGCGCACTTATCCAGCGTCCATACGCTGGGGTGTTCGTCGTGGAGTCCGGCTTCGGCGTCGCGCTGTGCCAGCCGGGCCGCTTCCACCAGTTTGTTGCGCAGCACGGCGGGTAAGGTCATGAAGAAGTAGGGGTAGACGCTTCCGCCGCGCAGAAGCTTGTAATTCAGGCTTTCGCCCGCCATCTCCGCTACCTGTTCCTTGTTCAGCGGTGTGCCGTCAGGCAGCGGGGCATGATTCCCGGCGAAGACCCAGGCAATCGGGCGTCCGTTGCGCTCCACATCTTCGGTGATGATGTAGCCCGGTACGCGATCCTGATTCTTGTCTTCTACGCGGATCGACTGTCCATCCCGTTCGATCACGGCATGGTCAATCCAGACGTTCTTGCCCCAGCGCCGCCATTTCACATCAGTCACGCCCACCATCCGCAGCAGTTCGCTCCCGGCGTAATAGCCCAGGTCACGCGGTTGCTTGTGGTCGCCTGGTTTGGGGCGGTGGAATCGCTGTTCGGCAGTTTCGTCCAGGTGGCGCGGGATGCGTTGGAACCCGGGGGAGTAATGCGTTTCCAGCGCGTCGATGCCCTGCAATCGCAGCGTGACGATGCCATCATCATCGGCGAGCCGCTCCTCGAAGCGCTCGCGATTCTCCGTCTGGATCTTCTTCCACAGCGATGGATCATGCGCCTGAAAACGAATCGAGTCGCCGTCGGGCGAATAGCCCACCGCCAGGAAGACGCCCTTGATGAGGAAATACGGCATGAGCATATCTTTCGTGTGTTAGGAATCAGTTAAGTTGGTGAGGATACCTTACCGGAATTCGCCGCACTTGGCAACTTGTGGGGGAATCAAAAGCAGCCGGGGCTGCCGACTGCTTCTGGTGCGGGTTTTGCTTCGTCTGTTCAGGCTGGTTGCTTATTTGATTTCGACGGTCGCGCCAGCTTCTTCCAGCTTGGCCTTGGCGTCGTTGGCTGCGTCCTTGCTGACCTGCTCGGAGACCGTGCTGGGAGCGCCTTCCACCAGTTCCTTGGCTTCCTTCAGGCCCAGGTTCGTCAGGGCGCGGACGGCCTTGATGACCTCGATCTTCTTGCCGCCAACTTCCTTGAGGATCACATCGAATTCGGTCTGTTCTTCGGCTTCTTCTTCAGCGGCGGCAGCAGCGGCACCCCCAGCGGCTGCGGGCATCGCGCCGCCCATCATCATCATGCCGCCGCCAACGGCTGCTTCCACGCCCAGCTTCTCTTCGAGCTGCTTCTTCAGTTCGCTGGCTTCCAGCAGGGTCAGGTTGCTGATTGCTTCTACCAATTCGGCTACATCTGCCATGTGATTTTCCCCTTTATCTTCTCAATCGAGTGGCGAATGCCAGTGTGTTGGTTGCTTGTTTCGGACAAAACTCAGGAGGCGATTGCCTCCGGCGGTGGCTTACGCCGCGCCCTGTTCGCCTTCTTGCTCTTGCTTGGCGATCCAGGCCTGAAGCACATTGACGACGCTGCTGTCCGCAGCCTGAAGCACGTTGACGACGCCGCTGTTGGCCTGTTGCAGCAGGCTGACCAGCCCAGTCGACGGCTGCACGAGCAAGCCGAGGATCTGCGCCTGGATTTCCGGCAGGGTGGGCATGTTGGAAATATCTTCCAGCGCATCTTTGGCGAAGACATCTTGCCCGCCGAGGACGCCACCCTTGGGTGCCAGGTTGGCTTCTTCAATCGCTTCTTTCTTGATGTGTTCCAGGAGTGCTTTGACGACACCGGGGAAGTTCTCGCGCCCGAAGACAACCGCCGTCGGCCCTGTGAGCAGGTCTTCCGGGATGGTGTACCCGGCCTGTTCCAGCGCCTTCTTCATCAGCGTGTTCTTCGCGACGACGTACTTGCCGCCTGCGTCCATCACAGCTTTGCGCAGCCCTTGCACACGCTGCACGGGAAGCCCCTGCGTCCGGACAACGGTGAAGCTGCCGGAACTCTCATTGAGCAGTTCCACGTACTGCGCGACCAGTTCTTCCTTACGTGCTCTCGTAATTGGCAAGACTGACGCTCCTTATTGTTAACCAGCGGTGCTGCCCGGCAGTTGCCCGCAGGCAGCGGACGAAAACAAAAAAGCGACCCGCAATGGTGCCGAGGTCGCCTGAAATTCGCGCATAGGGAACATACTGTTCTCTGCGAACTCCGCCTCGGCAGGATATTTAAGGGCAAATGCCCCCCGGCTGTCTACGGTAGAGTGAACCGTATGCAGTTGATCGTTCAGCAGTATACGGTTGCGCTGCGGGCACGTCAAGCGGGAAGTGTCGCAGTGCAGGCCACAGAGCAGCAATGAAAGCATGTATCCCTTGTGCATGCCCCTGGCAGGGTTCGGCGCAGGATCGTAGGGACGCCATCGCTGGCGTCCACTGGAAGCATTGCAGTACTAAGGTTGATCGCTATCCAGCGAGCCTAAGTCGCCCAACTGCCCTTCAAAACGTGCGAGGGCATCCTGCATCCGCTGTTGGCGCAGGCTGGATGTGAGATCGCCCCGGGTGCGTTCCAGCACGCCGCGCACGACATCCGTCTGCCGGCGCAGCCCGCGCGTCAGCGCATCGGGGAAGTCGAAGGCGATCAAATGCCCGTAAATGGCGTCCATCCAATCCAGCAAGCGCTCGGCCTCGTCGCTGTGACGCGCTTCGCGGCGCATGATATCCAGGATGAAGCGGCGCAGTTCGGTTGCGGCCTCGCCCAATCCCAGCAGGTACGTAGAGGCCTCCACCTGCAGGTCATGCAGCGAGGGCAGGGGCTGCTGGCGGATGATGGCGGCGGTCACATGGGCTTCCACGACTTCCTTGAGCGCATCTTGCGTGTACCCGCTGTGATACAGTTCCGGGTATTCGGCGACCCCCTGGCGCATCTCGTCGGCTTTCTGGCGGATGGTGACCAATTTCTCGTCGATGCTGTCCCATTCGCGGCGGTGAATGGCGCGGATGCACTGCGCACAGTGACGGATCAACTCGCGGGATTGGCTGATCGCGGCATCGCGAGCGCTGTTGCGCGCTTCTAACTGCTCGCGCAGCACATCGGCGATGGCATCCAGCTCAGTTGTCGTCATCGCCCTCGCCCCCGCTTGCGCCCCGGAAAAGCTGTTCAGCGAGGCTGTCCGGGCGGGGCGGCAGGGTGATTTCCCCATGACGGTCTTCGTAGCGGCGCACATTCTCTTCCAGCGCGCGCAAGAACATCTTGGCGTGTGCTGGCGTCATGACGATGCGCTTCTGTACCCGTGCTCGCTGCTCCTGCGGGATGATCTGGATGAAATCATAGAAGACTTCATGCTGTGTATGGCTGATCATGACCGTGTTGGCGTAGGTCGCGTTCGGCTCTTTGGGCATTTCCAGCTTGATCTTGCGGCGCTTGTCTTGCGTCATACCGAGTCCTTTGCGATTGCGTGGGAAAATCAAAGTTCTTACGCGGCTGATTATGCCAACGATATCTTAGAATCTCGTCGTACGGGCGATGATCAACGAGGCGGTCACGGCATTTTCAGGCAAATTTCTGATGATTGGAGCGTTTCACTCCGCTTCGAGGGTATCCAGCACAGCCAGGAGCGTGCTGCGCAGCAGGGTGTTATCCAGCGTGTAATAGACGTGGCGTCCGCGCTTCTGCCACTGCACCAATCCCAGCCGCCGCAGGTACTTCAACTGGTGGGATACAGCGGGTTGATCCATCGCCAGCGCTTCGACCAGTTCCGACACACACCATTGCCCATCCGCCAGCGCCTTGACCAACCGCACACGAGTCGGGTCTGAGAGTACCTGAAAGAACCGCGCTATCAACGTCGCGCTTTCCGGCGGCAGCGCTTCCAGGGGCTGAGATGTGACACCCGCTCGCGTCATTTCACAATCAACCTTTGTCCGCAAGAGTTTGTAACAACGTATCAAAGTTCGGCGTCGGGGTCAAGCAGTTCCGCGTGCAGAGCACAGGAAGCGTTAACCGTTTTCGTACCGGACGATGGGGTGGGCTGCTGGCTCCGGCCTTGCCTGGTTGTTGCTCCTCGCGCTACGATACTGCCTGGTTTTCACCCAATTGCAGGATGAACATGGTCACGGTCTCCATCATCACGTCGCTCTACCGCACAGAAGACTTCTTGCCCGAATACAGCGCTCGTGCGCAGGCACTTTTCCGCGACCTGGCGGCGGCGAACCTGGACGCCGAGTTGGTGCTGGTCGCCAATGATGCCACCCCTGCCGAGCGCGAATTGCTGGCGGCGCTGGCGGACTCTGTGCCCAGCCAACTGCTGCATGTCCCGCGTGAGACGATTTACGCCTCCTGGAATCGGGGCGTGCAGGCGGCCAGGGGGCAGATCGTCACCTTCTGGGGGGTGGATGATGAGCGTTTCGCCCAGGCCATCGTCGATGGCAGCCGCTTGATTGACGCGGGCTGCGATGTGGTCTATTTCCCCTTCATTGAGCGCGTGCATGTGGATTGGTTTGGCATCTTCTCGCACGCGGTTGATTTGCTGCGTCCCCTTTCCAGATACCGCGCCAGGCGCTTCCGTGCTGTGATGCGCGGCGGTCCCTTCTGGATGACGCGGCGGGACTTCTTCGATGTGGTGGGCGAGTTTGATGCGCAGATGCGCGTCAGCGGGGACTATGACTGGCTGGCGCGGGCAACCCATCACGCGGAATTCTGCGGCTGCGAGACCGTCGCTGGACGCTTCGATTCGGCGCATGGTGGCAACCTGAGTCAGGGCATGAATCCTTATCATATTGTGGAAGATAATATCATCCGCTTGCGCCAGGACCTGCCGGATCGCCTGCGGCCTGCTGACCCAGAGGTGATGCAGCGCGTATGGGAGCAATGGGGGCGCAAAGGCTTGACGCTCACGTCGCAGCAAGAAGAGTTCCTGTGGGGGGAGGGGGCAGCCGCGCGGCACCAGCAGTACCTCGCCAGCTATCAGGCGCAGCGGCAGAGAGATCGTCGCCGTGAAGTGTTGCGTCAGCGACTCAAGCGCTGGCTTCCCGGCAAACGGTGAGCGAATACATGGGCGCAGCCCCAGCCGCGCCCCTTGCGATCAGTCGTCCAGATGCGGCGAGAGGCTTTCCGCCAGCGACAAGCCCTGCATGGAAGAACGCAGGATGTCCGCCATTTCTGCCTCGTAGCGCAATTTCTCTTCGGCTTCCACTGCAACGCTGAATTCCACGATCACTTCCGCGACGGCTTCCTGCACCGTTTCGCGAATCAGGCGTTGCAGTTCCAGCACAGACAGATCGGCCACTTTCAGTTCGGAGTTTTTCATGAGATTTTTGCTCCAGATAGGGTGAAGATCGCACGTGAGTTCACCGCTACCTTCACGTTTCCTTGATATTGTGATTGTACCGCCAGAACGATACCGTATCCGAAAAGATTTGCGCCATTTCAGATTTCAAACCGTCTGATGCCTGTTCGGCGCTTTCGTTATGGTTGTGTGATAGGCGATACTTTCTAACTGTTTCCTATCCTACGGCGCTGACTTTGCATTAACCTATATACGGTAGAAACGTTCCGAAAGGTTCACCCGGATCAGACCTTTCACAAGAAAGGTCTTAGAAATTGCGCACAGGCGGCGTTTCGGTGTTGCTGCCGCGATTGATTCCGGGTGCACCGCGACATATTCTACTGAATCGCAGACGAATGACCAAAACCTGGCAACCGACGACTGCAAACTGTAACGAGTCCTCACTTGAGCTTGCGAGGTCTTCGTGATACATCTGACGAAGGACGTGAAGAACGGTGCTGATCCGGCGATGTGAAGGGCGTGGCAAGCGATGAATGCCCAGGAACCGTGCACAAATGATGTGTACTATGTGGGGGCGATGGTCGATCAACGCTATCGCCTGTTGGAATTCATTGGTTCCGGGGGCATGGCTTGCGTCTATCGGGCGCAGGAAGATGGTTCGCCGCACCAATACGCGCTCAAATTCCTCAAAGCGGAATATCACCAGCTTCCGTATTTGATCGACTACTTTCGCGACGAAGCCAGCAGCATGCGTGACCTGGCGCACCCCAATATCGTGCGCTTCTATCGCTTCGTCAGCCACGAGAGCTACAGCTACATCCTCATGGATTACGTGGACGGCTTCTCGCTGGCGCAGATTGTACGGCGCATGTACCAGCGCAGCCAGTATATCCCGCTGGATGAAGTCGTGCGCATCATGACTCAGGTGGCGCGTGCATTGGACGCCATACACCGTGAAGGTTATGTCCACCGGGATGTGAAACCCAGTAACGTCCTCATCAAGCGCCAGACGGGCCAGGCCTTCCTGACTGACCTGGGGATCACCAGCGCACAGAATACGCGCATTGAGGGCGCGGGGACGGTGGCGTATATGTCACCCGAACAGGCTGAAACCTGGATGGCGGATCATCGCGCCGACATTTACTCCTTCGGTGTGCTCTATTTCGAACTGCTGGGCATGCGACGCCCCTTTCATGTCGATGAGGGGCTGACGGGCGAAGATGCGGAAGCCAACCTGCTGCACAAGCACAAGACCGAACCCGTCCCGGACATCACAGAATTTCGCCCGGATTTGCCCGTCGCCTTGAACGATATCCTGTGCCGTGCGCTCGCCAAAGAGCCGGATGCGCGTTACCAGAGCATCCTGGAACTTGCACGGGAGATTCATGCGGCGCTCACTCCGCAGCTTTCCGCTGATTTGCAAGATTTTCCCAGCATCAGCCACCGCCAGATCGACGCGCCTGACTCCGAAGCGATTCTCTACGAGAATAAAGAACAGCCGCTGATGCGCTACATCCCGCTGCTGATCGGCACGCTGATGGGCATCCTGATGCTGGTGCTGGTCGTCTTCGTACTGCGGGCTGTGAACGAAGAAGCTGCGCCTGCGCCGGAAATCGCCACTACGAGCGTGCCGGATACAGAAATGTCAGTCACCCAGGAAACAGTCACCAATCCGCTAGTGGGGCAGCAGGTCTATGACCTGGTTGGTGGCGTAGATGCCTTGCAGGAGACCTTCGGTGCGGAGACCTTGCAGATCGAGGCGAGTGCGGGGGAACCGCTGCGCTACTTGCGCGTGGGGCTGGTCGATGGCTTCCAGGTCGATGTGGCGGTCGCCAACGTCGCAGCATCCGAGTCGTATGGTGTGGCGTTCCGGGTGCAGGATGGCGGGAATTACTTGCTCTTCGCGATCGATCCCGCACAGAATCGCTGGCGCTTCGCCGAAGTGGTCGATGGCGGCGCAACCACGCTCGACAGCGGCGAGTGGGTAGGTTCGGCGGCGGATTTCACCCTCGCGGGGCTGGGGGATTACTTCCAGGTCGAGGCCGGCGAGGCGGTGCTGACGTTCACATCATCGCGCTATCCACAGGGGAGCCTTGCACTCTACCTGAATCGTGGCTTGCTGGCGCTCGACGCCCTGCAGATTTCGCTGGTGGGCGCGGATGCCGAAGCCGCCGCTGCTGATCCCGCCACCCCGGCACCTGGAATCGGTGACCCGAGGCGCTTCTTGCGGGCGGATATTGATGCTCTCCTGGCAACCAATGATGTCCTCAACAGCGCCATCGACTGCCCGGCGTACATCAACGTCTACGAAGCGCTGGAACGCCACGAAGCCAGCAGCAGCGCTGAAGTCCGCCGTCTGGCGCAGGCTGCGATCAGCGCCGGGGAGATTATCTATGCACGCTGTCGCTCGGAAAGCCCGCAAACGTCGCTGAGCTTTACCTCGTCTATCCAGGAATACCTCGATTGGGAGTCGGCTTTGAGTGCAATTCAGGGGGAATTGGGTGATTGAGCAGAGAGACGTTATCGCCTGTCCGCTCCCTCCGGCAACGCAGGGGAAGAATCGCTTCCCCTCGCGCAGTGCGCGGGCAGAAGGGGGGATCAGGGCGCATCAGGGTTTGTGTGCGGTCGGGTCACAGAAGCGCCGCTACACACTCTTTGTTCACAGCGCAAACGATCACCTGCCGCGCCGGAGGATGTTCTGCTACCTTGCTTGCCTGCTTCTATGCCTCGCTTCCATACATGTGCCGTCCATCCATGCTCAGGACGAACCCGACCCAATTCCGCTCACGCCGGGAACGCTCATCACCGGGACGATTGATGACTCTCAGCCGCGCATGGTGTACACGCTGCAAGGCTCACGCGGCGAAGTGGTACGCATCCGCCTGACGACGACCAGCGGGACGCTCGATCCGGTGCTGGCGATCTTCAACGAAGCGGGTGAGGTGATCTACCAGCGCGATGACAGCGCCGGGAGTCGCAACATCGACACCACCCTGACGATCCAGGAAAACGGGGTGCATGCGCTGGTGGTGGGTCGCTTCGGTTACGCGGTCGGCGCGACCAGCGGCGAATACGAATTGTCGCTTGAACGGGTCGGCATTCAATCCAGCGAGGGCAGCAACCTGCAATATGGCATCCCCGTGACGAACAGCATCACCAACGCCCAATCGCAGATTTTCTATACGTTTCAGGCATCCCAGGGCGATATTCTCAATATTGAGATGAGCCGCAGCTCTGGCAATCTTGACCCGGTCTTGCAGGTAGTCGACGCCGAGCGTTTCCTGGTGGCGGAAAATGACGATTTCAGCGGGAGCACGCGCAACGCTCGCATCGAGAACTTGCTGATCGAAGAAGGCGGGACGTATATCGTGGTGGCCACGCGCTACGGCGGCGAAAGCGGCACCACCGTCGGCAACTTCGTGCTCACGGTAGAAGAGGCACGCAACAGCGGTCTCGGCAACAGCGCCCAGGCTCCCGCGACCATTTTGCTGAATCAGACGGTGCAGGGCACCATCACCGATTCGCTTCCGCAGCGCTATTACCAGTTCAGCGGGACGCGCAACCAGATCATCACCGTCACGATGGAACGCGCCAGCCCGCCGGGACAATTGGACGCTTACATCATTCTGGCGAATGCGGGCTTCCAGTCGTTGATCGAGAACGACGACGGCGGTGGGGGGCAGAATGCCCGTATTGCGCGTTTCCGGCTGCCTGCGGATGGTATCTATTACGTGATTGCGACGCGCTTTGAGCGAGACGAAGGCACGACAACAGGCGAATATCGCCTGACCTTACAGAGCCAGGGATTCGCCTTCCAGGATGTGCCGAGCGAGATCCCGCGCCTGGAATACGGGCAACAGATTCTGGCGGAAGTCACCGATGATGCGCCCAGTGCGCAGTACGTCTTCTGGGGTACAGAGGGCGACCAGGTGCGCATTGCGATGGATCGCAGCGGGGGGGATTTGAACCCCTTCCTGGAACTGCTGGACGCGGATGGGCTGCGCATCGTTTTGGATGATGACAGCGGTGCCAGCCAGAACGCGCAGATCGATGCCTTCACGCTGCCCTATACGGGCGTCTACTACATCCGCGCCTCGCGCTACGAAGGCAGCGCCAGCCCCTCCACCACAACGGGGAGCTATACCCTGTCGCTGGTGCGGGTCGAAGCGTAAAGCCCATTTCGGGTTTCACCCGCTCCTGAGGCATCTCAGGTGATTAGACTTGACAGTCTAGACTTCCAGGTCTAAAATCTGGGTATGACTGAGAAACGACATGTCTTTTCCACCCATTTCGAGCACAGCGAAGCGCTCCTCGAGGCCGCATTGGCTGAGTTCACCGAGCACGGATATGGCAAGGCATCCATCAACAGGATCCTGCAAGTTGCAGGGATGAGCAAAGGGCAGTTCTACTATCACTTCAAGAACAAAGAAGGGCTGTACTTCGCGCTGATTGGTTTGCTGATTGAGCGCAAGCGCGAATTCCTCGCGTCGGTCATGAAGCCTGAAGACTTCCAGCAAGATGTTTTCGGCATCGTGCGGACGCAAATTCGTTATGGCCTGGCCTTTGCACGCGCATATCCTGCCATCAATGAGTTTGCCGAGAGCTTCATTCGGGAGCAAGGCAATCCGATTTACGAGAAGGCGTTGGTTATGTACAGCTTCGAGAACGATAGCTCGATGAGCCAATTGATCGCGGTGGCGTATGAACGCGGCGAATTGCGCAATGACCTGCCGCTGGATTTCATCCGGCACATATTCACGTATCTGCTCACACACGCAGCCGAAGCTGCGGCATTGAATGCAGTCGACGACTTTGAGCCGCAACTGGAGTACCTGATGCAGTTCTTACAGTCTGGTCTGGCTGCTGAAAGAAAGGACATCCCAGGTCATGAAGACGTTTGATTTCCCGGTGGGCTACCACGACCTGAACCCAACCAAGATCATCGATTTCCAGCTCAATCGCTGGTATTCCTTCGGTTATGCGCGTCTGGAAGACATGCGCGAAGCAGGCAAGAACATCAAGGGGCTGCCTCACTGGAAGGACGAGATGGTGCGTCAGGCGCAGAAGGCGCTGGCAGAGGGGCGTCTGATGAACGCGACCTTCTACTACCGTGCGGCGGAATTCTTCACCCATCCGTCTGATCCGGACAAGCGCAAGCTCTATGAGACCTTTGTAGACCTGTTCTACAATCGCCTCTTCGTCGATGAACCGCTGGAGCGGCACCAGGTTCCCTATGACGGGAAAACCCTGCCCGCCATGCGCCTGCCAGCACAGACAGAAGTGCCGCGCGGCACGCTGGTCATTCACGGCGGTTTCGACTCGTTCATTGAGGAATTCTACGCGATGGCGACCTACTTCGCTCACCGGGGGTATGAGGTTATTCTCTTCGATGGTCCCGGGCAGGGCGGTGCGCTCAATCTGTCACATATGCCGATGGACATCTATTGGGAGCGTCCGGTCAGCGCCGTGCTGGACTACTTCCAGCGCGAACATGTGACGCTGCTGGGCATCTCGATGGGTGGCTGGTTGTGCTTCCGTGCGGCGGCCTTTGAACCGCGCATTGACCGCGTGATCGCATCCAGCATTGCCTTCGACTATATGCAGATTCCGCCGAAGTTCATCGCGGATTTCGCCCGCTGGCTGATGCAATATCCGGGTCTCATGAACGCCATGTCCGCCTGGAAGATGAAGATGCGTCCGCAGGAAAAATGGGGCATCGACAACCTGATGCACATGACGCAGACAGACACACCGCTGGATGCATCACGGGTCTTGATCGAATTCAACGAGGCGAATCAGCGCCCCGACCTTGTGAAGCAGGATGTATTGATCCTGACAGGGGAAGAAGATCACTTCATCCCGCCCAAGATGCACCCGCTCCAGGTGAAGGCGCTGCGCAATGCCCGTTCGATCACTGAGCGCATCTTCACGCGCAAAGAACAGGCGCAGAACCATTGTCAGATTGGCAATATCGGGCTGGCTTTGCAGGTGATGGCGGCCTGGATGGAAGAGAAATCCCCGGCGCTGGCTCCGGCTCACAGCTAACAAACGACGACACTACCAGGCGGGAGCGCAGCATCGATTACGCTCCCGCTTTTTCGTCGCCTCACCGCACTGGCAGCGCGGCGAGGTCTATCGCTGGTGGCGCGACGACGTAGCGCGAACTGACCCAACCTTCGTAGCCATTGTACTGCACCAGAATCCAGCTTCCGGTGGCGTTGCGGGCAATCGGCACCGCGCGTTGGTCATAGGGCAGCACCCAGATGACGCGGAAATTCGTGCCCGGGCCGATGCGCATGTTGACGTTGGCGAAGACCCCAATGGTGCTGTTGAACGCGCTCAGATCCACCGTGAGAACCGTGCTGGGGGAAGGTGCGGGCAGGGCACCGCCTCCCTGACCGAGGCGGTCCTGTGGCGCAGCGCCGCCCCCCTGCCCCAGATTCGACCCCTGGAGCGCCGGGTTACCCACTACAGGTGCCCCATTGCTGTTGATTTCCGTGACCAGCGGACGGAAGAGCCATCCGGTCGTCCCATTCCCCAGGTCAACGTGCAACCAGTTGCCCGTCAACGAGCGTTCGATGACCGGGAAAGTGTTGCCGAAGAATGCCTGCCCGATGATCTCATATTCGATTCCCGGCCCGGTGCGGATGTTGATGCGATCGGTGTTGACGCGAGCGAATGTGCCGCTCTGTGCCTGACTGAACACGGCCAACATCAACACGAGCAATACGAGCAAACTGGCTCCCCGCACGATCCATTTCATGAGGACGCTCCGTAATCAACTCTGTTATCTTTTCAGTATGAGCCTAGCTCCAAAGCACGCGCCTGGGAATAGGCTCTGTGTCTCACTGGTGGTTTGTCTTGCGTTAGCGCACGGGCAGCCGATAGAGCTGGCAGCCTTCCGGGAAGGCGATGTTGAAGACGTTGACCCACCCACTGCCGTTCACGCCGTAATTGACGAAGACCCAGGTGCCGGGGTAACTGCGTGCCTGAATCGCCACAGGAGTCCCCAGCGGCAGTCGCGCAATGATCACAGTACTGACGCCGGGGCCGAAGCGCACTTCGACGCCTGCTCCGGTCACGCCAGTTCCCGGCGCGAAGATTGTGCTGGCGCTGGCGCAGGCTTCCAGGTTCTCGTCGTCACCGGGGCGGATGGCGATGTCTTCCGGGTTCGCGACCAGCACAATCCCGCCGAAAATCCAGCCCGTTATCCCACCGAGGTCAATCAAATACCAGCTTTCGTCCTCGTTGGTCGCCAACACGGAAAAGCGCTGCCCCAGCGTGACGACCGTGATGACTCCGCCGAGATTCACATCCGGGAAGGCGCGGACGTTGGCGCGCGGCACGGCAACCACTGCGACGACGGCATCGGTAGCATACTGCGGCGGGGGTGAGACAGGCGTTCCGTCATCAACGCTCTGAGCAGAGATTGGCAGGGCAAGTACGAGCAGCAGGGCGATTGTCCACAGGGTTCTCATGAGGATCGGCTTTCTCCTGATTCATAGCACTTCATGCCATGATGATAGCATGAGAAGCCCAAAGCCGTTTGTATCGGAGAGCAGACGGTGGCATGAGCTTCTCATACTAGGGCGCTCAAGAGCGCTGCTGCGGGCCGGGCAGGGTTCGTAAGAATGTGCCGTCTGTGCCATCGTGCAGGGCGATGGTATTGTCTTGCGTGACCAGCACCAGCAGGCTGCCATCTGGGCTGAATGTGCCCAGCGTGACGTTCTTCGTTTCAAGTTCTATCGGTGAGACATCATCCAGTGTCTGTTCGAAATCACTGTAGATGCGCCAGTAGGTGGGCACCCCACCACCAGCGCCGCGATGCACGGAACGCACCTGCCCATCAACGCCTTCCAACCAGACTGTGACGCTGGAATTCTCGGTATCTTGCCAGTAACGCTGGATCAAATCGCCTGTTTCGAGTTTCAGAATGTTGGTGGGACCGCTGTTGACCAGCCCACCAATTAACTGACGATCCTGGCTGATGACGAATTCCCGATAGCGACTGTAACTTTCGTAGTGCGTTGCTGGCTGAATGCTCTCAATTTGTTCACCCCCAGCAATGTCGTAGATCAAAACCTCTGAACTGGAAGTCGACGGGTACAGCAAGAAGCGGCTGTCTGCGCTGAATGCAATCTGCGATGGCATAGCGCTGCTTAGTGTGTATGTTACCAACTGATCCGCCAGAAGGGTATCTAACGTGAACAATCGCCCGTCGGATAAGAAGGCATATCCTCCATCCGGGCTGAACGCCAGACGCAGTGGGAGGCAATAGGGATCATCAGTCTCCAACCGCGCGACCTCCTGCCCGGTTTCGGTGGCTATAACCGTCACCAGGTTACAGCTCACCGGTAGAGATAGATATTCGCCGCCGGGACTGAGGCCAATATAGCCATCGTTTTCGCTCATCTCGAAAACTTGCGGTTGCGCGTCAGGTGATGCGAGATCATAGAGAAAAATGTGCGATCCGATGCTGACAGCGAGTGCCCCGCTTTCCGGCGTTGCATCTCCTGAAAGCACCAGTTGGCTGGTTTGCGGGGGCAGCTCCTGGCCCAATGCGGGGAAGCTGAAGCCACTGGCGTGGATTTGCCATTCCACTTCTCGCACAAAACAACCCGTGTTGAGGCCAGGACAGGCTAGTACTCAGTCACAGTGGATATGAAGGATAAAGCAAGGTAGAGTCTGGTG
>CAZJWX010000055.1:0-30555 GCA_964549915.1 uncultured Anaerolineaceae bacterium | reverse complement strand
CCATTTTCATTCCAGATGGTGAGCGTCAGCTCATGTGCAACTGTTGGCGAATCCACGAATCCATGCGTTCTTGTAGGGGAGCGCCTGTGTGCGCTCCCAGGGCGACCACGCAGGGATCGCCCCTACACCGATTCGCCAACAAGGTCTGAGACTGTTCCCCCCAGCAGGGCCGCGCCTCCGCGCAAGACGAGCACCCCAGACGCCGCCTGAGACGCGGGATAGACCGGATACCCTCCCCCACTGCGGTCATCCTTGCCGCCGTCCACATAGGCGCAGGGACTGGTGTATACTGTGCGTCAGAACCAACGAGAGCAACGCATGAACCAGCAGAACAACCCGGAAGACAAATTACGCGCGATCTGGGAGACTCTCAACCAGGATGAAGACACCCGCCAGCAGCAGGTACTGGAGCGGCTCTTGCAGCAGCGTGCCGCACAATACGCCGTGCGTTCTGACGAGCCGGAACCACCTGGCGAGAACGTCCAATCGGTGCTGGTCTTCACCCTCTACGGAGCGCGGTATGCGATTCCGGTGGAGACGGTGCGCGGGGTGCGCCCTCTGGGGAACCTGACCCGGGTGCCGGGTGTGCCGCGCTTCTACCGGGGCGTGGTCAATGTGCGGGGGCGCGTAGTCAGCGTGCTGGATTTACACGCCTTCTTCGGGATCGCCGCGCAAGACCCCGCCGCACCACAGGAGCTGGTGCTGGTGGAAGCCAGCGGTCTCTTCCTGGCGGTGCTGGCCCAGCGCGTGGAAACGATTCTCAGCCTGGGCGAAGACCAGATCGCCCCGCCGCTGGAATTGCCCTACGCGCGGGGCTTGCTGGAAGAGCACACGACTCTGCTGGACATCGCGGCGCTCTTCGCAGATACGACGTTGATTGTGGGCAGTAGGAGCGAGGCATAATGCAGGATTCCGCCACAGTACAGACACCCGGGCAGGGCTGGCGCAGCACCCTGGGACATCGCATCGTGTGGTTCACAGCGGCGGCGGCCTTCATTCCGGCACTGCTGACCTTCTTGCTCTATTTCGCACGAACGCGCGAAATCGATGTCGGAATCGCGCTGATGCTGCCGACATCGCTGCTGTTGGGCTTCCTGCTGGGGATCGCCAACCGCAATTCAGGCTATGAACGCACCGAACGCCACCTGCGAGCCTACATTCAGGCGCTGCAAAAAGTGGAAGCAGGCGACCTGCGCACCCGGCTGCCGCTTCCAGGTGCAGATTCGGGCAATGAGAGCGCGATGCTCTACACCCTGGGCGAAGCGACCAACCGCGTGCTGGGGATGATCGAGGAAGTGGTGCGGGATTTCAGCATGGCGCTGGGCGAATTGGAGAGCAGCACGCAGGAGATTCTGGGTGCGACACAGCGCCAGTCGCGCATGGGCAACGAGCAAGATGCCGTCGTCAATGAGACTACGGCGACGGTCAACGAAGTTCGTGCGACCGTCACGGAGACGGCAGAACGCGCCCAGAGCGTGGCGGAAACGGCGCAGCTTTCCGTCGATATTTCGCGCAATGGGCTGGAAGCGGTGCGCGAGACCATCGAGGGCATGGAATTGATCCGCCGCCGCGTGGAAGACATCGCCGATAACATCCTGGTACTCTCCGAGCAGACGCAGCAAATCGGCGAAATCATCGCCACTGTGAACAATCTGGCGGATCAGTCGCGTATGTTGGCCTTGAATGCCAGCGTGGAAGCTGCCCGTGCGGGGGAAGAGGGCAAAGGGTTCGCAGTGGTCGCAATGGAAGTGCGCAACCTCGCCGACCAGAACCGCGATGCGACGGTGCAGGTGCGCGAGATTCTGGGCGAAATTCAGCGTGCGACCAATCGTGCGGTGATGGTCACGGAAGAAGGGAGCAAGGGCGTGGATAGCGGGCAGCAGCGGGTGAACAAAGCCGGGGAAGCCATCGAAGAACTGTCCCGCGCCATCGAAGAAGCTGCCCTCGCCGCCATGCAAATCGCGGCCAGCACGCGCCAGCAGACCATCGGCGTCGATCAATTGACGGACGCTATGCGCAGCATCAAGCACGCCACAGCGGAAACCGTCGGCGGTACGCTGCAAGTCGAAGGCAGCGTCAACCGCTTGCGCGAAGTCGCCGAGCGCGTCAACCGTGTGCTGGACGGGTTGCAATATGAGAAACAAGAATAATCCAGGCAGTTGGAAGAAACGTACATGAAGGCAGAAATTAAAAGTTCTGAGTGCTGAGCAAAAAAGGCATCTGCTGTTGGCAGCAAAATGTTTGAAGCTAACCACCAGTGAACGAAACTGTTCTTCGTGTTCCTTGTGTCTTCGTGGTGAATATTTGTTGAGTAGCAAGAGGCTGAAATGAGCGAGCAAGTCCGCACCGAACTGCTGACAAGTGAATATCTGAATCCACTTGAGAGCCAGAATGATGCTTACTGGGCGGATGTACCGCGCGTTTCCAATGAAACGGAAACTTTCACGCCGGAAGCGCTCTTCCCTGGCCTGGAAATCCACATCAGCGCCCTGTTTGAGATAGGGTTGTAACGGACGCTTCCATGAGTGACGAACTGCGCGAGGTCTTCCGCGAAGAGGCCGAAGGGCTGCTCACCACGCTGAATGATGGCCTGCTGCAACTGGATACCTCCCAGGACGGGACGACGACTGCGCCCCTGAATGATCTCTGGCGGGCGGCGCATACGCTCAAGGGTGCGGCGCGGGTGGCGGGTTATACCTCGGTGGAGAGCATCGCTGCGGATATGGAAACCATCTTCCGCGCGGCGATGAAGGGCCGGACGGAACTGACGCCAGCAGCCACCGATGCCCTCTACGACGGAATCGACTTCATCCGGCACGAGATTGACGCCGACGAGACCGAACTCTGGGTGCAGGAAGCCGTCCAGGAAGCGCTGCGCCAACTGGCAGAATCCGGCGCTGATGTGCGCGACCAGGGAGCCAGGGAGATGAGCGCCGTCAAGCTGGAGACGATGGAGACTCTCGCCGCCTCGGAAGACCTGCTGCGCGTCTTCTACAACGAAGCATCTGAATACCTGAACACGCTCAACAGCGGACTGCTGCAAATCGAGATGTCCAAATCCACCCCCCATCCGGACGCGGTGCGCGAGTTGTTCCGCGTTGCCCACAGCCTGAAGGGTGCGGCGCGTTCGGTCGGCTGGTCGGCGATTGAGCGCATCAGTCACGAGATGGAGTCGATCTTGCAGGCCGCATTGGAAGATGACCTGCGCATCTCGCCGGATGTCGCCGATTCGCTCTATGATGGGCTGGATGTCATCCGGCGCATGATTGACGCCGACGAAGTGGACGAGGAGACCGTCGGCGATGTGGTGCGGAATATGCAAGCGCTGACTGACCGCTCGGTAGCGCCCCCCAACCAGAACAATGCCACCCTGGAAATTCCGCAAGTTGGCGACATAGCGGCAGAGAATCCGCGCAGCCAACCGCCTACGATGCTGCTGAGGCCACCGGAAGACGGTGTGCGAGTCGCCGTGCGCAAGCTGGATCAACTGATGGCGGATGCGGGCGAATTGCTGGTAGCGCAGCTTCGGAGTGAAACGCAGCAAGAGACGATTCGTGAACTGCGCGAACTGCACATGCGCTGGCAGCGCGATTGGCGGCGGGCGAGCACGGCTTATCTGCGCCTGGTACGCCGCCTGCAAGATTCGGAGACGAGCGTGCCGCCGGAACTGAACACCCTGCTCAACTTCCTGGAGCACAATCAAGGCTATTTGCAGCGCATCAACCGGGAATTCGCGCACTTCGAGCAGCAGTTCGCCCAGGACAACCTGCAACTTTCGCTGCTGGCGGAACGCATGCAGGAGCAAGTCGCGGATTTGCGCATGATGCCGCTGGAGACGATTGCGGGCAGCTTTCAGCGCATGGTGCGCGACCTCTCGCGCGGGCTGGGAAAACGGGTTCACCTGGAGATGGATGGTCTCTCCGTCGAGATTGACAAGACAGTCTTGGATGCGCTGAAAGACCCGCTGCTGCATCTGCTGCGCAACGCCATCGATCATGGCCTGGAAATGCCCGATGAGCGCGTGACGGCGGGTAAGGCTCCGGTGGGGTACATCTGGCTGACGGTCGAACAGCGCAGCAGTGAAATCACCATCACCGTGCGCGATGATGGTCGCGGCCTCTCGCTGGACGCCATCCGCCAGAAAGCCATCAACCGGGGGATGCTCAGCACGCAAGAAGCGAAGGCGCTCAGCGACGAAGACACGCGAATGCTGGTCTTTCAATCCGGCCTCAGCACCAGCGAGGAAGTGACATCGCTCAGCGGGCGGGGACTCGGCCTGGATATTGTGCGCACGCGGGTCGAGACCTTGCGCGGACGAGTCAGCATTGCCAGCGAAGAAGGCCGGGGGACGACGGTCACACTCTATGTGCCGGTCTCGCTCACACGCCTGCGGACGATCACCCTGCGCGTGGGCGAATCGCGCTATGCCCTGCCTTCTGTCGTCGTGGATCGCATGGAGACGCTGCCCCGTTCGGCGATCTTCATCGCGGCGGGTCAGCAGATGATCGAGATCAACGAGCAACCCGTTCGTCTGGCGTCCCTGGCAGAAGTGCTGGGCGAAGCGACTGCCCCCCCGGATGCGGAGATCCAGGTCGTCGTCCTACAAGTGGCGGAGCGTACGGTGGCCTTTGCCATTGACGAATTGCTCAGTGAGACGGAACTGGTGCTCAAGCCGTTGGGACGCGAATTGCTGGGTGCGCCGCTGGTGGCCGGTGCGGGCTTGCTGGGCACGGGCGAAATCGTCATCGTTCTCGACCCGAACGAATTGGTGCGGCAGGCCAGCGGATTGGCCTTTGCGCCCTCTGCCCTGGCGACGCTGGACAACATCCCGCAGATTCCCAGCAAGCCGCGCGTGCTGATCGTCGATGATTCGATCACGACGCGCACGCTGGAGAAGAACATCCTGGAGGTCGCGGGCTACGAGGTCTTCATTGCGGTCGATGGCCTGCAAGCCTGGAATTTCTTGCGCGAGAACGAGGTCGATGTCGTCGTCACCGACATCGAAATGCCGCATATGAACGGCCTGGAACTCACCCAGTTGATCCGCAACAGTCCACATACGCAGCACCTCCCCGTGATCATCCTCACCTCGCTACACGATCTGGGACAGCTCACTGCCGGGATGAATGCGGGAGCCAATCGCTATCTGGTGAAGAGCGATTTCGAACAGGGAGACCTGCTGCGGATCCTGCAACAGTTGTTGTAACCGAAGGCAAGCACACTTCTACCGAATATCGAACGACGTTTTACACGATTTCTATGTCATTATCCGTAATGCTGTGTTACAAATAGGAAACGTTGTCGTGTTGCGTGGGCGCGTGTGGGGTGTGGCACCCCAGGGGAGCAACAACTTGCCTCAACTGTCGTCAACCAGCGAAGGCACATGACGGTCCCGCGATCTTGAGGGTCAATCCGTTCCGTTTTCCAGAGGTCTAGAAATTCACACATGACAGCCGCTGCCGACATTCGCGTACTCCTGGTCGAAGACAGCCCGACCGTACGGCGCTACCTGCTCGAATTGATCCAGGAAGCGCCGGGGTTCGCGGTGGTCGGGCAGGCGCGGGATGGCGATGAAGCGCTGCATCTGGTGCGGGAACTGCGCCCGGATGTCGTTTCGATGGATTTGCAGATGCCGCACACCGATGGCCTACAAGCCACGCGCAACATCATGTCACAGCACCCCACGCCGATTGTGGTGGTCAGCCAGTTGTTGGAGGGCGATGTCGATCTTTCGATGGAAGCGCTGGGAGCCGGGGCGCTGGCGGTAGTGGGCAAGCCCCCCCACCGCAACCACCCGGATTTCCCCGCTGCGCTGCGGGCACTGCACACCAATCTACGGGCGATGGCGGGTGTGAAAGTTGTCTCGCGCCGCCTGCCACGCCACGCGCCAGAAGCGCCGCGCCTGATGCTGGAACGCACCCCGCAAGTCATTGGCATCGCCGCCAGCACCGGAGGCCCCCGCGCCCTGCGCGAGATTCTGAGTGCGCTGGCGGCGGATTTCGCTGTGCCGCTGCTGATCGTCCAGCACATGCCGCCGGAGTTCATGCCGGGGTTGGTGCGCTGGCTGGATGCCAACAGCGCCCTCCAGGTACGGCTGGCGCGGGATGGCACTGCCCTGTGTTCCGGCACGGTGCTGGTCGCGCCGGGGGATGCGCAGTTGGAAATCGTGCGCGGGAAGCAGACGCTGCGCGTGCGGCTGCGCCCACAGAAAGCCAGCGAACGGTACTGCCCCTCCGCCGATGTGCTCTTCACGTCGTTGAGCGCGGCCTGTGGTGCGGGGGCAGTGGGAGTGATCCTCACCGGAATGGGCAGCGATGGAGCAGATGGTTTGTTGGCACTGCGCAAGGCTGGCGGGTGTACCATCGCACAAGACGAGGGCAGCAGCACGGTCTATGGGATGCCGCGTGCGGCAATTGCCCGGGGCGCTGCACAGCACATCGTCAGTTTGGCACAGATTCCATCCAAAATTTGGGATTTGTTATAGAATATGGGCAGTAGGACGAATGTTTGCTACACGCCTGCGTCATTTTCGCGGACAATAACGGTTCGCTGTACGGATGAAGGACACGACAAAGCATGGCATTGGAAGCGCTGTTAGTAGAGGATAGCCAGACTCAAGCGATGCAGATCAAAGAGACGCTGGAAAGCGTCGGGCTGCAGGTGCGCGTCGCCTATGATGGGGCGGAAGGGTTGCGCGAAGCCGTCGCCAATCCACCCCAGTTGATTGTCCTGGATGTGAATTTGCCGGGGATGGATGGCTTCCAGGTCTGCCGACGGCTGAAGCGAACCCCCAACACGCAGGATATTCCGGTCATCATGCTCACCGATGAGGACGGCGCAAAGGCGACGATGTCCGGATTACGGGCCGGAGCCGATGACTACATCCCCAAGGATGTCTTCGCCGAGGAGCATCTGATCGATACGCTGCGCACATTGGGGCTGATTGAGTGAATGATGGCAGCGCGTGAGGCAGACGAAACGCCAGCAAAAGGGTGTATTGGGTCAATGGCGGGTGCCCCGGTGGGGATCGCCACAAACCTCAGATCTCGTCGGGAGGTGCAAGGGCACGTCTGCTGCTACTCGTAAGTCCCTGCCCCACGAGGGAGGAACATGGCAAAGGAAGCATCAATGGCTGAAGAGCCGACCTACCACATCCGACCGCCTGTGCTTTCGACGGCGGTGGAGGAAGAGATGGATATTGTGATCGTGCGCGACACGGCGCGGCGTACCGCTTCCCTGTTGGGGTTCTCTCCGGCACATCGCGCCCAGCTTGCCAGCGCCGCCGCGACCCTGGCTGACCTGGTGCTGAAATCCGGCGGGGCCCATACAGTGCAGTTCAACGGTGTGCTGACCGGATCGCAAACCGGAATGCAGATCATGATCGAGACGCCCTTCCTGGAAGGCGTCAGCGCCAACAACATCCTCGTGGCGCTGCGTTCCAAACTGGGCGACCTCGTGGATGAGATTTTCGTGCGCCAGAATCCGCAGCGGATCGCGATGATTATGTGGCTGACCGAGGAACGTGCGCTGTGAATGACGCTGCTCCGCTGGAATTGCGCCCGGTGCTGCCGCTGCGCTGCGGCGATCACTGCTACGCGCTGCCGCTGGAAAACGTGGTGGAAGTGGCGGCGATGGTTGCCGTCGCGCCCGTGCCAGGGGGCGCTGAGGCGCTGCTGGGAGTCGCCAATCGCGGGGGCAGCGCCCTGCCGATTCTGGATTTGCGGCGCTGGCTGGGGCTGGCAGCGCTCCCGCTGGATGCGCGGACGCTCTTCGTCGTCGTGCGTGGTGACGTGCGCGATGGGGCAGCCGACGAGCAGGCGCAGATGGGGCTGGTGGTCGATGAGGTGCTGCCTGTGCGCAGCTACCCGCAGCGCGAATGGGAGCGGATGAGCGGCGCGGGGCATTGGGTCTCGCACAGCATCGCGGATGGCGAAACCCTGGTGCAGGTTGTGCACGCGCCGTCTTTGTTATCAGCAGCGGCTAGCGCACAGAGGCGTACATGATGGAAAGTGGTAAAACAATGTCGCAAAGCAAGCGAGCCAGCATCCTGGTCGTGGCGCAGGATCAACAGATGCGTCATGAACTGGTCGATACGCTGGAAGAGGCCGGCGGACATCAGACCGTCGCCGCCCACACCTTCGAAGAAGCGCTCAGCGAGATTCTGCTGCGCGATTTTGATTTGATCCTGACGGAAGCCAACCTGCCGGATTTGAGCGGGATGGACTTGCTGGCCGTGGTCAGTGGCCTGCGCCCCAAGGCTCGTGTGATCGTCATTGACGACAAGCTCTCCGCCAGGAGCGCAGTTTCGGTCTTCCGGCTAGGGGCGGCAGATTACCTGTACAAGCCCCTGAATATGACCTTCGCGCTGATGCAGGTCGAGCGCCAGCTTGCCCAGAAGCGCGCCGAAGAGAGCGAGCCGCAGCCAGAATCCCGGCAGCCCCCCGCCACGAGCGAGCAGCGCGACCGCTCCAAGCGCATCAACCCCAAATCGCGTCCAGCAGCCCTCGTCCTGGGGCGCGAGCAGTTCAAGCAGATCGAGATGGAACTCAACCGCCTGTTGAGCTACGTCAAAGCCAGCTTTGCGGGTCTGGTGGATACAGACGGCAACATGATGGGGGCGGCGGGCACGCTCGACAGCTACGATTTGCAGGTGCTGACGCGGGCGCTGAACATCGACCATTCAGCGCAGCAATCGCTGGCGGAATTGCTGGACGAAAACAAATTCCACTCGACCTACTTCCAGGGAGACGAGAACGGAGTCTACATCATCGAATTTGGTACGGACTTCACCGTCTCGCTGGCGGTCATCTGCGGACATCAGGTGAAACCGGGCATGGTCTGGCTCTACAGCAAGCGCACCGCCGCCATCATTGATGACATCCTCAAATCCCTGCCGAAGCCGAAGACACAGCCCCGCCTGAAGAACGACGGGCACGACCCACAATCCAACGGCGAGTGAGCCAGCTCAGGGGTTTTCCTGGGTCTGCGCATCCGCGAAAGGCGATGGATCGCCCAGCATCTCCGTCGGCAGTTCCTGTTGGATGGCTAACCAATCGTCTACGGTCGGCCAGATGAGCTGCACCCGCGTGCCCTGCCCAGAACGGCTTTCCAGCAGCATCGTCCCGTTGTGCCGCAGCATGATCTGGCGCACGATCGACAGCCCCAGGCCGGTATTCGCGTGCTGGCGCTCTTGGGCATCATCCGCACGGAAAAAATCACGCCCGATGCGCGGAATATCCTCATCCGCGATGCCGATGCCCGTATCCAGCACCTCGAAGACCGCCCACTGATCCTGCTCGAAGACGCTCACCGTGATCGTGCCGCCTTCAGGCGTATATGCGACGGCATTATCCAGCAGGTTTTGCATCGCGCGGTCGATGTATTCGCCATTGCCCTGAATCGGCTCCCGGCTTTCGCTGATGTGCCATGACCAGCGGTGCGCGTCGTAATCCGCACGAACGCGCTGGCGGGAGCGCAGGTCATAGACCAGCGTGGAAAGCATGATGTTGACCTGATATTCCTCGGTCGCCGTACGTTGCAAGCGCACGACGAGCAGCAGGTCGTTCAGCAAGCGCTCCAGCCGTTCCACTTCCGCATTGAGGATTCCCAGGTGTTCGCTGTGTTTTTCCGGGTGCTCTTGCAGCCGGGGCAGCAGATAGAGGCTGGCCTTGATGGTGGTCAGCGGGGTGCGGAAATGGTGCGATGCGGCAGTGATGAACTCGCTCATCATCTGGTTACGCGCACGCATCAGGCGGTATTGCAGGCGCATCTGTTCGCGCTCTTCGCGCTGGCTGGCATCGCGTACCATGCTCTGGAAATAGCGTAGAGTCCCATCTTTGCCATAAACGGAGGTCACGCTGACTTCGCCGACCACGCGCATCCCGGCAGCAGTCAGGAAGATGCGGCGGTACACCGGGATCCTCTTGCCGCTCAAGAGGTCTTGCACGCGCCTGCGAGCTTCGGGGATCTCGTCGGGGGCGATGAAGCGCGTCATATCGCTGCCGAGGATGTCGTGTACTTCCGTATCGAGGAAGGTCGCCGCCTGTTCGTTTGCAGCGATGATGATGCCTTTCGTATCGAAGAGGAAGATGGCTTCTTCGCTGCGATGGAAGAGCGCGTCGTAACGCCGTTCGATGTCGTACAGGCGCTGCTGAAGTTGTTTCTCTTCGGTCACATCCCGCGCAACCAGAATCAGCACACGCGATGCCCTGGATTCGGTTTGCAGCGGCTGGATGGTGCAGTCGAAGATGCAGTGCTCGCCCTCCTGCACCTGGAAAGTCACTTCCCCCTGCGCCAATCCGCCCGCCAGCGCTTCTTGCAGCAGCGATTGCAGGGTGTTTCCGGCAGTTGCATCCAGTCCTTCGAAGCTCCACAGGTGTCGTTCCACAATGGCACTGAGCGGCAGACGGAGGCGTTTCTGGGCGACGGCGTTGGCTTCTAGCACGCGGCCTTCTTCGTCCAGCAGCATCATGAAGGGATAGAGGCGGTTGAAGACTTCGTAGAAACGCTGCTCGCTGGACGCCAGTGCCTGATACGTGTGCAGTTTTTCGGTGGCGTCCATCAGGCTCAGGACGTAGGCCTGGCCCTCCCTGGCGGGATATGCCGAGAGACGTGCTTCTACGTAGAGCGGCGCACTGTCAGGCTGGGCAATGGTCAGGATGTGGGGCGTGCCATCGGCGATTTCCCAATAGCCAGAGACCTTGGCGCGGGCATCGTTCGTCAGTAGCTCGACGAAGGATTTGCCAACCAGCTCGTCAGAAATCGTCTGTAGCAGGCTGCGTGCGACCTGATTGGTCTCCAGGATTTCGTAGGTGCCCTTGCGCAGCACGAGGATCGCTTCTCCGCTGGCATTCAGCAGACCGCTGAGCCGCTCTTCGGCCTCTGCCCGCTGCGATTGCAGGAGCGCTGTCACGCTGTGTGCCCCCAGCGTGAGAATCGTCGCCATCGTCACGAAGATACCCACATGCAGCACCAGATGGAGTCTTTCCCCGATGGCAGGCTGTGGCAAGAACAGCAGGGAGGCCAGGGCCACATAGACCAGGCCGATGGCCATGAGCGTCTCGCGGCGCGAACAGACGAAGCCAGCGGCGAAGATCAGCAATGCATAGTAGATCAGCGGCGTTTCATCCAGCGCAGGTGCGAGCGCAATGTGACGCACCCAGATCACCACAACGGCGAAGACCATCACCAGTCGGGCGGTCAGCGTCTGGTGGCGCGTCCGGCTCAGGCCGTACAACAGCAGCAGCACACCTTCCACCGTCAGCAGCCAGAGCAGCGAACTGCCGAAAAGCTGCGGCATTCCCTCCTCGGACACATGCGCGACATACTCGAACAGCAAGTAAATTAGCGGCATCGCCAGCAAAAAGAGACTCAGAATCGCAGCGCGCTGGCGTTGAACTGGGTCTTGAACGGTGGGATGTGGTTCAAGCAGCCAACGTTGTAATCTTGTGTGCCATTCCATCAGCGTCTAGCTACCCTTTGCAGTGGCTATCGCGTCCTACGCAGTGCAGCGACCGAATCATTACAAGGCATGATTTCGCCTCGCCGCCTTGTTTCCGAAGAAGCCTTACTCATTATACTGGCAACAAACGAGAGCGAAACATTGACACTTACAGGGGTTGATAAAATACCGTCGAAAATTACCTGACCCGGCGCTGCGGATTTCGGCTCTCCCCTTCTGTCCATCCCTTTGTGCCACCACTTTGTAAGGGCCAATCAGTTCGCGGCGTGGTCTCCCTGGCGGACATGCCAACCCGCCCTGACGCGGATTCGCCAGCAGCATGATCTGTGCAGTTTTGTGTCTGCGACCGCGAAGCCTGCTGCGAACAGCCTGCGTCTCCAGGAGCAAAAAATGTATACCGGAGCCTTCACATGTTCCGAACGCACACGGCCCGCTGGCTGCTATATGCAGAAAGACAGGAAATTCGGCCTGTTTGTGGATGACGATTTAGGTCAGAAGGGGGAAAAATCCCCACAAGCGGCAGGATTATCGGTATAATCGTGGGGACATGGCCTAACAAATTACGAGGAGCATACCCATGGTTGCAACACTCTCTCCCGCTACCAGCCTCAGCGCCATCGAAGACTATCTCGGCGCAGAAGCAGACTCCCTGCTCAACCATACCAGCACCACCATTCCCAAAGAAGACCTCTACCTGCCCGGCCCAACCTTCGTCGATGATGTCTACAGCCAGACGGATCGCAGCCCGCGCGTCCTGCGCAATTTGCAGCAGATGTTCGATCACGGGCGTCTGGGGGGCACGGGCTATCTGAGCATCCTCCCGGTGGATCAGGGCATTGAACACAGCGCGGGGGCATCCTTCGCCAAGAACCCGGCCTACTTTGACCCGGAAAAGATCGTGGAACTGGCCGTTGAAGGGGGCTGCAACGCCGTCGCTTCGACTTTCGGTGTGCTGCGGTCGGTGGCACGCAAGTACGCTCACAAGATCCCCTTCCTGGTGAAGATCAACCACAATGAACTGGTGACCTACCCCAACACCTACGATCAGATCATGTTCGGCACCATCCAGCAGGCCTACGACATGGGCGCGGTGGCAGTCGGCGCAACGGTCTACTTCGGCAGCGAAGAGAGCAACCGTCAGATGATCGAAGTGGCGGAAGCCTTCGCGTTCGCGCACGAACTGGGCATGGCGACGGTGCTCTGGTGCTATATGCGCAATCCGGAATTCAAGATCGACGGTACCAACCACGAGACCAGCGCTGACCTGACCGGGCAGGCCAATCACCTGGGTGTGACGCTGGGCGCGGATATTGTCAAGCAGAAGCTGCCGACCAGCAACGGCGGTTATAAGGCGCTCAACAGCGGCGACAGCAGCTACGGCAAGCTGGACGAGCGCATCTACACCGAATTGACCACCGATCACCCCATCGACCTGACTCGCTACCAGTTGGCGAACGGCTATATGGGGCGCGTCGGCCTCATCAGCTCCGGCGGTGCCAGCGGCGCGAATGACTTCGCCGATGCCGTCAAGACTGCTGTCATCAACAAACGCGCGGGCGGCACGGGTCTCATCAGCGGGCGCAAAGCCTTCCAGCGTCCGATGGATGAGGGCGTCAAGCTGCTGAACCTGATCCAGGATGTCTACCTGAACGACGACATCACCATCGCGTAAGCGACCATCTGGCATCGCGCATCACTCACACGCATGACGAATGAAACCCCCCTTCTGTGCGCCAGAGGGGGTTTTTGTTTTCGAAGCCTATGGGTGAAGGGCGAATAGACGCTGCCTCGTCCCTCACTCCAGCGGCAAACCGCGCATCATCCAGCCCATCGTGCCATCAACCAGATTGTAGAGTCTGTCGCTATCGTAGCCATGCGCCGCCATGTAATCCGCCGCCATCGCGCTGCGCCCCCCCGCCGCGCAGACCAGCACAATCGCGCCCTTGTTCTCGATCTCGCTGAAGCGCGACTGAAACTGGCTCAGGGGGATGTTCACTGCGCCGGGAATATGCCCCTCTGCAAATTCCTCGACTTCGCGTACGTCGATCAGTTGAACGTCTGCGGACTCATCCTCGGAGAAGGTCTGACGATATTGGGTGATGTCAATCTCCTGTACCATCGGGGAAACGGCTCCTTGTCTTCTGCGCTCACAATTTCGGATCGTGCCAATTTTCGCAGCAAGGTGGGAGAATTGCCAGCGGAATCACGAATCGGACGTGCCCGGCGACTGCGCCAGCAACAACCGCGTGCGCGCCAGTTCCAGCCAGGTGCGCAGCGTATTGATCTCCATGATGTAGCCTTCCATCAGCAATTGCGAATGCAGCGAATAGGTCGATTCATCCTCTTCCATGATCTGCTGAATCGGCTCATGGTAGACATGTACGACGCTGCTGGCGTACTGCACCGCATCCAGGTAATCGTTGATCCAGCGCAAGACATCGTTCACGGGCAAGCGCCGCTCCATGAATTGGAAGCGAAGCTGTGCGACTTCGCGCTGTTCGTAGAAGGGGCGCATCTTGGGCACTTCGCGCAGCCATTCGTCCAGCAGCAGACCGCCCTTGTCCGTCAGCGTGTACATCTTACGCGGACGAGTCTCGTGCGTCATCTCTAGAGTGCCGCTGATGACGCCTTGCTTATCCAGCCGCTTGAGCATGGGATAGATCGAACCGGGGCTGGCGCTCCAACTGTAGGTGCTGCTTTCGAAGAAAGAGCCGATGCTGTAGCCGGATTGTGGCTGCAAGCTGACCAATCCCAGGACGATATATTCCAGCGTGGTGAGTTCACGATTTGTCACGATCACTTCCTCTGCACTGTCATTCGCTTCGTAATAGGTCGGAAACGAATACTTTTTCATGCCCATCATACGTCAAAATCTCGTAAAAGCCAAACGAGAGGCGATGGCTGCTGATTGACTCCGGAGTGAATTTGCGGCTATAGTAATTACGAAACGTAGCATTACGCGACGAAACACATGCGAGAGCGGAGACGAGAGGCAAAACATGGATGCAACGGTGTTGGTCATCAGCAATAACAGCGTGAGCAGCATGGGCTACAGCGCCGCATTGATGGGGTATGGCTACCGGGTGGAAACGCTGCGCACGTTCGAGGGCGCGCACGTGCTGCTGCATCAGGGGTTGCAACCCGTGGCCGTCATCATTGATGTGAAGTACGAACCAGCCGAAATCAACGGCTTCATCAGCACCTTGCGCCTGGATTCAGGGTATCGCGGGGGGATTGTCGTGGTCGGGCAACCGGGCGATCATGGACAGGTTTCCGGGGCGACGGCTTACCTGCCACGCCCCACCAACATCGAGGCCATCCTGACCGGCCTGGAGCCACCCTCCTGAGCTACACCAAATCTTTACAGGGTTTCTATGGCTGGTTGGTTGCCGGATTGTCCGGCGATTCGGTACACTCAAAAATGTCAAGAAATTGTTGTCCTGCCAAAACCTTCAATTTGGGAGAGTACCGATGACCAAACGCTTCCTGACCTCGCTCGTGCTGGGTTGTGCGCTGCTGTTCGTTATTCCGGCGGCTCTGGCACAACTATCGTTGGAAGAGACTTTCGTTGCCGACAGCGGCTCTTTCCAGTTCAGCTACCCCGCCGATTGGGACGTTCAGGCGGATGCGGACGGCGCAACGGTCAGCGCCAGCGGCTTGCTGGATGGATCGACCATTGTGGTTGTCTTCGTTGACCCGGACGGGTTCGCATCGCTCACCAGCGGAGCAGACATTGAAGAAGCCGCCGACCTGATCGCGACTGAATCCGGCCTGGGCAGTCTGTTCAGCGGTGAACCGGACATCGCAACCTTGCCGTCCGGGCGTGATACAGCGGTCGTGCCCATTTCCAGCGATGAAGTCGGCGCGGGCATCGGGTTCATCGTTCCCGTCGGGGACTCCTACGGCGTGATGGCCATCTTCTCGTCGGAAGGCACGGATGTGATTGTGGACAATGCGGATTTCTTCGTGGAAATGGCGGATAGCTTCACGGAGCCGCAGGAAGAAGAGGGCAGCGGCAGCGGCGGCCTGGGGGATCTCTTCGGCAGCAGCAGTGATGACGACGAGGAGGAAGAAGACAGCAGCGGCCTGGGTGGGTTGCTAGGTGGCAGCGAAGACGCCGATGCGGATGCCGACACGGGAACCGACGCCGAACTGGTGACCCGCCTGGATAACGTCGCTGGGGATTACCGTGACGCAGTGGCGGAATTGCAGGAAGCGGGTTTGATCGGCAGCGGCGGCGCACTGGTCTTCAACGAAAACCGCGCTTTCTTCGACAGCGAGGGCAACTTCTTCCAGCCGCTCGCCAGTCGTTCCCCCCGCACTGATATTGTGATGTCCGCGACGCTGGATTTCACCGTCGGCAGCAGCAGCGAACTGGAAAGCTGCACGCTGCTGGCACGCATTGAAGACAGCGGCGCGGATACGATCAACACCTTCTTGCAGGTCGGCATCGACAACTCCGGCGCGGTCTTCTACTTCGATGCACGCGAGGATGACGAAGGCGATTTCAACCTGGTAGAGACCAATCTCGACCTGGATGACCCGCACCACCTGCTCTTCATCGCCGCCGATGATCGCCTGACGATCTACATTGACGGCGAACTGGTGATGGTCGATGAACCGATTGAAGAGCGCAACGGCACGTACGGTCTCGCCCTGCGCGGACGTGGCCCCAATGCGCGCTGCGAAGGCACGAACATCTGGGTCTATGAAGCACCAGCCTTCCAACCCGGTGTCTGCGAAGTCTCGTCCACTGGCACCGTCAACCTGCGCACGGGGCCGGGCACCAACTTCGACCGCGCGGGCACGCTCAGCGCAGGCGAATCCTTCGAGGTCGTCGGGCAGACGGCAGGCACGGACGGCTTCACCTGGTACGAATTGGAGAATGACGCCTGGGTGCGCGAAGACATCGTGAACCTTCAGGGCGACTGCGGCAGCATTCCGGAATCGGAATAAGCCGGGCGGGCGGCTTCGTCTGGTGATACGCCTAGCGAGATGCAACCAGACGAAATCGCCCGTTGTCACGCGCCAGGGGCGAGGGGATCTGTCCTCTCATGGACGTTTCTGCCCACTCGCCCCTTTTTCGCCCCTGGCTATGCATCCAGCACCCGCGATACCATCTCCGTGAAACCCGCCGGGCCAATGGCGGGGATGCGCACCACCCCCGGCACATCGACCTCCCGCCAGATTCCTTCGGGGCGCTGTACCAGATAGGGCTGATCGACCGCCGCCAACATGGGCGCATCGTTGGGGCTGTCGCCGATGCCAAGGGTCAGCAGGTCGTCGAACTGTTCCCGGTACCATTGGCTGAGCCATGCCACCGCCCGCCCCTTATCCGCATTTTCCCCCGTGATCGTGTAGAACTTCCCGCCGGAGGGCGCTTTCAGGCCGCGTTGTGCGCATAACGCCTGGAACTGCGCCAGGGTCGGCGGATCAAACGGGGTGACGATCGTCTCGGAATAGTCCCGCGTCCGCGCCAGCGCCGCCGCACCGGGCGCGAGTCCCGTCAGCGCCGCCACCTCTTCGACGGTCATCTGTTGGAAGCCACGAAATTCCAGGCCGCTCTCGCGCTGAATGGCCGCCAGCGTCTCGTGTATCGCCTCGGCGGGCAAGCCCAGCAGATGACGCCTACCGTCCGGGAAGATCACCGCGCTGCCGTTTTCGACGATGTAGGGTTGTGTTACATGCAGCGCGGCACGAATGGGCGCTTGTTCCGCGCTGGTTTTGGCAGAACAGAAGATCACGGGAACACCCGCCGCTTGCAGCCGCTCCAGCGCATCCCGCGACCCTTCCGGCGAATAGGTGCGGGCATCCAGCAGCGTACCGTCCAGATCGGTGAAGAGCAGTCGAGTCGTCATGGCACACCTGTCTGTATTCTGGGGTCGAATCATCGCCCGCATTATGGCACAGCCGCGCGGCAAAACAGCGTGTGGACTTTCGGCAAGCTGTGATACTATTTTCACAATCGGACAGCTTCGCCCCGCTGCGCAGCCCATCGCGCTATGGGGGAGAATCAAGCACCACGGACTCGCAAGGAAGCATCCGACGGCAACTGATGTGCAGGGGAACGGAAAGCGCAGCCCAATCTATGACGCAGGTACAAGATCAATTCGATTTCGACGACGCCCCGAAGCATTTCTCCTGGTACGCAGCCTGGGCGGAACTCATCACCCGGCTCACGACTGCGACCTTCGAACGCTTGCTGGCTGACCCGGAAGCGCGGGCGCAGCGCGGCTACCAGTGGATCTTCGTCGTGGGGGCGATCAGCAATACGGTGACGACGCTCTTCCTGGGCGAACAACTGGGAATCACGCCGATTGTCGCGCTGCTGTTGATGCCGCTCTTCGGCGGGACGGCGGCCTTGATCAGCTTCATCGCAACCAACTGGGTGATTCAGCGCATTGCCGTCGCCCAGGGTGCGCCAGAATTATACGGCCAGTTCCACTATGCCCAGGCGCTCTACAGCGCACCGCTGACCCTGGCGACCCTTCCGCTGGGGTTGCTGGCTCTCGCGCCGGAACTCTCGACACTGGTGCAGGGGGCGCTGCTCATTGTCCAGGGCGGGCTGACGGGTATGGCGTTGCGGGCCGTCAACGGCTTCAGTTGGCAGCAGGCGCTGACCGTCGTCGCCTCGGCGCTGTTCGCAGTCTTCCTCGCGCTGACCTTCTTCAGTTTTTTGCTGATTCCGGTGGTGTGAGGTTGATCATTCGAGCAGCTTCAACAGATCATCCGTCACTGCGCGAGCATCTGTATTGTATTGCGGCTGCATCCCCAACCACATGAAGCTCTCGTTCATCTCGGACAGGCAAATCAGGCTGTAGGCGACCTGCCGACATTTCTCTGGCGCGGCATGTGGGTATGCCCGTTTGAGGTCATCCGCATAGGTTGGGATTGGGAGACGTTGGTGAACGTGTTGGACATTGGCGTTACTGGGACATTCTGGTGACCACCGGACAATACGCGCTGAGCTTTTACGTGGCGCATATCCTCATCGGCATGGGGATCATGGAGGCTTTCGGCTGGCTGGAAAGTGGGCGAGCGCTGGGTTTTGCGCTGCTCTATTCAACGGCGTTTTACGGGGCGGGAATGCTCTTTACGTGGTTCTGGAGAAAGCGTTACAAACGAGGCCCCTTCGAGGCGTTGATGCGACGACTCACGGATTGACGCTGCTGGCATCTGCCTAGAAACACAAAGGGCGCACCTTATCGGTACGCCCTTTGTGTGTAAGGAGAGAGGGTGGGGATTAATCACCCGCTGCGGCGGGTGCTTCATCGAGAGGTTGGAGTTCGTCTTCGTGCTCTTCCAGCCAGTGAATGGTGCTCATCGCAGCGCTGACACCCTGTCCGACGCTGGTCGCGACCTGACGCCAGATTTCGTCCTGGATTTCGCCTGCCGCGAAGACGCCATCCACGCTGGTGCGGTAGCGCTCGTCAGTGATGACGTAGCCGTTGTCGTTGAGCGCGATCTGATCGCCGAAGACGTTGCTGTTGGGCACATGCCCGATGAAGATGAAGACACCTTCGGTAGGCTTGTGATAGGTCTCGTCTGTCTGCTTGTTGTAGAGCGTCACGCCGTTGACGATACCGTTGTCGTCCGCGTGAATCTCCTTGACTTCCGTATTCCAGATGAAGTCGATCTTCTCGTTGTTGAAGGCGCGTTTCTGCAAGGCCACACCCGCGCGCAATTCATCGCGGCGGTGGATGATTTCAACCTTGTTGGCGAAGCGAGTCAGGAAGAGCGCTTCTTCCAACGCGCTGTCGCCGCCGCCGACGACCACGATGTCGCGCCCCTTGAAGAAGAAGCCATCGCAGGTGCCGCAGTAGCTCACGCCCGTCCCAGTGTATTCTGCTTCACCGGGGATGCTCAGCTTGCGCGGATCCGCGCCGATGGTGACGATCACGGTATCCGCCAGGTAGGTCTCGCTCAGGGTCTTCACCGTGAAGGGCGAACCCTGCGTGAAATCGACATCGGTCACCATGTCGAAGACCACTTCCGCGCCGAAGTGCTCCGCATGTTCCTTGAAGTTGTCCACCAGTTCGGCACCGCTCAGATGCTTGAAGCCGGGGTAATTCTCGATCTCGTGGGTGATGGCAACCTGCCCCCCCAACTGGTTCCCCGCGATGACGACGGGCTTGAGCTGTGCGCGAGCAGTGTACAGGGCGGCGCTCAGCCCGGCGGGGCCAGAGCCGATGATGACAACACGTTCTCTCTTCATTGTGGGACTACCTTCTTCGTTGATTCCGGTCATTATGATTACCAGACCCCGGCACGGCGCGGCATCTTACCTCAGAATTTTGCAGATTTTGGAATAACTCCGGGGTCAGGGTGTTATGAGACAAATGCAACTTGAACGCTCACTCCGGCAGTTCGGGAATTTCGTCCGTGAGTTCGGCTTTCAAGACGTTGACGAGCGCGATGAATTCCTCGCGACAGTCGCCCCAGTATTTCATGTGTTCTTTCAGTTCCGGTAGAATGTCGTCCAGATCTGCTCCCTGCGCGACCTGCTCCGCCAGCACCGCCATCTCTTCACAGTGTTCATTGCAATCCATAGCGATGATCTGCTCGTTAGCCGGAGCCATCTCGACGAATTCCAGCAATTGCGACAGATTATTGAGCCGTTCTTCCGCTTTCATCATGTGCGATCCTGCTGCTCCTCTTGCTGTATACTTTCCGGACGAGCACGTCAGAAACGATCTTACACTGAAATTACGACGTTTGCTGAGAGTGAATCAAACTGGCGTCTTATACCTGCGTCATGCGCCAGTGTGGCGGCGGATCATCCTTGAAAGTCGGCCTCTGGGTGCATCTGATAGGCTTTGATAGCGAAATTCATTGAGGAAATGCCTCGATAGCACTGTATACTGAGGTATACTCTCAAGTCCGGCTGTAGCTAAGGACGACTGTTACATGGCACTTTTGACACAAGATTCGGTCTCTACCGAAACGAAAACAGAACTGGAGCGCGTTCCGCAGCATGTCGCCATCATCATGGATGGCAATGGGCGTTGGGCGACGAAGCGGGGACTGCCGCGCTCGGCAGGGCACCAACAGGGGACGGAAAACCTGCGCCGCATCATCCGCGCCTGCGTGGAATTCGGCGTGGAAATTCTGACGATCTACGCCTTCTCGACGGAGAATTGGCGCCGTCCCAAACACGAAGTCCAACTGCTGATGCGCATCCTGGAAATGGTCATCGACCGCGAATTGAACGAGTTGGATCGCAACGGCGTGCAGATTCGCCACATCGGGCAGCTTGATGGGATCGACCCGCGCATCCAGGCCAAGATCAAGCAGGCCTGCGAGCGCACCCGCGACAACTCCCGGTTGATCCTCAACGTGGCCTTCAACTATGGCGGACGCGACGAGATCGTGCAAGCCGTGCAGCACATCATGCAGGATGGTCTCGCCCCCGAAGACGTGACCGAGGAGGTCATCAGTCGCTACCTGTACACTGGTGGTCTGCCCGATCCCGACTTCATCATTCGTACCAGTGGTGAGTACCGCCTGAGCAACTTCCTCATCTGGCAAGGTTCCTACGCCGAATACTACTACACCGATACCTACTGGCCTGATTTCGACAAAGACTGCTTCTACGAAGCGCTGTCGGACTACGCCTCGCGCAGGCGTCGCTTCGGCAAGACGGACGACCAGATCGAGAAGTGACACTGCGGCAGGCACGCACAACGACGGTATTCCAGGACATCAACAAAATACGGGAGACGGTTCTACACCGCTGACGCGCGGGGGCGACTTTTGTGTTGTGCAGTGGGCAGCAGACCCTGGCAGACAGGCGCAGCGACCCGTGCCGTTGAGGAGGACGAAAATGGGCGCGACGGAATCGCGCCCACAGAGGAACTCTCTCGTTCTGCGCCCGAGATTCAGTTCAGGCGGGTTACGGTGCCCGTCAGCACCCACTGCACGTAGGTTCCTTCGCCACCAATCGCCGTGACCGTCACCGCGCCCGTGTTCGAGTCGAAGGTCACTTCGCTATCTACGACCGTATCCCCGCAAGCATAGGTATTGCCCGAAGCGAAGAATTCGATCTGGTCGGTATTCTCGCCGAAGCACGATACGCTGATGACCAACTGTGCGCGACCGCCGGAGAAGGCCACATTGGGGTTCATGCCCGTGACGCGGTAGCTGATGCGATCCTGTGTGTCACCATCCGGGTACGAGACGAAATCCAGCAAGCTGATGGTCTCATCCAACGGGATGACCAGGGCATAGTTTGAATCCGGCGGGGCGACCTGGGCGGCTGGCGGAGTCGTCGGCGTGTAGGACGGGGTGTAAGTTGCCGTCGGCTGCGCGGGGGCTTCCGTTGCGGCGGTGGTCGGCGTATAGGACGGAGTAGGAGTCGGCGTGACCTGCTGCGGCGGGTCTTGCTGCGAGGCCGTAGTCGGCGTATAGGTCGCCGTAGCGCCTGATTCGCCTGTTTCGACCTCTTCAGTGGCCTGCGGCGGGGGCGCGGCCTCACCCGTAAATTCGTAGGTAGTCAGACCGTCGCAGTCGCCGGTGGTCTGCACGACATCGATGAAGATCCAGCCCACAACACCGCCGGGGAGTTCCACCGCGTACCAGCCGCTGTTGATCCCCAGCACCGGGAAGGCTTCGTCAGGCGTGAGCGTCTCGACCACGTTGTAATTGGTGCCGGGGCCGCTGCGCACGTTGATGTTGCCAGCGGGGGAGACCACCTGGCAGGCATCCGCCTGTGCTTCGGGTGCGGTTGGGGTCGCTTGCGGTACGATGGTCGGCGTGGCAACATCGGTTGTGTCATCCGCAGGGGCTTCACCCAGGGGGCTGAGGCTGATGCTGACGGCACCCGCCGTGTTGGGATCAACGGCGTAGACCTCGACAGTGTAGCTGGCATCCCCTGCCGGGATGGTCATCAGCACGGGCGATTCGCCGCTGCCAGTGGCGCTGACCAGCGTCTGCCCCGCTTCATTGCGCAACACGGCGGCAATGGCGTAATCGTCCGGTGTTGCGCTGATGGTGAGCTGCTGTGCTGTCGCGGGATCCGCCTCGACGGGGAAGACCAACGGGCTGCTGGTCAGTTCAATTGGCTCCTCGCCGGGGGTATCGACCACCGTCGCGGGTGTGCCGTCCAGGCGCATGGAAAATTCCCCAAACTCGCCGATAGTCCCCACGATGATCGTGTGGACGCCGCTGTCTTCCAGGCGGGTCGAGATACGCGCGACCCCCGGTGAGAGCGGATCAGGCGTGCTGAAGGCCAACTGCTGCTGCGTGGGGCCGTTCAAGCTGATGGTCGGCGTGAATCCAGGCGAAATCCCCAGTACCTGAATGGTGACGACATCATCGGCTTCGCCCTGGAAGTTGAAAAAGCCGAACGGGCTGCCTTCGCTGATGCTGAAGATCAACCCACTGCCATAGGTCAGGGTCTGTCCCTGGGCTGTGACCAGACTGCTGGGAACCAGAATCAAAGCAGCCAGGATCACGAAGAACATGAACCGACGGTGGACGAGATGCATACGTGTTTCCCTTTTGGTTAAGAAGAATACGAAACGCGTGCAGCCAAAGTGATAAGGGTGCGAGCTGCTGCAACAGATGGACTGTAACACGCATCGGGGTTCTGCGCGATCAGTGTCGGCGCGGCGCAGGCCAGGCGTCCTGTACTCATAGGGTATTCTTTGCAGCTTTTTTGCAAGACGCAGCGCATGGGAGCGCCTGAGAGGGAAGGCAGTGGACGCGCCGCTGCACGTCTCAGAAGCCACTGGCGTGGCTTTACCATTCCACTTCTCACACAAGACAACAAGTATTGCGGCCAGGACAGGCCAGAACAACCACCTTGTTCAACAAGATACGGTCGGTTGTGCGAGGCGTTACATCCTGGCCTCGTCCAGCGTGTGTACGCGGATCAACTCGGCGAGGTTATGCCCGATGATGCGATATTCCTCATTGACCTTCAACTGCATGGGGCCATCGAAGGGCGCGACGTGGATCACGTCAAGCTCTGTGCCGGGTACCAGCCCCAGCGCCGCGATATACTGCAAGCGGTTGGGGTCGCGGGTGCGCATCCGCGTGATCTTGACGTGCATCCCGGCTGGCACCTTCGACAGCGGTTGATCGTCCATCGGCGCGATGGAGCCATCGGCCTGTGGGATCGGGTCGCCGTGCGGGTTGAATTGCGGGTCGCCGCACATCTGCGCCATGCGGTTGACGATGGGGGTGCTGAGGGCGCTGCTGATCTGCGCCGCTTCTTCCGGCACTTCATCCCAGGCAAAGCCCATCACATCCGCCAGGAACATCTCCGCAATGCGCTGTGCCCGGAGCTGCTTGAGCGCTTCCGCCTCGCCCTCCGGGGTCAGCCGGATCCCCTTGTACGGCTCATGTTCCAGCAGCCCCAGTTCCTTCAGGCGATTCACTGCGCGGTTGACCGCCGGGGCGCTCACATGGAGCACATCCGCCAATGCCGAGGTGCTGATGTAACCGTCTTCGGGCTGCTCCAGATCGAGCAGTTGGTAGACTTCTGCCAGATAGAGCCGCATCTTGGCGCTGAGTTCTTCAGGCATGGCTGCCATCTCCGCCCGCTGACCTCTCTCGTCGCTCACCAACCATATTCGAGCCGTGTCACCAGTCGCTCCGGCAAGCCGTAATCGCGCATGCGTTGCTGCACATCCGGGATGTCGTAGGGGATACGGCGATGCTCAAAAATGCCCGTCTCCAGGTCGAGGATGCCATAAGCCGCGTCCGGGTTCTGGTCACGCGGCTGCCCGATGCTGCCGGGATTGATGATCTGGCGCTGTCCGTTGAGGTGATGCGGTTCGCTGTACCGGGGTTCGCGTGCCTGGGTGTCGCCATTCTCGCTCATCAATTCGTAGATGACCGGGGTATGGGTATGCCCCACGAAGCAGTAGGACGTTTCGAAATGCGGGAAGTTCAGCGCGGCGACCAGCGGTTCCAGGATGTATTCCCAGACGGGTTCGCGCGGGCTGGCGTGTACCAGGGTGTATTCGCCGATGACGAAGGTCACGGGCAGGGCTTCCAGATAGGCGATGTTCTCCGGCTTGAGCGTCTCCTGCGTCCATTCGACGGCACGACGTGCATCCGGGTTGAAGGTGCGGATGTCCAGACGCCCCAGGGCAGCCCAGTCATGATTTCCGGCGAGGCACAGGTGCGGCATGGTCTGCAGGAGTTCGACGCATTCGTTGGGGTCGGGGCCATAGCCGACGACATCGCCCAGGCACCAGACGTAATCCCACTGGCCTTTGGCGTCTTCCAGCACCGTCTGGAACGCGGTAAGATTCGCGTGAATATCCGAGATGATTAGAATTCGCATGTTCATTTCCCGTCGCGATCAGGCACAATAATGAGCGAAACGCACACAAAATAACATTGGAATCCTACCACGAATTATGACACGGCGCGACAGCAAGCGTAAAGATTCTGCGATCTGCACGGTGAGACGTCGGATGGGTGTTGCGTTCTGTGGATTGTTCCTGTTGGCGGGATGTTATCTGCTGCCGGATGCGCCGCCGCCCACACCGAACATCATCGCGATTCCGTCAATCACACCCGCCAGCACCGATGCGCCGCCGCTGCAAAGCGACCTCCCCGGCGGCATGCAGGATATGCTCCCGGTGATGAGCGGAATCTGCTACGAGGCAGCCTACGATGCCCGCAATCAGGTCTTTGTGCTGCGCAATGCGGAAGAGCACATTCGCTTCTACGACCTGGCGGATAATTCCGGTCTCTGCCGCCTGCCCGTCACGCGCCACCCCTTCGACTTCACGCAGGGAGCGGTGCTGGCAGGTCTCTGGAGCGATGGCATCGGCTGTGACGCGAACCACGAAATCGCCGCCTATGATCGCGATGACGCGGCGGAGACGGTGCGCATCTTGCTACGCTTCGTCACGGAGGGCGACTGCGGCTACCAACTGGTGCGCCCGTTCTGGGTCGCCATCCCCAACGCACAGGAATACGACATCCAGATTGCGGTTGTGGAGGGCTGAGTGCTCTGTCCGATACACTGTTTGAAATCCTCCCCCCAAAGATAGCGTTGTCCGGTACACATGCCGGATGAGAATCAACCTTCCCCTTCCATCCGTTCGACAGCGGCACGAGCCGTAAATTCGTCCACGCCCATGAACTCGGCGTAGACGCGCACGGCCTGCTCAGTGCGTCCTTCCGCGATCAAATCGCGCACGCCCGCCCCGCCTGTATCCGCGAGGCGAGCAGAAGCCCCGTGCAGGCGATCATGCTTGGCTTTTTCCAGCGCTTCTGGATGCGCAATGAGGTAGTCTACGGCGTCTTTGGCATCGCGCAGCGTCGCCCGTGTCAGTTCGCGGTAGCGCTTGATCGCCCGGATTTTCTGATCCGGCAGGTAAGACTGCAATTCTTCGTCCGCCAACGCCGCCCAATCAATGGTCGCGCGTTTCGCAGTGGGGGGTGTACGCGAGGCATTGACGGCAACCAGCATCAAGATCGCGAGTGCGCCGATGCTCGCCAGCGTGATGAGCACGAGTGTCACGTCCATCGCTGCACCTCACCGCCGCCTCTCGATGCTCTCGACGGCTTCCAGGGCATCTTCCAGCGACGCCCCATACATCTGCTGGTAGCGCTCGATGGCAGCGGCCTTCTGACCTTCGCGCAGCAGCGAGACGATCTCCGCGCCTGCTTCGCCGCTCAGCCGTAGCTCGCGCTGCAACTGCGAGACTTCTGCCCGCGCTGTGAATTCATCCACCCCGGTGAAGCGCTGGTACACCTGGGTCGCTTCGTCCAGGCGGCCTTCCAGCAGCAGATTGCGCACCCCGGCATCCGGCGGCAGTTCCCGGCGTGCGGGCTTGCCCTTGGTGCTGCCGCGTGCGGCTCGGCT
Source organism: uncultured Anaerolineaceae bacterium (assembly GCA_964549915.1). Taxonomy (GTDB): domain Bacteria; phylum Chloroflexota; class Anaerolineae; order Aggregatilineales; family Phototrophicaceae; genus JAUZRW01. The sequence continues at coordinate 4,264 of CAZJWX010000055.1, read as the reverse complement.
GCGCCCGATGACATAGGCGATGGCGATCAATCCACTGAGGATGACGCCCGCCAGCATCAACATCAGCAGCGTTCTAAGGAAGAAGATCAAGGTCACGGTGTGCCTCCCAGTCAACGGGCAGCGTCGCCACCCGGTCGGCGTACATTTCCAGGCGCTCGCGAATCTGCGGGAAACAATCGCAGGTGCGCGTGTCGATCAGCGCCACTGTCCAGGGGCGGATCGCCGGATGCGTGTCGTGCAGGGCATCCAGCGCTACGAAGAGATCGTCGGGATTGGCGGCCTCGGACGCGGCGAGGATGGCAACATCGGCCTGCACATGATCCAGCACTTGCGGCAGCAGGCGGCTGATGTCCCCCGCGATGCGCATGGGGGGCTGGTCGAAGGGATCGGAGTCCATCGGCAGCCGCGCGATGTTATCCAGCACGGTCACGCGCTGTCCCTGTTCGGCATAATGCCGCGCCAGATGCACTGCAAGCTGCGTTTTTTCCACCGAAACCAGCCCGGTCAGGACGATCAACAGCATTGCGTCTAGGCCCTCGTCCGCTGCAACTTCTTCTCGATACTCGCCGCGACATCCAGCCAGCACCCGGTATCCAGCGCGGCGGTCTCCGGCGCTGTCCAGAATTGATAGGCGATTTCTGCCGCGCCGGGGTCGCTGGCCGCGCCCGTCGCTGGATCGAACTGGTTGGCGCGGACGCGCTGCCAATCGCCTTCGCGTTCGCCGTAATAGGCTTCGACCAGTTCCGCCATGATTTCATTGACGACGGAACTCGCCAGGAAACCAATCCGCGCGTCAATGGTGTGGTTGTGGTTCATGGCCTGCGTGATGTCGTAGACCGCTTTCAGGTAATTGCCCGCGCCAGGTGCCGTGAACTGCTGCGAGAGCGCGGCTTCCGCGATGGTGTCGTCCGGCTTGGTGCCGAAGGCGTTGATCGCCAGCAGCAGTTGGCGCACCCAGGTCTCCCCCGGGTAGTAGCTCTCGAAGATGTCGATGTATTCGGCGGCACGCTCGATAGGTACGCTGAGCGCCACGAAAAATTCCATGCCGCGCAGCAGCCGCTTCAAGATGAATTGCAATTGCGCCTGGTCGCGCTGCTGCGCCGCCAACCGCAGGTCGTTCAGGTCTTGTTCTTGTGCTGGTGTCATGGTTGCTGTCCGAATCTTCGTAGTATAGAGACGCGCTGTGGCACCCGGGGCTTTCGCGCCAGGGGCCGACGCTGAGGTACAACTCATCGAAGTTTTGCAGACAATTATCATGCAAAATCTGCCGCCTGACCACAGCCGTTTCGACCATTTCTGAGCGGTCTCTCGCTGGCTTTCACTGCGGATAGAGCGCCAGCACTGCCGGGACGGGATCGAAGGAAGGCAGTGTCAGGTCGGCGGGGGCGACATAGAGCATGGTTGAACCGCCGCCATCCAGGTTGAGCGCAGTTTGAATGTCGGCGTCCAATTCCGCCAGCGTTTGGCTGAGCGCGGGCAAAGTCAGCCCCAGGCCAGGAGTCGCCAACAGCAGCACGCGGCCTTGCGCATCCATCGCGACGGCACTACGGCGGGCGATGCGGCGATCGTTGGCGTTGGTATAGGTCGCGGAAGCATCCCAGACCAGCAGCGGAAACGCCTGCACTGCTTGCTGCCAGGGTTGCCCGCTGTATGGCTCGCGGCGATTATTCGTGATGCGGGGTAGCCCGTTTTCGATCACGAAGGCACCGCCGCGGTCGCGGTAGGGTGTGCCGTAGACGATGCCGTCGCTGATGAGCAGTCCCAGGGCGGTGTGTTCGGGCGTGAAGAAATTGGCGTTGAGGATCACCTGCGCGTTGGGCAAGGCGTCGCGCCAACCTGCCAGCGTCAATGGATCGCCAGGGCGATACACTGCGCGAAACCGCACCTGCGTTGGATCAACGCGCACGGCATGCAGCAGCGGTAGATCGCTCTGCGCGCGGAAGAGGCGCTGCTCCAGGCCTGGCGCAATTGGCTCCCAGGCAGCCATTGTTGGCGCGGGTGCCTGCGCAGGGGTTGTCTGCGGAGGGATCGAAGTCGGAGTCGTCGACGGCAGCGTGCACCCCGCCAGCAGAATGAAGATCCACAACCAACGCAACATCGGCATCCATCCAGAGCCTCTCAGCGACCAATTGCGAGTCATCCTAGCCGCTTGCGCAGGGAATGGGTATAGCCAGCGCAGCCAGCAGCGGGGAGTCGTCGGATTCGTGGATTGCGCATGGCGTGCAGGCTGGTGTGGTCTTTCGCCATGCGGTACACTGGTGCGACGATGAATTGCGCATCATGACGGAGGCAAGCATATGTCCACCAGTTCGCGGACGTGGTTCTATTCCAAGCCGGAACCGCGCCCCTATTACATCGAAGAACGTGTCAATCATACGCTCTGGCGCAACCGCGTGCAGGGTTTATACATGAGCTGCATCCAGGCTGAGAATCCCATCCGCATGGAAGGCAACTGGAACGGGATGCCCGTGATTTTCGAATGGGAGCCGGGGCAGTACTTCATCCTGCGCATGGGGGAAGAGCGCAAGGAACTGGTCGCGGTCATGCGCCAGATTCTGCTGGGGTTGAAGCCGTCCTTCGCCTACCAGGACCTGGATGGTCTCTACACGGTGGAATGGCACACCGACCAGACCGACGAGCGCTGGAAGCAGATTCAGGGCGATCCACGCTACCAGGGGCTGCGCCGCCTGCAAAAGCCCAGCAGTTGAGGGGGTAGCAGTAGCGTCATCACAAGCTGCCCGCCCATCCAGCACCTCCCCTGTTCGCTGCCCTCACGGTCGCCTTTCCAAACGGGTTCCGAACGGGGAAGGAGAACCGCAGGTTCTCGGGTGAGGTGAGGGAGCCTGAAACCGCACAGGGGCAGCAACTTCACAGAAATCTGCCCATGAGCAGGCCAGCAGGAGGGGGTTCGACAGGATCGAACCCCTTTTGAATGGTGACATGGTCAGGTGAGCGCAGCGGTGCCGCTGCGCGTGTACTGCCCCGCTTCAGGCGTGCAGGGCATGCCCCATGCGCAAGGCACGTTCCGGCTCGGTATAGGACAGGGCGAAAGCTTCCGCGACCCCGGCATGTGTGACACGCCCGGCGTAGGTGTTCAATCCCTTCAAGAAGCCCGGATCCTCTGTCAGCGCGTCAATGCCCTGGTCTGCGAGGCGCAGCGCATAGCGCAGCGTCGCGTTGGAAAGCGCCAGACTGCTGGTACGCGGCACAGCCCCCGGCATATTGGCGACGCCGTAATGCACCACGCCATCCACCACATAGGTCGGATCGCTGTGCGTGGTCGGGTGCGTGGTCTCCACACAGCCACCCTGGTCAACCGCCACATCGACGATCACGCTGCCGCGTGGCATGGTCGGCAGCATCTCCCGCGTGACCAACATCGGCGCACGTGCCCCAGTGATCAACACGCTGCCGATGACCGCATCGGCCCGCGTGACGATATCGCGGATGTTGGCGGCGTTGCTGTAAAGGGTGTTGAAGCGCCCGTGCATCACATCTTCCAGGTAGCGCAGCCGCTCGATGTTGATGTCCAGCAGCGTCACCGTCGCACCCATGCCGAGCGCCATCTTGGCCGCGTGCGTGCCCACCGTGCCACCCCCCAGAACCACGACATGCGCTGGCTGCACGCCCGGTACGCCGCCGAGCAGCATCCCGCGCCCGCCTTCGTGCTTCTCCAGGAAGTGCGCCACGACCTGCACCGACATACGCCCCGCCACTTCGCTCATCGGCTCCAGCAGCGGCAGGCGTCCATGCTCATCTTCGACAGTCTCATAGGCAATGCCCGTGACGCCGCGTTCCAGCAGGACTTCGGTGAGGGCTTTTTCGGCTGCGAGGTGTAGATAGGTGAAGAGGGTCAGGTCATCGCGCAGGTAGTCATATTCGCTGGGCTGCGGTTCCTTGACTTTGATGACCAGATCGGCACGATTCCAGACTTCCGCCGCCGTGTGTGCGATGGTCGCCCCGGCGCGACGGTAGTCATCGTCGGTGAAGCTGCTGCCCGTCCCGGCCTCCGTCTCGACGTACACGGTGTGCCCGTGCTTGACCAACTCGGCGACGCCATTCGGTGGCAGGGATACCCGGTTCTCGTCCAGCTTGATCTCTGCGGGAATGCCAATAATCATTTATTTGTACCTTTCGCCAAAAAAGAAGGGTTTTCTCATGATCTCTCGTGCCCATTGTATAACATATACGGATGAGGGTGCATTGTCATTAGTGCAAGATCAGACTTCATAGCATGAGTGTGTCAAAAACAGGCTGGGTGTCA